>NZ_FNEK01000028.1 GCF_900099935.1 Aliiruegeria lutimaris | reverse complement strand
GCCGAAATGTTCGCCCTCTACATCGAAACCCAACTGGGGCCGACGCTGCGCGAAGGCGACGTTGTCATACTCGACAACCTGTCGAGCCACAAAGCCCCGGCCGCAGCGGCGTCCCTACGCGCGATTGGTGCATGGTTCCTGTTCCTGCCACCCTACAGCCCAGATCTGAATCCCATCGAGATGGCCTTCTCGAAACTCAAGACACTGATCAGGAAGGCCGCCGCGCGAACCTATGACCAACTCTGGGCCGCCGTCGGACAGGTCTGCAACCTCTTCTCGGACGAAGAATGCTACAACTACTTCAAAGCCGCAGGCTATGAGGCCGATTAAACGCGACACGCTCTAGGGAGAAGCCGACCATGAAAACCGGCCCGGGAAGGTTCCCGGAGCCGGAATGAAGAGGTTGTAACGAGAGGCGCTCAGGCGCCAGTCGTTTCGCGTTCCCCCGCCGTGATCGGGCAGTAGGAGACATGCCCCGGCGCGATCTCCTGCGGCCCGGGTTTATCACCGGCGCAGCCTGCCTGCGCCACCGGGCAGCGCGTGCGGAAGACGCAGCCCGAGGGCGGGTTGAGCGGCGAGGGCAGATCGCCCTCCAGCACGGGGTGCGCGCGGGCAAGTTCCACAACCGGGTCCGGGATCGGCACCGCCTGCACCAACGAGCGGGTATAGGGATGCACGGGCCGCTCGATCAGCGTATCGGCATCGGCGGTCTCCATGACCCGTCCGAGATACATCACCAGGATCCGGTCCGAGATATGTTTCACCACGCTGAGATCATGCGCGATGAAGATCAGCGACAGGCCAAGATCGCGCTGCAGCTCGCTCAGCAGGTTGATCACCTGCGCCTGCACCGAGACGTCGAGCGCCGAGACCGGCTCGTCGCAGATCACCAGCTCCGGGTTCAGGATCAGCGCACGCGCAATGCCGATGCGCTGGCACTGGCCACCAGAGAATTCATGCGGGTAGCGGTTGATCTGGTTCGGCAGCAGACCCACGCGTTCCATCAACTCGCCGACACGGCGTTTGACCTCGGCCTTGGGCGTGCCCGGCGCGTGGGTGGTCAGCGGCTCGGCAATGATCTCGCCGACCTTCATGCGCGGGTTGAGCGCCGCAAGCGGGTCCTGGAACACCATCTGCGCGGCCTGCCGGTGGGCGCGCCGCTTCTGCGGCTCCATCTGCAGCAGGTCGTCGCCCTTCCACAGCACCCGCCCGCCGGCGGCCGGCACGGTGTTGATGATAGCGCGCGCCACGGTGGACTTGCCCGAACCGGACTCTCCCACGATGCCAAGCGTCTCGCCTTTTTCCAGCTCGAAGGAGACACCGCCCACCGCGTGCAGCGGCAGCGAGGGCGTCCAGGGCCATGCCCCGCGCGGGCGGATATTGAAGGTGACGCGAAGGTCTTCGACCTTCAGCAGAGGCGTACTCATGCGACTTCCTCCGGGCTGCGGTGACAGGCGCGGACGCGGGTCTCGGAGATGCGTTCCAGCGCCGGAACCTCGGCCTTGCAGCGCTCATCGGCCTTCGGGCAGCGCGGCTCGAACGGGCAGGCCTTGAACGCCTTGAGCATGTCTGGCGGCTCACCGGGGATCGTGGGCAGCGTGTCTTCCTTGCGGTCAAGTCGCGGCACGGCTTCCAGCAGGCCGAGCGTGTAGGGATGGGTCGGGTTGGCGAAGATCTCCGCCGTCGTGCCCCGTTCCATGATCCGGCCGCCATACATGACCATCGTGCGCGCGCAGGAGCCCGCGACGATTCCGAGATCATGGGTGATCAGGATCATCGCCGTGTTGAACTCGTTCTGGATGTCGCGCAGCAGGTCCATGATCTGCGCCTGAACGGTCACGTCGAGCGCGGTGGTCGGCTCGTCGGCGATCAGCAGCCGCGGACGGCACAGCAGCGACATGGCGATCATGATCCGCTGCCGCATGCCACCTGAGAATTCATGCGGATACATCGTGATCCGCGCAGCGGCATCGGGGATGCGCACGGCATCCAGCATGCGCACGCATTCGGCGCGCGCCGCGCGGCGGGACATGCCACGGTGGAGCGTCAGCACTTCTTCCATCTGGTCGGAGACCTTCAGGAACGGATTGAGCGAGGTCATCGGGTCCTGGAAGATCATCGCGATCTCGTCGGCCCGGATACGGTTCAGCTTCGCGTCGGGCAGGTTCAGGATCTCCTGCCCGTCCCATTTCACCGAGCCGGTGGCGTGGCCGTTGCGCGCCAGCAGGCCGATGGCGGCAAAGGCGGTCTGGGACTTGCCGGAGCCGGACTCGCCCACAATGGCGAGCGTATCGCCCTCGCGCACGTTGAAAGAGACACCGTTGACCGCCGAAACGATCCCGTCATTGGTCTCAAAACGGACCGCGAGGTCCTTGATTTCAAGCAGGGCCATGGATCAACGGTCCTTCGGGTCGAGCGCATCGCGCAGGCCATCGCCGACAAAGAAGAAGGCGAATAGCGTGATGACGAAGAAGAAGAGCGGGTAAAGCAGCATCCAGAGCGTGCCATATTGCATCTGCTTGGCACCTTCGGAGATCAACGCGCCCCAGGAGGTCGCGGGCTCCTGCACACCGAGGCCGAGGAAGGAGATGAAGCTCTCGAAGATGATCATGGTCGGCACCAGCAGCGTGGCATAGACGATGACGACGCCGAGCAGGTTGGGCACGATATGCCGGCGGATGATCGTGGAGGGGCGCACGCCGATCGCGTGGGCGGCCTCGACGAATTCCTTGTTCTTGATGCTGAGTGTCTGGCCGCGCGCAATCCGCGCCATGTCGAGCCAGGAGATCAGACCGATACCGACAAACAGCATCAGCACCGAGCGGCCAAAGATCACCAGCAGCAGGATCAGAACGAACATGTAGGGGATCGACAGCATCACGTCGACGATCCGCATCATCACGTTGTCGATCCGCCCGCCGTAGTAACCAGCGGTGGCGCCATACACGGTGCCCACGACCACGGCGATCAGCGCACCGATCAGGCCGACCATGAGCGAGATCTGCGTGCCTTGCACGGTGCGGGCAAAAAGGTCCCGGCCAAGATCGTCCGTGCCGAAATAGTGCTTCGACTCGAAGCTCGGCCGGCCCATCGTGTCGACCTGTCCGAGCACCCCCCAGTCGACCTCCTCGTTGGACCAGGGCGTCATGTGCTGCCCGAAGGCGGCAAAGAGCCCGACCAGGATCAGGATGATCAGGCCACCCACGGCGGCCTTGTTGCGGAAGAAGCGGATGCGGGCATCGGCCCAGAGCGAGCGGCCTTCGATCTCGGCACCGATCTGGGCTGTTTCCAGCTCCCTGGCTTTTGCGCGGTTGAGGATCATGTGTGCGGCCTCAATAGCGGATCTTCGGGTCGATCCAGGCGTAGAGGATATCGACCACGAGGTTGAACAGGATCGTCAGCGCGCCGGTCAGGATGGTGATCCCCATGATCACCGAGTAATCCCGGTTGAGCGCCGAGTTGACGAAGAAGACGCCGATACCGCCGGTGGAGAAATACATGTCCACCACGACCGAGCCGGTGATCATCGCCACGAATGCCGGGCCGAGATAGGACACGACCGGCAACAGCGCGGGCTTCAGCGCGTGGCGGAAGATGACGCGGCGCATCGGCAGGCCCTTGGCGCGGGCCGTGCGGATATAGTTGGCGTTGAGCACTTCGAGCATCGAGGAGCGGGTCAGGCGCGCGATCGAGGCCATGAAGGAGGTCGAAAGCGCAATCACCGGCATGATGACGTATTGCCATTGCCCTCCCTGCCAGCCGCCGCCCGGCAGCCAGCCGAGCCACAGTGTGAAGAACAGCACCAGGATCGGCGCCATGACGAAGTTCGGCAGCACCTGAGCACCGATGGAGATGCCCACGGCGAGATAGTCGAGCCAGGAATTGTGATAGATTGCGGCCATGACGCCCAGGCTCATGCCCACGACGACGGCGACGACGAAGGACCAGAACCCATAGGTCAACGTCACCGGGAAGCCCTGCGCGATGATGTCGTTCACCGTCTGGTTCTTGTACATGTAGGACGGTCCGAAATCGAAATGCACGACCACATTGTAGACATAGTTGAACATCTGCACGACGAGCGGCTTGTCCAACCCGTATTTCGCGTTGAGGTTGTCCATGACCTCGGGCGGCAGGGCGCGTTCCATGTCGAACGGGCCGCCGGGTGCGGCGTACATGATCACGTAGGAGAAGACGACAAGGATGAGCAGCGTCGGGATGGCGACGGCCAACCTGCGAATGATGAAACTGAGCATGGGGGAGCCTGTTTAGGGGTGGGCGCGCAGAGGAAACCCCCAGCGCGCCCCTGCTAGGAACGCTTATTCTGCAATGCGGTACAGGTCTTTCGAGTACCAGTTATTTTCAGCGTTGTTATAGGGCCAACCCTTGATGTCCGCGCTGAGCAGGAAGGTGTTGGCGTAGTGGTAGATCGGCGCGATCGCGGACTCGTCCGAAATGATCTGCTCGGCCTTCGTGTACATCTCGTTCGGGTTGTCCGAGGTCTTAGATGCCAGCATCAGCGCGTCATATTCGGCGTTCGAGAACTTGCCGTCATTGGAGCCGTGCGTTGTGGTGAGCAGGTCCAGGAAGGTCGAGGCCTCGTTGTAGTCCGCGCACCAGGCAGAACGGGCAAGGTCGAAATGTCCGTCACGGCGGACATCCAGATAGGTCTTCCACTCCATGTTCTCGAGCGTGGTCGAGACACCGAGCTTCTGCTTCCACATCTGGCTGACGATCGTGGCGATCTGCTTGTGGCTCTCGGAAGTGTTGTAGATCAACTTGAGATCGAGATCCTTCACACCGGATTCTTCCATCAGCCGCTTGGCCTCGGCATCACGCTCGGCCTGGGTCATGTTGGCAAAGTCGATCTCCGGCATCTCGAAACCGGCGGTCTTGACGTGGCTGAAGTTGTAGGCCGGCCACTGGCCACCCTTCAGCACCTGGTTCACGATCACGTCTCGGTCGATCGCCAGCGTGAGCGCACGACGCACCCGCGGATCCTGGATTTCGGGCTTCGCATCGGGGCGCAGGTTGAAAGCGTAGTAGTAGGAGCACAGACGCGGCACGGAATGCGCCTCGTCCGGCAGCTCTTCCTGCAGCGCCGGGAACTGGCCTGCGGGCAGCGGCTCGAGATGATCGAACTCGCCCGCCTTGTAGCGGGTCAGCGCCTGCGTCTCGGAGTTGATGATGAGGCCGGTCGTCTTCTCGATGATGACGTTGTCGGCATTCCAGTACATCGGGTTCTTTTCGCGCGTGTGGTACTCGTTCAGCACCATCGCGGTCAGGTTATAAGCGCCGTTATTGACCATGTTTTCCGGATCGGTCCACTTGGCGCCGAATTTCTCGACCGTGGCCTGATGGACCGGCGAAAGCGTGGCATAGGTGGTCATGGCCGGGAAATATGGCAGCGGCTGGGTGAGCTGCACTTCCAGCGTCTTGTCGTCGAGCGCTTTCACACCAAGCTCAGACTTGTCCATCTCGCCGGCGACGATCTCCTTGGCGTTCACCATCGAGGTCAGCTCGACATACCAGGCATAGGGCGAGGCGGTCGCCGGGTCGGCGGCACGCTGCCAGGCATAGACGAAGTCCTGCGCGGTGACCGGGTCGCCATTGGACCACTTCGCGTCGCGCAAATGGAACGTGTAGGTCTTGTTGCCGTTGGAAGCCTCGTAGCTCTCGGCCATGCCGGGGATCAGGTTGCCATCGGCATCCTGAATCATCAGCCCTTCGAAGAGGTCGCGGATCACGTGGGAGCCGGCGGTTTCCTCGTTCAACTGCGGGTCCAGCGTCGGGAACTGGTCAAGCAGACGATAGGTGAAGGTCTGGTTGTCGGAGAGCTTCTCTCCGGTCACCGGATGCGTGCCCTCGGCCAACGAAGCGGTCGCGAATACGGCCGTCGCTGCTGTGAGCGTGAGCATTGCCTTGAGGTTCATTATTGTCTCCCTGTTGATGGCAAGATGGGTCCGGGCTTTCGCCTCCAGACGTGCCTGCAGGCACTATGAACGCGCGGACCGACTGGCGCCAATATTTTCTGCTTAACGCGGGGCACAAGGGTGACGTAGCGGAATACAGAGCGCTGCCAAGCGAATTCAAGGGCTTCGCGCGTGCGGCATCAAAGCGCTTCAAACACCAGTCCCGTGATTGCGTTACAATGCCCGAATCGGTCAATCCGGTTGACGGAAATCTCAGAGAACCTGCAGCAACGACAACTCTTCGGGCCCGTAGAAGACCTCGTCCTCGAGCCCATCGGTCAGGTCTGCTGACCCAGTCAGGAAGAGCCCCGCGGAAACCCCGGTATCCTCGTTGAACCAGACCCCGCCGGTGAAACCGAGCGCATGCCCCGCATGACCGATCAGCGGCCCCGGAATGCGCTTCTCGCTGCGATAGATCGTCAGCCCGAGGCCGAACTCGCCGAAATGGCCATCGCAATCATTGCCGTTCGGCGCCTCGGGCGTGAATTTCCAGCCCGTCGCGCGTTGCAGGGCGCCAGCCGGGCTGTCATCGCCCAGCAGCCGCGCCAGCCGCGCCGCTTCGATGACGCTCATGCGCAGCCCCGCATGGGGCGAGATCAGCAGCGTGTCGCGCTGCAGCACGTAATCGGCAAAGCTGAAACCGCGCCCGTCGCCCCAGACGATATCCGCGCTCCAATCCGCCGCTTCCGGCTCGGTTTGTGGCTCGAACCCGGCCCCGCGCCATTGATAGAGCGGCACGCGCCGCGCCCGTTCCGCAGCCGGCACACCGGCCCAGTTGAAGCCGCCCCCGATCCCCGCCGGCGCCAACACGAACTCCCGCGCAAGGGTGTCGAAACGGCGCCTCGTGACCGCCTCCAGCACGGCCCCCAGCAGCACGTAGTTGAGGTTGCAATAGCGAAACCAGCTCCCCGGCGCATTTGCGGACACCACCGCGCCGGCATTGGCCGCGACGAACGCCATCGGGCTTAGTGGGCGCTCGAAAATATACCCCGCCGCATCGGTCAGCCCGGAGGTGTGGTTGAGCAGCATCCGCACCGTCACGCCCGGAAGCGTGCCCGGATCGCCCTCCAACAGCCCCGCCACCTCCGAGTCGAGATCCAGCATCCCGCAAACGGCCAGCGCACAGGCAACCCGCGCCGTCGCCGCCTTGGAGATCGAGGCCATGCGCAGCCGCATCCCCGGATCGGCAAGGGCATTGCTGCCCGTCGCCGGTCGATCCGGGTGAATTCTGCCCGTGACATGCGCCTGCTCGCGGCCATCCCGGTCGATCAGGCAGATCCCGCCGCCGAGAAAGCCCCCCTCCGAAACGGCGCCCTCCAGCCGCTCCTTCAGCCGTTCAAACATGCAAGTCTCCGTTGTTTTCCGTCCAGACGCGCCGGCACGGGGTCAGGCTTCGAACGCCCGTATCATGTCGATCACTTCAGCCGTCTTGCGCTCCAGCAGCGCCCTGTCGCCACGCGCCTCCACGTTCAGGCGCAGCACCGGTTCGGTCGAGGAGCGCCGCAGGCTGAGCCGCCAGTCGGCAAAGCTGAGCCCCAGCCCGTCCATCCGGTCGATCTCGCAGCCCTCGCCAACAAGCGCGGCCTCAATGGCCTCCATCGCCGCCCCCGCATCGGTGACGCGGAAGTTGATCTCGCCCGAGGAGGGATAGTTCGCGCGCATATCGCCAATCAGCGCCGAGAGCGGCTGGCCCATCCGGCAGACATGCTCGGCGATGAGCAGCCATGGGATCATGCCGCTGTCGCAATACATGAAGTCGCGGAAATAATGATGCGCCGACATCTCGCCGCCATAGACCGCATCCACCTTGCGCATCGTCGCCTTCACATGCGCATGGCCGGTCAGCGATACGACCGCCTCGCCGCCGTTCTGCGCCACGATTTCCTGCGTGTTCCACATCACGCGCGGGTCATGCACGATCTTCGCGCCCGGCACCTTCTCCAGGAAGGCCCCCGCCAGCAGCCCGACGAGGTACTCGCCATCAATGAAGGCGCCGGTTTCGTCGAACAGAAAACAGCGGTCGAAATCGCCGTCCCAGGCGACGCCGAAATCTGCTCCCGCCGCGCGCACGGCCTCGGCGGTCAAGGGGCGGTTTTCCGGCAGGAGCGGGTTCGGGATACCGTTCGGAAAGCTCCCGTCGGGCAGATGATGCAGCCGCTCGAAGGCGATCTCCGCACCGCGCGCTTGCAACGCGGCGGCGACGGCATCGAAGCTCGGCCCGGCGCAGCCATTTCCGGCATTCACCAGCACCTTGCAGTTCGACAGCTTGGCCGGATCGACGAAGGACAGAACCTTCTCCACATAGGCCGGCCGGGGATCTTCCTGCCGCAAACGCCCACGGGGGCCACTCGGCCCATCGATCCCGGCGGCGACGAGGTCGTGCATCTCGCGGAAGCCGCCATCGGGAGGGATCGGGCGGGCGCCGGTCTCCACCAGCTTGATGCCGTTGTAATCAATCGGGTTATGCGAGGCCGTCACCATCAGCCCGCCCCCCGCGCCGAAATGATCGGTCGCGAAATAGACCTCCTCGGTACCGCAGAGCCCGATATCGATCACGTCGACACCGCTCTCCAGCAACCCTTCGGCAAGGGCCGCCTGGAAACTCTGCGAACTGGCGCGAATGTCCCGGCCCAGCACCACCGTTCCCGGCTCCATCACCCGGGCAAAGGCCCGGCCGATCTGGCGGCAGATATTCTCGTCGAGGTCTTCACCGACCCGCCCGCGCACGTCATAGCTCTTGAAACAGCCGAGCTTCATCCCGAGCCTCCCGTTCATGCAGTTGCCTCCGCTTATGCACGTTCCCACCGGCGCCACCAAGGCCCGCCCCGCCAAAGCGCGGCGCGACTTGCCCGAACTGTCTCCGTCGACTAGGGCTGCCGGCAAACAGGAGGCGCGCATGATAGATCTGGCCGGTTGGGAAGAGTTCGTTTGCGCCCTGCTGTTCTTCCTGCTCTCCCACGCCATCCCGGTGCGCCCGCCCGTGAAGGCAGCAATCGTGGCGCGGACCAGCACACGGGCCTTCACCCTCGGCTATTCCGCCCTGTCGCTCGGAGCCCTCGGCTGGCTGATCGGCGCGACGGGGCGCGCGCCCGGCGTCCTGCTCTGGGACCGGCTCCCCTGGCAGACATATGTTCCCCTGGTCGGTATGGCACTGGCCTGTGCCATCGCCGCGCTGGCTATCGCGCGCCCGAACCCGCTCTCCTTCGGCGGCGCGCAGAACGCTCGGTTTGACCCGCAGGCCCCTGGCATTGTCGGCTGGTTCCGCCACCCCTTGCTGGTGGCGCTGCTGATCTGGTCGCTGGGACATATCCCGCCGAATGGAGAATTGGCGCCGGTCCTGCTCTTCGCGCTCTTCGCCGGGTTCTCGGTTCTCGGCATGCGGATCATCGACCGGCGGATGCAGCGCCAGCTTGGTCCGGTCGAATGGCAACGGCTGGCCACGACGCGCCGCGCGCTGCGCGTCACCCCCGGTGGCGTGAAGCGCCTGCTCTGGGGGGCGCTGGCCTATCTCGCCCTGGTCTATGCGCATGAGAGTGTCATCGGGGTCACGCCGCTTCCGTAAGCGGGAAAACCTTCACCTCCCCTAGAAGGTATCAAGGATCAGGTTGAGAAACTCGCGCCGGAATTTCGGACAGGCGAAACGGGTACACATCGCCTGGCTGGCCATGACCATCTCGGCGCATCGGGCAGGGTTCTCCCGCGCCCAGGCGAGTTTCTCCTCGATATCGCCCGCGCCGGGCTCCAGCGGAATGTAATGCTGCCACGGCCGGAAGGCGCCGGTATAGAACAGCTCCCAGCCATCCTCCTCCTTCAGGACAACCGAATTGGAGTTGGCCGCGGTGAAGAAATTCGAGCCGGTATCATGCCCCGACAGGCTGGCGATGTAGCGGTAGCCATAGACCCAGGAAAGCGGCACGCGCTCCGTACAGTAGAGCGACAGCAGGGACTCCTCCCGCAGCGTCCTGAACTGGTCCGGCAGGGTGAAACCGATATCGAAATCCGGGTGGCCGAAATAGCGGCTGACGAATTCGTATCGTGTCAGCTGCATCAGTTCCGCCTCCAGTAACGTCTCCGCCTCCCCGCCCCGCTCCGCCTTCATCAGGTCCTGCAGGATCTGGTGCGACGGGCGGCGGATCTTCTGTTCGGGGAAGCGCCCGGCCAGCGCGCGACCGGCGAGGTTGCCGCGCCAGGCCAACGCGTCCTTCTTCTCCTCGAACGGGATCGGGTCCGGCGTCACCGCCTGCGCGAAATGGCGCTCGCCGATCGTGTGGTAACCCGGCAGGGGCCAGAGCACGAGATTGGCCGCCCCGGGGCGCCGGTTATAGGTGACGATCCGGTTGTCGGGCGCACGCATCCCGTCCGCGCCGAGGTTGCGCCCATCCTGCATGTCGATTTCCATCGCCCGCGGTCGGTGCAACGCCAGAACCTCGTTCAGCACCCCCTGCACCCGGTCGAGCTTGGGCATGCGCGGCCGCGCGAGGAAACGGTCCACCTCCCAGCCTAGCTCCCGATAAAGAGGCAGCGGTTCGCCCTTTCGGTCGAGCACCTGCGCCCGCCCGTCCCAGACTGCATGCACGGCGGAATGGCGGTTTGCGTCGAGCAGGGCATCGGGGGCGGGGTCCAGCGCCGCGCAGTGGCGCGCCACCGATTCCACGAAAAGCCGATCGATCGGCGCCGCGCCACGTTTCGGCCCGGCAACCTCCATCCCACCGCGCAGCGCCACGAGTTGCCGCTTGCGCTTCTCCCGGATCTTGCGCCCCGGCCCGCCCGGGATCTTGCGCAGCTCGAACCACGGCGCCAGCCGCTCGGCAAGGTCGCCCGGCTGGTCGCTGTCTATATTGTACCGGATGAGCCGTTCATTGCCTTCGAAATGGGTCAGCACATCCGAGATATGCCGCTCCCAGTCCCGCAACCAGAATTGCGGCACTTCGTTGATCGGCAGACCCAGGTGATGAGCGTGGAAGCGGATATATTGCCCGTCGTGATGGCTCGCCCGGCTGGCGGCCCAGGCCTCCGGATCGCGCTCGTTCAGAAGAAAGACCGCCTCGGGGAACTGTTCCTCCAGGAAGCGGAACTCCTTGAAGGCTTCCAGCATGGGCCGGTCGTAACGGTGCACACTTTCGAGATCCGAAAACAGCCGCGCCTTAGGCCAATCCGTTAACGGAACCTGACCGGTCGCCTTGGCATAGAAGATATCTTCGGCCAGCCCGCCCTGCCCCCAGTGGCGTGCCTCGTAGCCATTTGCCTGAAACAGCTCGGTAATGAATTTCGTTCCGCATCGGTTGAATCCGATCTGAAAAACGACAGGGGCGGGCGATGCCATAAGGCGATCCTTGTGTTGAAAGGGCTTTCGCGCCGAACGCTCCGGCGCTGCATGCATGGGTTGAACTTAGTTCCTTGAAAAGTCGCAAACAACTTGGTCGGAAATTTGGCCCGAGCGTGCCCATTGGGTGCGCGTCGCGCCCTTGCACCGGCGATGTCCCCGCGCCGTTGAGGCAAATCGTAACGGGATGCCTTTCTTTTGCCCCAATTCGTTAAGTCGCGGGAAAGCCAGATATCATCACCTCAACCCATCGAGTTGATCCGCAGCAGAACCTTTCTGGATACGGACAATACGGTGGGGCAGAAGATGACAACGACCATCTCTTTCGAAACTTCCGATACGTCTCTGGGGACGGTCTCCGAAGACATGTTCGGCGGCAATTTCCTCATCGACCGCGACCGCATGGGCGATGGAACCTATGACGAGGCGATCACCGATCTCGGCCTGAGCAACCTCCGCTATCC
The DNA here is from genome assembly GCF_900099935.1 of Aliiruegeria lutimaris. Lineage (GTDB taxonomy): Bacteria > Pseudomonadota > Alphaproteobacteria > Rhodobacterales > Rhodobacteraceae > Tropicimonas > Tropicimonas lutimaris. The sequence continues at coordinate 55,227 of NZ_FNEK01000028.1, read as the reverse complement.
CGGCGGCACGGTGACCGAATGGTATTTCGACCTCAACGACCCCAACAAGACCTGGGGCTGGGATCCCGAACGCGGGGCATGGCGCGAGCTGGAGCCGCTCTCCGATTTCCTGGCCGATGCAGCGGCGATGGGCGTTGGCGTCGACATGGTCATTCCCACCGGTTGCCTGCTGACCGAGGGCGATGTCGGCAGCCGCGTGCCCATCGATACCGCCTACCAGGATGTCTACAATTTCGTCTACCACCTGCTGTCGGGCGCCTATGGCGACGCCGATATCGTCACTCTCGAGATTGGAAACGAGTACTGGCTGGGCGGCGGCATGGATGTGGTCGAGTACGCCCAGGTCGCCTCCATCATCGCCGAGGCCTCCCAGGCAGCCATCGACCAGTTGAAGGCCGACGGTCTTGTTCCCGCCGATTGGGACGAGCCGGAAATTGCCATTCAACGCGGCCAGTACGGCAAGTATTCCACCGAAAAGGGCTGGGTTCAGAACGATTACCTGATCGACGCGATCTCCGACGAGGCCGCCGCCGCGATCGACGCCGTCGTGACCCATTACTACGCCTCGGGCGATTACGCGGACCTCGCCAACACAGCCTATCGCTTCGACTATCTCGACAGCTGGAACGAGAGCGGGCGCTTCGGCGACCTGGAATACTACGTCACCGAGTGGAATGTCGCCGGCAACAATTCCGACGATCTTGGCATGCGCGGCGCCTCGGTCATGTTCTACATCTTCTCCGAGATGGTGATCCGGGGCGTGGACGCCGCCTATGCCTGGCCCGTCCAGCAGACAACCGACATCACGCTCACCGGCAACGAGGGCGATACATCCCTGACCATTTCCGGCGAAGCCTTCGCGATGCTGGCCGACAACACCGCCGGAAAGGACCTGGTCGCGCGGTACGACTATGGCGACGGGCATGTCTATGTCTACGAAGACGCCGATCAGACCGTGGTCTATATCGCGTCCCGCAACGGGGGCGACAGCGAGGTGGAACTGGACCTCACGGCGCTCGGGCTGGACGGTTACTATTACACCACCACCGCGCTCGGCACCGACGGCGCGCTCGATGATCCCGATGCCGAGCCGATCCTCTCGATCGAGGCCGGCTTCACCAATACCGGCGGATCGGCCGTTTTCGACATCGGTGGCTATGGCGTCGTACAGATCGTTTTCGAGCGCAGCAATACCTTCAACTACGAACTCTACGGCACGGAGGGCAGCGACGTGCTGACGGGTTTCTATGCCGAAGACACGCTTTACGGGCTCGGCGGGAATGACACCATTTCCGGGGAAGGTTCCAACGACTGTCTCTTTGGCGGCGATGGGATCGACACGATCTCCGGCGGTGAGGGGCATGACAGGATCTTTGGAGAAGGCGGCGCCGACAAGCTCTACGGGGGCTCCGGATGCGACTGGATCGAAGGTGGCGAAGACAATGACCGGATCTATACCGGCACCGGCGCGGATATCGTGGGCGGCGACGCGGGCGACGACCAGATCATCGATGGCGGCGGAGCGGACCGGATCTGGATGGGCGATGGCAACGACAAGTTCGAGGATTGCGCGTTCTACGACAATGCCAGTGACGAGATCTATGGCGGCGCGGGAAACGACCGGATCGTTGCCTTTGCCGGCGATGACCTGCTCATGGGCGAAGACGGAAACGACCGCCTCTACGGGGGCACCGGCCATGACATTCTGGACGGCGGCACAGGCCGGGACGAGCTTTGGGGCGGCGATGGGCGGGACCAGCTGTTTGGTGGCGACGAGGACGATACGCTTTGGGGCGAGGGACAGGATGACCAACTGAACGGCGGCGCAGGCCGGGACAAGATGTATGGCGGCAATGGCCAGGACGCGCTCTATGGCATGGAGGACGATGACTGGATGTATGGCGAAGGCGGCGCCGACATCCTGGATGGCGGCGATGGCAGGGACTTCCTGGATGGCGGTGTCGGCGCAGACGTGCTGATCGGCAACGCCGGCAATGACAAGCTCTACGGCGGCGCCGGCGACGACTCGCTCGATGGCGGAACCGGCAGGGATTATCTCTATGGCAGTACAGGGAACGACACGCTCGCGGGTGGCGCCGAGGATGACCGCCTTTATGGCGAGGATGGCAGCGACCAGATCTTCGGAGACGATGGAAACGACCGGCTCGATGGCGGCCTCGGTTCCGACAGCCTCGACGGCGGCAATGGCAGGGATATCCTTGAAGGCGGCGCCGGCGACGACCTGCTCCACGGCGGCGCCGACGATGACTGGCTCTATGGCCAGGACGGCAATGACATGATGCACGGCGGTTCCGGGCGGGACCTGCTTCTGGGCGGCATCGGCGACGACCGCCTCTACGGAGACGACGAGAACGACTTCCTCGCCGGCGGTGACGGGCAGGACCTGCTTGTCGGCGGCGATGGCGACGACATCCTGGTTGCCGGCGACGACGGCGGTTGGCTGCAGGGCGGCGAAGGCCATGACACGTTCGTCTTCGACACGTCCGAGGCCCTGCACAATGTCTACGATTTCGAAGAAGGTGACACGATCCGGATCGCCGGGGGCGGCGAGATCGACATCGAATACCAGGAGAACGGCAATATCGAGATCACCTGCGGCGATACGACGATCGTGCTCTACGGCACCGATCCCGGCGTTATTGCAGACGATTACCTTGTCGCCTGATGCCGATTTGTCTCGGCCTTAGGCCTTGCCTTGGCATGTATTCGGCGCGATGAACCTGCGACCGAAGCTTCCAGGAGGGTCTGGGCCATGGCCAAACCATGCATCATCTGCGTCGCGATCACCGGATCGGTTGCAACCAAGCAAAACAATCCCTCCGTTCCGATCACGGTCTCCGAACAGATCGAGAGCGTCCACGAATCCTTCGAAGCCGGGGCGAGCATCGCGCATTGCCACGTCCGCAACGATGACGGCTCCCCCAGCTCGGACCCGGAGAAATTCGGCCGCCTGAAGGAAGGGCTGGAAAAGCACTGCCCGGGCATGATCCTGCAATTCTCCACCGGCGGCCGCTCCGGCGCCGGCGCAGCGCGCGGCGGCATGCTTCCGCTGGCGCCCGACATGGCCTCGCTGTCGGTGGGTTCGAACAACTTCCCGACCCGCGTCTACGAGAATCCGCCCGACCTGGTGGACTGGCTCGCCAGCGAAATGCGCAAATACGACGTGAAGCCCGAGGTCGAGGCCTTCGATCTCAGCCACATCCATCAGGCCGTCGCCATGAACCGCGACGGGCGCATTCCCGGCACGCTCTACGTGCAATTCGTCATGGGTGTGAAGAACGCCGTGCCCGTGGATAAGGATGTGTTCGACTACTACATCCGCACCATGGAGCGCCTCGCCCCCGAGGCCGAGTGGTGCGCCGCGGGCATCGGCCGGTTCCAGATCACCGTGAACGAGTGGAGTATTGCCGCGGGCGGCCACACGCGCACGGGCCTTGAAGACAACGTCCGGCTGGACGCCAACACGCTTGCCCCCTCCAACGCGGCGCTGGTCAGGCGCGCGGTCGAGCTTTGCGAGAAATACGAGCGCCCCGTCGCCACCTGGCAGCAGGCGCGCGAGATCCTCGAACGGCCGCTCAAGACCGCCTGAACCGGACCATCTTCGCAAATACAGGCAAACCGCCCGGAGCCACGCTCGGGCGGTTCTTCATGTCATCCCGATGCGATGGATCAGTGCGTCCAGACCGTGCGGCGGTTGGTGGCGAAATTCTCGCCATAGCCATTCTTGCGAATGACCGGCTTGCGCTTCTTGGGCTCGACCAGAACATAGTCGATCCCCTTGGCTTTCGCATAATCCACGGCGGCTTCGCGGCTGTCGAATTTCAGCTTGATCTGGGCGGCCATGTCCGAATTGCTCGGCCAGCCCATCAGCGGATCAATCGCGCGGCCCCCCTCGGGTACCATCTCGAGCATCCAGACCTTCGTCTTTCCGGTCCCCGATTGCATGGCATTCTTTGCAGGCTGATAGATACGCGCGCGCATGGGCACTCTCTCCTTGGATCCTGGCGAATATATCGCCAAGCTGGCCCCTTTGTGCAAGGGGCCAATCTGTCTCGGGAGGGTGGAGGGAGGTTGCCAGCCGGCGTCGAGGGAATGGGGGTGGGTCGTGAGGCGAACCGGCCGACAACCGTACTGCTGCGTGGACTTAACGTAGCGTCATTTTGTTCGAATCGCCAGCCAATTCACCCCATCCGGGAACTAATGATCCCCCACGCGGCGCATTTCCGCCACCCTGGAAACAAATAAGCGGGCAAGAACAAGCGCCTGCCCGCCCGTTCACAAGGCGCTTACTTGCACTTTGCCCTTGGGCAGTTGAAATGGAACAAAACCGGACCATTGCCCCAACCAAGGCGACTCGCCCATGCCCTATGCCCATTCCGACAAGCGCGAACCGACCCTTCACAGCCCTGCGCCCGATGTCAGGGCGCGGGAGAAACTGGAAGGCGGCAAGCACTTCGAGTTGCATGCGTCATTCGAGCCGGCCGGGGACCAGCCCCAGGCCATCGTCGAGATAACGGAAGCCCTCCGGCAGGGAGAGCGCGACCAGGTTCTGCTCGGCGCGACCGGCACCGGCAAGACCTTCACCATGGCCAAGGTGATCGAGCAGACGCAGCGCCCGGCGATCATCCTTGCGCCCAACAAGACGCTCGCCGCCCAGCTTTATGGCGAGTTCAAGAGCTTCTTTCCGAACAACGCGGTGGAGTATTTCGTCTCCTATTACGACTACTACCAGCCGGAGGCCTATGTCGCCCGATCGGACACCTATATCGAGAAGGAATCCCAGATCAACGAACAGATCGACCGGATGCGCCACTCCGCGACCCGGGCGCTTCTGGAACGCGATGACGTGATCATCGTCGCCTCCGTCTCCTGCATCTACGGTATCGGTTCGGTCGAGACCTACGGGGCGATGACGCAGGACCTGCATGTCGGCAAGGAATACAACCAGCGCGAGGTGATGGCCGACCTGATTGCCCAGCAATACCGCCGCAACGATCAGGGCTTCCAGCGCGGCTCCTTCCGGGTGCGCGGCGACGTGCTGGAGATCTGGCCCGCCCACCTCGACGACCGCGCCTGGCGGCTCTCTTTCTTCGGCGAGGAACTGGAAGCACTGACGGAATTCGACCCGCTCACAGGCGCGAAGACCGACACGTTCGAGCGCATCCGCATCTACGCCAATTCCCACTACGTCACGCCGAAGCCGACGATGAAACAGGCCATCAACGGCATCAAGAAGGAGCTGAAGCAGCGCCTCTCCCAGCTTGTCGACGAGGGCAAGCTGCTGGAAGCCCAGCGCCTCGAACAGCGCACCAATTTCGACCTCGAAATGCTGGAAGCCACCGGCGTCTGCAACGGCATCGAGAACTACTCCCGCTACCTCACCGGCCGCGCTCCCGGCGAGCCGCCGCCCACGCTGTTCGAGTTCATCCCCGATCGCGCGATTGTCTTCGCAGACGAAAGCCACGTCTCCGTGCCCCAGATCGGCGGCATGTATCGCGGCGACTACCGGCGCAAGTTCACGCTGGCCGAGCACGGCTTCCGCCTGCCCTCCTGCATGGACAACCGCCCGCTCAAGTTCGAGGAATGGGACGCGATGCGCCCGCAATCCGTCTTCGTCTCCGCCACGCCCGCGGCCTGGGAACTGGAGCAAACGGGGGGCGTCTTCACCGAACAGATCATCCGCCCCACCGGCCTGCTGGACCCGGAAGTGGAGATCCGCCCCGTCGAGATGCAGGTGGACGACCTCCTCGACGAGATCCGCAAGGTCACCGCGCGCGGCTTCCGCACCCTCGTCACCACGCTGACGAAACGCATGGCCGAGGACCTCACCGAATACCTGCACGAACAGGGCATCAAGGTCCGCTACATGCATTCCGACATCGACACGATCGAACGCATCGAGATCCTGCGGGACCTCCGCCTCGGCGCCTTCGACGTGCTGGTCGGCATCAACCTGCTGCGCGAGGGGCTCGACATCCCCGAATGCGGCCTCGTGGCGATCCTCGATGCCGACAAGGAGGGTTTCCTGCGCTCGGAAACCTCCCTCATCCAGACCATCGGCCGCGCCGCGCGCAACGCCGATGGCCGGGTGATCATGTATGCCGACCGCATTACCGGCTCGATGGAACGCGCGCTGAAGGAGACCGAGCGCCGCCGCGTCAGGCAGATGGCCTATAACGAGGAACACGGGATCACGCCGGAGACCATCCACAAGAATGTCGAGGACATCCTGCAGGGCCTCTACCAGGGCGATGTGGACATGGCGCGGGTCACGGCACAAGTCGACAAGCCGCTGCACGGCGCAAATCTCGAAGCCCATCTCCACGGGCTGCGCACCGAAATGCGCAAGGCCGCCGAGAACCTCGAATTCGAGGAAGCCGCCCGCCTGCGCGACGAGATCAAGCGGCTGGAAGCCGTGGACCTGACCATCTCCGACGACCCGCTGGCGCGCCAGAGCGCCGTCGAAGCCGCCAGCGAAGCCGCGCTGAAGGGTCAGGGACGCTCAACGGCTGGCAGGCCGGGACAGCGCGGGGGAGTTAAGAGGCGGAAGCGTTAGCTATCTGCCAGTGACTTCCAATCTCCGTAATCCACTAGGCTCTGGACCCATTAATTTGGTTGCGGTCTCCGCGTGATCTTGATTCAAGCTCCCAAACTTCAGGGGGCGTGATGAGCAATCTTTTCTGGCTGACTGACGAACAAAAGGCGCGGCTCCGACCTTAGCCTGCCATCGGCGGACTGGCTATGGGTGCAGATGCCATGGCGAAGACCACGGGAAGAATACCTCAGGCAGAAACCGCCGAGGGCTTGGGGAAGTTCATGGTGGTTGGTCTGGTTCTGGTGTCGGCCCTGATCGCAGCGAGCTGCGCGGGCCTGTCACTCTATGTCGGCAATGGTTGGCTGAGAACGATCGCGATTTTTTTCGCGACCGGCGTTGCCTCGTCCTTCGTGTTGTTGCTCTACGTGATCTTCAACGAAATGCGGAAGCAGGATCCGGACACGCAACCGGCGATCTCCCCGCACGCCCATGCGCAACCGCACGAGCGCTTGCACAAAGTGGCCTGAGCCCGGCGGCCGGCAAAGCTCCGGCAAGGCGAAAAGGGTAACCACTTCTTAACCGAGATGAACGAGCGTCGGGGCATGTGGACTCGTGCCGTTCTCCTGATTCACGGCGTGCTCGCCATGATCTTCGCAACAGCGCCCGCTTGCGAGGCCGGTGGCGGTTGGCCACGTGGAACGGATCGCGTTTTCGCCTCCGTCTCCTATTCGACCTTCGGCGACATGCAAGGTTACGTGACCGGTCTTACCTATAAAATTCCCGGCGTCGAACCTGTCGAGCTTACGGAAGAACTCGGTTTCTTCGTCGAGCTTGGCCTTTCCGAAACGCTGACCTTCGGTCTCGACCGGAACAGCCGCCCGAAGCAGGAAACGCAGAGCTCCGTCTTCTTCCTGCGCAAGAACTATTCCCGTCCCAACTGGCGCAGCAGCTACGGAATCGAGATCGGGCTTGGCGGGTACAGGGACTGGCGGCAAATCAACGACACCCAGTTGCGACTCGGCCTCGCCTGGGGGCGCGGCTTCGAAACACGCTGGTTTGACGGCTGGGCCGAGGTGGATGCGAAAGTGGCGACGCTCGAAAAGACGGAGTCCGTCTACTGGAAAGTCGATTCGACCCTTGGTTTCAAACCGACTGAACGCTCCACGTTCTTTCTCCAGATGCAATCGGGCGCCATGGACGATTTCGACATCTATACCCGCGCGGTTCCGACCTACGTGATGCGGATCAACCGGCACATCAGCCTGGAATCCGCCGACACGGTTGGCGTGCGAAATGACGACGCGCAGGGGATTAAAGTCGGCGCGTGGCTCGAATTCTGACCGCAGAACGACCGCTTCCGGGCGCAGAGCCCTTTTGAACCCGCGCGGATCGGCTATATCTCGACCCATGTCCGATCCGCATCCCGAGCTGCCCCCCGCAGCCAGTCCAACCACGAATGAGCGCGCCGCGATTCCGCCCGCCACGCCAGACACCCGTCTGGTCGCCGCGCTCGTGCTGGGCGCCGCCGTCTGGGCGGACGGACAACCGTCCCCCACTCTGCGTCGCCGCGCCCTGCACGCCGCGCGCCTTTTCCGGGACGGTCATGTCACGCATATCATCGGCTGTGGCGGGCTCGGGAAGAACCCGCCCAGCGAAGCTTCGGTGATCGCCGGGATCTGCCGGCAGGCCGGGATCCCGGAAGCTGCAATCCGGCAAGAGGCGCATTCGATGCGCACGCTCGAAAACATCGCCTACGCCCGGCCGATTCTACAGGAAATCGGCACGCACCAGGTGTGCATCGTCACCGACGGATACCACCTCCCGCGCGCGCGCCTTATTGCAAGGCGATTGGGCCTTAGCTGCATGGACGCACCGCCAGTGCCGCCCGGCCCTCTCACCGCGCGCAAGCTGAAAACCATGCTCCGCGAAGCATTTGCCTATCTGTGGTATCTGCTGCGGGCGCCATCTGCGCCCTGACGCGTCAGCGTACGACCATCACCGCGCAGGCGGCATGACGCACGACCTGCGCCGCTGTGCTGCCGAGCAGGTAGTCCGCCATACCCGGCCGATGGCTGGCAATGATAATGCAATCCTTGCCGTGCTCCTCGGCATAGTCGAGGATCGTTCGGCCTGCATGGCCTTCGACGAGCACACCATGCCCGTTCGGCACCTGGGCGGCGAACCGGGCAAGTTCGGCCATCAGCCCTTCGCGTGTGGCCTCGGACAGATCGAGCGGCATGTAATGCATGGCATAGGCAGGAATATGCTCCATGACATGAAGTAGGGTGATCTCCGCTTCGGGCGCCGACAGGGCACGCGCGACATCAAGCGCAGCGCTGATCTTTGCGTCATCATCGAAGGACACCGGCACGAGGATCTTGTGGTACATTTTTCCCTCCCGTACACGCGGCGAGTATCTACCGAAAATCAATCACCTACATTGATACAGGTCACTTTCGCGAAAAATCACGCGTGGCGGATGAAGGGCGACAGGACCGGCGCGCCGGGAAGGAGCCGCCCAAGGCTGTCGAAATCCGAAGACGGGTTGGACGCCCAGACCGGCCGGCTCGCCAGCCCGTCTATCACCGCGGCCTGCTGTTCCAGAACGCAGGCGATGCGTGCGGCGAAGGCATCGCGCGCGGGCGCTTCGTGATACCCGTGAACCTCATGCACGCAGACCGGCTCCAAGACGGTGAAACCGCAATAGCGCAGCGCATGGGCCAGCGGCCAAAGCAGCAGGCGCAGATCGCCCTCCCGCCCGTCCGGCCCGCATTCTTCCGCCCGGCAGCCGGTGGAGACGCACATCAGTGCGCGCTTCCCCGCGCAAGGGCCGTCCTCGAAACGCCGCTCGACAGCGTGCAGCGCCCCGTGCACCAACGCCCTGTCGAACCACCCTTTGAGCATCGCGGGCGGCCCGAACCACCAGATCGGGAAATGCAGGATCAGCAGGTCGGCGGCACGGATCTTGGCCACCTCCGCTGCCAGTTCCGGCGGAAGCGTGCCGGCGGCGGCCGCCGCCTCCTGGACCCGCAATGGATCGAAACGCCCTTCGTGGCGATAGAGTTCCGCCCGCTCGGCAGGGTCGAACCCCATCGCGTAGAGATCGGAGGTGGCAACGTCGCCCGCACCGGCAGCCGCCTCGGCGGAGGCCCGCGCCCAGGCGGCAGTGAAGGAGTCCGGCTCGGGATGAGCCGAAACCACGAGCGTGTTGGTCAAGGCGTCCTCAATGGAAACTGGATGCGACGTCATACATGACCGGTTCGAAGCTCCGGCACAACTCGTTGATCCGCCGGTTCCGGGCGCGCATTTCGTCGCTGCGCAGCATGGCGAGGAAATCTTCCCGCCGCGCCCATTGCGAGTAATTCGCGATCCGCGTCTGCGCGTCGTTCACATGCAAGCCCGCGCCCACGAAGCCGGGCTGCTTGGAAATGAAATTCTCGTATGCGTCGACCAGTTCGTCCATCAGGTCCTGGCAGGTGCCCGGCGTCATCTCGAACGTTGTGATGACGGTCTGGACATCGTTGGCTGTGGAAATTGTCGGCATTGCACCCTCCCCTTCTTTCGGCCAGCCTATCATGCGAAAGCGCGCGGCAGAGCGTGAAATTCACGCGTCGCTCGCTCCGGACCCGAAATTCCAATACCGCGATGACGGACACATGAAAAAAGGCCCGCCAGTTCCGGAAAGGCGGGCCGGGTTTCGCTAATTCTCGCCGGATCAGCGGACGACATGCACCGCGCATTTGGCGTGGCGAACCACCCGTGCTGCGGTCGAGCCAAGGAAATAGTCCTGCATGCCCGGCCGGTGCGACGCGATCACGATGCAGTCGACCTTTGTTTCGTCGGCATAGTCGAGAATCGTGCGGGCGGAATGGCCTTCGACCACGACAACCTCGGCATCCTCGACATTCTCGGACAGCGCCGACAGCCCGCCGGTGATATCGGCGCGGGCCTTCTCCAGGTGATCGGGCGGCAGGTATTCGGTCGCATATTGCGGCAGGTGCTCCATCACGTGCAGCAGCGTTATCTTTCCGCCCTCGGCACGAATGGCCTGGGCGATATCCATCGCCTCGCGGGCATTGCGATCCGCCTCGAAGGAAACGGGGACGAGGATGTTGTCATACATGATGCGATATCTCCTTAGATGGCGTCAGGGTAGACCTCAATCCGGCCCTGTTCCTTGATTCATGTCAGCCCGAAGGCCGTAAAGCCGTGCATCCGCCCGAACCGGACGGACAAGACCGGAGAGCGGGTTGAATCGTCGTTTGCATTTGTCATGGATCCCTTGCGCGCGCGCCTCCGAACGCTACCCTGCGACGGGAAGGAAATTGACGCAAGAGACGATGTCCACAAAGAAAACCGACCCGATCCGCCCGACGGATGACGCCGCCAGAGCAATGGCGCAGGATCTGCTGGCCCAGGCCCGCTTTGCCGCGCTTGGCGTTCTGGAACCTGGCAGCGGCGCGCCGTTCGTCTCCCGCATCGCCATCGGGCAGGCCCCCAACGGGACACCGCTCACGCTTGTCTCCTCCCTGTCACAGCATACCGGCGCGCTCAGGGCCAATCCCGCCTGTTCGGTGATGGTCGGCGAGCCGGCGGCGAAGGGGGATCCGCTGACCCATCCCCGGCTCACGCTGCAATGTAGGGCGCGTTTCGTGGAGCGGCAGTCGCCCGAACACGGGATCCTGCGCGCGAGCTGGCTCGCAAGCCACCCCAAGGCGAAACTCTATGTCGATTTCGGGGATTTCTGTTTCGCGATGCTGGAGGTGGAGCGGGCCTTCCTAAATGGCGGTTTCGGCAAGGCCTATCAGCTATCACCGCAGGACCTCGCTCCGCGCACGTAGGCGTCTATTTCTGCGACAGCGCCGCCAGCTTGCCACGGCTCATCAGGAGTTGCGTCCGGCGCGGACTGCTGGCCGATGCATAGACATCGACGAAAACAGCCTGCTTTGTGAGCTTGCGCAGCGCACCCGGCTTGCACGCCATCTTGGCCGACCCGCAGGCCCGCGCCCGCATCTCGGCATAGGCCTTGTCGGTGTCCGTTCCCTTCGGTTTCATCCCGACGGGGCCGTAATGGACGAGTTCATACAACTCGACAGAACCGAACATCGCCACGGCGCCGCTCACTTTTCGGGCACAGCCATCGGAGAAGCCGGTCACGTGGAAATCCCGCACAGCGGTGCTGCCGGGAGCGGTGTCGTACAGCTTCCAGCCTCCCGGCCCTTTCTCAACCACCTTGCCGAGCGCCTTGCCGCGCAAGCCGCAGGCTTTTGCGACCGGGCCGGACTCCGTGTTCACCTCACTTGTCGCCGTCGGCGACTTGCTCGAAGCACGAAACAGGCCACCAATGCCCTTCTTGCCCTCGGCCGACAGGCTTGCCGGGAGAGCGAAGACAAGGATGAGCACAACGAGACCCCGCGCGAGAACGTGCGAAATCGGCATGATGGAAAACCTCTGGTTGAAAACGGATCTTGAATAACCCGCACGGACAGTTCGCGCAAGCGCCGGACTTACCCATTGGGAAAGCAGGCATGATCCCGCCAAAGCGCGATCCGGCGCGCCCCCTTGACTTCGCGGGGCTTCGCCTTCTGCATGCACATATCCATGATCGCCGGGCGCTCCACGCCAGCAATCGAGCACTCCAACTCTCCCAAAGGCTCCCCATGACCAAGCTTCAGAATACGCGCGGCCCGATGACGACAGCCATTCATGCCGGGGAAGCGCCCGACCCGACAACCGGTGCCTCGGCCCCGCCGCTGCACATGACATCGACCTATGTCACCGATCAGGTCGCCGGCTTCTCGGCGCATGATATCGGCGAGGAGAGCGGCTATCTCTACACCCGCTGGGGCAACCCGACCGTGGACATGTTCGAAAGGAAAATGGCCGCGATGGAAGGCATGGAGACCTGCCTTGCCACCGCCTCCGGCATGGCCGCGGCCTCGGCGATCTTCCTCACCTTCCTGTCGGCGGGCGATCATGTCGTCGTCTCCGACGTCTCCTATGCCGGCGTGGCCGAACTGGCGCGCGACACGCTCCCACGGCTCGGGATCGAGGTGAGCCTTGTCGACATGTCGGACCTTGAGGCCGTGGCCGCCGCGATCCGTGACACCACGAAACTCGTGCATTGCGAGACCCCCGTGAACCCGATCATGCGGCTCACCGACCTGGCCGCGGTCTCCAGGCTGGCCCATGATGCCGGCGCGCTGCTCTCCTGCGACGCGACCTTCGCCTCGCCGCTGGGGCAGGACAACGCGGCCCTCGGCGTGGACCTCGTGATGCACTCGGTCACCAAGTATATCGGTGGCCATGGCGACGCGGTGGGCGGCATCGTGGCCGGCTCCGCGGAGTTGATCGCGCGGCTGCGGCTGGAAGCGGGTATCCATCACGGCGGCATCCTCTCGCCCTTCAACGCCTGGCTCATCGCGCGCGGCGCGGCCACCCTGCCGCTACGCATGCGCGCGCATGAAGCGGGTGCGCTGCAAGTCGCCCACTGGCTCGAAACCCGCGACAGCATCACGCGCGTGTTTCACCCCGGCCTCCCCTCGCACCCGCAGGCCAACCTGGCCGCGAAGCAGATGTCCAATACCTCCGGCATGATCTCCTTTCAGGTGGGCAGCGCCGCCCGCGGGCAGGAACTGGCGCAGCAGATGATCGACCGGCTGGAGATCATCCATTACGCCGTCTCCCTCGGCCATCATCGCAGCCTCATTTTCTGGATGGAAACCGATGGCCTGATGGAGACGTCCTTCCGCTTGAGCGGACGCAATCTCGACAGCTACCGCGCCTTCGCCGGGGACGGGATTTTCCGGCTGTCGGTCGGGCTGGAAGATGCCGAGGACCTGATCGCCGACCTGGCAAAGGTGCTCTAGAAGGGACAATCGCCGAGCAGATCGGCCATTCGGGGGCGCGCGCGTTCCGCGCGCGAAAACGATCCTCCGGATCGTGCCTCCGGCGGGGATATTTCACGGAAAGATGAAACCAGACGGCGTCTGCATCATCTTTCCCTAAATATCCTGGGGGGAGCGCTCGAAAGAGCGCGGGGGGCAAAGCCCCCTTCCCCCGATCGACGCCAAGATTTTCGCCTTCAGCGCGCGTCCAGATCCTCGATATCTATGACGCCGGCAACAGATTTCATTGCACCACGCACCTGGGGGCTGACCGGCAGGTCCGTGCCCAGTTCCATTTCCACCTCTCCTGGCAGTCCCGGGTCGATCAGCGTCACCCGGATCGGCCCCTTCGCGCGGACAGGTCCGGCGTCCCGGGTCCGCATCAGGATGGAATGGAGCGTCGGCAGCGCCCGCCCGTCATTCAGGAACAGGCGGAAACCGCCCCCGCCGCCACTGCTGCTCTCGGCATCGACGGGGCGCGCGCCCTTGCAAAGCAGCTTGAGCTGTTCGCTTTCCTGCGTTGCCTCGACCGTGACGACGACATTCTGCCCCGGCTCGAGGTATTCGCGCGCCTTTTCCAGCGTGTCGGAGAAAACGGTCATCTCGTAGAGCCCCGTCGGGTCCGACGCTTGCACAAAGGCGAACCGGTTGCCGCGGGCCGATTTCCGCTCCTGCTTGCCGGCAATCGAGCCTGCCATTTTGACCACCGCCGGCCCATGCTTGACCAACTCGGCGACCTCAGAGACGGTTTTCACGCCGCGCCGCCGCAGCATGCTCATGTAATCGTCCAGCGGGTGGCCGGAGAGGTAGAAGCCGATCGCGGCGTGCTCCTCGCGCAGACGCTCACCGGGCAGCCAGTCATCGACCTCCACCAGCCGTGGCTCGGGCAGGTCTTCCCCCGCCTCGCCGAACAGCGAGACCTGATTGGAATTGCGCTGCTCGTGGATTGCCGCCGAATACGCAACCAGCGCGTCGAGCGATTTCAGCACCCGGTGGCGGTTGCGGTCCAGAACGTCAAACGCGCCGGCGCGCGCCAACATTTCCAGCGGCCGCTTGCCGACATGTTTCAGGTCCACCCGCCGGGCGAAATCGAACAGCGTCACGAACGGGCCGTCCTTTCGGCCCTCCACGATCAGGTGCATCGCCTCGTGACCCACGTTCTTTAGCGCCGCCAGCGCGTAGACGAGCTTGCCGTCTTCCACGTTGAAAGTCTCGATGGAGCGGTTGATGCAGGGGGCCACGATCTCGATATCCAGCCCCCGCCGCACCTCCTCTGCATAGACCGAGAGCTTGTCCGTCAGGTGGATATCGCAGTTCATGATGCCCGCCATGAACTCGACCGGGTAATTCGCCTTGAGATAAGCCGTCTGGTAGCTCACCACCGCGTAAGCCGCGGCGTGGGACTTGTTGAAGCCGTAATTAGCGAATTTCTCCAGCAGGTCGAACACCTCGCTGGCCTTCTTCTTGTCCACCCCGTTCTCGCCCGCGCCCTTCTCGAATTTCGGCCGCTCGGCGTCCATCGCCTCCTTGATCTTCTTGCCCATCGCGCGGCGCAGCAGGTCGGCGCCGCCAAGCGAGTAGCCCGCCATCACCTGGGCGATCTGCATCACCTGCTCCTGGTAGACGATGATGCCCTGTGTTTCCTCAAGGATATGGTCGATCAGCGGGTGAACGGATTCGCGCTCCTTCACCCCGTTTTTGACCTCGCAATAGGTCGGAATGTTCTCCATCGGGCCGGGACGGTAGAGCGCCACGAGGGCCACGATATCCTCGATACAGGTGGGCTTCATGCGCCGCAGCGCGTCCATCATGCCCGAGCTTTCCACCTGGAACACGGCGACGGTCTTGGCGGCGGCGTAAAGTTCGTAGGTCTTCTCGTCATCGAGCGGGATGTGGTCGATATCCACCTCCACGCCCCGCAGCTTCAACAGGTCCAGCGCGTTCTGGATCACGGTCAGCGTCTTCAGCCCGAGGAAGTCGAACTTCACCAGCCCGGCCTGCTCCACCCATTTCATGTTGAACTGTGTGGCCGGCATGTCCGAACGCGGATCCTGGTAGAGCGGCACCAGCTCGTCGAGCGGCCTGTCCCCGATCACGACGCCGGCGGCGTGGGTCGACGCGTTCCGCAGCAGCCCCTCGACCTGCTGGCCATAGGTCATCAGCCGCTCGACCTGCTCGTCATTCCTCGCCTCCTCGCGCAACCGCTCCTCGGTGGCCAGCGCCTTCTCGATGGAGACGGGCTTTACCCCCTCCACCGGGATCATCTTGCTGAGCCGGTCCACCTGACCGAAGGGCATCTGCAACACCCGGCCTATGTCCCGCACCGCCGCCTTCGACAGCAACGCACCAAAGGTGATGATCTGGCCCACCTTGTCATGGCCGTACTTGTCCTGAACGTAGTGGATCACCTCCTCGCGGCGATCCATGCAGAAGTCGATATCGAAGTCCGGCATCGACACCCGTTCGGGGTTCAGGAAGCGCTCGAACAGCAGCGAATAGCGCAGCGGGTCCAGGTTGGTGATGGTCAGCGCATAGGCCACCAGCGAACCCGCGCCCGAGCCCCGCCCCGGCCCGACCGGAATATCGTGCTCCTTGGCCCATTTGATGAAGTCGGACACGATCAGGAAGTAGCCGGGGAAGCCCATCGACTCGATGATGCCCAGCTCGAATTCCAGCCGCTCGTTATATGCCTCGACACTGGCGGCATGCGGGATAACGGCGAGCCGTTTCTCCAGCCCTTCATGCGCCTGCCGGCGCAACTCTTCCACCTCGTCGGCGGCAAAGGTCGGCAGGATCGGCTTGCGCAGTTGTGAAACGACATGGCAACGCCGCGCGATCTCGACCGTGTTCTCGATCGCCTCCGGCAGATCGGCAAACAGCGTCGCCATCTCCTCGGGCGTCTTCAGGTAATGCTGCGGGGTCAGGCGCCGCCGCGCCTCCTGCTGGTCGACATAGGCCCCCTCGGCGATACAGATCAGCGCGTCATGCGCTTCGTAGAATTTGGATTTCGGGAAATAGACGTCATTGGTCGCCACCAGCGGCAGGTCCAACGCGTAGGCGTTCTCGACGAAGAACCGTTCGGTCAGCACCTCGGACTCCGGCAGCCCGTCCTCGCCCGGATGCCGCTGCAACTCCACGTAGAGCCGGTCCGGGAAAGCCGCCCTGAGCTTGTCCAGGAACTCCCGCGCCTTGGGCTCCTGCCCGGCGCGCACCATCCGGCCCAGCGCGCCATCCGGCCCGCCCGTCAGGCAGATCACGCCCTCGGAATGCTGCGCCAGCTCCTCGGCCGTCACATGCGGCAACTGGTGATCGCCGCGCAGGTAGAGGCAGGAATTGAGCTTCATCAGGTTGCCGTAGCCCGCCTCGTCCTGCGCCAGCAGGACAACCGGCGCAGGCGGCACCGGCTTCTGCCCCGGCAGGACCGGCTCGTATTCCAGGTCCACCTGGCAGCCCATGATCGGCTGGATCCCGGCCTTGCTCGCCGTGACGGAGAATTCCAGCGCCGCGAACATGTTGTTGGTATCCGTCACCGCGACCGCCGGCATGCCCATGTCGCGGCACAATCCCGGCAGTTTCTTGGTCCGGATAGCTCCTTCGAGGAGCGAGTATTCGGTGTGAAGGCGGAGGTGAATGAATCGGGGGGCGCTGCTCATGGAGGGACCCTACGCGAGCGGTTGTCCGGAAGGAAGGAAAGAGCTTGTTCGCGGGCGCAAGATAACCATTGCGAATCGCCCGCGTTAAGTGACATTTGCTTGTCTTTTGTTTTCGGTTCAAGGAGCCGCCTTGGTGGGTGACTTCGTCTTTTTCGCCCTGGTGGGATTCGTCGCCCAGCTTGCCGACGGCGCGCTCGGAATGGGCTTCGGGATCATCAGTGCCTCGATCCTGTTCGGAAGCGGCGTTGCGCCGCCGCTCGTCTCGGCGACGGTGAACGCCGCCAAGATCCCGACCGGGACAATCGCCGCGCTCTCGCATTGGCGTTTCGGCAATATCGACACCGCGCTGCTGCGCCCGCTGGCAATTGGCGGCGTTCTGGGCGGGCTGGCCGGCGCACTCACGCTCAGCCACCTGAAGGGCAACCTGCTGACGGTGCTGATCTCCTGCTATCTGCTGCTGATCGGCATGACGGTGATCCTGCGCGGGCTGCGCAACCGCCCCCCGCGCCCGGTCAGGAGCGGCAACGCCTCGCTGATCGGCGCCGCCGGCGGGCTGATCGAGGGAATCGGCGGCAGTTGGGGGCCCATCGTCACCCCGGCGCTGACGGGCGCAGGCCACCCGCCAAACCGCGCCATCGGCAGCGGTGCCGCGGCCGAGCTCTGCGTGTCCGTCGCGGTTTTCGTGACGCTCGCGCTCACCTACTTCGCCGGCACCTGGGCCCCGCAGCCCGGCCGCGGGCTGCTCATTCCCACCGCCGGACTGCTGGCCGGGGGCATCCCGGCCGCCGTTTTCGGTGGCTGGCTCGCCTCCCGGGCACCGCGCAGGGCGCTGACCATCGCCGTGGGCCTGCTCACGCTTGGCATCGGAACCTACCGCCTGCTGGACCTGTTCCTACATTAGCGGGCCTGTCCAGGCCGGCCAAGCCGTGCCCAAATATCGGGCAGCTGCAATTCTACCGGGCAGTTTGCGCCAGCATCTCCTTGCATTGGTAAACCGATTTGTCTTTGCTGAAGGTCGCAACAGGACCGCGCACCTTCTACGCCGCATCGAAGGCGCGCCGGGAAAGCAATTCAGGTATTGCGGCGGACGACCCGTATGAAGATCACTTTTCGTCTCAACGGAAAGACCGAGACCGTGCAGGCCGCGCCGACGCGGAGCCTTCTGGACTGGCTGCGCGAGGAGCGCGGGCTGACCGGCACCAAGGAGGGCTGCAACGAAGGCGATTGCGGCGCCTGCACCGTCATGGTCAGCGATGCCGAAGGCCGCGCGCAGGCGCTCAACGCCTGCATCCTCTTCCTGCCGCAGCTTGAGGGCAAGTCGGTGCGCACGGTCGAAGGGCTGGAGGGGCCGGACGGCGCACTCCACCCGGTTCAACAGGCACTGATCGACCACCACGGCAGCCAGTGCGGCTTCTGCACGCCCGGGTTTGCCATGTCCATGGCCACGGCCCACCTGAACGGACAGACCGATTTCAACGACCGGCTGGCCGGCAATCTCTGCCGCTGCACCGGCTATGCGCCCATCGTGAAAGCCGCCGAGAGCGCGGCCAGCGCCCCCGTCCCCGACTGGATCCGGGAGGGACCCGCCCCGCGCCCAGAGGGGCACAGCCCCGACGCGGGCGCGGAGGCGGAGGTGGCCCTGCCCACCTCCTCCGACGCGCTCGCCACCTGGTACGCGGCCCATCCCGATGCCACCCTGGTCGCAGGCGCCACCGATGTCGGGCTATGGGTGACAAAGGGCCTGCGGGAGCTTCCCGAGATGGCCTTTCTCACAGGTTGCACCGACCTGGCGCAGATCACGGAGACCGACACGGAAATCCGTATCGGCGCCATGGTCACGATGTCAGACCTGCGCCCCGTCATGGCCCGCCACCACCCGAGCCTTGCCGAATTGCTCCGCCGCTTCGCCTCCGCGCAGGTGCGCGCCGCCGCCACCGTCGGCGGCAATATCGCCAATGGCTCGCCCATCGGCGACACGCCTCCGGCCCTGATAGCGCTCGGCGCGAACCTGCACCTGCGCCACGGCGACAGCCGCCGCACGATTCCGCTGGAGGAGTTTTTCATCGCCTATGGCAAGCAGGACCGCGCGCCGGGCGAGTTCGTCGAGGCGGTCAGCATTCCCCGCCAGCCGGACAATCTGCATTGCTACAAACTCTCCAAACGTTTCGACCAAGACATTTCCGCCCTCTGCGGCTGTTTCAACATCGCGTGTGAAGACGGGCGCGTCCGCAACGCCCGGATCGCCTTCGGCGGCATGGCCGCCACGCCCAAACGCGCGCGCCATGTCGAGGCGGCCCTTCTCGGGCAGGAATGGACCCCGCAAACGGTGGACCGCGCCGCCCATGCCTTCACGCATGATTTCTCACCCATCAGCGACATGCGCGCCTCGGCAGACTACCGGCTGGAGACCGCCGCCAACATGCTGCGCCGCTGCCTTGCCGAAACCCAAGGCACGGCCACGAACGTGCTGGAGGTCCGCCCATGAGCGTCTCCCGCCCCCTGCCCCATGACGCCGCCCGCCTGCATGTGACGGGAGCCGCCCGCTACGTGGATGACATCCCCGTGCCGGCCGATTGCCTGCACGCCGCCTTTGGGCTGTCGGAAATCGCCGCTGGCACCATCACCGAAATGGATCTCAACGCGGTGCGCGCCGCCCCGGGCGTGATCGCCGTGCTGACCGCCGCCGATCTGCCCGGCCATAACGACGTCTCTCCGGCCCCCGGTTTCGTCGAGGAGATGCTCTCCTCCGGCGAGGTCTATTATCTCGGACAGCCGATCTTCCTCGTCCTCGCCGAGAGCCACCTTCAGGCGCGCAAGGCCGCGCGGCTGGGAGTGATCCGCTACGAGGAACGCAAGCCGATCTTCACCATCGAGGACGCGCTGGCCGCCAATTGGCGTTTCGAGGACGGTCCGCGCGTCTATGAGAGCGGCGATCCGGAGGACGCGATTGCCACGGCGCCCCGGCAGATCGACGGCTCGATCGAGATGGGCGGGCAGGAGCATTTCTATCTCGAAAGCCAGGCCGCGCTGGTGCTGCCGCAGGAGAATGGCGACGTGGTCGTGCATTGCTCCTCCCAGCATCCGACCGAAATCCAGCACAAGGTTGCCGAGGCGCTGGACGCCCCCATGCACGCCGTGCGGGTCGAAGTGCGGCGCATGGGCGGCGGTTTCGGCGGCAAGGAGAGCCAGGGCAACGCGCTGGCCTGCGCCTGCGCCGTCGCCGCGCGCCTGACGGGCCGCCCCTGCAAGATGCGCTATGACCGCGATGACGACATGGTCATCACCGGCAAGCGGCACGATTTCCGCATCGATTACCGGGTCGGCGTGAGCGCCGAGGGAAAGATCCTCGGCATCACCTTCGAGCAGTATTGCCGCTGCGGCTGGGCACAGGATTTGTCCTTGCCGGTTGCGGACCGGGCGATGCTGCATGCCGACAACGCCTATTTCCTGCCAAATGTGCGCATCACCTCGCACCGGCTGCGCACCAACACCCAATCCGCCACGGCCTTCCGCGGCTTCGGCGGCCCGCAGGGGATGTTGGGCATCGAGCGGGTGCTCGATCACATCGCCCATGATCTTGGCCGCGACCCATTGCAGGTGCGTCGGCTGAATTACTACGCGGAGGCGCCCCTTGGCGAGGCGGGGGGGCTGTCTGCCCCCGCCGCCCATCGGGCTCGAACCGATGGCGCCTCGATGGACGGCCCCCCCGAGGATATTTCCGGAAAGGCGATCGATAGAACGCGCACCCCATATCACATGGAGGTGGAGGATTTCTGCCTTGGCGCACTGACCGAAAGGTTGGCGGAAAGCTCCGGCTACGCGGCGCGCAGGGCGGCGGTAGCGGAGTGGAACGTGGCCAACCCGATCCTGAAGAAGGGGATCGCGCTGACGCCGGTCAAGTTCGGCATTTCCTTCACGCTGACGCATCTCAACCAGGCGGGCGCGCTGGTGCATGTCTATTCCGACGGCTCGATCCAGTTGAACCATGGCGGCACGGAGATGGGCCAGGGCCTGTTCCAGAAGGTGGCGCAGGTGGCCGCGCAGGCTTTCGGCGTCGGCATGGACCATGTCCGGATCACCGCCACCGATACCGGCAAGGTGCCCAACACCTCGGCCACGGCAGCCTCCTCGGGGACGGATCTGAACGGGATGGCGGTGAAGCTGGCCTGCGACGAGATCCGGGAGCGGATCGCCGCGGTTATTGCCGAACGTTACCAGGCCGCGCCCTCCGATGTGCGGTTTGCCGGAGGCATGGTCCATGTGGGCGCTGAGGCGCTGTCTTTCGCGCAAGCGGCGCAGGCAGCCTACCAGGCGCGGGTCAGCCTGAGCGCGACGGGGTTCTATCGCACGCCCAACATTTCCTGGGACAGGATCGCGGGGCGTGGCCGACCGTTTTTCTACTTCGCCTATGGCGCGGCGGTGACCGAGGTCGTCCTCGACACGCTGACCGGCGAGAACCGCATTCTGCGGACCGATATCCTGCATGATGCCGGGGCCTCGCTGAACCCGGCCATCGATATCGGCCAGATCGAGGGCGGCTACGTGCAGGGCGCGGGCTGGCTGACCACGGAAGAGCTGGTCTGGGACACGAAAGGCCGGCTGACGACGCACGCGCCCTCCACCTACAAGATCCCGGCCTGTTCGGACCGGCCGGAGATCTTCAACACCGAACTCTGGGAGGCGCCGAACCGCGCGGAGACGATCTATCGCTCCAAGGCGGTGGGCGAGCCGCCCTTCATGCTTGGCATCTCGGCCTTCCTCGCCCTGAGCGATGCGGTTGCCGCCTGCGGGCCGGGCTATCCCTCGCTCGACGCCCCGGCCACACCGGAGCGGGTCCTGCGGGCAATCGCGAGGGTGCGCCAATGAGCTTCGCGCTTCGGGACGTCGCGGAGGCCGTCGAACGGCACGGTCGGATCGCGCGCGTTGTTCTGGCCGAGATCGCCGGCTCCGCGCCCCGCGAGGCCGGTGCATCCATGCTGGTCTGGCCGGATGGGCAGAGCGGCACGATTGGTGGCGGCCAGTTGGAACTGGAGGCAACCCTTGCCGCCCGGGATGCCCTGCGCTCCGGCAAAGCCGCCCTGCGGCGGGTGCCGCTCGGCCCTGCGCTCGGGCAATGCTGCGGCGGGGCGGTGACGCTGGCGACCGAGATACTTGATGCAGACAGCCTCGCCCGGCTCGCGGGAACCGAGAAAGCGGGCTGTCTTGCGCGCCCGATCCAGGGCGCGCAAGACGCCCCTCCCCTCGCGGTCGAACGGCTGCTCGGGCAGATCCGCAATGGCTCGAGCGCTGCCAAAACCACGCTTCTGGGCGATTGGCTGATCGAACCGGTCCTGCGTCCCTCCCACGCGCTCTGGGTTTACGGCGCGGGCCATGTCGGCCGTGCGATCGTCGACATGATGGCGCCGATGCCGGAATGGGCGGTGACATGGGTCGACACCGATGCCGCGCGTTTCCCCGAACGGATCGCGCAAAACGTCACCCGCCTCGTGGCCGCGGAGCCGCAGCGCGTCGTGCCCCATGCGCCTGCCGATGCGCATCACCTCGTGCTCACCTATTCCCACGCACTCGACCTGGAATTGTGCCACGCCCTGCTGGAACGCGGCTTTGCCAGCGCCGGCCTGATCGGCTCGGCGACAAAATGGGCGCGCTTCCGCCAGAGGCTGCAAAAGCTCGGCCATGCCGATGCCTCAATTTTACGCATTGCCTGCCCGATAGGCGACCCGACCCTCGGGAAGGCACCACAAGCCATTGCGGTTGGCGTCACAGCCTTGTTACTTAGAGCAACAAAAGCGAGTCCCGAAGCTGCCATGGACCGTCCCGCGTGACCGATCTTCTCTCCGTTCAGGGGCTCACCAAGGCCTATCCCGGGGTCGTCGCCAATGACGACGTCTCCTTTTCCATCGCCCCCGGCGAAATCCACGCTCTTCTTGGCGAGAACGGCGCCGGGAAATCGACGCTGGTCAAGATGGTCTACGGGCTGGTGAAGCCCGATACCGGCAAGATGGAACTCTTTGGAAAGCCCTTTGCCCCACCGGAACCGCGCTCGGCGCGTGCGGCCGGCGTGGCGATGGTGTTCCAGCATTTCTCGCTTTTCGAGGCGCTGACCGTGGCCGAGAATGTCGGCCTTGGCATGGAGAACCCGCCGCCACTGGGCCAGCTCAGCCGCGAAATCCGCGAGGTGAGCCACGCCTATGGCCTGCCGCTGGACCCGCGCCGGCTGGTGGGCGACCTGTCGGCGGGCGAACGGCAGCGGGTGGAGATCGTGCGCTGCCTGTTGCAGGATCCCAAGCTGCTGATCATGGACGAGCCGACCTCGGTTCTCACCCCGCAGGAGGTCGAGATCCTCTTTGCCACGCTGAACAAGCTGAAGGCCGAGGGCACCTCGATCCTCTATATCTCGCACAAGCTCGAAGAGATCCGCGCGCTCTGCGACGGGGCGACGATCCTGCGCCGGGGCAAGGTTGTCGCCAGCTGCGACCCGCGCGAGAATTCGGCCGCCGAGCTGGCCGAGCTGATGGTGGGCGAGGCGCTTCAGGTGCCCGACCGCGCACCGGGGGAGACGGGCAAGGTCGTGCTCACGGTGGCCGGCCTGACCAGCGAGCATGTCGATACCTTCGGCACCAAGCTGCAGAATATCGGCTTCGAAGTGCGCGCGGGCGAGGTTCTGGGCATTGGCGGCGTGGCCGGCAACGGGCAGGACGAGCTTCTGAGCGCGCTTTCGGGCGAGACGATCGGATCGCCCGAAACCGTTCGCTTTCGTGGCAAGCCCGTCGGGCACCTGCCGCCGAATGCGCGGCGGCGCCTTGGCATGCTGTCCGCGCCCGAGGAACGGTTGGGCCATGCCGCCGCCCCCGACATGAGCCTTGTCGAGAATGCCATACTGTCGGGCTGGCAGCGGCAAAAGCTGACCAGCGGCGGCGGTTTCCTGCGGTGGGGCGCGGCAAGGAGCTTCGCCGAGGAGATCATCGCCGCCTTCGACGTCCGCACGCCGGGCGCGCATGTCGCCGCCCGCGCGCTCTCGGGCGGCAACCTGCAGAAATTCGTCATCGGCCGCGAGATGCTCCAGCGCCCGGACCTTCTGATCGTCAACCAGCCGACATGGGGCGTCGATGCCTCTGCCGCCGCCGCGATCCGGCAGGCCCTGCTGGATCTGGCCAGCGCCGGGGCTGCCGTTGTGGTGATCAGCCAGGACCTCGACGAGCTGATGGAAGTCTCCGACCGTTTCGCCGCGCTGAATGCCGGCCATCTTTCGGCGCCCAAACCCGCGCGCGGACTGAGCATGGAGCAGATCGGCCTGATGCTTGGCGGCGCGCATGACATGGATGTCGCCAATCCCGACGAGGCCCATCACATCATCGAAACCTACGAGGAGGGCCACCCGTGATCCGGCTGGAGAAACGCCCCACGCCGTCGCGGGCCTGGACCTATGCGACACCCGTTCTCGCCGTGGCCCTGACAATGCTGGCCGGCGGCCTGATGTTCGCGGCCCTTGGCAAGAACCCGTTCCTGGCGATCAAGACGATCTTCTACGATCCGATCCTGGGCGAGTTCGCCTTCTACTATCGCGGCCAACTGCTGGTGAAGGCCGGGCCGCTGATCCTGATCGCCGTCGGGCTCGCCATGGGCTTCAAGGCGGGCATCTGGAATATCGGGGCCGAAGGGCAATACATCATGGGCGCCATCTTCGGCGCCGCGGTGGGGCTGGCCTTCTACCCGGCCGAGCATTGGTACATCTTTCCGCTGATGGTGATCGCGGGCGCCATCGGCGGGCTGCTCTGGGCGATGATCCCGGCGCTCCTGAAGGTGAAGTTCAACACCAACGAGATCCTCGTTTCGCTGCTGCTGGTCTATGTCGCCGAGCAGTTGCTGGCCGCCATGGCTCTCGGCGCGCTGCGCAACCCCGATGCGACTGGCTTTCCCGGCTCGCGCAACCTCCAGCAATACCCGGCCGCCTCGAACCCCGAGATCTGGGCCGGCACCGGCATCCATATGGGCGTCGTCGCGGCGCTGATCGCGGTGATCTTCGCCTATATCCTGCTGTCACGGCACCTGATGGGCTTCCATATCCAGCTCGCCGGCCAATCCCCCAAGGCCGCCCGCTTCGGCGGCGTGAACCCGACCGCGCTGGTCGTGTTCTGCATGGGGCTCTCCGGCGCGCTCGCGGGGCTTGCCGGCATGTTCGAAGTCACTGGCCCCGCCGGCCAGATCGCCATCAGCTTCAACTCCGGCTACGGCTTCACGGCGATCATCGTCGCCTTCCTCGGCCGCCTACACCCGATCGGCATCCTGCTCGCCGGCCTGCTCATGGCGCTCACCTATATCGGCGGCGAGGCCGCGCAGGCCACCCTGCAGATCCCCGCCGCCGCCATCCAGGCCTTCCAGGGCATGCTGCTCTTCTTCCTGCTCGGCGTGGACGTCCTGTCGAACTACCGCATACGGCTGGTGAAGGAGGGCGTGGCATGATCGACGGAACGGTAGCCGGGCGCGCGCCTGCCCGTGGGATGGCGCCGCAACGCAGGTTCGGGGCGCTTTATGGAACCAGATCCGCAAAAGCTCAGAGCGATGCCCTGACTTCACCAAAGCGCCAGCCCGCCGGAACGGGCAGGCGCTCGCACGGCGGCTTCGCCTTGATTCCGTGCGCATTGGCGCTTCGTTCCACTCCCGCCGGAGACCAGTCATGAACCTCGATTCCATCAACTGGATCCTGCTCCTCGCCTCCCTCATGGTCGCCTCCACCCCGATCCTGCTCGCCGCCATTGGCGAGCTGGTCGTGGAACGCGCGGGCGTGCTCAATCTCGGCGTCGAGGGGATGATGATCACCGGCGCCATCTGCGGCTTCGCCATCTCGGTCGAAACCCAGTCGGCCACGCTCGGCTTCATCGCCGCCGCCATCGCCGGCGCCGCCATCTCCATGCTCTTCGGCCTGCTCACGCAATACCTGCTCTCCAACCAGGTCGCGACAGGGCTCGCGCTCACGCTGTTCGGCCTCGGCTTCTCGGCGCTGATCGGACAGGGCTATATCGGCATCAAGGGCCTCTCCGCGCCCAATATCCATATCCCCGTCATCTCCGATATCCCCATCATCGGCCCGGTCCTGTTCCAGCACGACCTCATGGTCTATGTTTCCATCCTGCTCATCGCCGCCACCTGGGCCACGCTGAAATACACCCGCGCCGGCCTCATCCTGCGCGCCGTGGGCGAGAACCACGAAGCCGCCCACGCGCTCGGCTACAAGGTCATCCGCATCCGCCTCACGGCCATCGCCTTCGGCGGTGCCTGCGCCGGACTCGGCGGCGCCTATCTCTCCATCGTCCGCGTCCCGCAATGGACCGAAGGGCTTACCGCCGGCGCCGGCTGGATCGCCCTCGCGCTCGTTGTCTTCGCTTCCTGGAAGCCCTGGCGCGTGCTGATCGGCGCCTATATCTTCGGCGGGCTCACCGTGCTGCAGCTCAACCTGCAGGCCGCGGGCTTCAAAATCCCCGTGGAGTACCTCTCCATGTCGCCATACCTGATCACGATCCTGGTGCTCGTGGTCATGTCATCCGGCCGCTCCCGTGCAGCGCTCAACGCGCCCGCCGAGCTCGGCCGATCCTTCCATGCCTCATCCTGAGGCTGCTGCCTGAAACCACAACGGGAGAAACAACATGAACTTCAAGACCCTGCTCGCCGGCACCGCGCTGGCGCTTGGGCTCGCCGGCGCCGCGGCCGCCGAAGGTCCGGTCAAGGCCGGCTTCATCTATGTCGGCCCGCGCAATGATGGCGGCTGGAGCCAGCACCATCACGAGGCCGCCGTGGAAATGATCGAGCATTTCGGCGGCGCCGTCGAACTGGTCGAGCAGGAAAGCGTGCCCGAAGGCCCCGATGCCGAACGCGCCATGACCCAAATGGCGCTTGGCGGCGCCGATGTCATCTTCACCACCTCCTTCGGCTTCATGGACCCGACCATCAACGTCGCGGCCAAGTTCCCGGATGTGAAATTCGAGCATGCCACCGGCTACAAGACAGCGGACAATGTCGGCGTCTACTCCGCCCGCTTCTACGAGGGCCGCGCCGTTCAGGGCTACCTCGCCGGCAAGATGACCAAGACCAACAAGATCGGCTATATCGGCTCCTTCCCGATCCCCGAGGTTATCCGTGGCATCAACGCCTCCTTCCTGCATGCCAAAAAGGTGAACCCCGATGTCGAGATGTCCGTCATCTGGATCAACACCTGGTTCGACCCCGCCAAGGAAGCCGACGCCGCCCAGGCGATGATCGACCAGGGCATCGACGTGGTGCTCCAGCACACCGACTCCACAGCCCCCCAGATCGCCGCGCAAAAAGCCGGCAATGTCTACACCTTCGGCCAGGCCGCCGACATGGCCGAGTTCGCGCCCATGCCGCGCATTTCCTCCATCATCGACGTCTGGGCGCCCTACTATATCGAGCGCGTTCAGGCCGTGCTGGACGGCACCTGGGAGAGCGATAACACCTGGGACGGCATCGGCGCCGGCATGGTCGGCATCGGCGAAATCTCCGACGCGGTTCCCGCCGACATCAAAGCCGAAGCCGAAGCGCTGCGCGATTCCATCGCTTCGGGCGAATTCCACCCCTTCACCGGCCCGATCAACAAGCAAGACGGCTCCGTCTGGCTGGCCGAAGGCGAAGTGGCCGATGACGGCACGCTGGCCGGCATGAACTTCTACGTCGAAGGCCTCACCGGCGAGATCCCGCAGTAATCCTGCGGCACGACCCCGACAAACCGGAAGGGCTCGCCATCGGCGGGCCCTTTTCCTTTTCTACTGGAAGTGCCGCCAGCGCCGCGCCCGGCTCAACACACGATGGCGGTCATGCTATACCCAATGCCCAATCGTTCTGGGCGGATAGCCACGGACCAGCATGGTTCCTCGAATGCGTTTTTCGTTGAACCAACTCACCGAACGCGATTTCTCCTGACCATCGCCCGGGTCATTGAACGCGACCGCCCCTTCGCCAGAATCGTTGCAGCCGATAACCACGACTGCATGGGCCACGCCAAACCACATACCAGCGGCCCATATCGGGCCATACCGGGTAAGCGTCGCGATCAGACTTGCAGCCGTGAACTCATGGTCGCTCGAATTCAGAAGCTTCAGGCCTTCGAACTTGGCCAGTTTCTTGACTTCATCGACGGTGATGCCGGTGTTCGAGACATAAGCCGCCTCAAGCGCGATCTGCCGAGGACCGACTTCATAGGTATACCCAATCATCATTGCCGCCGCATTCCAGCAAGACATTGATTTAGCCTGCTGAAGACGCGGCACATCATACTTGATTGATCCCAATTTCCGTTCCTCCCGAAATTGCTGCGCAGAATTCCCGCGAGCTTCAAAAAATCTCCTAAAATGGCCGATACCATGCAGGATTTTCGCATCTTCATGGGATTCTCCCAAGAGAAATTGACCCGAAACTCCGAGTTCGAGATTTCGTCGCCGGGCTATGGGTGCTCGAGCCGCCGACAAGCAGATAGAGCGCGCCCGGAATCCTCACGTCGATGATTGACCAAACGTTCCCCGCCACACCCTGTACGCGTAAACGAACGAACCCCACGGCCAAAACGACCGAAATTCCGGTCAAAACCGGGTTTTCGCTCCCTCTTCTCTTTCCCGATCGACCGAAACGGAAGTCAAACCGGTCGTTTCGGTCCGATTTTCGGTCGTTTCGACCGCCCCTTTGTGACGTTTCGACCGGTCTGAACCGCCCGTCCGGCTGCGTTTCCGGCTCAACGAGGCGCGGATTTCCCCTTCCCAAAAGCTTTCGTTTGATGTTTCATTCGAAAGAACTGACCGGGATAATCGTACAAAATGAAAACCGGACGAAACACCAAGGCGCGGCAGCAGGCGATCCTGCGGCATCTGCACCAGAACGGACGCGCCATGGTCGAGGATCTGGCGGCCTTTTTCGAGACCACGCCACAGACCATTCGCAAGGATCTCAACATCCTTGCGGAGGAAGGTCGGGTGATGCGCTTTCACGGCGGTGCGGCGCTGCTCGCGGGGAGCGAATATACCGGCTACGAGGTGCGCCAGCAGATTGCGCGCGATCAGAAGGAACGGATCGCGCGCGCCGCCGCGAAGCTCGTTCCGAACAATACCGCGATCATCATCAATACCGGCACCACCACGGCGGAGGTCGCACGCTGTCTTGGCCAGCATTCGGGACTCAAGATCGTCGCGGATTCCGTGCTCGTCGCCAATGAAACAAGGCATTTTCCCGGTGTGGAAGTGATGGTTCCCGGCGGCGTCGTCCGCGGCTCGGACGGCGCGATTCTGGGCGAGAGCGCGGTGGAGTTCATCCGGCAGTTCCGGGCCGACCTCGCCATCGTCGGCTGTGCCGCCATCGCCTCGGACGGCGCCCTGCTCGATTACGACCTGCGCGAGGCGGCGGTCGCCCGCGCGATCCTAGGCTGTTCGCGCAATGTCATCCTGACGGCGGACTCGTCGAAATTCGAACGCATGGCGCCGGTCTGCATCGGGAACCTGCAACAGATGCGCACTTTGGTGACCGACAAGGCCTGTCCGGCGGAATTACGTAATCTTTGTCGCAGCTTGGGGGTCGGACTAGTTCTCGCGGAGTAAGCCCGGCTGTGCCACAAAGACCTTGCCGACCATTTCGACGGTTGACAGGTACATTCGTTTGGAACAGCATTCGATAAATTCGAAACATAAAACGCGCGCATCGAATCGCGCACCGGTTTCGAATTCCTAGGGAGGAGATAACTGGTGCTAGCACTGCTGCGTCCGGTTTGTTGGCTCAATACTAAGCTTTTGCGTGTTGGGCGCAGCATTGGCTGGGTTGCCCTGGCCCTTATGGTGTTTGTCATCCTGCTGCAGGTGTTCTTTCGCTACGTGCTCAACAGTGCGCTTAACTGGCCTGATGAAGCGGCGCGGTTCCTGATGTTGTGGATGACCGGGCTCATGGCGCCCTCGGCCTATCGTTGGGGCGGGTTCGTTGCCATCGACATGCTGCCCCAGGCGTTGCCGCGCGTCCCCGGCTTGCTGCTGTCGCTCGTCATCCTGGTGCTGTCGCTCTTCGTGCTCGTCATCGGCGTGCAGCATGGATACGAGCACACGTTCGGCTTCGGTGGAAAATTCAACTCCTCCAGCCTGCGCATCCCGCTCGAATGGTTTGGGATGGAGACGATCAAGGTCAAGCTGCGCTTCATGTACATGTCGCTCTTCATCTGCATGGTGCTGCTGATCGCGGTCAATGTGGAGCTGATCCTGCGCAACCTGATCCTGCTGGGCGACGCCGATGCGGATCTGCCCTCCGACGACGCCCCCGACATGCTGCAGAGTGCCGATTGATGCTTGCCCTGTTCCTTCCGCTCTTCCTGATCTTCCTGCTCATTGGCATGCCGGTCTTCTTTGCGCTGCTGGTCTCGCCCGGCGCGCTTCTGTGGCTGAACGGTCAGGAGCGTGACATCGCGCTGCTCTATCGCAACCTGTACAACGGGATGGACAGCTTCCCGCTGATGGCCCTGCCCTTCTTCGTGCTCGCGGGCGAATTGATGAACAAGGGCGGGATCACGACCCGTCTCGTCGAGTTCTCGCAAGCACTCATGGGACATCTGCGCGGCGGGTTGGCGCATGTGAACATCCTCTCGTCCATCTTGTTCGCCGGCCTCTCAGGTTCGGCGGTGGCGGACACCTCCGCGCTCGGATCGACACTAATCCCGGCAATGGAAAAGAACGGCTATACCCGGACCTTCGCGGCTGCCGTAACTGCCGCCTCCTCGGTCATCGGGCCGATCATCCCGCCCTCGGGCATCATGATCATCTATGCCTATGTCATGGGCGAGAGCGTTGCGGCGCTGTTCCTGGCCGGGATCGTGCCGGGTATCCTGGTCGGCATCGGGCTGATGCTCGTGGTGCGGATGATGGCCGACAAGTACGACCTGCCCAAGGCCGAACGCATCGTCACCGCCGGACAGACGATCAGTCCGCTGGAAGACAAGGTTTCTTTCGTCCTGTTGCGGTTGAATTTCGCCGGCATCCTGATGGTCGGCTTCAATCTCGTGGCCTCGGCGCTGGAGGCCATGACGGGCACCGTGGTCTCGATCAATGGCTGGCTGATCTTCATCGTCTTCCTGCCGATTGCGCATCTTTTCCTGATGCGGATGCGGCGCAACACGTCGAATGATTTCCGGATCATCTGCAAGAAGGCCGTGGCCCCCCTTCAGACACCGATCATCATTCTCGGCGGCATCCTGATCGGCGTTTTCACCCCGACCGAGGCCTCGGCCATCGCGGTGGCCTATGCGCTGATCATCGCCTTTTTCGTGCTACACTCGATGAAGCTCGGCGATTTGCCCGCGATCATCACCAAGGCCGCGCTCTCGGCCGCAACCGTGCTTCTGCTGGTTGGTGCCGCCGTGTCGTTCAAGACGGTCGTGTCGCTCAGCCACGCGCCCGAGCACATGGCCGTCTTCATCCTCGGGCTGTCCGAGAACCCGTTGATCCTGCTGTTCCTGATCAACATCCTGCTCTTCATCGTCGGAATGTTCCTGGACGCCGGCCCCGCGATCATCATCCTCGGCCCGATCCTCGGCCCCATCTTCGTCGATCTCGGCGTCCACCCGGTCCATTTCGCCATCATCATGTCGGTGAACCTGACCGTCGGCCTGGCGACGCCACCCATGGGGCTGGTGCTCTTCGTGGCCTCGGCCGTGTCGGGCGAGAAGGTGGAGGCCATTTCCAAGGCCATCCTGCCATTCCTGGCGGTCGAAGTGCTGGTGATCTTCCTGATCACTTATTTCCCGGCCATCTGCATGACGATCCCGCGCCTGACCGGTTTCGTGCAATAATCGATTGAATGCTCTCAAAGGGAGGAAAGAAAGCATGTTCGGAGCAACCATCAAGACCCTGACGGCCGCCGCCATTCTGGCGGGCTCGACCATCGCGGCAACGGCGGCGGATTACACGCTGCGCGCGACGGCGAACTCGAACGAGAATGACGAGGATTACGACGGTCTCGTCGTTTTCAAGAACTATGTCGAAAGCGCCTCCAACGGTGCGATCGAGGTCGAACTGTTTATCGGCACCCAGCTTTGCGGCAATGGCGCGGAATGCCTTCAGGGCGTGGCCGATGGTTCGGTGGATATCTACATCTCCACCTCGGGCGGCGCTTCGGGCATCTTCCCGTATGTCCAGGTGCTCGACCTGCCCTACCTGATGACATCCGACCGGATCGCCGAGGCCGTGCTTCAGGGCGATTTCACCCGCAAGATGCGGGACATGGCGCTTGAGGATTCCGGCGGCATGATCCGCCTGATGACCATCGGCAACACCGGTGGCTGGCGCAACTTCGCCAATACCAAGAAGCGCATCCAGATGCCGGCGGACATGGAAGGGCTGAAGATCCGTACCGTTGTCGCCGACCTGCCGCAGGAACTGGTCAAGGCGCTCGGCGCATCGCCCACCCCGATCCCGTGGCCGGAGTTGTTCACCTCCTTCCAGACCGGCGTGGTCGAAGGCTCCAAGAACGGCATCACGGACATCATGTCGATGAAATTCCCCGATGCCGGCCTGCAATACGTCACTCTGGATGGGCATGCCTACATGGGTGCGCTCTGGTGGATGAACAACGCCAAGTTCATGGAGATGCCCGACGAGCTGAAGATGGTGGTCAATGACGGCTTCTATGCCCTTCAGCAGGCCACGTTCGCCTCGCCCAAGCGGAAATCCATCGCCGCCTACGAGGCCTTTGTCGAAGGTGGCGGCGACCTCTACGTGCCGACGCCTGAAGAAAAGGCCGCGTTCAAGGAAGCCGCCGCGCCCGTCTATGACTGGTTCAAGGCCAATATCGACGGTGGCGAAGCGATCTTTGCCGCGCTGACCGAAGCCGTTGCCGAGGTCGAGGCGGAAATCGCCGCCGCCAACGAGATGGATCTCAAGTGAATCCTGCGTCCGGAGCCTTTCGGGGCTCCGGACCCCCTGGCCTCCTACCGGAACGGGTAGAGCCACACACGATAGTCATCAATCAGTACGTGGGCATGTTCGATTTGTTCGGGCGTCATCTTCTTTACGACTTCTTCCTGAGAAATCGCGGCATCGGGGTCCCCCCCGATGGCGGAGAGCGCATACCACATATAGGCGCGCACGAGGTCCGGGGCGGGCATGCCGCGGCCGACTTCGTAGTACCAGCCGATGCCGGATTGCGCCCCCGGATGCCCCTTGAGCGAGGCGCGCAGATACCACTCGAAGGCGCGCACATCGTCCTTCTCAACGCCCAGCCCGCTGGCATACATCACCCCGATCAACTCCTCGGCCTCGGCATTTCCCGCCCGCGCCGCCGGCAAAAGCTCTTCCATCGCCTCCGGGTAGCGCTGCGCGTCCATCAGGTCTCGGGCGGTTTCGATCTCGGCCAGCGCCGGGCTGGAAAGGGACAGGGCAAGCGCAAGGCACAGGCGTTTCATGGGATCCTCCTCGGGCTGACACTGGCAGCCTTCGGCGCTCAAGCAAGCGATCTTCCGCGCCAATTGCAAGCCTCCGATTTCCCGGTCTTCCCCGATGCGCAGGTGAAACTCGGCCAATTGCTGTTTTTCGACCCGATCCTCTCCGGGAACCGAAATATCTCCTGCGCCACTTGCCATTCTCCCGAGCACGGCACGACGGATGGCCTGCCGCTCGGTATCGGCGAGGGGGGCCATGGCGTCGGCCCGAAGCGCAGCGCCGGCACCGGCGATGACAGGATCAAGAAACGCATCCCACGGAACGCCCCCGCGCTGTGGAATCTTGGCGCAAAGGACATCCACACGATGTTCCATGATGGCCGTGTGCATGTCTCCGATCTCTATGGCAACGGCTTCAACAGCCCCGCGCAGGAATGGCTGCCCGAGGGGTTGGATTCGGTGCTGGCCGCGCAGGCACTGTTTCCCATGACCTCCGAATTCGAGATGGCGGGAAACCCGAAGGAGAACCAGGTCGCCGGCGCCGTCTATGACCGGATCGACAATGTCTGGCCTATCCTGGCCAAGCGGGTGCGGATCATCCCTGAATACGCGCAGATGTTCGAAGCCGCCTATGCGGATGTCGAAAGCCCACTCGATATTGACATCACCCATATCGGCAACGCCCTCGCCGCGTTTCAGGCGACGGAATTCCAGAGCTTCGACAGCCCCTTCGACGTCTATCTCGCCGGAGAGGGAAACGCGCTGAGCGCGGAGCAGAAAGCCGGGATGGACCTCTTCTACGGCAAGGCTGGCTGTTCCGCTTGCCATTCCGGCCCGCTCTTCACCGACCAGGAGTTCCACGCGATCACCCTGCCGCATTTCGGCCCGGGCCGGACGCGCATGTGGGATCCGATCGTGCGTGACGTGGGCCATATGGGCGTCTCGGACCGGCTGGAGGACGCCTATCGCTTCCGCACGCCGTCCCTGCGCAATGTCGCGCTCACCGCGCCTTATGGCCACAACGGGGCCTATGCGACGCTTGAAGGCATCGTCCGGCACCATTTGGACCCTGCCGCCGGTTTCGCCGCCTGGACACCGGAAGAAGTAACGCTGCCCGAGGTCCCGTGGCTGGCCAGAGTGGATTTCGTGACCCTGCAGGACAAGCAGGAGCGTGCCCGGCAGGCTGCGGCAGGCGATCTGGAACCGGTCGGCCTGAACGACGAGGAGGTAGGCCAGATCGTCGCTTTCCTCGAGGCGTTGACCGGCACGGACTCGATCAAGGGCCGGCTCGGCCGCCCTCATCGCGTTCCCAGCGGGTTGGAGGTGGATTGATGGCACAGATCCTCGTACTCGGCATGGCGGCGGTGGATTTCGTTCTCTCGATGGACGCCTTCCCGACCGACGCTGCGAAATACCGCGCCAAGGCGGCCGATATCGTCGGCGGCGGCCCGGCCGCCAATGCTGCCGTTGCCATCGCGCGGTTGGGCGGCGAGCCCAGCTTCATCGGCCGGCTGGGCAACGATCCGCTGGCCGATCTCGTGCTGGGCGATCTCGAGGCCGCAGGTGTCGGAACCGCGCATGTACACCGCGCGACAGGTGGCCGGTCTTCCTTTTCCTCGGTTTATGTAGACGCGCGGGGCGAGCGACAGATCGTGAATTTCCGCGGTGACGGCCTGACCGAAGAGGTGGACTGGATCGCCCGCCTTCCCGCCGCGCGCGCCGTGCTTGTCGACACCCGCTGGCCGAATGGCGCCGCTGCCGCCTTGCGAATGGCGCGCGAATGGGGCGTTCCGGGCGTTGTTGACGGCGAAGCGCCGATCGATCCGCGCCTGTTGGAGAATGCCTCGCATCTCGCGCTCTCGGCGCAGGGGCT
Organism: Aliiruegeria lutimaris; assembly: GCF_900099935.1. Taxonomy (GTDB): domain Bacteria; phylum Pseudomonadota; class Alphaproteobacteria; order Rhodobacterales; family Rhodobacteraceae; genus Tropicimonas; species Tropicimonas lutimaris. Next base: position 19,847 of record NZ_FNEK01000028.1, on the reverse strand, counting down.
GGCGTCGCTGGAGCCGGGGGACGACCTCGCCGCCGCGCTCGAAAGGCTCGCCGCGCGCGTTCCAGGCTGGGTCTGCGTGACCGATGGCGCGAACGGCGTCTGGTACACCGGCGCGAGCGGTATCGACCATATCCCGGCTTTCCGTGTCGATGTGGTCGACACGCTGGCCGCCGGCGATGTCTGGCATGGCGCCTTCGCGCTGGCGCTCGCCGAGGGGCAGGCGGAGGCGGAAGCGATCCGCTTCGCCAATGCCACCGCGGCCCTGAAGTGCATGACCTTTGGCGGACGATCGGGCACCCCCGACCGCGCCGCCGTCCTGACCTTCCTCAAGGAGTACGTATGATGGAACTCACACCCGGCAAGCTGTGGGGCCTGCGTCGCATGGCCGGTGAGAACGGTATCTTCAAGATGACGGCAACCGACCAGCGCCCGCCGATCAAAAACCCGATCAAGGCCCATCTGGGTCTGGACGAGGCGCCCTGGGAGGAAGTCGCCCGCTTCAAGGGCCTGTTGATCGAGACGCTGCAGGCGCAATCCACCGCGATGCTGGTCGATCCGCATTACGCCATTCCCTATGGCATGGATACGCTCGATCCGGCGAAGGGCCTGATCGTGACGCTGGAGGATTCGGTCTTCGCCGAGACACCGGGCGGGCGGCTGTCGAGCGATATCGACGACTGGTCGGTCGCCAAGATCAAGCGCATGGGCGGCGACGCGGTGAAGGTGCTGGCCTGGTATCGCCCCGATGCGGACGCCGACGTGGTGCAGGCCCAGAACGATTACGTGAAGCGGATCGGCGAAGAATGTGCCCGCTACGACATCCCCTTCCTGCTGGAAATGCTGGTCTATCCGCTCGCCAAGGATGCGCATCAGACCAAGGAATACGTGGAGATGAAGGGCAAGAAATCCGACGACGTGCTGGCCACGGTCGAGGAGTTCGCCAAGCCCGATTACGGCGTCGATGTCTTCAAGCTGGAAAGCCCGGTGAATGCCGAGGATGCGGACGGCTCCGCGGATGTTCAGGCGATCTTCGACGAGATGGGCCGGCTGGCGGGCCGCCCCTGGGTGATGCTCTCGGCCGGCGCCGGCAAGCCGGAATTCCGCAAGGTGCTGGAACATGCCTTCGCCGCCGGAGCGTCGGGTTTCCTTGCCGGTCGCGCGATCTGGCTCGACGCTTTCCAGTCCTATCCGGACTGGGCCGCGATCGAAGCCGGGTTGCGCGGCGAAGCCTGCGACTACATGGCCGATATCTCGGCGCTGGCGGATGCGAAGGCGACCAACTGGGCGCAGCACGCATGCTATGGCGAAGGCGGCGCGCGGTTCAAACCCGCCGATGCCAGCTTCCGTCACGGCTATGACGCGTTCTGAGGTCGGGACCATGAAAATCGGGATCCTTCCCCTCGGGCGCCCCACTTTCGACGTGCCCTTCGCCGAGGAGAAACTCGCCGCGATGCTGGCCGCGCTGGACGCCACCGGCCACGAGATCATCGGCCCGCGTGAGTTGCTTTTCGACGAAGCGTCCACCCGCACCGCCATGTCGGACCTGGAGGCCGCGGAAATCGACCAGCTATTGCTGCTGCAGGTCACCTTCACCGATGCCTCGATGGCGGTGGCAGCTGGCAGCGGGTTCGAGCAACCCATGGCGATTTGGGCCGTGCCCGAGCCACGCCTTGGCGGGCGGCTGCGGCTCAACGCCTTTTGCGGGCTGAACCTCGCCTCCCACGCGCTCGGCCTTTCGGGGCGGGCGTTTTCCTGGCTCTATGCCGATCCGGAGGGCGAGATCGCCGAAGACCTCGCCGCTCTCCTGTCGGGAAATCGGTTGGCCGGGCGGCTGGACGCCAAGCCCGTCTCCGAGCGCAGCGCCGAGGGCCGGCGGGTCGCAGAGGCCCTCAAGGGTCAGAAGATCGGGCGGATCGGCGAGCATCCCGTGGGCTTCGATACCTGTGCCTATTCGGCGGAGGCGCTCGAAACTCTGACCGGGGTCGGGGTCGATGCGCTGGCGCTGGACGACCTTTTCGACGCCGCGAAAGCCGTGCCGGAAACCGTCGCGGCCAAGGTCCGCGTGGCGGCTGAAGCCGATGTGACGGGGTTGGCCGAGGTTGACCAGGCCGAGCTGGACCGCTCGCTCAGGCTCAAGGCTGGGCTGGACAGCCTCCGGGCCAATGGCGGCTACAACGCCTTCGCCATCCGCTGCTGGCCCGAAACCTTCACCCAATATGGCGGCGCGGTCTGTGGACCGGTGGCGATGCTGGGCGAGGGCAAGGTGCCCTGCGCCTGCGAGGCCGATGTTTACGGTGCGCTGACGCAACTTATTCTGCTGGAAGCCGCGCAGGCCCCCGTTTTCCTCACGGACCTCGTGGACATGGATGCCGCAGACAACACCGGCGTTGTCTGGCATTGCGGTCAGGCGCCGATCTCGATGCGCGACGATCAGGCCGAGGCGACCGCCACGATCCACACCAACCGCAAGCAACCGCTGCTCTACCAGTTCCCCCTCAAGCCCGGGCCGGTCACCTTCGTCCGGATCAGCCAGGCCTTCGGGGAGACGAAGATGGTGTTGGGTTTTGGCGAGATGCTGCGCCGGCCGATGGCTTTTACCGGCACCTCGGGCGTGGTCCGCTTCGACCGCAACGCGCGAGACGTGCTGGACGACATCATCGCCAGCGGGCTCGAACATCACATGGCGCTGGCCTATGGCGACCACCGCGCGACACTCCGCGCCGTGGCCGCCGAGCTTGGCCTGCCAGTTCTGGAGATCTGAGGAATGACACTACGATACGGGCTTATCGGGTCGGGCATGATGGGCCAGGAACATATTCGCAACATCCACCTGCTGGGAGGTTGCGAGGTGACGGGCATCGCCGATCCGGATGACGGCATGCGCCAGCTTTCGGTCGAGACCGCGGGCGGCACGGCGCGCGGCTTCACCAATCACAAGGATCTTCTCTCGGCCGATATCTGCGATGTCTACATGGTGATCTCGCCCAATGACACGCATTACCAGATCATGCTGGACATCATGGATAGCGGCAAACCGATCCTGTGCGAGAAGCCGCTCTGCACCACCTCGGACGATTGCCGCGACCTGGTGGCCAGGGCCGAGGGGCGTGCCGCGCCGATCTGGGTGGCGATGGAGTATCGCTACATGCCCCCCATGCAGCGCCTGCTCGACGAGATGGCGCATGGGCGTATTGGCACGCCGCGGATGATGTCCATCCGCGAGCACCGCTTTCCCTTCCTGCCCAAGGTCGGGGACTGGAACCGTTTCAATGAGCGGACGGGCGGCACGCTCACCGAAAAATGCTGCCATTTCTGGGACTTGATGCGATTCACCCTTCAGAGCGACCCGGTGCGGGTCTATGCCTCGGGCGCGATGGATGTGAACCATGTGGACGAGGAATATGGTGGGCGGAAGCCGGACATTATCGACAATGCCTATGTCACCATCGATTTCGCCAACGGCACGCGCGGCATGCTCGATCTGTGCATGTTCTCCGAGGGCGCCTGGTGGCAGGAGAAGATCTGCGTGACCGGGGATACCGCCCGCATCGAGGCCAAGGTACCCGGGCCCTCGCGTTTCTCGCCCGATGGCAAGGAGCGCGATGCGCAGGTGGTGATGTCGGTGCGAGAGACCAAGCAGACCCATGTCGAAGTGGTCCATGTCCCCAACGAGGTGCTGGAGGCGGGCGACCATCACGGCTCGACCTATTTCCAGCACCAAAAATTCCGCGACCTTGTGCTTTCGGGCAAGGGAGAGCCGGAAGTGTCGTTGAAGGACGGGCTCTGGTCCGTCATCGTCGGCGAAGCGGCCGAAACGTCGGCCCGCACGGGCCAGGCCATCGAGGTATCGTTATGACTGTTGAAACATTCGGCCAGATGCCGAACGGAACGCCGGTTGGGCGTTACACCATCTCGGGCGGCGGGCTGACCGCGCGCTTCCTGACTTCCGGCGCGGCGCTGCAGGACCTGCGGCTGGAAGGACATGCCGCCCCGCTGGTGCTGGGCTTCGAGGAGTTCCCAGCCTACCTGGAGCATTCCAAGAGCTTCGGCATCACCGCTGGCCGCTATGCAAACCGCATTCGAGATGGCCATGTTGAGATCGATGGCGAGACCTATCAGCTCGACACCAATTTCCTCGGCAAGCACCTGCTGCATGGCGGCTCCGCGGGCACCGGCAAGCGCGTCTGGGAGGTGGATCACCACGGGGCGGACAGCCTCGCCCTGTCGATCCGCCTCGCCGATGGCGAAATGGGATTTCCCGGCAACATGGTGATCCACCAGACATTCACCCTTCTGGAAGGCGGCGTGCTGGATATCCTTCTGGAGGCGGAAACGGATGCGCCGACGCTCTGCAACCTCGCCCATCACAGCTATTTCAACCTCGGCGGCGAGAACGTGGCCGATCACCTGCTTCAGATCGACGCCGAGACCTACCTGCCCGTCGATGCGGAGTTGATCCCGACCGGCGAGCAGGCACCCGTTGCGGGCACGCGGTTCGACTTCCGCCACCTCGCCGAGATCGGCCCGCGCAGCGCGCAAGGCCTGATCGACCACAATTTCTGCCTCTCGCAGGAGCGGACCACGCTGCGCAAGGTGGCCTCGCTTGCCTGCCCGGCTTCTGGCGTCGCAATGGAAGTGCGCACCACGGAACCCGGGCTGCAGGTCTTCGATGGCTCCCCGCTCAACGTGCCCGTGCCGGGGCTCGACGGGCGGCGAATGGGGCCCGGAGCGGGTATTGCAATGGAGCCGCAAATATGGCCCGACTCCCCGCATAACCCGGATTTCGCCCAAGCCATCCTGCGCCCCGGCGAGACCTATGAACAGCACACGCAATACGCATTCAAAAAGGACGCCCGATGACCGATTTCACCACCTACATGTGCCAGGCCAACCTCATCGGCGGTGCCTGGACCGGCGCCGACAGCGGCAAGACCATCGACGTAACCAACCCAGCCACCGGCGAAGTGATCGGCACCGTGCCGAATTGCGGCGCAGACGAGACGAACCGCGCCATCGCCGCCGCCGCCAAGGCCTTCAAGAGCTTCTCCAAGACCGACCTGCTCTATCGCGTGAAGCTCTTGCAGGACCTGCATGACGCGTTGATGGACAACCAGAAGTCGCTGGCGTTGCTGCTGACCACCGAGCAGGGCAAGCCGCTCTTCGAGGCCATGGGTGAGGTCGCCATCTCGGCCGCCTATATTCGCTGGTACGCCGAGGAAATCCGTCGCGCCAAGGGCGAGATCGTGCCCGCGCCGAGCGCCGGGCGACAGCTGCTCGTCACCCGCCACCCGGTTGGCGTGGTCGCGGCGATCACGCCTTGGAACTTCCCCTCCTCCATGCTTGCCCGCAAGCTCGGCCCCGCGCTCGCCGCCGGCTGCAGCGTGGTTGCCAAGCCCGCGACGGCCACGCCCTATTCCGGCCTTGCCTGGGGCAAGCTCTGCGAAGAGGTCGGCTATCCGGCCGGCGTGGTGAACATCCTAACAGGCTCCGCCCGTGCAATCGGCGGCGCGATCATGGAGAGCCCGGATGTGCGCAAGGTCACCTTCACCGGCTCCACCGAGATCGGAAAGCAGCTCATCCGCCAGAGCGCGGACACGGTGAAGAAGGTCTCGATGGAGCTCGGCGGCAACGCGCCCTTCATCGTCTTCGACGACGCGGATCTGGATGCGGCCATCGAAGGCGCGATGATCGCCAAGTTCCGCAACATGGGCCAGACCTGCGTCTGCACCAACCGCTTCTATGTGCAGGCCGGCATCCATGATGCCTTCGTCGCCAAGCTCAAGGAAGCCGTGGCCGCGCTCAAGGTCGGCAATGGCGCCGAGGACGGCGTGCAGCAGGGCCCGATGATCGACATGGGCGCGGTAGAGAAGGTCGAGGAATTCATCGCCGACGCCACCAAGAAGGGCGCGTCGATCGTGGAAGGCGGCAAGCGCCACGGCAATGGCGGCACCTATTTCGAGCCGACCGTGGTGACCGGCGCCACCGCCGACATGCAATTCGCCACCGAGGAGATCTTCGGCCCGCTCGCCGCCGTCTTCAAGTTCGACGAGGAAGCGGAAGCCATCGAAGCTGCCAACGCCACAGATTTCGGCCTCGCCGCCTATGCCTACACCCGCGATGTGGGTCGGGTGTTTCGGCTCAACGACGCGCTGGAATACGGCCTGATCGGCATCAATGCCGGGCTTATCACCACCGTCGAAGCGCCCTTTGGCGGGCTAAAGGAGAGCGGCATGGGCAAGGAGGGCGGCAGCCAGGGTCTCGATGACTATCTCGAAACCAAATATGTCTGCGTCGCGGGGCTGGGGTCATGACCGTCCTGATCACCGAGTTCATGGATGAGGGCGCCGTCGCGGCGCTCAAATCCAAGGTCGAAACGCAATACCTGCCGGACCTCGCGGACCGGCAGGGCGATATCCCGGCGATGATGGCGGGGATCAAGGCGCTGATCGTGCGCAACCGAACCCAGGTGACGCCGGAACTGCTGGCCGCTTCGCCCGATCTGAAAACCGTTGGCCGGCTCGGCGTGGGGCTCGACAATATCAACCTGCCAGCTTGCGCCGAGAAGGGTGTGGAGGTGATCCCGGCCACGGGCGCCAACACGATTTCGGTCGCCGAATATGTGGTCACGAACGCGCTGATTCTGATGCGCGACGCTTACCAGGCCAAGCATTCCATGCTGAAAGGCGGCTGGCCGCGCATGGCCTGTTCGGGGCGCGAGGTGGGCGGCAAGACGCTCGGGTTGATCGGCTTCGGCGGCATCGCGCGGGAGACGGCTCGGCTCGCCCGTGGACTGGGCATGGATGTCTGCGCAACGGACCCGCTTCTGCCGGCCGACGACCGCGCCTGGGAAGGCGTGGAACGTCTGGACCTGGAGAAGGTTCTGGCGAAGGCGGATATTGTGAGCCTGCATGTGCCGCTGCTCGACACGACGCGACACATGATCAACGCCACGTCGCTTGGCCAGATGAAGCAAGGCTCAGTGCTGGTCAACGCGGCACGGGGCGGCGTGGTGGACGAGGCGGCGCTGGTCGAGGCGATGAAGGCGGGCCGGCTGGCTGGGGCCGCGCTCGATTGCTTCGAGACCGAACCTCTGACCGAGGAAGCGGCCGAGAAGTTCCGCGGCTGCGAGAACCTGATCCTGACGCCGCATATCGCCGGCGTCACCGAAGAATCGAATGTCCGTGTAAGCACGATGATCGCCGATCTGGTGCTGGACAGGCTCGGCAAGTCCTGAGGAGGAAACAACATGGCCAAGGAGATAGACCGGCGGATCATCCAGGATCTGCTCGATAACGGGGTGGATTTTGCCACCACCGTGCCTTGCAAGCAGCTCGCAGGGCTGATCGAGGTGCTGGAGGAGACGGACGCCATCAAGCACGTCCCCTGCAACAAGGAAGACGAGGGCATGGGGCTTTGCGCCGGTGCCTTCATGGGCGGCATGAAACCTGTGATCCTGATGCAGAACACCGCGCTTGGGGTGACGCTCAACTCGCTCGCCACGCTGATCCAGTTCTATCAGATCCCGCTGCCGATGATCATTTCCTATCGCGGAGAAGTGGGCGAGCCGGTGGCCTGCCAGGTGGAGATGGCGCTGCATACCAAGGCGCTGCTGAGCCAGCTGCACATCCCGACCTATCACTTCCACAACGCGACACAGGTCGAGGAGCTTCCGGGTATCCTCAAGCACTGCCAGATGTGCTCCAAGCCCGTCGCCGTCCTGACCGATGCCAGTTTCTGGGGGAGCGCGAAATGATCCGTTACGAGCTGCTTGAACTGCTGAAGCCGATCATCACCGACGAGCTTGTGGTCTGCAATATCGGCTCCCCGAGCCAGGAGTTGCACGCCATCGACGACCAGCCGTCGAATTTCTATATGCTGGGAACGATGGGCCTGTGTTCGTCCATCGGGCTGGGACTGGCCATGGCGACCGACAAGAAGGTCATCGCCATCGACGGCGACGGCTCGGTGCTGACCAACATGGGCACATTGGCGACGATCGGGAACAACCATCTGGACAATTACATCCTGCTGATCGTCGATAACGGCTCCTATGGCTCGACCGGCGACCAGCCCACCTATACCGGCGCGCGCACGTCGCTGGCCAAGGTGGCCGAGGCCTGCGGTTGCGACAATGTCGTGGAATGCTCTGCCGCCGACACGCCGGAGGCCGTGAAAACAGCGCTGGCCGGCCAGAAGATGACGATCATCGTGTCCAAATGCGACAGCGGAAATCGCAAGTGCCCGGTCATCACCATGAACCCGATCATGATCCGCGAACGGTTCATGGCCGAAGTGGCGCGCTGATCCAGGTCAGAAAGAACACCCACGGGCAGGGCGGTGCCAGCAGCGCCCTGCAGTTCCGGCTCAGTTCACCTTGCCCGGCGCGCCTTGGTTCGCTTCGAGCCGATCCGCCAGATCGGCCATTTTCTTGCTCAACTCGCGCACCTGTTTCGCATTCATCAGGAATTGCTTCGCCTCGCGCTTCGTGAGCGTCGGCTCCTTGCCGTACTCGATCCGCAGCACACCGGCCGTTCCTTCCAGCGCCGTGCCGATCTTCATACCTGTCACGGCAACCACCGCTGCACCACCAAGCGGATGTCCATCCCAACCCTTGTCAGCCATCCGTTTCCTCCTTGCCTGTCCGGCGCTGTATTGCCCGGAATATCCGCCCTCATTGCCCCAAATACCGGCCCCTCTCAAGCAGAAGCGCCCCAACCCACCAACCGAGTGGTTCGTGATGAACACCCTTCAACAGGCGCGGGTCAGGCGGGGCCGTCGCTGTCGCCAAGGTCCATGCGCGAACGCGTCGCCGCCCTCGGGTCCGCGTCCAGCACCGAATGCAGCCGTTCCATCAACTCGAGAAGGCGCTCCCGATCGCCCTCGGAAAGTCCGGAAAGAAGTTGCTGCTCCACGGCAAGCGCCTCGGGCACGATCGCGTCGAGCAGTTTCCAGCCGGCCTCGGTCAGCGAAATGTCGACAAGGCGATGATCTCGCTGGCTCTCTGTCTTGTCGACTAGCCCGACCGCTTCCAGCCTCGCCACCGCGCGGCTGACTCGCGGTTTTTCAAGATTCACGCAATTATGGATCTCCCGCACGGAGACCTGCCGGCAGCGCGACAAATGCACAAGCACCCGCCATTCCGGCACCGTGAGCCCGTGGCTCTCGCTGTAAGCAAGCGCAACCCGCTTGCTGACCCGCTCCGACAGGACGGCCAGCCGGTAGGGCAGGAACTCGGAAAGATTGAACTGGTCGCGCATTGAAACAGCCTCGAGCAAATTCGTTTCAAACGAAACGAGATTGACACTCGTTGCAAGTGAAACGATATTGCATCGAACCTAACGGGACAGATCCGCCAATGCAACACAGGCGCGGCGGCACACATGAGGGAGGACAGACCGTGAGCAAGGCATTCGCGTCCCAAGGGGACACCGGCGAGAAGACGATCAGCTTCACGGAGATCGGCGAGGGCCTTTACGCCTTTACCGCCGAGGGGGATCCGAATTCCGGCGTCATCATCGGCGATGACAGCGTGATGATCGTCGAAGCGCAGGCGACGCCCCGGTTGGCGAATAAAGTGATCGAGAAGGTCCGCGAAGTGACCGACAAGCCGATCAGCCATGTGGTACTGACCCATTACCATGCCGTACGCGTTCTCGGTGCCTCGGCCTTTGGCGCGAACCAGGTGATCATGTCCGACACGGCCCGCGCCATGGTCGTCGAGCGCGGCCAGGAGGATTGGGACAGCGAGTTCCAACGCTTCCCCCGTCTCTTCGAAGGCCATGAGAGCATTCCCGGCCTGACCTGGCCCACGACGACCTTCTCCGACAGCATGACCGTTTATCTCGGCAATCGCCGGGTGGACCTCATGCATCTCGGCCGTGCGCACACGGCGGGCGATATCGTCATCCATGTGCCCGATCAGAACGTCATGTTCACCGGCGACATCGTCGAATATCACTCTGCCTGTTACTGCGGCGACGGTCATTTCAGCGACTGGTCCGACACGCTCGACAATATCGGGTGGTTCGATGTCGACGCCATCGCCCCCGGCCGCGGCAACGCGCTGCAAGGCAAGCAGATGGTGAACGCGGCCATCGAGAACACCCGCGATTTCGTCCTCTCCACCTATCGCCCCGCCGCCCGTGTCGCGGCACGCGGCGGCTCGCTCAAGGAAGCCTGGGACGCGGTGCGCGCGGAATGCGACCCGAAATTCGCCGATTACGCGATCTACGAACATTGCCTGCCCTTCAACGTGGCCCGCGCCTATGACGAGGCCCGCGGCATCGACACCCCCCGGATCTGGACAGCCGAACGCGATCTGGACATGTGGGCACAGCTTCAGGGCTGACGGACACGACGAGGGGGGAGAAAATGACGAAAATCTTCGAGGAGCCGCTCTACCCGTATGAGCGCAGCCCGGATCAGGACGCACCCCATGCGATCCGCCATCCGGTCGTCGTGATCGGCGCCGGCCCGGTGGGGTTGGCCGCCGCGATCGACCTCGCGCAGCAGGACGTGCCCGTCGTAGTGCTCGACGAGAATGACAAAGTGAGTTTCGGCTCCCGTGCGATCTGTTTCGCCAAGCGTCCGCTGGAGATCCTCGACCGGCTCGGATGCGGCCAGCCGATGGTGGACAAGGGCGTGAAATGGGAGGTCGGCAAGGTCTTTTTCGGCGACAGGCAGGTTTACGAATTCAACCTTCTGCCGGAGGAGGGCCACGAACGGCCGGCCTTCATCAACCTGCAGCAATACTATTTCGAGAAATATCTCGTGGACCGGGTGCGCGAATTGCAGGCCGCTGGAAAGCCTGTGGAAATCCGTGGCGGAAGCAGGGTGCTGGATGTCTCGGACAAAGGCGATCACGTAGCGCTGAAAGTGGACACGCCGGAGGGCGCCTACGATCTCCAAGCAGAGTGGCTCATAGCCTGTGACGGCGCAGGCTCGCCCACGCGCGCCATGCTCGGCCTAGATTTTGTGGGCCGCGTCTTCGAGGATAATTTCCTGATCGCCGACGTGGTGATGGAGGCAGACTTTCCGACCGAACGCTGGTTCTGGTTCGACCCGCCCTTCAACCGCGGACAATCCGCACTGCTGCACAAGCAACCCGACGGCGTCTGGCGGATCGACCTGCAACTTGGCTGGGCCATCGACAAGGAACGGGAGAAGAAGCCGGAAAACGTCATCCCGCGGCTCAAGGCCATGCTGGGCGAAGAGGTGGAATTCGAGCTGGAATGGGTTTCGATCTACACCTTCCAATGCCGGCGGATGGAAAAGTTCCGCCATGGGCGGGTGATATTCGCCGGCGATTCCGCACACCAGGTCAGCCCCTTCGGTGCGCGCGGCGCCAATTCCGGCGTTCAGGACACGGACAACCTGGCCTGGAAGCTCAAGCTGGTGATCGACGGGAATGTCCCCGAGACACTGCTCGACAGTTACGACATCGAGCGCATTCACGGCGCGGATGAGAATATCCTCAACTCCTCCCGCTCCACTGATTTCATCACGCCCAAATCGGACATGAGCCGCCTGCTGCGCGATGCGGTGCTGGACCTGTCCGAGCACCATGCCTTCGCGCGCCCTCTGGTCAATTCCGGGCGTCTTTCTGTGCCCTGTACCTATGATGGTTCCCCGCTCAATTCAGTGGATTCTCTTCCGGGCGCTCCGGAACGAACGCGCCCTGGCGCGCCCTGCCCCGATGCGCCCATCGGGGACGGCTACCTTCTGCGCCGACTTGGCGATGCCTTCACCATCCTGGCGATCAACCGGGATGGACCGTCGGAGTTGATCGAAGATGGCGTGTGCGCGCGTCTCGTGAAGGTTCCGGCTGACGATGCCCTCGTGGAAAGGTATCTGGGCACGGCTTCCGGCGCCGTTTACCTGATCCGGCCCGATCAGCATGTGGCCGGCCGTTGGGAGCAATACGACGAGAACGCGATGCGCGCCGCGATCCAGCGGGCGACAGGCAGGGAGGATAGGGTATGAGCGAACTCGTCCTGACACCAAATATCGAGGCCGCGGATGATTTCTATGCCGAGTTGCTTGCTGCCCATGAGGGGTTGAGCAAGGCCGAGAGCGATGCGCTTAATGCGCGCCTGCTGCTCGTTCTGGCCAACCATATCGGTGATCGCGCGGTGTTGACCCAGGCGCTCGAAGCAGCGAAGGCCCCGCCTCGCTGATCTACGCTGCCGCATCCCCGGCTACTTTGAACGCAGGATCCGCTCGGTCAGAACCGGCATGCCCTCGACGGTTTGTCGTGACCCGCTGGCATTGCTGAGGATCATCTGCTTGAGTTCCGCCCCCGAGATCCCCGGGTTTTCAGCAATGAGTTTCGCCGCATAGGCCGATACCTTCGGTGCGGCGAAGCTGGTGCCGGACAGCGCAGCGGACTCCCCGTCGAACTTTCGCAGCGCCACATTCTCGGCGCTGACCGCGATCTCGACAATGCCGCTTCCATAATTGCTACCCTTCCACAGGCTTCGCTCATTGGAAGAGGTCCCGGCCACAACCAGCAGATTCGAGGTCTGGTAAGCCGGTGGGTAGAGTGGCATCCGGTTGAGATCCGTCCGGTTGTTCCCCGCTGCCACGACGAAGAGAATCTCCGGATGTGCCTGCATCGCGCGCTGGAAGTCCGGCCAGGGCTGGCGGCGGCTGCTTTGCAAAGAAACGACCTTTACGCCCTGTTTAGAAAAGAAATCCGCGGCCTTTGACACTTCGTTGCCGGTCGACATCGGGTAATACCGCACCGGAACGATGCAGGCCGTTTCGGGGGCGTAATCCAGGATCACGCTGGCCACCATCGAGCCATGCCGGTTCGGATTGAAGATCGAAATACGCGGATCGCGGCTATTTTCGGGAAAACCGTAGTCGAAGGGGCGACCGTCATTTTCCCAGACATCCAGCCCGATCAAACGACCGGCGTTATCATAGGCCAACCCCTTGGCGATATCGGAGCGCGTGTAGTTGACACCGTTGTCCAGCAATCCGACCCGAACACAGTTCCGCGCGCTCCCCTTCGGCGGCGCCGGGTTCAGCGGCTGTACCTTGTTATTGGGAGCGAGCGACTGGTCAAGTTCAAGAATGTGAGTCGGGACGACCCTGCCCGAAACCTTGCCGTATTCGACAAACCGGCCACCGGCCACCGAACAATCGTCACGCGCAACGCCGCGCAGCACGGCGCGTTCCTCGCCCATGATCTTGCTGTAAAGGTCCACGAAAGTGAGCTGTCGGCCTTGCTGGGAAAGGCTGGACACCCGCAGTTTGTCGCCGGAATCCAGACGCCATTCCGTGATGCTGCGCTGGCCGGCTCCCTGTGGCATTTGGCGTTGCATGCCGGGCTGCATTTGCCGAGGCGCACCTTGCGGCATATTCCCCGGCGGCGACTGGCGTTGCATCCCCGGCGGCGCTTGCCGCTGCTGTGGCAGGCGCGACCCCTGCGGGGCCTGCATTTTCAAACGGCTTGCTCCGGCAACCGGCTGCTGGGCCGGCGCGGAGCAAGTATTGGCCAACGCCTGCCGCACCACGGCCCGGTCATTTGCCGATTGCGCTATTGCTGGCCCCGCCAAAGCAGCGGAGACAGTCAGGAAAACAAACGTAGTCAGGCTACGCATGCGCCAGTCCTCGTTCAGAGGCGGTACCCATATTGCTCCAGATCGAAGCCTGCGAGTTCCTGAAGACGGCGGTTGGACGCCGCAAACATCTCGGTCATACGTGCTTCCAGACCCTCGGGGATCTTGAGGCTGAGATCGCTAACCGGCGAAATCTCACTGATCTTCTGGGCCGCTTGGTTGATCGGAATCCGAAGTATATCGTCCGCCAGACGATCATGCGGAACCGCGACACCCAACTCGTTATGGAAATAGGCCCGCATACGGTTCATGTTGAATGGCTCGAAGAATTTCGTACCGAACTCGCGCGGGAACTTTTCATTGTAGCGACGCAACTGTTCGTACCACCCCATAGACTCGGCCTGGGTGTTCACCGCCCGCATTTCCTGGATGTCGGTCGAGATCCCGATCGAATTGGCGATCGTTGTCAGGAAAGCCGCCGGATCCTTCTTCAGTTGTTCGAAGACAACCATGCAGACATTCTCCTTGCCGAACTCGTTGACATAGAGATTGTACATGTTGTCGTAGCAGATATCCGTGCACCAGCTCCGCACCTGATAGAGATAGGTGTATTCAAGGTATTTACGGTAGGTGCCGCCATAGCCGCCCTTGAGCAGCTCAAGGTAGAGCGATTTCAGGAAGCTGAACTGCTCCCGGATCACGATGATCGCCTTCGTGCCGTCGCCAAAGAGTTGGCGAAGCCGACGCGCCTTGTCGGCGGTGTCGACCTCGTTTCCGAGCGCGAAGGAGTGGAATTCGTTGGAGAGCCCGACAGCCTTGTAATTGTTTTCCTTGGCATAATCGAATGCCGGCTGCATCAGCTTCTGGCAATCCTCCAGATCCCAGAGAAATTCCTTCTTAAGGCGGATGTCCACTTCGGAAACCCGTTCTACACCTTCATCGAAATAGGTGTTTCCTTTGCTTTCGTAACCCAGCCCGAGATGCAGGCAGTCAGGATGGACCCCAAAGTAGAAATTCTGCAGGGAACTGGACGCACTCTTCGGGAAACCGACGTGAACATATCGTTGCGGTTCAGACATTTTTTGGCCTTATAAAATTGGAACCGTTCAATTCCGCAGTCACCTGAAGTGACCGTCAGGTCACTTCTCGGTAAGATCCTTGAGATTGGGGTTCATGCCGGGACGTCCTCCGCCGCCGCCGGGACGTCCTCCGCCACCTTGGCCAAAAGTCTTCTGCATCGTCTCGCCAACCGTCTGGAACGATTGATTGAGGTTGTCCACCGGAACAATCAGCTGCACTGCATCCTGCGGCTTGCCGTTTTCCTTGATGTGAAAGGTAATCTTGACGATTCCATTCGACTTGTCAGGATCCACTTTGGAGATCCCTTCCACGAAATACCTGGGAACAGACACAGGCATACTCCTATAGTTGTTTCCTAAGGTTCTCAGACGAGATGATCGTCGTCATCCGAACGGTTTTCCTCGCTCAGGTCTTTGAGCTGCGGACGACCTTGTCCACCGCGCTGACCACCCCGGGCGCCGCGGCCCTGACCGCCGGGAGCGCCGCCGCCGTCGCCTTGTCCCTTGATCGTGCCGTCTTCCTGGAGCTTATTGACCAGTTCCCGCATCACACCGATGGAGCGCATGAACCCCTGAAGCGGCAGGTTCACGGAAAAGGTCGTGTCCTCCGGCTTGACGCTGTCGGGGTGGTACTCACCTTTTTCGTCGGGACGGAGGATAGAGCACTCGAGACGGACGACACCGTTCACGTACTCTGCATTGTGAATTCTGTGGGCGAAGAGATCCATTTTTTACTCCCTTGTCCGGCCTGGAAATGGGCCAGTATCGTTATTAAGAACAAACACTAATTTGCGCCAGAATCTTGATCTTACTCCTGAAATCATCACTCGCGAAACGCTCTGTTGCTGTAGCGTAGAAGCGGTTCGAAGAGGTAGTCAAGGAAGGTTCTCGGCGCCATCTGAATCATCACTTCGACCGACATGCCCGGAACGAGAGCGACGTCCTCCCCGAGGCGCGCGATTTGCGCGTCCTCGATCTCGATCTTGGCGAGGTAGTAGGACTCGCCGGTTGAAGAATCCACGAGGCTGTCCGCCGAAATGGAGGTGAGCGTGCCATAGATCTTCGGCAGGTTCCGCCGCGGATAGGCCAACAGCACAACCGCCGCTGTCTGACCCGGCGCGATCACATCGATATCATTGCGGTCGATCCGCGCTTCCAACGTCAGGGCCTCGTCGCTTGGGACGATCTCGACAATGGTCTCGCCAGCGCCAACCACGGCTCCCTCGGTATTGACGGACAGCGAAATCAGCGTGCCGTGGATCGGCGATTTGATAACCGTCCGCTCCAGCGTGTCGACATAGGTGGCGTAGGTCGTGCGGGCATCCAGAAGGTCGCGCGCCACGGAGAGAATCTCGCTGGTGCTGGCTTCCAGTTCACCCGCCCAGACATCTTCTGCTTGCAGACGCGCCTGACTGATGGATTCGACCAGGCTGCTGATCCGTGATTCCCGCTCGACCCGGACCTGCTCGATCTGGCTACGGTTCAGCAGATTATCCGCAGTTGTCCGTCGCACTTCGAGCCCACGATCGCGCAACGATTGCAGGACGTCACCCTCTTCTTCCAGCAGGGCAAGCTGGCCATTGACGCTTTCGAGTTCAAGCCTCAGACCTTCGATCTCGACTTCGTAGCCATGGATCGTCTGCTTCAGAAGCTCGTCCGAGGCGCGCAGCGCGGCCTGGCGGCTTTGGTAGTGGAAGCGCTGAAGCCGAAGGATCTCCGCGAGAGTTCTTTCAGTCGCCGCACGCTGTTGCAGTTCTTCGGAGAAAACCAACTCGCGACGCAGATCCCGTTCGACGAGATACTCGCTCTCATGTGTCAGCCGCTCCAACTCGGCCTGCAGCGAGTCGATCAGAAGCCCTTGCTGCTCCACCGAGGCACGCGCCCGCGTATCGTCCAGCAGCACCAACGTTTGGCCAACTGAAACGATATCCCCGTCGCGGACGAGAATTTCCTTGATCACGCCGCCTTCGAGGTGCTGGATCGTGCGCCGCGAATTCTCCGGGCTCACGGTTCCGGTCGCAATGGCTGCACCGTAGATCGGTGCGACGGTCGCCCAGTAGCCAAAACCGCCAAAGAAAATCAGCACAACCAAAATGCCGACCATCATTGCCGGCCGGACACGGCGTCCCAGCGATGTAATCACAGGTTCCGGGCCTGCTTCCGCGACGCTCGTCATGATTTCCTCAGGTTCCGGTTGCCCTGCCCCTGCCGTGGATCCTGTTCGATACGCCGCGGACCGGGATTGACATTGCCCTGCGAGAGTTCACGCAGAACTTGCTCGCGGTCACCGACAGTGACGAGGCTGCCTTCACGCAGATAGATCAGCCGGTCGCACTTGTTCAGCAGGTTTGCCCGTTGAGTGACCAGCACTATCGTCGCGCGCCGTCCGCGGGCCGCGTCGAGCGCGGCAATCAATGCACCTTCGGCCGTCTTGTCAAGAAAGGCCCCGGGCTCGTCCATCACGATATAGGATGGATCCTTGTAGAAGGTGCGGGCGATGAGAATTTGCTGGATCTGCCCGCGGGACAACACGGCGTCTGCGCCCCGGCCGATCGTCGTGCTGAAGCGCTGCGGCAGCGCTAGGATCGCTTCGTTGATACCTGCAAGCTTTGCCGCCGCAGCCACGGCCGCATCGGTATCGGTGCCAGAGCTGCTTTCGAACCGGGAGATATTTTCGGTGATGGTCCCGACCAGCGGTTCCTCGGCCTGCCCTAGGTAGCCAACCCGCTGACCAAATGCTTCTCCGGACAGGCGGACAAGCTCGACATCATTCGCACGCACGCTGCCGCTGCTCGGCGCGGTTGCGCCGGCCAGCAAACGGCAAAGCGTGGATTTCCCCGCTGCGACGGGGCCGATGATACCAATGCTCTCTCCTTCCGCGATCTCCAGCGACACCGGGCGAAGTACCGGGCGTCTTTGCCCCTGCGGCATGAACATCGCCTGGCGCACGGAGATGGAGATCCCGCCTTTCAGCGGCAGGCTGGCGGCATCGGCCGGGGTGAGTTCGACAGCAAGTTGGTTATTCAGCATTTCCACGCTGCGCTTCATTCCCGTCAGGGCTTTGAGCGAGCCCACGGCCTTGTCGACTGGCGACAGGGCGAGGCCAAGCAGGATCGATCCCGCGATCATGGTACCCATCGTAACTTCGTTCTGCAAAACGAGATAGGCGCCGGTGCCCAGAATAGAAATCTGCGCGAGGGTACGCAGGAAACGGGTGCTGTTCTGAATGATCGTCGTGCCGCGCGACGCCTTGGTCATTTTGCCGGACGTCTCGACATTCTGCTTGTGGAGCTTATCGGCGATGCGATCGGTCATCCCCATTGCCCGAACAGCGTCGCTTGACTGAACAGCCGCTTCCAACGCGCCGACCGCCATTTCCTTTTCCCTCTGGCCTTCGCGCGTGCGCGGCTGCGAGGAGCTTTCACCGACAATGGAAATCGTCAGCAGAATGATCGCCGCCGCCGTGGCAACCATGCCGATGGTCGGGTGGAGATAATACAGGATCGCGATGAAGACGAAGGACCACGGCACTTCGAGCACCGTGGATATCGTGGGCGACGAGAAGAACTGCCTGAGTTGACCCAACTCGCGCACAGGCCCGCCGGCGCTGCGCGGATCCGCCGGAACAGACGGGCCCAGCGTGTTTTTCACGACGTTCCGGTACAGTTTCTCGTCAAGCCATGCGCCGATCTGGTTCTGCATCAGCGCAATCGAGGTGGACAGGAAATTCGATGTCGCAAGGGCTGCGAAAGCTACGATGGAAATGGAGACGAGCGTCTCCTCGCTCTCGCTGGACAGGACGCGGTCAATGACCTGCAGCATGTAGAGGGGAACCGTGAGACGCAGAAGGTTGACCAGGATACTAAACAACACCACGGGCAGGGCGAGAGGCCAGACCTTGGCCATCATCTTGGAGACCTTACCCACCTGAACGCGCCGCGCGCGCCGGTTCGCGTTTTGAGCTTGCTGTGCTATGACAATTACTCTTTCGTTCTAAAAGGTAGGCGCTTTTCAGCATCGCGCTTCCCACCGGTAAGTCAAGCCGATTATGGCCACCGTTCCAGCCTAGCCGACAAACTGATAGCTTTTCGTTAATCGCCCTCATGGCACCAAAATAATCGTTTTAATTCAGGTATTTCCGAGAAAATGATCGTTTCTCCCGGTTGTGTCTCGACAGCCGATCAAGGTGCAAACCGCAAGCCGCGACTCCCGCTCTCTCTTCTCGACGTAAAGACGCCGCCAAACTGGCGGCGGCCCTTTTTTGTCTGGTCGGATAGGAGCAGGCCAAAGCCGGCCCCTCGCCTACGATCAGTAGTAGTAGTCGTAGTAGTCGTAAGACATCCCGCACGATCCGAAGTCCCAGCCGTAGTAGTAGCCGTAATCCCAGAACCAGCCCACATTCCAGCCGTAGTTCCAGTAATAGTAGAAGTCGATGTGGGCACCGTAATCCCATCCGTACGCTACGTCATAATACCAACTGGCCGTATAATCCCAGTGCCAGCCGTAGGCCGAGTCGAGGTAGTACTCGTAGTAATAATCGTAGTGCCAACCGTAGTACCAATCTACGTCATATCCTGGCGGTCGCGCGTGCAACCTCTGGCATCGTAGTCAGGATCGCGGCAGAGGAGGCTCCGGAAATGCCGGCAAGGTCTTGTCCGAGCGAATCCAATTGAGTGGTGCAGGGTGGTCACTAAACATCTCAGGATGACGAAAGAAGTCTTAAAGCGGTTCCAGTTCACGTTGAAGCGTAACCGGCGGCTTGGAACATGCATCTATCCCAAAAGTAATCCCCTATGATTCAAGGTGAGATGGAACCGCTTTAGGAGGTTAACGCACATCTCTAGATTGGTGTTAATACTTTCTTAACGGTGACGCTAGTCACCCGAATCTAAAGTTCGCCGCATAGGGTTTGGGTTCGCTGGCAGAACCGCTTGACCGATGCGAGGATTTCATCGGCGGACTTGACCCATCTGTATGGTTTGGGGTTCTCGTTGTGTGCTTCGATGAAGGCGGCAATGTCGGCCTCCAGTTCGGCAGTCGAACGATGGACCCCGCGCTGCAACTGCTTGCGGGTCAATTCAGCGAACCAGCGTTCGACCTGATTGATCCATGATGCCGAGGTGGGCGTGAAGTGGACATGCCAGTGCGGACGGCGGGCGAGCCATGCCTTGATCCTGGGCGTCTTGTGCGTGGCGTAGTTGTC
>NZ_FNEK01000079.1 GCF_900099935.1 Aliiruegeria lutimaris | reverse complement strand
TGTCAATCCCGGAGCAAAATGGGTCAGCAAACCAGTGGAATAGTCCCCAACGGGTGCGGTCTGGCAGGCGCCTTGTCGCGTGTGCCTCCAAATAGCTGACGCGCGTCAAGGCGCACTGGCCGCAGGCCAGTTTGTGGGGAGACTTGGCGGGATCAGTTCCTGGCTTTTCGGCTTTCGCGAAGCCTGAAGCTCTCTCCGTTCATTTCTAAGATATGCACGTGGTGGGTCAGACGGTCGAGTATGGCGCCCGTGAGACGCTCAGATCCGAAGACTTCTGTCCACTCATCGAAGGGCAGGTTCGAGGTGATGATGATCGAGCCGCGCTCGTAGCGCTGTGAAATGACCTCGAACAGCAGTTCGGCGCCGGTTTTTGAGAGCGGCACGAAGCCGAGTTCGTCGATGATCAGCAGGTCCTGGCTTGCGAGGGTCTTCTGCAGGCGCTGGAGACGGCGTTCGTCTGTGGCCTCGATAAGTTCGTGGACCAGGGCGGAGGCGGTGTTGAAGCGGACCTTCAGGCCCTTCTGGCAGGCTGCCAGGCCAAGGCCCAGGCTGACATGTGTCTTGCCGGTGCCGCTCGGCCCGAGGGCGATGACGTTCTCGCGGCGATCGACCCACTCACAGCGGGCGAGTTCCATCGTCAATGGCTTGTTGAGCGACGGGATCGCCTTGAAGTCGAAACTGTCGAGGCTCTTGGTGCTTGGGAACTTCGCGGCCTTGATGCGGCGCTCGATCATCCGGCGCTCACGCTCGATCAGTTCGAGTTCGCAGAGCCTGAGCAGATACTGGACATGATCCTTGCCCTCGGTCGCGCATTGCCGGGCCAGCTTGGCATACTCGCCCTGGAACGTCGGCAGCTTGAGCTTCTTGAGATGATGCTGGAGCAGGACCTGCGGCGTGTCGCTCATGATGGCGCCCCGGAGATCAGGCTCATGTAGCTGGCCGGCTTCGTGGTCTGAACCCGGGCCCGGGGCAGGTAGGGATAGATGTCCAGATCGAGCCGCGGCGGCCGGCGTTCGATGCGACACAGCACCAGGTGCTTGATGGCGTCATAGCCGATCGCCCCGAGATCGAGGGCCTGCCGCACGGCGCCGTGGACATGGTCCATCTCGAAGGTCTCGAGGAGCCGCAGCACCTGCACGTACTCGCGCTTGCCCTTCTTGCCCATCCGCGCCTCGAGTAGCCGGCGCAGGGTGGCGAACTCACCGGGCAGATCCCAGCCCTGCAGCGGTGCTGCCTGATCAAGAGCGCCGACCTTCTGCTCGAGCAGCGGCAGGAAGTGCATCGGATCGAAGATCATGTCGGCCTTCTCGTAGGACCGCCGATGCCGCGCGATCACTTCCGTGCCGCAACCGATGACGACCTCGCCTACATAGCCGCGAACCTGGACCTCGTGATGAGCATAGGCAACCGGCACCGAGTAGTCGTTGCAGTGGTAGCGTACCATCGAGATCGAGGTGGCCCGGGTACTGACCTTGTGGCAGGCGTCGTAGGGCGCGGCCGGTCGCGGCAGCAGCGCATCGAGATCCCGCAGGAGACGCTCTCCGATCGTTTCGCCGTGCCCCCTGAGCACTTCATCCTGGCGTTCGAGGCACTGTTCCTCCAGCCAGACGTTCAGCGCCTCGAAGCTCTCGAAATGTGGGATCGGCACCAGGAAGTTCCGACGGCCGAAACCGATCCCTCCTTCGACGTGTCCCTTGTCGTTTCCCTTGCCAGGCCGGCCGAATCGGTCCTCGAACAGGTAATGCGACTGCAGTTCCGAGAAGACCTGGGTGCGCTTGCGGGTTCCGTCACCGAGGATCTTCGCCACCGCGATGGTGGTATTGTCGTAAAGGATCGACGCCGGCACGCCACCGAAGAACGCGAAGGCTGCGACATGCCCATCGCAGAACGCCTCGGTCGTCTCGGCCGGGTAGGTCTTGATGAACAGCGCATCCGAGTGCGGCAGGGCCATCGCGAAGTAATGCAGCTTGCGCCGGACGCCGCCGATCACGCCGACTGCCTCGCCGAAATCGACCTGCGCATGCCCCGGTGGGTGCGCGAGCGGCACGAAAACCTCCCGGGTCCGCCGCTTCTTTTCCCGGACATAGTCGGTGACGATGGTGATGCCGCCGGTGAACCCGTGCTCGTCGCGCAGCCGTTCGAAGATCCGCTTCGCTGTGTGCCGCTGCTTCTTCAGATGGCTTTTGTCGTCTTCCAAGATCTGGTCGATGATCGGAAGAAAGGGATCGAGCTTGGGCCGCACCGGCGGCTTCGAGCGCCGGTAGCCAGGCGGAACGGAGTGCTTCAGGATCTTCGCCACCGTCTTACGATCGATCCCAAAAAAACGCGCCGCTTCGCTCTTGCTTATCCCATCGACATGGCACGCCCGGCGCACCCGTCCGTAAAGGTCCACTGCATACATCTCCCCGCCTTCAGCTCGTTGCCTCTGGCGAAAGATGCGGAATTTTACTCCGCGACAGTCAGATCATCCGACCGTTTCCGTTGACCAGTTTGTCTCCGGGATTCACACCGAGTTGGGGAAAACGAGATCCATCGCACTTTCCGGCGCTTCCTGCTTCCAGGACGCGAGCGTGTTCTTCACCATCGGCGCCATCGGGATATCCCGCACTCCGGCGCGGCTCTTGGGCGCGCCGAGCTTGCCTTGCTCGTCGGCGCGCTGGCGAACGAAGATCACCCCGCGATCGAGATCGACATGTTTCCAGGTCAGCCCGCGCAGCTCGGAGACGCGCATGCCGGTGAAGATGGCGGTGACGAGCAGCGCGCGATGGCTCTCCGGGGCGTGCTCGAGGATCGTCCGGATCTCGTCCTTGGTCGGGATGATCCGCTCCTCAGTGCCACGCTTCGAACGCTTCATCTTCACCTCGAGCCCGACATTGGCCGCCATCCATTCCCGCTCGACAGCCTCGGAGAGGATGGAGCGCAAGCTGACCATGACCTTGCGGGTCAGGGCCCGGGAAACGCCGTCATCCAGCAACTCGTCCATGAAGTCGCGGATATCCGAGCGGGAGAGATCGGTGAGAAAACGATCACCCATTCTCGGTTCAATGTGGATGTGCGCATGGCTGCGATATGCCTTCAGGGTGGCGGCTTCGAGCCCGTTGCGACGGGCGGTCTTGAGCCACGCCTCGTAGGCGTCGCGGACGGTCTTGTCGGGGGATTTCATGAAGTGCTCGTTCAATTCTGATGCTGAACACATTATAGCGGACGTGGGTCGATCCGTCGGGCTGTTTCCCAATTTTTTCTGTGGTTTGCGTGCGATGAGTTGGGTTTCTTCACCGTTCGAGCACCACCGAGGGTACTGGCGGGACGGATCTGCAGGCAATGCTCGGACCGGCGGGGGTGGCGTCCCTGAGGGTCTTGCCATTAATGTTGTAACAACATAGTTCGTCACTATGAGCAACGACACAGAGCGCAAACGCATTCACGGCCATGTCATCCTCACCCATGGCGCGAAGCCGAAAGGCAGTCTCTACAAGCACGCACCGGCCCGGCAACAGATCCTGAACCTCATGGCATTCGCCGATAGGCATGACATCGTGATCTCACGATTGACCTTCGACCATAGCCGATCGATCCGGGGGTGGTCTTCTTTCGTGGAATTGGACCGCCAGTTGGAATCCTGTCGTGCGGCCGACAGCGGGACTGTCGTCATTGATGATCTCAACCGCTTGTTTCGCGCTCACACAGTTGAGCAGAGGCACGATGTGCTCGGTGGGCTCCAGCCTTACCGCCGGCACCTTTTCTGTGTTCGGCAGGGATGCCTGCTCGACAACATCGATCATCACGAGATGCTGGCAGTCCTGAGAAGTCCCGACCGGGGGAAGTGGTCGTACGCTCCGCGCAAGAGCCGCCTGACCGAGGACGAGAAACGCGACCAGACCCGCCGGGCGGTGATCGCCTCCCGAAAGGCGCGCAGTGCGACCGCCGACGCCCGGGCGCGAGAACTCGCTGCTGTCCGGGATGAGATGATCGCGGCGGGCGAGACGCCGACGCTGACCGCAATTGCCGAGGAAGCCAACCGGCGCGGTCTTCGTACCGCGAGGAACAACCAGTGGACGGCGACGAGCGTTGCGAGAATGTTGAAGCGGCTGGAGGACGGCACCGTCGCCGACGGATCCGCGGATAGCACGCCGGGGCGTGTGAGAGACGCGTAGGCCGATGTTCCGGCGGAAGGTGTATTGATGGGTCACCGACCGATCCGCCCACCAGGCGCGCCCTCGCAACGCCTCAGAGTGGTCCCTTCCGTCGACTGCGGACTGCGCTTGGATTTTCGGCGGGATATCCATAAGCCTATGAATTCAGGTTTAAAATACTGGAATGTCAGTTGTGACTGATCTTCGGATGTGTTATAATTTTTCTATCGTGCCCGCGCCCAAGGGCATTTGTATACCGACCCAAAAGACCAACGGTGATTCCGGGAACATGACCGGCGCTATGAGGCTGTCGGAGCCGACAGGGTCAAGCCCTGGCGCTTTTGCGCAATAGCTTGAAAAAAGATGGAGGCTCTTAGGAGACTCAACCTCCTGCCAGCGATCCGTAGGCGCATAGCGGATGGCTGGTGCTAGCAATGCTTAACCGCGTTTGACCCGAAGGGGTCAGGATGGCGGAGCTAATGCGGGTAAATGGACGCCGCCCGCTGCACCAATGGGCTCAGGTGCTTGGCTCTCATGTTTGCACGACATACGCAGAACGTATGTTCCATCCCCCGCCGTTTCCTGGGTCGGCCTCATGGCCGATTTGTGTCGATTGACACGCTACAGGGGCTGGCGGGGGATAGACGACTCCGCAGGAGATTGCGGATGCGGAGTCGAAGAAAGACGATATGGAAAGATCAGATCATCTCGGAACAATGTGACCTGATAGATTTGCATTCCAAAGACATGAGTCCCTCAGATTTCGACGTTATTCTCGATGCCAATCATCTGTCTCCTTCCGAGTTTCGTCTCGAGCCAGCTAACGCCGTCATCACGATCAGACATCTCAAGAACATTCCCCGAGCATGCCAACCGCCTTCGTACGGATACGCCCGGATATCTTGCTCCACCGAGCCGATCCGGAACACATCAGCGACGTTTGAGGCGCCTATCAACTTATTTGCACGGCTGGCCGGAGGGAGGCCGTCATCTTCATCGGGCTGACACGTCACCTATGCGACGATAACGACCTCCACAAAGTCAGGGCAGGTGACGTTAGCGACCGGGAGCTGCCTCTCACGATGAATACCTCGAATGTCAGGTTTCGCGGGTACCGAGTATCAGCGGCACCCTGAAGAATGTTGTTCACGTTTGAGAACCGGAGGGAACACAATCGGGGTGGAGGGCCGCGCCTGAAACGACCATCGGCTGCGCTGGCCGAGCCGTCCAGTATTGCGAAGAAACCGTGAGTTACGTCCGGTCTGGTCTTGACGAGTGTCGATTAATTTTACGATCAATTGAACCAAACGTGTTGTGGAGGCCAAATGCTCGAACCCAAGTCGATCTCAAGAATGGCGGCGACCTTTGGTGTCGTGGCGGCGACAGCAGGCGTTGCGCAACAGGGTGAAGAGATAGGTATCGGCGTTCTGCTCGGGTTCACCGGGCCAATTGAGTCTCTGGCAGCTCCGATGGGAACTGTGGTGAAGTTGGTCACCCAGGAGGCAACTGAGAGCGGCGTGTTTCTGGGTGGAGCAAGCGTGACGTCGTATCTTGCCGACACCGCCTGCACGGACAATGCCCTTGCGGTTGCGAGCGCCGAGCGCCTTCTCGCGGCTGGCGTGGCGGGCTTGATCGGCGGTGCCTGCTCGGGTGCGACAGCGGCTGTCCTGAAAAATGTCGCCATTCCAAATGGAATGGTGATGATCTCTCCCGGTGCGAGTTCGCCCAATTTGAGCGTGATGGAAGACAAGGGACTTTTTTTCAGGACTGTGGCGCCGGATGATCGCGAGGGCCAGGTCATGGCCGATGTACTCATCGATCGCGGCATTCGCTCGATTGCGCTTACCTATGCCAATAACGATTACGGCGTCGGGATGTCGGATGCGATCGTGAGCGCCTTTGAGGCTGCGGGTGGCGAGGTCACGATCAACGCGGCCCATGAAGATGGCAAGGCGGACTACTCGGCAGATGTCGCGGTACTCGCCGCAGCGGGCGGCGAGGTTCTGGTCGTCGCAGGCTATATTGATCAGGGCGGTCTTGGCATTGTGCGAACGGCATTGGACCTTGGAGCATTCGACACGTTCGGCCTGCCGAGTACCATGGTGGGGCAGAGCCTTGTCGAGAGCGTCGGGCCCGGACTTGAGGGGTCCTTCGGGCAGGTTGCAGGCAACGAGAGCCAGGGCTTGGCCATGCTGGCGGAACGAGCCGGCGACGAAGTTGATGGAACGCTTCCTTACGTGGCCGAAGTCTATGATGCGACGGCTCTGATGATCCTTGCGATGCAGGCCGCGGATTCCGCAGATCCGGCGCACTACGGCCCGAAGATCTGGGACGTTGCGAATGCACCGGGCGTGAAGATTTTCCCAGGTGAGTTGGCGAGGGGCCTGAAACTGCTCGCCGAGGGGGTGGAGATCGACTACGTCGGCGGCTCAGAGGTCGAGCTGATCGGCCCCGGGGAAAGCGCTGGCTCCTTCCGGGAAGTCGAAGTTCGGGATGGTACTTTTGTGACGATCGGATACCGCTGAAGAAAGCGGCTGCGGAGTTGGTGAAGGTCGTCGGTGTCGGTTTATTTGCCGAAAACGGGCGGATGGCCTGTTCAGGCTTGGTTAGTAAGAAGCACGGTCGTGGGCCTTTGGCACTGCCGCCCTCGGTTTCAGCAGCTCGATGAAGCCCATCGTCGGACGCTCTCCGACCGGTTATTCTGATCCGAGATGGAAGATGCGACACTACGGGCTACTTGAGCTATGAGGAAGGCCGTGCCCCAATTGGTGGGAAGGGGGCGCACTGAGAAGGGAGGTTCTCGGAATGAACGTGATAGATTCTCGAACGGATAGAACCTCACAGGTTATTCAGTCGCGCGTCTTCGAACCTCTTGCCAAGGCGTCTCCGGTGTTGGAAGCCCACCAGACTCAGCTTGGCATTGGCCCGTACAAGATTGACGCAGTTGTCGGCCGCGCACAGGAGACCTGGCTCATCAGGAATCGTGTCGACCCTCTCAGCGTCGGCCATGTTGTTCCCGACCCGAACCTGCTTGCTTTCGTGGTGCCGGTCGCCTGGCGTGGCGAATATCATTGCAACGGCATTTCCGCTTCGGCTTCGACCCTGTACATCGCTTCCGGTCCGGACGGATATTCGACGCGGGGCGCCGGGCGCGACTATTTCAGTATCGGGTTGAACCGGGACAGATTCGTCAGGTCGCTGGCTGCACTTGAGGGCGTGGAGCCTGGCGAAATCCATCTCCACGATGGCGCCCTGTACCTGCCGCCTTTGTCGATGATCCGAATGCGGCGTATCCTGGGCGCCTGCCTTACGGAGCTATCGGCCGGTTCGGGCTGCCACCACACCCGCCAGGCTGTGATCGCCGAACGCCTGTATGACGTCATGTTGGAAGCTTACATGGCTGGCACACCTCTTACGAGTATGCGGGTACCGCTCGCAAAGAGCTATGAACGCATTGTGAGAACCGCCGAGGAGCACTTCATGGAGGCTGAAGGCGCGCCGCTGTCACTGGCAGATCTGTGCAGGGCCACAGGAGTGGGACGCACGGTTTTCTACGAAGCCTTCAATTCGGTCTACGGGACCTCGCCGCTTAATTATTTCAAGAAACGGCGTCTGATGCAGGCCCGAACGGCACTCGCGATGTCCCGGCCAGACGAAACGAAAGTCAAGGAAGTCGCCCTCTCGCTTGGACTGACACATTTGGGTCGGTTTTCAACCGAGTACAGAAACCTCTTCGGGGAAACGCCTTCGGTCACACTTGGTTCTCCAGATCAGAGTCGGTCTTAGGCACTTCTCATCCCATCGTGGCATTGGCGTTTTCTCGTGCACATCCCCCAATCTGCCCGTCCACGACTGTGGATTGGCATGCATCGCGCCGCGAGGCAGAGAAAAAACGGAAGATTCGGATAGCGTAATCCCTTTCCCATCAAAAGACGGAAGATTCGGATAGTGTAATTTCTTCCCGTATTCTGATGGTTGCTTAAACCTTGGAAGCGTCGACAACAGGGCGTCGCTGATGGGTCACGAAATTCAATAGTTTGAATGGGTTGCGCGCAGAGTCCCGAATGGCCGACGATCAAGGGATTTGTACCGCGGGGAACATTATGAAGAGAGCAACCCACAGGCATTCGAGATTTGCATCGCTGGCTTCACTGTCGTGCGCATTTGCAATGACATCAACCGTTGCCTTTGCTGATGCCGATCTTGCCAAGCAGCTTTCGAACCCGGTGGCGAGCCTGATCAGCGTCCCGTTCCAGTTCAATTACGACGACGGCATCGGCCCGAACGACACGTCGCGCAAGACGCTGCTGATCCAGCCCGTCTTTCCATTCGATATCGGAGAGAACTGGAACCTCATTTCGCGGACAATCATTCCCCTCGTCGACATCGAGGCTCCAGCGCCCGGGCTCGACGATATTTCGGGGCTGGGAGACATCGAGCAGTCGTTTTTCTTCTCCCCGAAGCAGCCTGTTGGCGGGTGGATCCTTGGCTTCGGTCCGATCGCCCTGCTGCCAACGGCAACCGATGAAGCGCTTTCCAGCAAGCAGTTCGGCCTTGGTCCGACCGCCGTTGCGCTTCGGCAGGTCAACGGTTGGACGTTCGGCGGGCTGATCAATCATATCTGGGGCATCAACGAACCGGATGATCGCGAGCAGTACAACACGACCTTCGTGCAGCCCTTCCTGACATATACGACCCCGGATGCGTGGACCTTCTCGTTGAACACGGAATCCACCTATGAATGGAACGCTGAGGAATGGAGTGTTCCGGTCAATGCCGGCGTCAGCAAGCTCGTAACATTCGGCAAGCAGCCAATCAGCTTCCAGCTCGCAGGCCGGCGCTATCTCGATGTCGGTGGAAACGAGAACGGTCCCGATTGGGGTGCGCGTTTCAACGTGACTTTCCTTTTCCCGAAATAGACCGGCGGAGACACCTCCGGCGATCCCAAATAACCTGTTAGTGGAGACTTTTCAGTATGAGCAAGAATTCTACCGCTCTCCTGCTTCTCGCGTCCCTTGCCTTGCCCACTGGGGCCTTTGCACAGTCCTTTGACCTTGTGATCGCGAATGGCCGGGTGATGGACCCCGAAACCGGCTTCGATGCCGTTGCCAACGTTGGCATCAACAATGGCTTCATCACCGAGATCACCGACCAGGAAATCGCAGGCGCGCGGGTGATCGACGCCTCGGGTCACGTGGTCGCGCCCGGGTTCATCGACTACCACAGCCACGCGCAGTCGGAGTTCGGGCACAAGCTCTATGTACGGGACGGCGTGACCACTCCGCTGGACCTCGAGGTGGGCGCGTTCCCGGTCAAGAACTTCTATGAATATTGGGACGGCAAGTCCTTCGTGAACTACGGGACCAACGTTGCGCATGTCGGCGCGCGTGTGGCGGTGCTCGACGGGCAGGAACCGGACGGACGTGTTCTCTACAGTCCGGCCCTTGGGGCAGCCATGCAGGACGGCGCGAAGTTCAAAACGAAGACCTTCGATCCGCTTGATGAAGGCGCAATCATCGAGGCAATCGAGGCGGAGTTGAAGCAAGGTGGGATCGGAATTGCCTATCCCATCGGGTACTACACCGTGGTTGGCAGCCCGGAACTCATGGGCGTTACCAGCTTGGCTGCCAAATACGATGTGCCAATCACCACGCATGTCCGGTATCTGGCCCAAATCCCGCCCAGCGGCTTCATGGGCATCACGGAGATGCTGACCATTGCCCGCGAAAACGATGTGGCCATGCTGATGCACCACATCCCCAGCAACTGTCTCGGGTTGACGAAACAATGCCTCGACCTGATCGACTCGGCCCGGGCCAACGGCCAGAAGGTGGTTGGCGAGTTTTACCCCTATCAATATGCCGGCACCTATGTGGATGCCGATTACAACGCGCCGGGTTTCGAAGCGCGGATGGGCATTCAGGCTTCGGACTACAAGCTGGCGGCGACGGGCGAGCCGCTGACGAACGAGGAATTCGATCGTTTGCGCAAGGAAGCGCCCGGAACCGATCTGCTGATGTACACCATGAAGCAGGAATACATCGACGAAGCCTTCGCCCGGCCGGGCGTGATCGTCGGATCGGACGGGATGCCGTGGATCATCACTGACGATGACGGGAACAAGCTTGGCTTTACCGCAACCTTCGACACGCCATACGGCAAGGCGAACGGACACGCCCGCGGCGCAGGAACCCACGCGAAGATCCTGCGCATGGTGCGTGAGGAAGGCACCGTCTCGTTGATGGATGCCATCTCCAAGATGAGCTACGAGCCGGCCTTGTTCCTTGAAGACCATGTGCCCCAAATGAAGATCCGCGGGCGCGTTCAGGAGGGCTCGGCCGCCGACATCACGATCTTCGATCCCGAGACGGTGACCGATAACTCGACCCCCAAAATCGGCGAGAACTCTCTGCCCTCGACCGGCATTCCCTATGTCGTCGTGAATGGTCAGGTCGTGGTGGACGACTCGGTCGTGCAGAACATTCCAGCGGGAGTTGCCATCCGGAATGCGCTCGCAAACTGAAAAAGTTGACTGAAACACCTTCTCCCTGGTCGAGCATTGGCTTGGCCGGGGAGCTCGCGTTTTTCGACAGGGAGAAAAGATCTTGGTTAAACAAAGCTCAGCAACCGCGCTTGCAACTCTTCTTGCTTTGTCCGTCTCTTCAACGGCCATTGCACAGGACTACGATCTCGTCATCACCGGCGGACGGGTCATGGACCCGGAGACGCTCTACGACGACATTGCCAATGTCGGGATCACCGACGGACGTATCGTCGAGATCTCGAAGGACACTCTGACTGGCGCGGACGAGATCGACGCCACGGGCCACGTCGTCGCGCCCGGCTTCATCGATACTCATTTCCACTGGCAGGCACCGATCGGCTACAGGTTCGGGCTGCACGACGGGCTGACCAGCAGCATGGACCTGGAGATGGGCTGCGCTGCAAACCTCATCCCGGAATGGTATGCCGCGCGCGAAGGCGTTACGCAGGCCAACTACGGATGCGCGGCGAGCCACGAGATCGCGCGTTCTATCGCCATCGACGGGGCCAGCGGAGACAACCTGCTGCGCGGACCGATTGCTGTTCTGGAAACCCGCAAGCAATCCGGCTGGAGCCAGACCAAGGCAGATTATGACACTGGAAACGATATTCTGCGCATCCTCGACAAGGGCTTGCAGGACGGCGCGGTCGGGATCGGCAGCACGCTGGGCTACATGCGCAACAGTGTTACCTCGCGCGAGATGTTCGAGGTTCAGAAGGTCGCCGCCCGCTACGGCCGGCACACCGGCGTCCACACGCGCTTCACCCCGGACAATGCAACCAACGAGAATGTGGGCGCGCAGGAGGCTTTGGCCAACGGTCTCGCGCTCGACGCGCCCGTTTCGATCCTGCACTTCAACAATCCCGGCTACCGTTTGACGCATGAACTGCTGACACGTCTTTCCGAACAGGGCCACAACGTCTGGGGCGAGGTCTATCCCTACTCGGCTGGGGCGACCACGGTGAACGCGGTCTTCATGCAGCCTGAAAACTGGGTGGACAGGCTTGGCCATAGATACGAGGACACGGTGCAGGACCCCATCACCGGTGACTTCTACACGACGGCATCGTTCGAGGAGGCCCTGAAAGAAGATCCGACCCGCGAGATCATCCTCTTCAAGATGCCCGAGGAGGACTCGGTGCGCTGGCTGACGTTGCGCGGCACGACGATGGCAAGTGACGCAATGGCAGCGACACCGCTCTTTGGCGCGTGGGACACGCCGTCCGATCAGATCGGCAACACTCATCCGCGCACCTCGGGCGCACGTGCCAAGGCGATCCGGCTCGCCCGAGAGAACGACATTCCGCTGATGCAGATCATGTCGATCCTCAGCTACAACGCCGCCAAACACCTGGGCGACACCGGACTAAAGGCCATGCAGGAACGTGGTCGGCTGCAGGAAGGGATGGTCGCCGATATCGTCGTGTTCGACCCAGAAACGGTGACGGACAACTCGACCTATGCCGAAGGGCTGGTGCCGTCCACCGGGTTCAAGGCGGTTGTCGTCAACGGTACCGTCGCGGTGCGGGACGACGAGTTGCTCAGCGTCTTTCCGGGCCAGCCGATACGCTTCGAGCCCGAGGCCGCGCCGCGCTTCGAACCGGTGAGCGAGGAGGCGTGGAATCTCGAGTTTTCCACCGGTATGCCCGACATCGCCCCCGGCCTGCCGCCCGAGGGCGGCAATTGAGCCGCAGCGGGGGCGGACAAGGGATGCGCCTGATCCTCGCGACCGCCTTCGCCATCCCCATGGGGATGGCCATGCTTGCCGCGGAGCCGGCCAGGATCGATTTCGAAGATCTGGCGGACCCTGCGGCCCGCGCCTTCGTCGACCCCTATCTGGAGATGGGGCCGGAGCGGCTGAACGACCTCAGGACAGTCGTCCGGCTCGGCGCGCGGCTTGCGGAGGCGGAGCTGTCCCCGGAGGACAGGCAGCGCCTCGAAGTGCGCCGCTCGGACGCCGAAGCGGCGCTCGCCGTTTCTGGCTTCGATATTGCGGCGCTTCTGGCGCAGCGCTGGACCGTCGCCCAAAAACGTCGGGAGGCGCAGATCGCCACGAACCCGTTGCTCGAAGGTGCCGCAGTGCGCCTCGAAGGTTACCTGATCCCGGCCGGAACAGGCCCGGACGGCAGGGGGATCGGTTATCTCGTGCCGGTGGTCGGGATGTGCAGCCATATCCCCGCGCCGCCGCCCAACGAACTGGTACGGCTGTACTTCGAGCCCGAAAGAGGCACGGGTTCAATCTATCTGCCCGTCAGCGTGACCGGAACGCTCCGCGCCGAGGCGAGCGACGAGACCATCCATCTTCTCGACGGAATGGTGCGCATGCAGAGCTTGTGGCGGCTGGACGCGGATACCCTCGTTGCCGAAGGGCCCGTTCCCACGGCCCGTAATACGATTGTCGCTCAAGATCCACTCGAAGTCCGCCAGGCGCAAGAAATCAATCAAGCCCGTTCATCAAGCATAGGAGCAAGAAAGAAATGAAACTCTGGAACGGAACTGCCTCCCTGATTGCCGTTGCGGCAATCTTTTCCGGCGCAGCCCAGGCACAGGAAGGCACGTCTGACGGACCGATCCTGTTCACCAACGTAGACGTTTTCGATGGCGTCAACGAAGCCCTCATCGAGGACGTCAACGTCGTCGTCACCGACAACGTGATCACTCAGATATCGTCCGAAGAGCTTTCGGTTGCCGGCGGCATGGTGATCGATGGTGAGGGCCACACGCTGATGCCCGGACTGATCGACTCGCACACGCATCTTATGTTTTCCGGGATCACGTTTCCCGAGGTCCTGTTCCAGAGATCGGGCTACGGGATGATCCAAGGTGTTGTGATCGCCGAACAAACGCTGATGAACGGGGTTACGACTGTTCGTGATATGGCTGGAGACGTGTTTGACCTGAAGCGGGCGATCGATGAAGGCACGGTCCCCGGCCCGCGGGTCTATCCCTCTGGTGCCATGATTTCGCAGACCAGCGGGCACGCCGATTTCCGGCTGCCCGTCGAACCCAACCCGACCATAACCGGAACGATGACAGTTCCCGGCCAGAAGGGCGCGGGATTGGTCGTCGACGGTGTGCCGCTCATGCTCGCCGCAACGCGTGAGCAGCTTCGCCTTGGCGCCTCGCAGGTCAAACTCGCGGTCAGCGGCTCGGTCAGCGGCATCAACGATCCGCTCGACACGACGCAGTTCACTTTGGAGGAAATCCAAGCGGCGGTGGCGGCCGCAGAGAACTGGGGCACCTACATTACCGTGCATGGATACAACTCCCGAGCCGTCAACCAAGCCATCGACGGCGGGGTCAAGTCGATTGAGCATGGCCAACTTCTCGACGCAGCCACGCTTCAACGCATGTCGGACGAAGGGGTCTGGCTCAGCATCCAGCCATTCACATTGTGCAATGAGCCCGGGCTGACCCCGGAGCAGAACGCCAAGCAGGCAATTGTCTGCGAAGGAACCGGCAAGGTCTACGAGGCGATCAAGTCTTTGCCCGACCTGAAGGTCGTGCACGGAACCGATATCTTCATCAGCCCTGGAAAGGGAATTGGCGTCAGTGAAGAAGTGGAGCAGATGGAGCGCCTTCTGGACTGGTTTACGCCATATGAGATCCTGAAGATGTCCACCGGCAACGCGACGGAACTGCTCCAGATGTCCGGGCCGCGCAATCCGTATCCCGGCGTTATCGGACGTGTTGAACAAGATGCGCTGGCGGATCTGCTGCTGGTCGAAGGCAACCCGCTGGAGAGCCTCGATGCGGTTACCGACCGGGACAACATCAAGATCATCATGAAGGACGGCGTGATCTACAAGAACACGCTGAACTAAGCCTCTGGCGGGCGACAAGCCGACAGATCCTTGTCCGTCGCCCGCCCACCAAATCCTGTCGCTGGCTGCAAGTGCCGCGTGACGTTTGCCACATGCCGGGACCCGACAGACCGACGAGACAATTCGAAAGGAACGGATCATGAGTTTCAACACTTCGCGTCGAACCTCGGCACTTGCAGCCATCGCGTTAATGGCTGCGCCGGTGAGCGCTTCGGCGCAGGACGCGATATCGGACAGCTGGCAATGGGGCGCCGAGCTCTATTTCTGGGGCGCTTCCCTTGGCGGCGATACGACCACCGGTGCCGATATCGACATGGGGATCGACAAGATCATCGAGGATCTGAATTTCGGCCTCATGGGAACAATCGCCGCGCAGAAGGACCGCTGGACGGTCTTCGGCGACTTCATCTATCTCGACGTGGAAGACAAAGGAAGCACGACTGTAGATGTGCTGGGCTTTGATGTGGACATCGACGGAAAGGTAGACCTTCGCGGCTTCATCAGCACCGCCGGCGTAGGGTATCGGGTTTACGAAGGGCCGGGAACCCAACTCGATCTCACCGGCGGGCTCCGTTACCTCTGGCTCGACTCCACGATCGAACTCAGCGCGCTTGGTGTGGACGTAAACGAAGAAGACTCCGGCTCCAACATCGATGCGGTCGTCGGTTTCCGAGGTCAATCGGACATCAACGAGAACTGGTATCTTTCCTACTACGGCGATGTCGGAACCGGTGAAAGCGATCTGACCTGGCAAGCCGCCGCGGCGATCAACTACCGCTTCGAGAAAGTCGATGTAGCCCTCGGCTATCGGTACCTCGACTGGCAGTTTGACGACTTCGGCCCCTTCGACGACCTGAACCTTTCGGGCGCCTTCCTGGGGGTGAAGTTCAGATTCTGACACTTCTCCTGATAAGACATGCAGGGCGCCTCGAAAGGGGCGCCTACGTTGCTCGCCCTGCCCAAGGATTCGTTATAGCCTCACGCTAGCCTGATCTTCGTGGCTGTATTTTTGCAAAGGCTGACATACCGTTGAAGCTCTTCTTACCCCGGCTTATCAGTGCTCTCTTGACACTCGGCTTCCTTGCGAGTTGCGGCGGACCACCCAACGCAATCATCGGCATTGGCGACGCCGAGCGTCCGGAAGCAACCAGCGCGGTCCGGTATCACGATATCTATGTCCTCACCACGCGGGCACCTGCGTCGGATAGTTCGATCATGTACTCCGGTGTGCGGGGAGGCGGTCTTTCGAAATCAAGGGTGACGGTAACGATCCCTCCGAACCACGCGCCGGGCCAGATCGAACGCCCGAAGCGCCTGCCGCCTGACCCAGAGCGCAACTTCACGATCGTCGAGCCGCAGACTTACGCGCGGGACTCCGACTTCGTCTCAGCTGTGAACAGTGCACTGCGCGCCCGTCCGCCGTCAGAGCGCTCGATCCTGGTATTCGTGCACGGCTACAACACGGACTTCACCTCCGCTGTCTTGCGCATGGGGCAACTGGTGGAAGATACCGGCTTCAAGGGTGTTCCCGTACTCTTTTCCTGGGCGTCACACGGAAAGCTCCTCGACTATGTCTATGACTTGAACAGCGTCCTGTCGGCGCGCGACGAATTGCTGGAAGCCGACAAGATCATCCTGAGGACGGAGGCGCGGGCGTACAACATCGTTGCCCACTCCATGGGGAACCTTTTGACCGTGGAGGCCCTGAAACAAGCCAAACTGATAAACAAGTTCAATACGTCCGGAACGTTGAACAACGTGATCCTTGCATCTGCCGATATCGACGTTGATGTCTTCATCGACCAGATTTCGGTCTTCGAGCCTGACGAGCGAAAGTTCTACTTGTTGATCTCGGCGGATGACAAGGCACTTGCAGCCTCGCGTTTGATCGCTGGAGGCGTAAATCGAGTCGGTGATGAGGATGCGGAGAAACTCGCAAAGCTTGGTGTGACCGTGATTGACCTCAGCGAGGTAAGCGATACCAGCAGCATCAACCATACGAAATTCGCGGATTCTCCCGAAGTGGTGCAACTGATGGGACGGCAGATCATGTCAAATGGTGGCCTGTCGACAGGTTCCTCCGGCGGCTCGTCCATAACGAATGCCCTCGTCGGACTCGGTAATGCGGTGACAACGACCGTCGCAGGCGCCGGCAGCGTTATCGTCATTCCTTGAAATATGCAGGAGTTGCGGAAATGGTGAGCAGTAGCTCCAAGCTTGTCCTGCGGATCTCGGACCTTGCCTACCAGTGGCCCGGTGCCGCCAAACCCGTCCTTCGGGTTCAGGACCTTGGAATGACCAATGAAGAACGGGTGTTTCTTCGAGGGGCGAGTGGATCTGGGAAATCGACCCTGTTGGCCGCAATCGCAGGCGTCGTCGACGTACCGGCGGGGAGTATCGCCGTTGCCGGTACGGACGTCGGGCAGCTCAAGAGCGGCGCACGGGATCGGTTTCGCGTCGATCATGTCGGATTGATCTTCCAGATGTTCAACCTCATCCCATGGCAATCGGCATTGGAAAACGTCCTGATGCCCTGCCGCTTCTCTCGACGCCGTCGTGAACGGGCGGGTGCAGATCCGAAGCTATCCGCTCTACGATTGCTCGACGAACTCGGATTGTCAGACCCTACCCTGGTTTCCGCGCTAGCCATGTCATTGAGCGTTGGCCAGCAGCAGAGGGTAGCGGCGGCACGCGCGCTCATCGGGGCGCCTGACCTGATACTGGCAGACGAACCAACGTCAGCGCTCGACGAAGACGCAAAGACATCCTTTCTGGACCTGTTGAAACGAGAATGCGCATCAGTGGGATCTGCCTTACTTTTCGTGAGCCATGATCGGTCGCTGGAAGAGGGCTTCGATCGCGTGTTGGATATTACCGAGGTCAACAAGGTATGATGACCTCGCTTTCCCTGGCTGTTGGAAGCCTATGGAACCGACGTTTCGTGGCGGCGCTCACCGTTCTTGCGATCGCGCTCAGTGTATTTCTGGTGATCGGCGTCGAGCGTTTGCGTGTTTCCGCGAAGGAGAGTTTCGCAAACTCGGCTTCGGGCATCGATCTGATTGTGGCGTCGCGCGGCAATCCGGTGCAGGTCCTCATGGCGACGGTCTTTGGGGTGGGTTCGACTGGACCGGGCATCGACTGGGACAGCTACGAGATGGTCGAGGCCCTGCCGCAAGTGGCGTGGGCGGTTCCGATTGCGATGGGCGACAACCACCGCGGCTATCCGGTTGTAGGCACAACGCCAGAATATTTCGAGCATTTCAGACATAGCAGCGGAAGACCACTCGCTTTCACATCGGGTCATTCCTTCTCGGAAGAAGACGGCGCCGTTATCGGAGCAGAGATCGCCACGCGTTTCGGCTATGAGATTGGCACGACTGTCGTCAATGCACATGGCGCGGGCGAGGTAGCCTTCGACCTGCACGACGAGGCCCCCTTTGTCGTCACGGGAATTCTTATGCCGACGGGCACGGCCGTGGATCGCATGGTTTTCGTGTCGCTGGAGGGGTTCGACCGACTGCACGCCGAAAAAACCACCAGTGTCGATCCGTTCGCGCAGGAAACACGCGCCAATTCCGATCCCGTCGAGGACGCGACAGACGGGGTTGAGGCCGACCATCACGATCACGCCCATGAACCTGACAAGATCAACGCAATCTATGTCGGGTTGGCCGATCGCGGCGCGGTCCTTTCCATCCAAAGAGCCATTTCGGAATATCCCGCTGAACCTCTCAGCGCCGTGCTTCCAGCCATGGCGTTGATTGAACTCTGGTCGATCACCGGCGCAGCAGAGCAGGCTATTGTGTTGATGGCATCGGCTGTTGCCTTGGCTGGCATCGTGGCGATGGTCGTCATGCTTTCGGCCTCGTTGGAGGTGCGCCGACGTGAATTCGCGATCCTGCGCTCGGTTGGAGCCACGCCTTTACGCATCTTCTCTCTCATCGTTCTCGAAGCGGGGCTCGTGACGGTGGCGGGCCTGCTACTGGGATTGGTTTTGCTCGGAGCTCTGACTGCAATCTTGGAGCCGGTGCTACTTAGCCGGTTTGGGCTCCAGGTCGACGCAAGTGCATCTCTGTTGCGTGAAAGCTGGTTGTTGCTTGCAATCTTGATGGCCGGACTGGCCGCCAGCTTTGTGCCCGCCATCCGGGTCTATCGAATGACATTGGCCGATGGTCTATCCTTCAGGCTTTAACCCATGGGAGACGTGTCCATGAATATAGTTCCACGTGCTATTTCAGTTAGCATTCTCGCAATCCTTGTCAGTGCGTCGACGAGCCTCGGAGCGGCACTTCAGATCGGTTGGGACGACCTCGCCCCCCCCCCAACAACGTACGAAAATCCCTTCGCGGACCTGACAAATGAGCAACTCGATGACCTGAGAACCGTTCTTCGCGCGCAATCCTTCGCGGAGGATGAACTCCCGGATGAATTGCAGACAAGCGCCGAAGCTGCCCGCCTGCGCCTGGAGGAACAGGACCTGGACATTGATTGGCTGTTCGAACAGCGCCAAATGATCATGGAGAAGCGCCGCGAGGAGGCGGTCTCGACGCGCCCGGATATGATCGGATCGGAAATCCGGATGCCAGGCTATCTGCTTCCGCTCGATCTGAAAGATGGTCGCGCTGTCGAGTTCCTTCTTGTTCCCACAATGGGGGCTTGCATCCATACGCCACCGCCGCCGGCGAACCAGATGGTGCATGTCCGCTATCCCGCCGGGGTCGAGGTTGCGGGCCTTTACACGCCGATCTGGATCAGCGGTACACTTTCGTCGAACCTTTCGGAACAGACCGTCCGGTATTCCGACGGCGAGGCCCGGATCGAGGTCAGCTACGCGATGACTGCTGATCTTGTCGAGCCATTCTGATGCGCCATTCTCTATCGGATGCCCGAAGATGAGACCGCAATGTCGCATTTGATCCGCATTGTGACTTTGGCTCTGGCGATTATCGGCCTGATTGCAACTGTGACGGCCACACTTTCGGGGTCTACACTGAAGAG
The DNA here is from genome assembly GCF_900099935.1 of Aliiruegeria lutimaris. GTDB lineage: Bacteria > Pseudomonadota > Alphaproteobacteria > Rhodobacterales > Rhodobacteraceae > Tropicimonas > Tropicimonas lutimaris. The sequence goes on along the minus strand of NZ_FNEK01000079.1, from coordinate 2,635 downwards.
TGCTCGGTCCTTCGAAGGGGATCTACCGGCTGTACGAACCGAGTCGCCAAAGCGGACCTTGGCGACATTCGCCGCTCTAAAGGCGTTATTGGAAGAATCGTTCGAGCGGTACCAGAACGCACGCACGGGCGAGGAATTCGATCGGGTCGTTTCACTTTCCGATGAACTGACGTCCCTCATCGACCTGTCTGACCAACCAGACGCCGTCAAAAAGCGCAATGGCTTGCTGACAGCTATGGTACTTCTGGACGTCTGGGACATTATCCCGCCAGTAGATCTCGATACAGTACCGGACAAATCTGCCATGATCGGCGATGGGCTTGGGACATACGTTGTTCCTGACACGCCCATTCGCCTGTCGCGCATCGATGAAGGTGAGCGCGCCGGCGAGTACTTGTTCGACGAAACAACGATAAGAACCGCTCCCCGGTTTCTGGCCGGACTGGAAAGCGAAACGACCGCTGAAACTGGAGTGAACTGGAGCGCCGAACTCGAGCAATTCGCCGGGCCGTGGTTGCCTGCCAGGTGGATCGGGGCGATCCACCCATCATTCCTGCAGGATATCTGGGGCACACCACTCTGGAAGGTTATTCTTTCGGTGGTCGCAGGCTTCCTTCTGTTCGTGGTCGCGGCGCTTGTCAGCGCTGCGCTACCCGTTGCGCGGCGTGGCAACCTGTTGCCCCCGGTTTCCAAGCTGATCTACTGCGCGTCGATCCTGCCAGTCCTTGTCTTCTTTCACTACGTCCTGACCCGACAGATCAACGTCACCGGCAGATTCGCCGATGGGGCGAACGCATTGTTGGCTGTCATCTGGTTTGGAACGCTTGCGGCAGTTTTCTGGAATGCAATCCTGGCCTGCGCGGCGGCAATCTGGTCTTCGCGAACTGCTTCTGGTGATGATGCGGGGGACAGTCTTGGTCAGATGCTCGCCCATCTGATCGCTCTCATCGGTGCGGTGTGGATCATCGCCTATGGCTTGCAATCCCTCGGATTTCCCGCGCTCAGCGTATTGGCGGGGCTCGGCATTGGCGGATTGGCAGGTGCCTTGGCAATTCGACCGACACTCGAGAACCTGATCGGTGGCTTTGTGCTATATATCGACAAACCGATCCGGGTCGGAGACTGGTGCGAGTTTGGGCCTTACAGTGGGATCGTCGAAAAGATCGGTGTCCGTTCCACCAATGTACGCGCTATGGATCGCACCATAATCTCGATTCCGAACGCTCAATTCGTAAATATGGAGCTGATCAATTGGGCTCGCTGCGATCAGATGCTGATCAATCCCACCATCGGGCTGATCTACGATACGAGTTCGGATCAGCTGCGGTATGTTCTGGCCGAGGCGCGCAGAATGGCAATCGCTCATCCCAGGATCGACAGCGATACCGTCCGGATTCGCTTTGCTGGTTATGGCGAATCCTCTTTGGACATTGATGTCAGGGTCTATGCGCAGGCGACGGAATGGAACGATTTCTTTGCCATTCGGGAAGATTTCCTCCTGCGCCTGAAGGATATCGTTGAGAGCGCGGGTACGTCTTTCGCTTTCCCGTCTCGCACACTCTACGTCTCTCGGGACACTCCCCGTGATCCGCAGAAAACAGTCGATGCAGAAGATGCAGTCGATGAATGGCGCCGAAGCAAGGAATTGCCATTTCCGTGGTTTTCATCGGTGGAACGAGAGAAGATGAACAACAGCTTGCGGTACCCTCCGCACGGTTCGCCCGACGGCATTCCGGATGAGGTCGAAACAACCTCGGGCAGCGAGCCGCTTTCGACACAAACCGGAAATCCGACGCCTCGTTCAGGCGATTGAAAACGGTCGTTATGACGATCCGCTGGGATGCCTATCCCAAGCCGGTTGTTGCCGGATATCCGCCTCTCTGGCCATTGCGACCACGAGCGTGTTCCTGGTCCCCAATCGATCAGGACGCGCCCTACCAGATCTTCGAACTCCAGCACGCGTTCCAGATCATAGCGTTGGTGCTCGCTGTCGTCTTTGTGATACTCCGTCGACGGATCGAAGAGTGCAGGTAATCGTCCGTCGGTCGGATAGTGCCAATCATCGAGCACTCGGTGCGCCCCGACAAAAAGCGCACCGTTTCCTGCAGCGGGAATGAACTGAAAAACGGTTGTTGCAGCTCGGTACGGCGTCTTGTTGTCGGCCCTCTGGTAACTGACGAAGTGGTCGAAACGCGCCTGCGAGTGCCGCCACGCCTGCTGCGCCCGCCAATCATGTCGAACTGTGCGGCTGGTCTTCAGGTCGATGCCGCGACGTTCGAGAATGTCGTTGAAAGTGAAATCGGTAAGCGTCCGGCCTCGCTGCTCTGACGCGTCATAGAGTGTGTTGATAGTGTCCACCATTGATAGTGGACATCTTGAGGACGGATATGGCGGGCAAGAAGGGTCAGAAGAAGCGGTTCTGGTCGGATGAGGAGAAGGTGTCGATCTGTGCGCAAACATGCGCGCCGGGGGTATCGGTTGCGCAGGTGGCGCGGCGTTATGCCATGAACACCAACTTGATCCACAAATGGCTGCGTGATCCCAAATTTGCACCGGATCCTGAGAACCTTGAAGATGAGGTTGCTGAGACGGCATGTTTTCTGCCTGTGGAGATTGTGGACCGGGCCCAGCACAA
>NZ_FNEK01000101.1 GCF_900099935.1 Aliiruegeria lutimaris | reverse complement strand
GACAGCGCTGCCGCATAACCTCAAACAGAAAGCAAACCGGAGCCCTCGTTACGAAATCGCCTCACCCTCTCTGGAAAACTCTGACGACGGACAGTCACTCGCCGCGCGCCTTCTCTACTGCTGCCCTTGCTGCTGGCGTTCCGCCTCGGTGCGGACCGCCTGCATCTCCTGAACCCGTCTGGGCCAGGTGGACTTGATATAATCGATGATGTCCCAGATCTCCTGATCCGACAGGCTGTCGCCAAACCCCGGCATGCCGCTTTGGAACTCCAGCCCCTGCCGCGCCAGCGTCTCCTTGCCGCCGAGCCGGGTGTAGTTGAAGAGCAGCATGTCGCCGTGGTGCCAGGTATGCCCGGTCTCGTCATGGGGCGGGGCAGGCAGCAGGCCATCTTCGCCCGGAGAGCGCCAGTCTTCCACCTGACCTTCGAGATCGGCACCGTGGCAGGCGGCACAGTTCTCCTGGTAGAGTGCGCGGCCGGCCTCGATATTGACAGTCTTCGGCTGGCCGAAAGACTCCGCCTGCCCTCCCCAAAGAAACCATGCTCCAGCGCCGGCCACCACGGCACCGGCAAGCACGGCCACCGCCCTCATGCCAGCACCTTGATCCGTGTCATCATGCCGGAAGCGGCATGGGTGAGCATGTGGCAATGGAACACCCAGTCGCCGGGATTATGGGCCACGAAGGCGATCTCTCGGCGTTCGTCACCGAACATGAGCAGCGTGTCGCGCATCGGGCCAAGACCGCCGCCGGGTAGTACCTCCCGGAAGTGGTGCCCGTGCAGGTGCATGGCATGCGGGAACATCGTGTCGTTCTGCATCTGCACGCGCACGGTCTGGCCACGTTCGGCGACCAGCAGCGGCGTGTCGGGCATGTCGACCATCCCGTTCATCGCCCAGAACTTCATGCTTTGCGCGGCCTCGCGGAACCCCACCGCGCGCCCGTTCATCTGCGCCGACACGAAGCCGCGCATCGCGCCGCCCTCCATGCGCAATTCGCTGTGCAGGGCGTCTTCGAGCCCATCGACCGCCATGTCCGGATTCGGCGGCAGGGGCATGGGCGTTGGGCGGCGGGCTTCGGCAGCCCGGCCTTTCACATTGAACAACACGTGGCTGAACCCGTCTTCCCGCTCAAGGCGCACCAGGTGCGCCTCACTCCCCTCTTCCGCCGTCACATCGACGATGAGGTCGGCGCGTTGCGCCGGGGCCAGCAGGAAGCTCTCGGTGATCGGTTTCGGCTGTTGCAGCGGCATACCGTCCAGCGCGACGACCCAACCTTCCATCCCCTGAAGCTCGAACTCGAAAATCCGTGCATTGGCCGTGTTGAGCAGGCGCAGGCGCAGGCGCTCGTTCTGCTTCACGTCGAGCGTCTTGTTGAAGACACCATTGGTCACCGTGATATTGCCGAAACGCCCGCCATGGCTGAAATCATGCATGTTGTCGAAGCCGGCAATCTGCCCGGTCTCGGGATCGAGGCGGAAATCGTCGAGCACGAGAACCTCGTCCCGGTCGACATCCGGCGCCTCCGGCTCCTCGACGATTAGCGCCCCCTGCAGACCGCGCGCCACCTGTTCGTAGGATTGGTTGTGCGAGTGATACCAGTAGGTGCCCGCATCGGGCAGCTCGAAATCGTAGAGGAATGTTTCCCCCGGCGGGACCGCCTCCTGCGTCACGCCGGGAACACCGTCCATCGCATTGTCGATGCGGATGCCGTGCCAGTGCAACGAGGTCGGCTCGGAAAGCGAATTGACCAGCCGGCGGCGGAGTCGTTCGCCCTGCCGCACGCGGATCTCCGTGCCCGGCACGGTTCCGCCATAGCTCCAGATCTCGGTTTGAGGGTAGCCCTCGGGCGCGATCTGGACCTTCGCAAGCGCGGCTTCCAAAGTCTCGTGCGTCGTGGACGCAAGCGCCCGGCCGGGCATGAACGGCGCGACACAAAGCGCACCGGTACCGGCGAGCAGGGATCTGCGTGTAATCATCTCTTGTACGCCCCTTGTGCGTTTGCTCCGCCTGTCATCAGCGCCGGAAACCCGCTCGGGCGAAAATGACGATACGTTGAGCCGATCTGACACTCATTCATTCGAGTAGACCTTTATGCCGCCCGGTCCGTAGGAATAGACCTTGAGCGTGCCGTATTTCTCGCGCGCCATGCCGGGGGAGTTCTCGGGCATGCCGGGCAGGACGATCCCGGTCACCGAAGGCCTCTGGTCCAGAAGGCGGGCGATGATTTCCTCGGGAACATGGCCATGGACCTGGTATCCGCCGACCTCGGCATGGTGGCAGGACAGGCGCTCCTCGGGCACACCTGCGGCCATTGCACGCTCGGCAACCTCAGTGTCGTCCACGATCTTCACGTCATAGCCACGTTCCGCCATGTGGTCCGCCCACATCTCGCAGCAGCCGCAGCTCGGGTCGCGGTAGACGGTGACGGTTTCAGCCGCCATGGCCGGTGTCGCAATCAGCATGAGGGCGGCAAACATACTTTTCTTCATGATATTTCCTCTTTGAAACATCGCGGACAACTGCCGGGATCGCGCGATGTTCATCCATTTCCATTGATCTCGAGAGAGACTGCCGGACCTGTCCGAACCCACGCGTCCTCCCGTCACCCGCGCCGACACAGGGCGCGGTTCGTCACATCGGGAAACGGGCGCGGGGCGGCGTTCGCGCGGGCGGGTCTCCCCGGTTGCGGAACCTCGGCGCGAGATCGGAAAAGACGGCGGCGGTGATGGGGCTCGGCCCGGTCCAGCCGACCGGCAGGCCCAGTATTTCGACCACTCCACAGGCGCCGTCACAATCGGGCTGCCCGTCCATCCCGTCATCATCACAACCGACGCAGCGGGCATGGTTCATCTCCGCATTTTGGCTGACTGCCATATCCATGGGCGGGTCCATCATGCCGGCAGACGCGGATTGGGCCACCAGCCCCAGGAAGAAGGCGGCGATCAGGCAGGTGCTGAATATTCGAGCCACACGCGTCATGGGGGCGAGTATGCTCACAGACACAACAATTGTCGACATCTCCCGCATCACAACCACGGCAGCCGATGAGCGGTGGTACCGGTGCGTATGCGGACCGTCCCACCACCCGCCGAAGATCGGAAATCTCCGCAAACTAACGACCCGGTAAGGAGAGCTACACATGATCGAGGCACCTTCCTGTTTCGACGTCAGAACGCTTGCCGTAGAATTTGGCAGGATGGCACATCCGTGCCGCGTGATGACGGAGGAATTCTCATGCGCCTTGGGCTTGGAAGCTACGCGTATCGCTGGAACATCGGCATCAAGGACCAGATGCCCGAGACGCCGATGACGCCCTTTGACGTGCTGGACGCGGCCGAGGCGTTGGGGCTCGACCTGATCCAATATGCCGACAACATGCCGCTCGAAAACCTTTCGGCCGAAGAGCTGGCGCGCCTGGCCGCACTGGCCAGGGAGAAGGGGATCACGCTGGAGGTTGGCACCCAGTGCTTCAACGCCAAGCAGGTCGCCGAATATATCGAGATCTGCAAGGTCATCTCCTCCAAGATCCTCCGCGTGGCGCTCGATGCCGAGGACGCGAAGCAACCCGTGGCCGCGCTGGCCGACCAGCTGCGACCGCTGGTTGAGGACGCGAAGGCGGCGGGTGTCCGCATCGCCATCGAGAACCACTTCAACTATCCCTCGCCGCTGATGGTGGAACTGCTCGACGCGGTGGATAGCGACGCGCTTGGCGTCTGCCTCGACGTGGCGAACTCGATCTGCGCCAAGGAATGGCCCGAAGAGACCATCACCATGCTCGCGCCCTACACGATCAACCTGCACCTGAAGGACTACGTGATCGAGCCGGACCCCTACGGCGTCGGCTTCCGTATCCGCGGCGTGCCGCTGGGCGAAGGCCGGGCGGACATCCCGTGGATCCTCGACGAGCTCGCCCATTGCGACAAGGACATGAGCGTGATCGTCGAACACTGGCTGCCACTGGGCAACTCGCTCGACGAAGCGATGGCGCAGGAGCAGCCCTGGCTGGAGCGCACCGTCGCCGCTGGCCGCAAGTTCATCGAAGGGCGCTGATCCCCACGCCGGTTCGGCCACGGCCGTTCATTCGAACCCGTTGCGCCCCGCCTGAAAACGGGGCGCAACGCATTTCTGCGACTGAGTCAGTTCGCCGTCATCGTCAGGTGCGATGAGGCAACCGCCAGCTTGGAGACGGTGAGCGGCCCGCCGGAGCGCAGCTCCTGGATCAGCTTGTCCGCCCGATGCGTCAGATGGCTGTTCTGTTCGATCCACTTGGCGATGCTGTCTTCGCCGGGCTCCGCATACTCGATGCTCAGCGCGGCGGCGGCGATATTCGTCTGGTGCACGCGCATATCCGCCATCAGCCGCGCCACGGCCATGCGTTCCCAATGATCGGAGACCTCGACCTGCCGGGCGGAGGAGCGCAGCCAGTCCAGGCTGAACCGGGCCCCGGCCGCGAAATAGCTCGCCGCCACATCGCGCACATCCCGGCCCTTCTTGCCCGCCACGTCGAAGATGTCGATCGCCCCGCCGAGCAGTTCCGAAAGCGCCACGCGCTTGGCAAGGTGCTCCGGCGCGCCCTGCTCGATCAGCTCGGCCGTGCGCGATGCAAGACGTTCGCGCGAGAAGGCGCTGACCGCCGTCTCGGCAATGGAGGCGATCTCGGCAATGCCCGGCCGGTAGCGGTCGATTGCCTCGCCAATGGCCTGGCAATCATCCTTCAGCAGCCGCAGGCACTGCGCCGCCAGCATGTCCGAGAGCGCCCGGTGGATCTCGATCTGCACCGAGGCCGCGATCTTGTTGTCGAGCGCATTCACCTCCGCCGCGACATCGGTCAGGCCGAAAACCTCGCGAACAATGATGAACGCCTTGACGATATCGCCGATCGAAACGCCGGCATCCTCTTGCAGGCGCGATGCCATCGTCGGCCCACCTTCGTTCACCAGCATGTTCGCGATAACCGTCGCGATGATCTCCCGGCGCAACCTGTGCGCGCGCAGGGTATCCCCGTATTTCTTCCGCAGCGGCGTGGGCATGTACTCGATCAGGAAGCGCTCCATGTAGGGATCGTCGAGCACCTCCGACTGCACCAGATCAGAGAAGATATCGATCTTGGCATAGGCCACGAGGACCGAGATTTCCGGACGCGTCAGGCCAAGCCCGGCCATCCGCCTCTCGGCCAGTTCCTCCTCGCTGGGAAGGTACTCCACATTGCGGTCGAGCTTGCCCTGCGCTTCCAGCGACTGGATGAAGCGCTCATGCTCGTCGAGAAGCGATGGCGCGGCGGCTTCGTCCAGCGAAATTGCCAGTGTCTGGTGGTAATTGGTCTTCAGAACCAGCTCGCCCACCTCGTCGGTCATGCTGGCCAGAAGCTTATTGCGTTGCTTCTCGGTCATGTCGCCGGCATCGACGACGGCGCCGAGGGCGACCTTGATATTGACCTCGTGGTCGGAGCAATCGACCCCGGCCGAGTTGTCCACGGCGTCGTTGTTGAGCTTCACGCCGGCCTTGGCAAGCTGGACACGGCCCCGCTGGCTCACACCAAGGTTGGCGCCCTCGCCGATCACGCGGGCGCGGATCTCTGTCGCGTCGACACGCACGTTGTCATTGGCCTTGTCGCCGGTATCGGCATGGGTCTCTGTCGTGCTCTTGATATAGGTGCCGATGCCGCCGAACCACAGCAGGTCCGTCTTTGCCTTGAGCAACGCCTTGATCAGCTCGTAGGGCGTCACCCGGGCGGCGCTCAGGCCGGTCAGGGCCTTGATCTCGGGCGTGAGCGCAATGGATTTCGCGCTGCGCGAGAAGACGCCGCCACCATTCGATATCAGCTTGGAATCATAGGATCTCCAGCTCGACCGCGGCAGTTCGAACAGCCGCTTGCGCTCGGCAAAGCTGGCTGCCGGATCCGGGTTCGGATCGATGAAGATGTCCCGGTGATCAAAGGCGGCCACCAGCCGGATCTGGTCCGACAGCAGCATCCCGTTGCCGAAGACATCCCCCGACATGTCGCCGCAGCCGATCACGGTGAACGGCTCGGTCTGCGTGTCATGCCCAAGCTCGCGGAAATGCCGTTTCACGGCTTCCCACGCGCCACGGGCGGTGATGCCCATGCCCTTGTGGTCATAGCCGTTCGAGCCGCCGGAGGCGAAGGCATCGCCGAGCCAGAAACCGTATTCGGTCGCCAGCGCATTGGCGTAATCGGAGAAGGTCGCGGTACCCTTGTCGGCGGCAACCACGAGATAGGGATCATCCGTATCGTGCCGGATGACGCTCTCGGGCGGGACGACATCCGGGCCGACGATATTGTCGGTCAGATCCAGCAGCCCGGACAGGAAGATCCGGTAGCAACGGACCGCCTCGGCCACGACCTCGTCGCGGGTGCCGTCGACGGGCAGGGTCTTGGGCAGGAAGCCGCCCTTGGAGCCCACTGGCACGATGACGGCGTTCTTGACCTGCTGCGCCTTCACCAGGCCAAGCACCTCGGTGCGGTAATCCTCCTTGCGGTCGGACCAGCGAAGGCCGCCGCGGGCCACCGGGCCGTAGCGCAAATGCACCCCCTCGACGAGGGTCGAGTAGACGAAGATCTCCCGCCAGGGATGCGGCAAGGGCAGGTCTTCCAGCTTCGAACAATCGAACTTGAACGACATGTAGGGCTTGATCTGCCCCGCCGCGTCGCTCTGGAAATAATTGGTCCGCAGCGTCGCCTGGATGGCATTTCTGAAACGGCGCAGGATGCGATCGAAATCCAGGCTCGCCACTTCCTCGAGCGCGGCTTCTATGTCGGCCACGATCTTCTCAGCCCCCGCCAGACGCTTGTCGCCGTCGGCAAAGGCCACCGGATCGAAGAGCGCGTAGAACAGGTCGACCAGCTTGCAGGCAATATGCGGGTTCTCGATCAGCGCATCCTGCATGTAGGGCATGGAATACGGGATCCGCGCTTGTCGCAGATAACCGCTATAGGCCCGCAGGAGCGCCGTCTCGCGCACGCTCAGCCCGGCCACCAGAACCAGCCGGTTCAGCGGATCGTCATCCACCTTGCCCGTCCAGAGCGTCGCGAAGGCCTCTTCGAGCTTGGTGCGCAGTTCCGACAGGTCCACTTCGCCGCCCTTGGCCGACTGCATGTGGAAATCGTGGATCCAGATCACCTCGTTGCCGCGTTCGACCCAGAACGGGTGTTCCTCCTGGATGCGGAAGCCCATGTTTTCGAGAATCGGCAGGCAATCGGAGAGCGGCACCGAGCGGCCAAGCCGGTAAAGCTTGAAGCGCGCCTTACTTTCCGGGTCCTCCAGCCGGCGGTAGAATTTCAGCTCCAGCCCACTGTCGCCGTTCAGCCCCTCCATCTTCTCGATATCGGAAATCGCCGTCAACGCGCTGAACTCGTCGCGATAGGAGGCGCCGAAGCCGGCACCGTAGAGCGCGTGCAGCCGGTTGCCTTCGGACTCGCCCTTGCGCTCGATCAGGGCGTCGCGCAGGTGGTCGCTCCAATCGCGCACGGCGTCGAGAATGCGGGTCTCGATGGCGGCGGTATCGTAATTGGACGCCACCGTCCCCTCCAGCGCGATCACGTAATGGACTCGCGCCAACACCTCGTCCCCGAAGGAGGGTGTCCAGGTCGCGACCCGCCCATCGAATTCCTCCGCCAGGATGTCCCCGACCCTCTGCCGCAACTCCGTGTTGTAGCGCTCGCGCGGAACGAAAACGAGGCAGGACACGAACCGCCCGAACCGGTCGGGCCGGACGAACAGCCGCGTGCGCGGCCGGATCGCCAGGTGCAGAACGCCCATGGCATTCTCGAAGAGCTGGTTGTCGGAGCTTTGAAACAGCTCGTCGCGCGGATAGGTGCCTAGAACATGCGCCAGGGCCTTCGCGTCATGACTTTCGGGAGCGAAACCCGACCGCTCGACGAGGCGCTCCACCTTCTGACGCAGGAGGGGGATCGATCTCGGGCTTCGGTTATAGGCAGCGGCCGTGAAATGGCCGACGAAGAGATGCACCCCGGTGACCGCACCCTTGCGGTCGAATTTCTTGACCCCGATCAGGTCGAAATGCGTGGAGCGGTGCACGGTGGACCGGCGGTTGGCCTTGATGATCATCAGCGGCGAGACATCGGTGATGAAGGCATCCATCTCCGGCGACCAGTCGGCATAGTTTCCGTGCAGGTCCCGCAGGACCGTGAACTCTGGATCCCGCATCAGGCCCAGCGCGGAACCCTTGACCTGCTGCAAGGAGGGCGCGTCGGCCGTGTTCTCGTATTCGCGATAGCCAAGGAAGGTGAAATGGTTCTGGGCCAGCCATTCCAGGAATTCGACGACATCTTCGGCGACGTTGCCTGTCCCCTTGGCCGGCGCCCTCTTCAGACTGTCGGTCACATCGACCAGGCGGGTCAGGATCGGCTTCCAGTCCCCCACCGCGACGCGGACATCGGCCAGAACCTGAAGGATCTCGGCCTCGTAACGGTCGAGCGTCTCCTCGTCGCCAATCTGGTCGATCTGGACCTGGATCATCGATTCCCGTTTCCCGCCCTCGCCGCCGGGGGGGATAACGTCCACCCGTTCTCCTGCCGCATTGCGCCGGACGGTGATGAGCGGATGGATCAACGAATGGATCGTGAGCCCGTTGACCGTGAGAAACGATGTCAGGGAGTCGACGATGAAAGGCATGTCGTCATTGACGATTTCCAGGACGGAATGGGAGCATTCCCAGCCATGCTCGGACATGCGCGGGTTGTAGAGCCGCACCCGGACCGTTCCGGCCTCGCGCCGGGCCGCGAATTTCCATAGCGCCAGCGCCGAGCCGTAAATCTCGTGCGCGGCCCGCCCTTTCACGTCTTCCGGCGATGACCGCGAAAGCAGCAGGTCGATCGCTTCGAGAAAACTCTCCCGATCAGCGCCATCAAGGCGTTCGGCAGCGATCTCGCGGACCTCCTGAAGTTTTTCACTGAACATTTCCTCGTCGGTCATCGTCATCACATCCTCCCGGAAATCTGCCCCCGCCGTCCTCCCCATATGGGCAGAGGCCGATCGGTGATCGGCATCCACTCACTGGCGGGCTATCCGAACGATGCGCGGTAGATGCCTGAACATCAAGTTTCATTCGTGGCGAAGCCGAAGGTGCGTCGTTTCGCATTGTTGCAGGCTCCAGCATGAGGCCCGAGCGCCGGCACGTAGGTCGCCCGGTTCCCCGGCGAAATTCTCCAGCCGGTTCGTTTTCCTCATCATCGCGAACCTGCACTTCCTCCTTGTCGGCATATTTCTTGAGACGATTGCCTCGAATTCAATCATCGTCCCTGTGTTGTCGCCGATATCCGGGCATATGGGAGTCGGCCCGATCCATTTCTCCTTGTTCGTGATCGCCGATTGCGCCATCGGTACGGTAACTCTCCCGAAGGCGTCTCGCTTTTCGCCGCCTCCACCGTCGCCGAACGCTCCGTCTTGCAGGTTTCGCGCCGTCTCGGCCTGCCGCGGCTATTCGGGCGCATCGACTGAAACTCAAAAGGCAATTCCCATGTCCAAGCTCAAAGTCACCATCTCCGGCGTCGAATTCGACGCGAAATTCGAAGAGGCGGCCGCGCCGAAAACCGTCGCTGCCTTCCGCGCCCAGCTTCCCTACAAGAGCCAGGTGGTGCATGTCCGTTGGAGCGGCGAAGGTGTCTGGATCCCGCTCGGCGAGACCGATTTCGGTGTCGAGTACGAGAACCACACCAGCTTTCCGGCCCGGGGCCAGTTCGTGCTCTACCCGGGCGGCATCTCCGAGACCGAGATCCTGCTTGCCTATGGCGGTGTGCATTTCAAGTCCAAGATGGGCCAGCTTGCCGGCAACCACTTCATCACCCTGACCTCCAATCTCGACAAGCTCGCCGAGATCGGGCCCAGGGTGCTCTGGGAAGGCGCGCAGGAGATCCTCTTCGAGGAGATCTGAGCCGCCGTGAACACGCGGTGCGGTGCGGTATCTCCGGCTCTGCGGGAGGAGGGGCGATTTGGTAAAGTCCGGCGGTATGACTACATGATTACCCTGCACCAAAGGGTTTGGCAGGGCATTCGTGGCGCGGCATCGTGAAGCCCTTGGCAAACGTTGCCTTCATGCGGACGTGCGAATAGGCCTCGGCTCACATCCGGGAGGCACTCACGTGACAATGACAACGCAACAGGCCTTTGCCTCCTACGAGGCCGCCCGCGCGCGCATGCCGGGTTCGGTGCGCGGCGGGAGCCCGCGCCATGCGGAAACGCTGGCCGAGATTGCCGACGAGTTCGATGTATTCCTTCTGGATGCCTTCGGCGTGCTGAATATCGGAAGTTCCGCCATTCCCGGAACGCCGGACCGCGTCGCGGACCTTCAGGCCGCGGGAAAGCGCGTCATGGTGGTCTCGAATGCGGGCGGCTTTCCCCACCAGCTCCTGATGCAGAAATACGCCCGGCTCGGCTATGATTTCGCACCCGAAGACGTGGTCACCAGCCGCAAGGCGCTGTTGGCCGCCGTCCGTTCCGAGACGCCCCGCCGCTGGGGCGTGATGGCGACCGAGTCGCTAGGTCGGGCAGACCTGGAAGAGATCGACCTGATCTTCCTTGCCGAAGATCCCGCGCCTTATGCCGATGTCGAGGCATTCCTGTTGATCGGCTCCGGCGCGTGGACCGAGGCCCGCCATGCCTTGCTGGAAGCGGCGCTGCGGGCCAATCCACGCGAGGTCTGGGTCGGGAATCCCGACATCGTCGCCCCCGGCGACAGCGGATTCTCGTTCGAACCTGGGTATTTCGCGCATCGGCTGGCCGAGGCAACGGGCGTCGCGCCGCGTTTCTTTGGCAAGCCGTTTTCCAATATCTACGAGTTGGCCTTCGCTCAGCTTGGTGGCGACTATCCGCGCGAGAGGATCCTGATGGTGGGGGACAGCCTGCACACCGACATCCTCGGTGCCCAGACCGCAGGGATCGCCTCGGCGCTTGTGGCCGAATACGGCTTCTTCGCGGGAACCGATCCGCGTCCCGCGATGGAGACCGCCGGAATTTCTCCGGATTACGTCATCCGGCGCCCCTGAAGGCAGGCGAGGCGTGCGCCAGAAGGCGCTTCGCCCTCTACCTTGGAAACTACTCCGTAACGAGAGTGGTGCGTGCGATGGCCATGCGCCATTCCGACCGTGCATGTTCGCGGTCCGCCGCGGCGATGCTCGGCGCGATTTGGCGCCCGTGCCCTTCCAGCGCGCCCACCGTCTCCAGATCTGGCCAAAGGCCGGTGGCGAGCCCCGCCAGGTAAGCCGCACCTTGGGCCGAAGCCTCGGCGCTTTCGCCCACGATCACCGGGTGGTCGATGAAATCGGCAACCATCCCCATCAGGAACGGATTTCGGCTCGGGCCGCCATCGACGAACAGGCGCCCGATCCCCTGGCCGGAATTCTGCTCGACGATCTCGAACACGTCAGCGACCTGGAAAGCGATGCTCTCTGCCGCGGCGCGGGCGATATGCGCCTTGCCTGTGTTGAAGGAGAGCCCGCAGACCAGCCCGCGGGCGCTGGAGTTCCAGTGCGGCGAGCCCAGGCCCACATGCGCCGGCACCAGCATCACTCCCAGCGTGCTTTCCACCGTCTGGGCGAGTTCGAGCAGGGCGGTGACATCTTCCTGCGCGAGCAGCTCCGCCGTCCATGGCAGGATCGAGGCGCTGACCAGGATGTTGCCCTCGAATGCATATGTCGGCCTGCCGTTGAGCGACCACGCGATGGTGGTGGTGAGGCCCTTCGGCGGCACGATGAACTCCGGCAGCGTCGTCATCACCGACGAGCCGGTGCCGAAGGTGACCTTGCCGTCGCCAGGATGATGGGCGCCGTGACCGAAGAGCGCCCCGTGCGAGTCGCCGATCGCCGAAGCGACCGGCACCCCGTCCGGGAGGCCGTCAACGCCCGAGGTCCGGGCGAAGATGTGAGAGGAATCGTGCACCTGCGGAAGCGCAGCCATGGGAACCTTGAACAGCCTGCAAAGCGTCTCGTCCCATTGGCAATCGGCGATATTGCAGAGCTGGGTCCGCGCGGCATTGGAAGCATCGCAGGCATGCACCTTGCCGCCGGAGAGGTTCCAGATCAGCCATGAATCGACCGTGCCGATGCAGATATCCCCGGCCGGCTTGCCTGCGCAGTGGGTCTCAAGCAGCCATCCGACCTTGGTAGCCGGGAATAACGGGTCGAGCGGCAGGCCGGTGCGGGAGATCACCTCGTCCTCGTCTCCGGCGGCTTTCAGGGCATCGCAGGCTAGGGCGGTTCGGCGACATTGCCAGGTGACCAGCGGCCCCAGCGGCGCGCCGGTCTGCCTGTCCCAGGTCATGATCGACTCGCGCTGGTTGGAAATGCCGATGGCGGCGATCTCCACTTCCGGACCGTTGGAAAGGCACTCCCGGATCGCGGCGACAGTGCTGGACCATACCTGCCGCGCGTCCTGTTCCACCCAGCCGGATTGCGGGTGGCGGGTCTCGACCGGGCAGGAGCCGCGCGCGACGATCTCGCCGCTTTCCAGCACCAGGATCGCCTTGCTGTTCGTGGTGCCTTCGTCGATGGCCAGAACCGCTCGTTGCATCACGGCCTCCTCCCTTTGCTGTTCTGCCCTTTACGATTTCCGCTTGATCAGGCCTGTGGCCGTCATCGCGATACCTTCGGGCGACATGCCGAACTCGTCGAGCAGGAAATTGGCCGAGCCCGTCGGAGGGAAGATGCCCGGCACGCCGAGGCGCTTCATCAGGACCGGGGCGTTTTCTGTCACGACCTCGGCCACCGCACTGCCGAGCCCGCCAAAGATGGTGTGCTCCTCGCAGGTGACGATGGCGCCGGTCTCCTTCGCGGCCGCGATGATGGCCTCCTCGTCGATCGGGCGGACGCTGGCCATGTTGAGCACGCGGGCCTCGATACCGTCGGCAGCAAGGATTTCGGCCGCCTTCATTGCGCGATGCGTCAGCGTGCCATTGGCGATGATCGTGACGTCGGAGCCGTCGCGCAGCATGTTGGCCTTGCCTAAAGCACCCCGCCATTAACCTGAGACATATCCGGCAGCCTTGAAGTAGCTCCAGCATTCTTGCGGAGAATAGAGATCGCAGACCTGGGCGATGGCGCCGAACAATTCGGTGAAGGTGCGAGCGCCGATCCTGCGGAGGTGAGCCTTGAGCTTCGAGAACGCCATTTCGATGGGGTTGAGGTCGGGGCTATAGGGCGGCAGGAACAGGAACCAGCATCCGGCGTCTCGCATGGCCTTGGCCGCGGCGGCGCTCTTGTGTGTAGCGAGGTTGTCCAGAATGACCACCGTTCCCGGCGCAAGTTCCGGAACCAATACTCTTTCCACGTAGG
>NZ_FNEK01000030.1 GCF_900099935.1 Aliiruegeria lutimaris | reverse complement strand
CATCAAGGCGCTGAAGGCTACCGAGATCCAGATCAGCATGGATGGAAAAGGCGCCTGGCGCGACAACGTATTCGTCGAGCGTCTCTGGAGGACGATCAAGTATGAAGAGGTCTACCTTCACGCCTATGACAGCGTCTCCGAGGCTCGCGCGGGCCTCGCCCGATACCTGGCCTTCTACAACACGCGGAGACCGCATTCATCGCTGGACGGGCAAACGCCCGATCAGGCATATCTCAACCCGCCACGGCCAGTCCCGGTCGCGGCATAACTGAGCGGAAGATCCACTTAGAAAACGGCTTCAACCTGTTCAGACAAACCGAGCCACCTCTACCTTCTGTCCAACTAGCTCTGGTATCCAAGTTGTTGCGGAAGGAAGAGCACCACATCCGGAACCAGTATCAGTATCAGCAGGGCGAGTATCAGCACCACAAGGAAAGGAATGACTTCGCGGATGATCTCTCCGAGCGGTATGTGGGTGACCGCATTGATCACGAAGAGAAGGATGCCGTAGGGCGGGGTGATCAGGCCGATCATGCAGTTGACGACCGCGACGACACCGAAATGCACCAGGTCGATCCCGAGTTCTCGGCAACTCGGAAGAAACAATGGTATGATTACAAGAATGATTGTCGTTGCATCGAGAACGCAGCCCAGCAGCAGAATGAGTATGTTGACGCCGATGAGGAACAAGACTGGCGGCACGTCCAGGCCCACGAGCGCACCGGCCACCATGTTGGGAATGTTTTCCGAGGCGACAATGAAGTTCAGGATCAGCGCGCCACCGATTACCAGGCCGACGGCGGCCGATGATCGAGCGCTTTCCACGAGGATCCTGTAGAAGGCTTTGATCGATAGGGCCCGGTAGAAGAAGGCCGCAAGCACGAGTGCATAAAAGGCTGCGACTGCCGCGGCTTCCGTCGGCGTGGTGACACCGCCATAGATCCCGTAGAGCAGGATCGCCGGCATGAGCAGCGCCGGAAAGGCGGTGACTGTCAGCGATGGCAGGTCCTTCAGCGGAACGGGTTCCTCCATTCCGAATTCCCGCCGGCTGGATATGAAGTAGTTCATCGCCATCAGCACGACGCCCATCAGCAGCCCGGGCAGAATGCCCCCGAGGAACAGGTAGCCAATCGAAGTGTTGGAAACGAGCGCGTAGAGCACCATCGGGATCGACGGCGGGATGATCGGCCCGATCGTTGCGGAAGCGGCCGTGATCGCGGCCGCGTAACCGCGGGTGTAGTGGCCGGACTTGACCATCATGTCGATGATGATCTTGCCGATGCCTGCGGCGTCGGCAACGGCGGAGCCGGACATGCCGGAGAAGATCAACGAGGCAACGACGTTCACGTGCCCGAGCCCGCCCCGGAAGCGCCCCACGAGGCCGATGCAGAACCGAAGCAGCCGGTCACTGATCGTGCCGGCGTTCATGATGTTCGCGGCAACGATGAAGAGCGGCACCGCGAGCAAAATGAAACTCTGGTAGAGGCCGTCCATCAGCAGCTTGCCGGCGATCCCGATGCTCTGACCCGCGGTAAACAAGTAGACGATCGCAGCAACGAGGATCGAATAGGCGACAGGTGTTCCGATCCCGGCGAGGAAGAACAGCGTGAGCAGGCAGGCAGCGAATTCGAGCGTCATTTAGGACCTGCTTTTTTGAACTCTTCGTCAGTTTCCTCTGCAATCTCGGAGTAGTGATGCAGGTCGGCTTCCGCGCCGTGGCGGAAGGCGTTTATCGCCCGCCAGCTGTAGCGCAGAGCCACGATCACAAGGAAGGCAATGTATATCGAAAAGACCCCTCGCATCTTGAGATTGGGGCCAAAGAGCTGATCGAGCGTCGCCGTGCTTTTCAGCCTCAGGATGGCGAAACGGCTCCACGTCGGCTCGACCGATGCGAGCAACGCCACACAGACCGCGATGCCCGAAATGATTGCGAACCACTTTCGGACATCGGGCGAAACATGGGTGTAGAGGATGTCAAAGGTGACATGGTCTCGCTGGCGGACGATGAAGGAATTCCCCCAGAAGACGATCCAGACCCACATCAGCAGGCAGAACTCCAGCGTCCAGCCGTAACGGTCCGGCGCGAGGAAGGGCACCGCTTCTCCGACCCACGACAGGCGCGCAGTGTAGCGGATGGTGATCTGGATGATGAAAGTGGCAAACATGGCGGCCATCATGATGGCCGCCACGAATTCGGTCGCACGGGAGAACCAACGGGTAATGGTGCCCATGTCTCAATCCTCCCGTGCGGGTTTCAGGCGTCAGTTCCCGAGCGCGTTGATCTTGTCGAGAACGCCTTCCGGCCAGGTCGAGGCATATTCGCTCTCGAGGTACATTTTCTGCACCTGATCGCGGAACGCGGCCACGTCGGGTTCGTAGACCTCAAGTCCCTGCTCTTCGAGGAAGGCGACAAGCTCCTCTTCCTTCTTGAGCTGGTTCTGGCGTCCGAACTCGGCGGCGGCATCGGCTGCGGCCTGTACCTTCTCCTGCTGCTCTGGCGTCATGCCATCCCAAGCGGCTTTCGAAAGCGCGATGTAATTGAGATCTACGAGGTGCGACGTCAGCACGATCTGTTTCGTCACCTCGTAGAACTTTGCATCGACGACCGTTGGCAGCGGATTATCCTGGCCGTCGACCGATCCGGTCGAAAGCGCAGTGTAGACTTCCGTGAATGCCATGGGCGTCGGGTTGGCGCCCAGCGCCCGACCGAGAAACTGCCAGGCGTCCGTACCAGGCATCCGGAGGTTTACCCCGGCGAGATCTGCCGGCGTCATGACCGTCAGCTCGTCCTTCGACTGCCGCAGGTTCACCTGTCGACGGCCCAGATACATTACGGACAGCAGCTTGACGCCAAGCTCATCCTCGACTTTCTTCTTGAACGGCTCCATCAGCGGGTCGTTGAAGACAGCGACTTGGTGCGCTGCGTCCTGATGCACGTAACCGGCCGTGAAAATGGAGAATTCCGGGAAGAATGTCGCCAGTTCCTGTGCCGAGGTGATCGACATCTCGAGGTCGCCGGAAGCGATCGCCTCAAGCTCGGTTCCCTGGCCATAGAGGGTCCCGTTCCAATGCGGCTCGAACTCGGCAAAATCGGCAATCATCGGGCCGAACTTTTCAATCATGGCAACCGACCGCTGGTCGGTCTCGGACTGAACGGCCGACAGGCGCAGCTTGATCTTGTCCTGGGCCAAAGCCCCGGTTCCGATCGATGCAAATACGGCCATGGCAGTGGCCGTCGCCAGGATTCCGCGGCGCGAAATTTTCATGGTCATGAGTTCTCCTCCAAATCCTCCCTGGGCCCCTCGTTGAGAGGTGGCAACGGTACCACCCTTACACATGCTGTAGAAAAATCAACCGATTGCTCGGGAACCGTCACATCCGCGGTCGCATTTTCAGATGCTCCCGTATTGCCAGGTTTTTCATGCGGGAACTCGGTCGAAGCAATTCGCGGAAATTTGTTCGGCTTGCGCTTCGCAATAACAAGCCCGACCATGGTAATCCCTGCGATAACAGCCTCCAATGTGGATTGTGCCCCCCCCGTGGCAGATCAGAGGCCGGCGGGGGCGGTTTCAAGGCTCGAAAGCATTCGCGGCCTGGGAGCGATCCGTGTCGAGCCTTTGGAAGTGACGTCAGTAGCAAGGCAATCGGCAAGGCTGCGCCGGAGGTTCTGAGAGTACTCAAGAACAATCGGGTCCTTCCAGTTCGCAGCCATGACAAAATCGGAGATGACCCGTTCAGGAACTAGGCGTGGAGCGCTTGTTTCCGCCCCAGACTTGAACGCCTGACAGCCCTGATCAAAAAGCCGCCCAGTGAGGGCGGCCATTTCGTGCAGCCGGGCAATCCCGGATCGGACCTTGATACAGACCAATGGACGCCAATCGATTGTCCCGTACTTCGTCCGGCCTAGTACAATCCGATCTCGGCCAATGACACATCGGCGCTGTGGTCGCGACCAAAGGCGACCAGCCCCACCGACTTGATCGTCTCCGGGGTCACGCGGCCGGGAAGCAACTGGCCCGACGGTTCGAATGCCGACCACGGCAGCTTTACTTCGCGCCAGTCGGATCCGGTCTCGAACCCGGCCTGATAATACTGCCATGGCAGAAGTGTCGACCGGGTACGCAGGTGGATGAAATAACGTTCCCCGTTGCCGCGCACCTTCAAGACCAGCCCCTGCGCATCCGCCTCCACCGGGTCAATCATGGTCCGGACCTGGATGAAGCCGCCGCGGTTCTGGGTGCTGACGTCTCCCGACAGTCGAACGAAAGACTGTCCACTGTCTTCGCCAACGCCGGATTGGCCTTCGGATACACCGCCCATGACGTTATCGGCCACGTAGGTCCAACTCAGATCGGCGGCGGGCTGCAAGTTTCGGGTCATCAATGTTTCACCAGAGACGGCGGTTCCAACGACTGCGAGGGCGAGTGCAATCAACGTGTTTCGTATCATCCGGCCAGATTTCCCTTCTTCCTCTTCCTTGAGAAATAGTCCGATCCAGCCAAATGTGGAGCGGCCCGGCGCGGTTTTTCTTGCAGCCGGCCAATCCCTTCCCTGGTCCCGGCGACGCTAGTCCCAAGGCCCGGAACGCGGCTTTTGCCCGCGTGCATGAACCGGGATGCGGGAGCGAACCGTGGGGTTTGCGCCGGCCATCTGCCGCAAGGCCGCAACGCGGTTGGCCGTCGAGGGATGGGTCGCAAACAGGTTGTCGCGCGCATGGGCGTGCAGCGGGTTGATGATGAACATATGGGCCGTGGCCGGATTGCGCTCCGCGGCATCATTGTCGATCCGCGATGCCCCGGCCTGGATCCGCTCCAGCGCATCGGCCAGCCAGTTCGGTTGGCCGCAGATCTCGGCCCCGGCCTTGTCGGCGGCATATTCGCGCGTCCGGCTGATCGCCATCTGGACCAATCCCGCGGCGAGCGGAGCGAGGAGCATGAGCGCCAGCGTACCGACAATACCCGGCCCCTCGTCCCGGCGGCCACCGAAGAACAGCGCGAAATTTGCAAGCATCGTGATCGCGCCGGCAAAGGTCGCCGTGACGGTCATGATCGCCGTGTCATGGTTGCGGATATGGGCCAGCTCATGCGCGATGACCCCGGCCAGTTCCTCGCGCGAGAGGCTGCGCATCAGGCCGGTCGTCACTGCCACGGCGGCATTGTCCGGATTGCGGCCGGTAGCGAAGGCGTTGGGCTGGGGCGTATCGATCACGTAGACGGCAGGCATCGGCAGGCCGGCATTGTCGGCCAGATCGGCAACCATCCGGACAAGCCCGTGCGGATCATTGCCGCTCACGGGCCGGGCATTATGCATCCGGAGCACCATCTTGTCGGAGTTCCACCAGGAAAACGCATTCATCCCGGCCGCCATGATCAGCGCAAAAAACATCCCGCCGGAGCCGCCTAGAAGGTAGCCAATCCCCATGAACAGGGCGGTCATCGCCGCCATCAGGGCGGCCGTTTTCGCATATCCCATGGATCTCATCTCCTGGAACTGATCCGGTACATGGTTTCGATATAGAGATGAATTCCGCCGACACAATCTTGGGGCGGTCGAGATCTAACCAAGGTCAGCTACCAGCCGGCGGTGCCTGTTCAGGCGTCGACGATCCGGAATCCCAGGGAGCGTACGGGACAGCTTCGACAGCAACCAGCGCCCGGAAAGCTTGACTTTCCCGGTCGAGATCACCGTCGAGGGCGATGAGATGGCGCTGGATTTCGACGGCCCGCCGCAGGTGCGCGGCGATTTGAACCTGATCTACACCTCGCTGCTGGCGGCCTGCTTCTACACCGTCAAGGCGGTGCTGGATCCGACCATCCTGCCCAATGCCGGCCATGCCCGCCCGCTGACGGTCACCGCGCCGAACGGCTCGATCCTGAACTGCGAGCCCCCCGCAGCGGTCGACGGCCGCATCGCGGCGGCGCAACAGGTCTGCGACGTAGTCTATGGCGCGCTGTCCGAGGCCCTGCCGGGCAAGGTCATGGCCGCTGGCAATGGCTGCCGCGCCGACGCGATCTTTAACGGCACCGACAAGGACGGCAATATCTGGGTCTACGTGGAGACGATCGGCGGCAGTGGCGGCGCGCGGCCATCGCGTTCCAGCAATTCGCCATGTTTGCGCGCGGCGAGCACCTCCCGCGCGCGGGCATATTCCGGATCGTTCCAGAACATCAGGCAGCCATTGCAGCCACGCCCGCAGCAGCGCTCCACGCCCGTGCGCGATGAGTGGGCGCGCTGCGCGACCGCCTCGTCCGAGATCGTCTCCTGCAGCGCCTTCACCTGCCGGCGATAGGCTTTCTCGCGCCCCTCCTGGCCCAGCTCGATCTTCTGCGCGGTCTTGTCCAACCGGATGCGGGCCCAGTCATCCTCGGGCAACATCGATTCCTTGCGAACGATGGTCATCGGCGGGAACGCCTTGCGGATCACCTCCGGGTCCTCCCGGTCAAAGGCGCTCCACGGCACGAAAACGCGGTGGCCGAGTGAACCGTGCACCACCTCCATGGTCTCGTCCTCGCCGTCGATCTCGAAGGCATAGAGGCGCAGCAGGACCGTCTCCAACGCCGGATCGGGCGGCAGGAATTCCATCACGTCGCCCGCATCGATGCGGTTCTTGACGTTCAGCACCAGCCCGTCATCGCGCACCTCCCCGACCATGGCCGCGTATTCCCACGGCGCGGTCGAGCGGGTGTGGTCGTAATTATGGGCGTGGTTCTTCAGCCGTCCCTCGTGGAAGCCGATGGTAAAGCCGCGGTTGGTCGCCCCTTCCAGCTCGGCCATGAACGGCTCGGGCGCCCAGCCCTCCGGATCGCGATACCAGGCGTCAATGGCCCGGCGATAGGCGCGGGTGACGCTGGCCACGTAATAGGCGCTCTTGTTGCGGCCCTCGACCTTGAGGCTGTCCACGCCGATCTCCAGAAGCTGGTCGAGCTTCGGCATCAGGCACATATCCTTGGAGTTGAGGATGTAGCTGCCGCGCATATCCTCCTCCAGCGCCATGAACTCGCCGGGGCGGACGCCCTCCTCCAGCAGGAACTCGAACAGCTCGCTATTGTGTTCGTTCAGCTCGATCTCCTGCGACGTGCCATCCTTCAGCCGCAGGTGGAGCTTGTACATCCAGCGACAGGAATTGGCGCAATTGCCCTGGTTGGCGCCACGCTCAGCAAGGTAGTTCGACAGCAGGCAGCGCCCCGAATAAGTCATGCACATGGCACCATGCACGAAGGTCTCCAGCCGGATATCGGGGCAGTGCTCGCGGATCTCGGCCAGCTCGGCAAAGCTCACCTCGCGGGCCAGCACCACCAGTTCCGCACCCTCTTCCTTCCAGTAATTCACCGTCAGCCAGGAGCAGACATTGGCCTGCGTCGAGACATGCAGCGACAGCTCGGGCGCGTGTTTGCGCAGGTAGCGGAACACGCCCGGATCGGCCACGATCACCCCGTCGGGGCGCATTTCGCGCAGCACCTGCGTGTAATCGGCCAGCTTGGCGATATCCTTGTTATGCGTGAAGAGGTTCAGCGTCAGGTAGACCCGCACGCCATGGGCATGGGCATAGGCGATGCCGGTCTTGACGTCTTCGAGCGAGAACTTGGATTTCGTGCGCAGGGACATGTCCGGCGTGCCGAGATAGACCGCATCGGCGCCATATTGCACGGCGATCTTCAGCCGTTCGAGCGAGCCGGCCGGCATGAGCAATTCGGATCTGCGGGGCGTCTGCGTCTTCATGAAATCCTGACCTTCCGGGGGTAGGCACCCCTTTTTTTGAACTGAGCGTGGCGCCAATGACAGAGTGGGCGCAGCACGCAGCAATGGCGTCGCATCGTGGAAAATGCAATCGTGCGTGCCCGATTTTTCTGCATCGCAACAATGCATATGCAGCGGGCGGCATGCCGGTGTGCACAACGGGCGGGTAGTGCTGCCGGAGCCAGCTCCTTATATCATTTTAACGAATTCTGCACGCATGCGTGGCCTTCTGTCTGCTGAACGCGCGACGCTTGCGAGCCTCAACTGCACCGGACGTCCGAAATGCCTCCCAGAAAAGTACTCTTTCTCGCCTCTTCCAACCACGATGCCGGCCTGACTTCCATGGCGCTCGGTCTGGTCCGCGCCTTGCAGCGCGAGGGACTGAGTGTCGCGTTCTCCAAGCCCATAAGCCAATCGCCGATCGGGGCGCGCGGAACGAGCGATCCCTCCGTCGCCTTCGCGCGCGATCTGTGCAAGTTGCCGGTCACGGGGACGCTGCCGCTCTCCCGCGCCAAGGACCTGATCGCCGCCGGCGAGATGGACGCTCTCATGGACGAGGTCGTCGACCTGTTGGACGAGTTGAACGGCGATCACGACATCCTTGTCGTCGAAGGCCTTGTCGCGGTGGAGACCGACACGCTCGCCCTGCCCGTGAACGCCGCGATGTGCCGCGCGCTCGGTGCGGACCTTGTGCCCGTGGTCAACGCGAACCGTCCCTCGGCGGACGATATCGGAGACCTCGTCCGGCGGGTGGCCCGCCAGTTCGGCAATGCCGAGGAATCGACCGATGTCGAAGACGGCTATGCCGGCATCCTGGTCAACAAGGTGTCCGCGGGAACCGACCCCGACCAGTTGCAGGGTCTCATGCAGGCGGATCTCGGCCCCAACCTGCCCGTTCTGGGGACCATCCCGTTCAATTCGAGCCTTTATGCACCGCGCCTGCAGGAAATGGTCGACGCACTGAATCTGACCGTTGTGAACGAAGGCGCCATGGCCGCCGGGCGTGTCAGCGAAGTCGTGGTTGCCGCCCGCTCGGTCGAGCTGGTGCTGCCAACCCTTGCAAATGGCGCGCTGCTCGTTACCCCGGGCGACCGAGCCGATATCTGCCTTGCCGCCTCGCTCGCTTTCCTGAACGGCACCCGGCTGGCGGGGCTGTTGCTGACCTGCGGCAACCGTCCCGACACGATCGTGACCGAGACCATGAAACCCGCGGTGGAGGCCGGCCTTCCGATCTTCCTGGCCACTGACGACACCTACCACGTTGCGGCGCAGCTCGCGAAGCTGGACTGCCATGTCAGCGCCGATGACAGCCACCAGATGGAGCGGGTGATCAGCTTCATCGCCGACCGGATCGACGTATCCTCGCTGTTGAAGCGGATCGGCGCGCCGTCCCGTTCGCTGCTTTCGCCATCCGCTTTCCGCCACCAGCTGGTGCAGCTGGCCCGCGGCGCGGATCGCCGGATCGTGCTGCCCGAGGGCGAGGAACCGCGCACCATCGCCGCGGCGATCAAATGTGCCGAGAAGCAGATCGCGCGCTGCGTCCTGCTCGGCGCCCCCAACCGGATTGCAGGCAAGGCCGCGAAGCTGGGCCTGTCGCTGCCGTCCAATCTCGAGATCATCGACCCGGCCTCGATCCGCACCCGCTATGTCGCGCCGCTGCTGGAAATGCGCAAGCACAAGGGGCTGACGCTCGAAAAGGCGCAGGAACAGCTGGAGGACACGGTCGTGCTCGGCACCATGATGGTGACCGAGGGGCATGTGGACGGGCTTGTTTCCGGCACCATCCACACCACTGCCGACACGGTGCGCCCGGCACTGCAACTCATCAAGACCCAGCCCGGCGCCGGGATCGTCTCCAGTGTGTTCTTCATGCTGATGCCGACCGAGGTGCTGATCTATGGCGACTGCGCGATCAACCCCGATCCGTCGGCGCAGGAGCTTGCAACCATCGCGATCCAGTCCGCCGAGACCGCCATCGCCTTCGGCATCGAGCCGCGCGTGGCGATGATCTCCTATTCGACCGGCGGCTCGGGTACCGGCTCGGACGTGGAAAAGGTGCGCGATGCAACCCGTCTGGCCCAGAGCCTGCGCCCCGATCTGCTGATCGACGGCCCGATGCAATACGACGCCGCCTCGGTCGAGAGCGTCGGTCGTCAGAAGGCGCCCGATAGCGCCGTTGCCGGCCGCGCGAACGTGTTCATCTTCCCCGATCTCAACACCGGCAACACCACCTACAAGGCCGTGCAGCGCTCTGCCGGCGTGGTCAGCGTCGGCCCGATGCTGCAGGGCCTGCGCAAGCCGGTGAACGACCTGTCGCGCGGCGCGCTGGTCGAAGACATCGTCTACACGATCGCGCTGACCGCCATTCAGGCCGGAACCCAGAACGCTCCTGCGGTTCCCACCGCCCAGGCAGTCTGACCCGACGCCCCGCCCGGTTTTTTCGGGCGGGGCGTTCCTCCCTTGCTCAACGTCCCGGTCTCTCCTTGGGTGCCGGGGAAAGCCGTTAGCAGATCCGCGGCAACGGATCGTCTTCCAGCTCTTCGAGAATGCGCAGCCCGCCGAGCTCCGTCTTCAGCAAGACCCGGCCGCCATGCACCAACGCGCGCATCTCGCCAATCACGGACGCATCTCCCCCACCCGGCAGCGCCTTCCACGCGCGCAAGGCCTCTGCCGCCGCATCCGGCGCCACGACCGCAACCACCCTTCCCTCGCAAGCCAGATAAAACGGGTCATATCCCAGCATGTCGCAGACGGTTGTTACGGCCGGCCGAACGGGAATCGACGGCTCATCAAGGGTGATTTCCAGCCCGGTTGCGCGCGCTATTTCATGGGCGACCGAAACCAGCCCTCCGCGCGTGGGATCCCGCATGAAACGGACACCCGGCACCGCGCGCAGAGCCCGTGTGAGCGGCAGCACGCTGGCCGCGTCGGACCGGATGTCGCCCCGCAATCCGAACTGCTCACGCGCGAGCATGACCGCGATACCGTGATCGCCAATCGGCCCGCTCACCAGCATTACGTCGCCCGCCCGGATCTCGTTCATCGCCAGCACACCCGGATGCCGATAGACGCCGATGCCGGTTGTTGCGAGATAGATCCCGCCCCCCTGCCCCCTCGGGAGCACCTTGGTATCGCCGGCGGCGACACGGACGCCAGTCTCTGTGGCAGCCCGGCCCAGATCGGCCACGATGCGTTCGAGCAGCGCAACCTCCACCCCCTCCTCGATAAAGGCATTCAGGCTCAGGAAGAGCGGGTCTGCGCCCGCAACCGCGAGGTCATTGGTCGTGCCATGCACGGCGAGCGAGCCGATGGAACCGCCGGGAAACTCCAGCGGCTGGACGGTAAAACCGTCGGTCGTGAACATGATCCGCTCGCCCGGAAGGGAGAGCGCGACGGAATCTGCGTTGGTGTCCAGCGTGTCATTCGACAGGTGCCGGGCAAAGACTTCGTCGATCAGCTCGCGCATGAACCGCCCGCCATTGCCGTGGGCCAGCGATATGTGGCTGTCCTCAAGCTTCATCCGTCCTCTCCCCGCGCCCGCGCGGCATATTCAACCACCTGCCCGAAGGAAATCCCCGCATCGTTGCAGGGCACATGCCGGTGCATCCGCAGAGGGGCCTCCAACCCGACCGCCCGGTTCAGTATCTCCCGCACGAGGCGGGCATTCTGAAACACGCCGCCTGTCAGCCCGATCTGGCCGAAGGGGAATTGCCGGGCCAATGCCCGGGCCAGATCCGGCACGACCTGCGCCATGCTGGCATGGAACCCGGCCGCTCTTTCACCTTCGGAGCGCCGCCTGTCGTTGAGCGGGTCCAACAGCGGTGCCCAATCGACCTCCAGCAGACCGCTCTCGCCGCAGGAAATCGGCAAGGGGGTTGCCTGCCCTTCGATCCCTTCGGAAAGCGTTTCTAGCAACATCGGAGCTTGCGCCTCGAAGCTGACATGCGTTCGCCCGATCACGAGGCAAGCCGCCGCGTCGAAGATCCGGCCTGCGGCAGTGGTTTCCTGCGTATTGATCCCCTTGTCCCAGGCCCGCCGCGCAATCTCGCCCCCATCCGGTGTATTGTGAAAATCCCGCCCAACCGCCCAGCATAGCGCGGCGGCGCTGCGCCATGGCTCGCGACCGGCCCGGTCGCCCCCGGTCAGGCGGAAGGGGCGGAACCGCGCGACGCGCCGCCAGTTTCCCGGTCGCCCCCAAAGAACATCCCCACCCCAAAGCGTGCCATCCGTTCCCATGCCGACACCGTCCCAGGTAAAAACCAACCAGTTGCCGACTGCGTCGGGATATTCCGCCGCCAGTGCCGAGGCATGGGCATGGTGATGCAGGATCGGCACCACCGGCAGGCCCTGATTTCGCGCCCAGCGGTGAGTGGTGTAGCCGGGATGGGCGTCGCACAGCAGCACGCCGGCTGGCGCGCCATAGAGGCTCTGCAGGCTGCGCGACACGTCCTCGAGCACTTGCAGGCTGCGCGCGGCCTCCATCTCGCCGATATGGGGTGAGATCACGGCCCGGTTTCCGAAGGCCAGCGTGACGGTCGCTTTCATCTGGGCACCGAGCGCCAGCGCGTTTTTTTCCAAAGCAAACGGAAGCGACAGCTCTACCGGGGCGTTCCCGCGCCCGAGCCGCAGCGGTACAACCGTTCCCGCGATCTCGCGCAGCACGGGATCGTCCGCGGGGCGCGCAATCGGGCGATCATGGTGCAGAACCGCGTCGGCCACGCCGGAAAGCCGTTCCTCGATCTCTGCGGGAGTTGTCAGCACCGGCTCCCCGCTCGGATTGGCCGAGGTCGCAACCAGCGGCCCGCCGATCGCATCGAGCAGCAGTACGTGCAGCGGGCTGTAGGGCAGGAAAAGCCCCAACACGCCGAGGCCCGGCGCCACCGAAGCGGCCAGTTCCGCATCCTCGCGCCGGGGCATGAGAACGATGGGGCGATGCGGCATCGACAGCGCCCGGGCCGCTCGGGCAGAAACCCGTGCAAGCGCGCGAACCCCATCCAGCCCGTCAACGCCAGCCTCGGGCACCAAGACGGCAAATGGCTTGTCGGGACGGTGCTTGCGCTGGCGAAGCCGCTGCACGCTCGCCTCGTTGCGCGCATCGCAGACCAGGTGATACCCGCCAATCCCGCGCACGGCCACGATATCCCCCGCCTTGAGCGCCGCGGCCGTCGCGGCCAGGGCTGGCTCGGTCTGTGCGATCACCGTTTTGCCCTGTCGCGCGAAGCGCAGCGACGGACCGCAATCCGGGCAAGCCACGGGCTCGGCGTGAAAGCGGCGGTTCGACGGGTCCTCGTATTCCCGGCGGCAGGCCTCGCAGAGCGGAAAACCGGCCATCGTCGTGTTGGCCCGGTCATAGGGCATCGCCTCGATCAGCGTGTAGCGCGGCCCGCATTGCGTGCAGTTGATGAAAGGATATCTGTACCGCCGGTCCCCGGGGTCACGCATCTCGCGCAGGCAGTCCGGGCAAACCGATGTATCGGCCGGCACGAAGATCGAGACATCGGAACCGGCATCGCTTTCGAGGATCGTGAAGCTCCCGCCGCCCTCGGGAGCGGTTTCAACCGCCTCGGAGAGATGCGGATCCGACAGGGGCGGCGCCTGTTCCACCACCTCGCGCAGGAAGCGCGACACGGCCTCCTCCGGCCCCTCGACAAGGGCATGGACCGCGCCCATCCGGTTTTGCACCCACCCCGTCAACCCGCGCGCCACCGCGAGACGATAGACATGCGGGCGAAACCCGACCCCCTGCACGTGGCCGGTCAGAACGACGCGACGGGCAAGCAATCTGTGCGCGCCAGACGGAGCTTGGGGCGAAGATCTCATCCGGCCTCCTGTTCCACGCGGGCACGGCGCCCGTTGCTCCACCAGATCCGACAGGCCCCCTCGTCAGAAACCATGCAGGGTCCGACCGGGTTTCGCGGCGTGCAGGGCGCACCGTAGATGCGGCACTGGGCGGGATAGATCCGGCCAAGCACGACCGAGGCGCATTCACAACCGGCCGGCATTTCGCCCATCCTGCGACGCGCTTCACCCTCCTCCACCGGGAGGGCTTTGCGGGCATCATGCGCGGCGTATTCCGGGCGCAGAACGAAACCGGAGGCGGGAATCTCCCCGATCCCCCGCCAGTTGGCATCGGCGATCTCCATGACATCCGCCAGCAACCTGCGCGCCACCGGGTTGCCGCCGGGTTGCACCGCAAGGGTGTAGCAATTGTCGAGCAAAGGCGCGCCCTCCTGCACCTGCCGAAGCACCGAATGGATCGCCGCCAGCAGGCTGTCGCTATCGAAACCGGCAATGGCCACGGGCATTTCGTGATCCGTGGCGACGCATTCCCACTCTTCCGGCCCCATGACCGTGGCGACGTGGCCTGGCGCGATCAAGGCATCGAAACCGACCTCGCCCGCGTTCAGCAGCAGCGAAACGGCGGGCCATGTGCGACGCCCCGAGAGCAGCAGGAACAGGTTTTCCGGCACACCTTGCGCCATCATCGCAGCAACCGGCGCCGTGGTGGTCTCGAAACCCGCCGCGAAGAAAACCACGCGGCGTTCCGGGCGGGCGCGGGCAAGGGCCACGGCCTCCTGCGGGCTGGCGACGGGAACAACGTCGGCGCCGGCGGCCTTGGCCTGTTCCAGCGAGCGGATCTCGTTTTTCCGCAGGTTGACGGGCACGCGCAGCATGTCGCCGAACGTAGCGAGGGTCAGATCCTCGTTCGTCGCCCACTGGATCGCCTGGTAGATATCCTCCTCGGGGCAGACGCAGACGGGGCAGCCCGGGCCGGGTATCAACTCGACAGTGTCTGGCAGCACGTTGCGCAGCCCTGCCTTGGAAATGGAGCGCTCATGCCCGCCGCAGACATTCATGATTCGGACCTTTCGCGGCAGGTCCAGTGCCCGGATGCGTTCCAGCCAGTCGGCGGCTTTCGGCGACATGGTCAGGCCTCCGTAAGGGCGCGCGTCTTTCGCAACTCCGCAACGCCTCGCGTCAGCCATGCCGCCCAAGCATCGAGCCCTTGGCCCGATCTGGCCGAAACCTCCTGTATCGGCGCGGCATTTCCCAGCTGACGCACGTAATCCGTCGCCTTGGCGGGGTCGAATTCCGGCATGTAGGGCGCGAGGTCGCGTTTCGTGAGCAGCACGAGATCCGCCTTGCGAAAGATCACCGGGTATTTCGCGGGCTTGTCATCGCCCTCCGGCGTCGACAGCAGCACGACGTTGCAGTGCTGGCCAAGGTCGAAACTGGCCGGGCAGACGAGGTTGCCGACATTCTCGATGAAGAGGAGATCGAGGCTGTCGAGCGGCAGTTCGTGCGCCGCTCCGTACACCATATGCGCGTCCAGATGACAGGTCGTGCCGGTGCAGATCTGCGCGACCGGCAGGCCACGGGCCCGGAGGCGGTTCGCGTCATTCTCGGTCTCCAGATCCCCCTCGATCACGCCGATCCGAAACCGTTCGCCGAGCAATTCGGCCGTCGCCTCCAGCAGCGCCGTCTTGCCCGCACCGGGCGAGGACATCAGGTTCACCACAAAAACGCCATGCCGTTCGAACCACTGCCGATTGTGGCCCGCCCGATGGTCATTGGCTTCGAGCAGATGGCCGAGCACCTCGATGGTCTTCCGGTTCTCGGTGCTTGCTCCCGTTTCGGCGGGGAGGTTGCAGCCACAGCTATCACACATATCCTTGCTCCTCGGCAGGCTGCCCGGAAGGCTCGGAACGTGCCTCCTCAAGCACCACGGATTTCAGCATCAGCGCATCGCCGGAACGCAGCTCCGTGCGCCAGTCTCCGCATTGCGCGCAGACGAGGCGGTTGAGCGTTGCCGCGCTCTCCAACTGGCAGCGGCTGCACCAGACACGCACCGGCTCCATATCGACAATCAAGCGCGCGCCCTCCGCCATGCTGCCGGCGGATGCCATGGGAAAGGCTTCCAGCAGTAATTCGGGCATCACCCCGGAGAGCGGCCCGACCTCCAGGGATATTTCCGTCACGCGGGAGGCGTCATTGTTCCGGGCGATTTCCCGCACCTGTTCGATCAGGGCGCGGCAGATCGAAAGCTCATGCATCGGAGGGCGCGATCTTGTCGAAGAGCCCCCAGCTCGACCGGGCCTCGTCTTCGGACAGTTTCTTGATGGCATAGCCGACATGGATCAGCACGCAATCGCCGACACCGAGCCTCTCGCCTTGGAGCATGAACAGGTTCACCTCGCGCTCGATTCCGCTGGCCTCGCAGGTCGCAACGAAACCGTCGATGGCCGTGATGCGCATCGGAACGGCAAGGCACATGCGCTGTGTCCTCCCTTCTTGGGGCACCGATCGCCGCTGGTCTCTTCGCACCTTACCGGCACCCGCCCGCGGACTGACGTGTTGTGCGTCCCATAGAGGCACGGCTAATGGCCAAAAACAAGATTGGAGACAGCGCAGGTCGCAAATGCGGCCGCGCTTCTGGGTGCCGGTCTAGTCCAGCTTTTGCCGATAGCTCTCGTGGCAGGCCGCGCATGTCTTGCCGATCATGCCGAAAATCTCCTTGGGCGGCATCTCGGCAACCTGCTGAACATGTGCATCCACGACAAGACCCTCGGCATCCGCCCCGGCAGAGCGCGCGAGCGCAGAGGCGTATCTCGCCAACTGATGCGCGAGCGTCTCGAACCGTTCCCAGTCGGTCCAGATTTCCTCGGTCGCCTCCGAGGGCATCCCGTCCGAGCCTTCCGGGAATTTCGAGGTGATCTCGTCCCCGGAATGACCGACGAGAGTCTCCGCCCCGGACGCCACGGCCGCCGCGTCAAAAGCTGTCTCGCCCTTCACGATCGGCGCGATGCTCTTCATGGCTTTCGCCATGGCCGACATGCCGTCCATGCGTTCCCTCACGATGCCGGTGGCGCTGCCATGGGCCAGGGCCCCGGCGGCAATGCCGCAAAGAAGGAGGGTCGCGGCCAGCCGGATTTTCCGTCTCATATCATATCCTCGATGGTGTCGGCGGCCCTGTCGAACCAGCCCGCGCCTCGGCGCGCCTGTGATTACGGTGCGTTTCAATGGGGCGTCGTTCAGCACATGGCGCAACGGCAAGGCAAGACCCGCGGGGATCCCTGGTGACGAGAGAACGCGCTCGGAAGGCCGGCCTAGGCTGTGGGCGAGCACGCCTCGCCGTCTTTCCAGACGCGCGCGCTCTGCCCCCCGGGATCGAGCAAAACCAGATCGGCGGGGAATCCCGGCTGCAGGGAGCCTATCCGGCCGGAAAGCCCGATCACGCGCGCGGGAACCGACGTCACCATGGCAAGCACAGCGGCTTCCGGAACGCCCTGACTGGCAAGGTTCCGAATGGCAGTCGGCAGGTCGAGATCGGCCCCCGCGAGCGTGCCGTCCGCCAGCGTCAGCCGCCTTGCCTGACGCCGGATGGTCCGCCCGTTCAGGGTGAAGGCCTCGAGGTCGGTTCCCGCCGGCGCCATCGCATCGGTGACGAGATAGACACGCTCCACGCCCTGCTTGGCGGCAAGCGCTACCCGGATCGCCTCGGGGTGCACATGGATGAAATCCGCGATCAAACCAAAGGACAGGTCCGCACGCGCAAGCGCGGCGCCGACCATGCCGGGTTCGCGGTGGCCAAGCTGGCTCATCGCGTTGAACAGATGCGTCACGCAGCGCACCCCGTGATCGGCGGCGGCACAGGCGGTGTCGAAATTGCAGTCGCTATGCCCGAGCGACAGGATCACCCCGGCATCGGAGAGCCGCCGAATCTGTTCCATCGACACGTTCTCGGGTGCGACCGTCACGAACAGCACCGGCAGGCGCGCATCCGCTTCCACCAAAAGGCGCAGATCCTGCTCTGTCATCGGCCGGATCAGGTTCGGGTCATGCGCCCCCTTGCGCGCGACGGACAGGTGCGGGCCTTCGAGATGGAGCCCGACAATGCCCGGCACGCCCTGCGCGATGGCCGCCGCGACGGCATCAATGGCCGCCCGGGTGATCTCCGGCGTGTCGGTGATGAGCGTGGGCAGAATGGAGGTCGTCCCCAGAGAGAGGTGCGCCTCGGCCATGATCCGCAACGTCTCGACGGAGGGCGCGTCGTTGAACATCACGCCGCCGCCGCCATTGACCTGAAGATCGACCAGACCCGGCGCAAGCGTTCCGCCTTCCAGCGTGACAACCCGGTGCCCGGCAGGGATATCGCTTTCCGGCACGATCCCGGCGACCTTGCCCGCCGAGACCAGCAGCGCGGCGCCATCGTGGAAGCCGGCGCCGTCGAATATCCGCGCCCCCACGAGGGCGTAGGGGGAACCGGTCATACTGTTTCCGTCACTTTCTTGAGGTGCCGCGGAGAGTCCGGATCGATGCCCAGTCGAGCCGCGAACTGCTCCACCATCGCGTAGAAGGAGACGATCAGGCTGACCGGATCGGTGAGCGGGTGCGCCGTGCGGATATGTTCGAGCCTGCGGGCCTTTTTCGCCTGCGCCGAGGTTACGAAGACATTCGCGCCCATCGCGGCGAGGTTGTCGGCGATGCCGGTCACCGCGGTTTCGGCCGCGTCGGCGGCGGCGAAGCACAGAACCGGGAAGCCCTCGTCCACGATCGAAACCGGCCCGTGCAGCACCTCGGCGGACGAATAGCTCTCGGCGTGAAGCTGGCAGGTTTCCTTGAACTTGAGCGCCGCCTCGTTGGAAATCGCCCAGGACGGCCCGCGCCCGAGGGTGAAGAGCGATTCCTCCAGCCCGATTGAATCGCAGACCTCGGACCAGTCTGTCTTCGTGGCCCCGTCCAGCAGGTCCGGCAGCCGGTGGATCGCCCGGCGCAACTCCTCGTCCTGTTTCCATTCGGCCAGCAGCATCAGCCCGGCCACGATGGAGGTGACGAAGGTCTTGGTCGCGGCAACGCTGCGTTCTGGGCCGGCATGGATATCCAGCGTGTGATCGCAGGTCTCGGCCAGCGTCGAATGCGGGTTGTTGGTGATCGCCACCGAACAGGCCCCATCGCGCCGCGCGGTGCGGGCCAGTTCCACGATGTCGGGGCTCTTGCCCGATTGCGACACCGCGATGCAGAGCGCGCGGTCGAGTTTCAGCCTGGCGCCATAGATCGAGGCGACCGAGGGTCCGACCGAGGCAGAGGGCAATCCGAGGGTCAATTCGGAAACGTATTTCAGGTAGCTACAGGCGTGATCGGAGGACCCGCGCGCCACGGTGATGGCGAAGGCAGGGTCACGCTCCCTGATGGCATCGGCCGCGGCCCTCACGGCCTCGGGTGCCGCCAGCAGACGTTCGACGGCTTCGGGAATTTCGCGGATCTCGCGCCGCATCTGGGAATCTGGTGCTTGCATGGCTCATCCTATCTGGTTGCGAGCCGCAGTTCGGCCACGAAATCATAGGCGTCCCCGCGATAGGTTGATCTGGTGTACTCGACGACCCGTCCGTTCTCGAGATAGCTGGTGCGTTCGATCTTCAGCCCGGCATCCTGCGGCTTGAGCCCGAGCAGCCCAGCTTCCTGCTCGCCAAGATTGATCGCCGAGATCTTCTGCAACGCCCGAACCGGGTGGTTGCCGGAGCGCTCCAGCACCTCGTAGAGCGAGCGGTCGACGGATTGCGGGTCGGGCAGGATGTCGAGCGGCAGCGAGGCGCGCTCGATGGCCATCGGCCGGTTTCCGGCCATCCGCAGGCGCGCCAGCCGCGCCACGGAATCGCCCGAGGACAAGGCCAGCGCGACGACCTCCTGCGGCGAAGGCACGAAGACGCCCCGCTCCAGCCATGTCGCGCGCGATTCCAGCCCACGGCGCGCCATGTCCTCGGTGAAGGAGGTCAACCGGGAGAGCGATTGTTCCACCCGGCGACCGGGTTCCGCGCCGGTCACGAAGGAGCCCGCGCCCTGCCGTTGCACGACGATGCCCTTTTCGACCAGCTCCTGGATTGCCTTGCGGACGGTCACGCGGGACAGGCCTGTGAGGCTGGCAACCTCGCGCTCGGGCGGCAGCGGGCCCTGCGCGGGAAAGATGCCCGTGTCGATGCCTTCCTCGATCCGCTTGCGCAGCCGCACGTAGCGCGGGCCAACCATCGTCTCCATCCACGCGCCGGGGTCGAGGAATTCGGCAACTTTCATCTTGCGCCCTCCTGCAAGCGTGCGGCCAATGTCAGCGCGCCGTCGAGCGCCGTGCCGCGCGGCGGCACATGGCTCAGGCCCAGCCAGCGCGCATAGGACGGCCCGAGCCCGCCCGTCAGGCAAAGCGGCTCCCCCGGCTGCCATCCCAGCCGGTCGAGACCGCGGCGGATATAACTCGCGCCTTCGGTCATCAACCGCGCGGCCAGCGGATCTTCCGCCTCGGCCGCCTTAACCAGTTTCCGGGCATTTAGGGCATAATCGGCCGGACGCGCCTGCAGCGAGAACCGCACCACGTCGCCGGCATCACCGCCATGCGTATCAAGCAGCATCGTCGCAAAGGGCGTCATCTCGGCGAGACCGTCCAGCGCCAGCATGAGCTCCTCGTAGGCCCGGTGCATCAACCAGGCGCCGGAGGCCTGATCGCCGAGATGGAAGCCCCACCCGCCGAGCCCGGTGATCTTGCCCGCCTTCTGGCAACCGATAAAAGACCCGGTGCCGATCGCCGCGACGGCGCCATCGGCATCGCCCAGCGCCCCGGCAATGGATGTCGGGCGATCCTCGGTGACGGCCACGTTCGCCAGCGGCAGGCAAGCGGCCACCTTGTCGGCCATTGCAGGGCTCTGAACACCGGCAAGGCCAATATGGGCATAACCCTGCGACAGCGCCTCCGCCGACAGGCCCGCCTGTGCTGCAACCGCTTCGAGGGCGGAGCGGATCGTCGCTATTGCCCCTTCGAAATCCGTCGACACATTGGCCGGGCCGTGCTGGGCTTCAAAGCGTCGGCCACCGGCCTGCAACGCCGCGCGACAAGAGGTGCCACCACCATCGACACCAATCAGCAGGGGGGATCGGGACTCAACCATAGCGATACCTATATAATACCTTTGAAAGTCCGAAAAGCCCTCTTGTAGTCCAACCCGGTCATCCCTAGGCTAAAGATCTCAAGAGGCTGAAATACTGCCCCTTAAGGTCCAGAATTTCATCGTTTTTTCTGGACAGCCCAACGTCTCGCCAGAAAAATGGTAGACAATAGGTATTGAATAGGTATCGTATCGAGAAAGCACGCGACAGGAGAGAATCGCATGCCGCTGCCCGCAACGGAACATCTCCATCCCGACGCTCCCGGCCTGGACACACGGCCGCTTCGCGATGTTGCGAACCTGCTTCTCGATGGGCAACTCGCCGCCTTGCAAGCCGTCCGTCCGGCCCTTGATGCGATCGCGCAAGCCGCCCGGCTCATGGCCGAGACCCTGCGCAACGATGGCCGGCTGGCCTATGTTGCGGCCGGCTCCTCCGGCCTCATGGCGCTGGCTGACGCAGCCGAACTCGGCGGCACGTTCGGCATCCCCGCGGACCGGATCCGGCTCTCCATGGCCGGAGGCGTGCCCGTGAATGCAACCATGCCCGGCTACACGGAAGATGACAGCGCCGCGGCACGGGCCGCCGCCGCCGAGACACGCCCCGACGATCTCGTGATCGCACTCAGCGCCAGCGGCAGCACGCCCTACCCGCTCGCCTATGTCGCCGCGGCCCGCGAAAAGGGCGCGCGCGTCGTCGCGATTGCCAACAACCCCGACACGCCGCTGCTGCAGGCCGCCGATATCGCGATCTGCCTGGAAACGCCGCCGGAAGTGATCTCGGGTTCGACCCGACTTGGCGCCGGCACCGCCCAGAAAACGGCGCTCAATATCGCGTCGACCCTGATGGGCATCGAGCTTGGCCATGTGCATGACGGCATGATGGTCAACCTCTTGGCCGATAACGAAAAGCTGCGCGGCCGAGCGGCCGGGATCGTCTCCCGGATCACCGGCGTCCCGCAGGAAGCGGCCTTGGCCTGCCTCGAACGCAGCGGGGGCGCCGTAAAGCCGGCGGTCCTGCTTGCCGCCGGCCATTCTGAGACGGAAGCGGCGCAAGCGCTTGCCGCGACACGCGGGCGGATCCGGGACGCACTGTCCGATCTGCAGACAAGAAAAACCAACTGACCCAACAAGGAGAAACCGAAGATGACCAAGAAGATCACCTGCGCGGCCCTGCTTGCCTCTACGGCACTCGTGGCGGGCTCGGCGATGGCCCAGGATGTAACGCTGACCATCGAGAGCTGGCGCAATGACGACCTGACACTTTGGCAGGACAAGATCATCCCCGCTTTTGAGGCCGCCAACCCGGGCATCAAGGTCCAGTTCACACCTTCGGCGCCGGCCGAGTATAACGCTGTTCTGAACTCCAAGCTCGATGCGGGTTCCGCAGGCGACCTGATCACCTGCCGTCCCTTCGATGCCTCGCTCGCGCTCTACGACGCCGGCCATCTGGTCGATCTGAACGACCTCGCCGGCATGGCCAATTTCTCCGACGTCGCCAAATCCGCCTGGCAGACCGATGACGGTGCGGCAACCTTCTGCGTGCCGATGGCCTCGGTGATCCATGGCTTCATCTACAACAAGGACGCCTTCGAGGAACTGGGCATCGAAGCTCCGGCGACGGAAGCCGAGTTCTTCGCCGCGCTCGACAAGATCAAGGAAGACGGCACCTATATCCCGATGGCCATGGGCACCAATGACCAGTGGGAAGCCGCCACCATGGGCTACCAGAATATCGGCCCGAACTACTGGAAGGGCGAGGAAGGCCGTCTGGCGCTGATCAAGGGCGAGCAGAAGCTGACCGATGCGCAATGGATCGCCCCCTACGAGCAGCTCGCCAAATGGGGGGCCTATCTGGGCGACGGCTTCGAGGCGCAAACCTATCCCGACAGCCAGAACATCTTCACCCTCGGCCGCGCCGCCATCTACCCGGCCGGCTCCTGGGAGATCTCGGGCTTCAACACACAGGCCGATTTCGAGATGGGTGCCTTTAAACCGCCGGTCGTGAATGCGGGCGACACCTGCTACATCTCGGACCATACCGACATCGCCATGGGCCTCAACGCCGCCTCGCCAAACGCAGAAGCCGCCCGGACATTCCTCGACTGGATGGGCACCGAGGAGTTCGCCACGATCTACGCCAACGCGCTGCCGGGCTTCTTCTCGCTCAGCAACCACGACGTGCCGATGGAAGATCCACTGGCGCAGGAATTCGTCTCCTGGCGCGGCGAGTGTGAATCGACCATCCGCTCGACCTACCAGATCCTCTCGCGCGGCACGCCTAATCTCGAGAACGAGACCTGGAACGCCTCCGCGCAGGTGATCAAGGGCGCCGAGAGCCCTGCCGATGCCGGCAAGCGCCTGCAGGACGGTCTTGCGAGCTGGTACGAGCCGCAGCAGTAACAGGCTGCAATCGGGGCGCCCGGTATCCCGGGCGTTCCGCCAGCCGGGAGTTCGGGAGCCTCCGGCGGGGATATTTCAAGAAAGATGATGGCGCCCGGGTTATCGCCATAATTAGGGTCGGACAGTTCGCAGCCCATTGATCATCTTTCCTCAAATATCCCCGCCGGAGGCGTTGAAAGGCCAGCCAGGAGGCAGACCGTTCATGCTTTTTCAATCAACATCAATCAAGGTCGCAGTCGCGGTACAGGCGGGGACGCCGATGATCGTGAAAGGTGATGACACTCCGGCGCCTTGGCTGGAGCCGGAGTGTTTCGCCCATGTCTGAGCCCCGTTCCTCCCGAATTCGCTGGCATGTCCTCGTGTTCCTCGCGCCGGCCGTCATCGTCTACACGGCGGTGATGATCTTCCCGCTGTTCAACACGCTGCGGCTTGCGCTCTTCACCGAGATCGAGCAGCAGCGGGTCTTTGTCGGCTTGCAGAATTTCAAAACGCTTTTCGGCGACGCGATCTGGTCCGAGCAGTTCTGGAACGCGCTCGGAAACAATTTCTGGTTCTTCTTCATCCACATGATCGTGCAAAATCCGATCGGTGTCCTTCTGGCCGCGATCCTCAGCCACCCGCGACTGCGTTTTGCGCATCTCTATCGCTCCGCGATCTTCATCCCGACAATTCTCAGCTTCGTGATCGTGGGGTTTGCCTGGAAACTGATCCTTTCGCCGATCTGGGGCATCGCTCCCTCGATGCTCGACGCGGTCGGATTGAAATCCCTCTACGCCCCCTGGCTCGGCAAGGAGGAGTATGCGCTGACCACGCTGGCGCTGGTTTCCGTCTGGCAATTTGTCGGCATCCCGATGATGCTGATCTATGCCGCGCTCCTGTCGATCCCGGAGGAGATCCTGGAGGCCGGCGAATGTGACGGCATCACCGGCATGTCGGCCTTCTGGAAGATCAAGCTGCCGCTGATCCTGCCCTCCATCGGCATCATCTCCATCCTGACCTTCGTCGGAAATTTCAACGCTTTCGACCTGATCTATGCCGCGCAAGGGGCGCTGGCGGGGCCGGATTTCTCCACCGACATCCTCGGAACCTTTCTCTACCGCACCTTCTTCGGCTTCCAGCTACAGCTCGGAGACCCGCATATGGGCTCGGCCATTGCAACGGCGATGTTCGTCATCATCCTGATCGGCGTCTGCATCTACCTCTTCGGCATCCAGACGCGGCTGCGCCGCTACCAGTTCTGAGGAGCGAAACATGAACAAAGCTCGTCGCAGCCCGCTCAACACCGCCGCCGCCCACGCAATCTTGCTGACCTACACGCTGATCGCACTCTTCCCGGTTTTCGTGATCGTCATCAACTCCTTCAAGACCCGCAAGGCGATCTTCCGCGAGCCGCTTGCCCTGCCCTCCTCCGAGACCTTTTCGACCATCGGTTACGAGACCGTGTTCAAGCAGGGGGATTTCTTTCTCTACTTCCAGAACTCGATGATCGTGACCGTCTGTTCGCTCTTCTTCATCCTGCTCTTCGGCGCCATGGCCGCCTTCGCGCTGGCCGAGTACCGCTTCAAGGGCAACACCCTGATGGGGCTCTACCTCGCGCTCGGCATCATGATCCCGATCCGGATCGGCACGGTGGCGATTCTGGAGATGATGGTCGCGACCGGGCTGGTGAACACGCTGATGGCGCTGATCCTCGTCTATACCGCGCAGGGCCTGCCGCTCGCCGTTTTCATCCTCAGCGAGTTCATGAAGCAGGTTTCCGATGATCTGAAGAATGCGGGCCGGATCGACGGGCTCTCGGAATACACGATTTTCTTCCGCCTCGTCGTGCCGCTGGTACGCCCGGCCATGGCAACGGTTGCCGTGTTCAACATGATCCCGATCTGGAACGACCTGTGGTTCCCGCTGATCCTCGCGCCCGCCGAGGCGACCAAGACGCTGACGCTCGGCAGCCAGGTCTTCATCGGGCAGTTCGTGACCGACTGGAACGCGGTGCTTTCCGCGCTCTCCATGGCGATCCTGCCGGTCATGATCCTTTACGTCATCTTCTCGCGGCAACTGATCCGCGGCATCACGTCGGGAGCTGTCAAATGATCCGCACCCTCATAGCCGGGCTCGGCAATATGGGGCTGAGCCACGCACTTGCCCATAACCACCATGAAGACAGCGAGATTGTCGGCCTGGTCGACCGGTCGGGACGCAGCCTGCCCGAAGAACTGGACGGCTACCCGCGTTTTTCCAGTTTCGAGGAGGCGCTGGCGGCCACAAAACCCGATCTTGTCTGCATCGCCACCTATTCCGATAGCCATGCGGACTATGCCGTGGCGGCGATGGAGGCCGGCGCGCATGTCTTCGTCGAGAAACCGTTGGCAACCACCGTCGCGGACGCGCAACGGGTGGCCGACACCGCGGCAAGGCTCGGAAAGAAGCTCGTCGTGGGCTATATCCTGCGCCACCATCCCTCCTGGATCCGGCTGATCAAGGAAGCACGTGCCCTCGGCGGGCCTTATGTCTTCCGTCTCAACCTCAACCAGCAGTCCGACGGGCCGACCTGGGAGACGCATAAGCAGCTTATGCAGACCACCTCGCCCATCGTCGATTGCGGTGTGCATTACGTGGATGTGATGTGCCAGGTGACCGATGCCGCGCCGGTGCGCGTTCACGGGATGGGGCTGCGGCTTTCCGATGAAATTGCCGAGGACATGTATAATTACGGCCAGTTCCAGGTGATCTTCGCCGATGGCTCCGTCGGTTGGTACGAGGCCGGATGGGGGCCGATGATGTCCGAGACCGCGCATTTCGTGAAGGATATCGTCTCGCCGAGGGGCGCGGTGTCCATCGTTACGCTCTCGGATCACGATTCCGATTCCGTCGAGGGTCACACGAAGGTCGGCACGCTCAAGATCCACCGCGCGGGTGGCGACGAGCTGGTCGATTTCCCCGGCGAGCCGGGCCACCAGGAGCTGTGCGATGCCGAACAGGCCTTCATGCTCCGTGCCATCACGCAGGATATCGATCTCACCCGACACGCCCAGGATGCGGTGCAATCGCTCCGTATCTGCCTTGCCGCCGACGAAAGCATCCGCTCCGGCCGCGCCATCGACCTCTGAAGGAAACGCCGATGACCGCCCTGAAACTCACCAATATCTGCAAGTCCTTCGGCAAGGTCGAAGTCCTGCGCAATATCGATCTCGAAGTCGTGGAAGGCGAGTTCGTCGTCTTTGTCGGACCGTCCGGTTGCGGCAAGTCCACGCTTCTGCGGGTGATCGCGGGGCTCGAAGACGCGACCCAAGGGACGGTCGAGATCGGTGGCGAGATCGTGAACCAGGTGCCGCCGGCGAAGCGCGGCATCGCCATGGTATTCCAGTCCTACGCGCTTTACCCGCACCTGACGGTCGAGGGGAACATGACGCTGGCGCTGAAACAGGAAGGGCAGTCGAAAGATCTGATCGCGGAACGGGTCGCAATGGCCAGCCGGATGCTGTCGCTGGAGGATTACCTTGCCCGCCGCCCCTCGGAGCTTTCGGGTGGCCAGCGGCAGCGGGTGGCCATCGGCCGCGCCATCGTGCGTGAGCCGAAACTGTTCCTCTTCGACGAACCGCTCTCCAACCTCGACGCCGCGCTCCGGATGAATACCCGCATCGAGATCGCCCGACTGCACCGGCAACTCCACGCTTCCATGGTCTACGTCACCCATGACCAGACCGAGGCGATGACGCTGGCAGACAAGATCGTGGTGCTGCGCGATGGCCGGGTGGAGCAGGTCGGCTCC
The DNA here is from genome assembly GCF_900099935.1 of Aliiruegeria lutimaris. Lineage (GTDB taxonomy): Bacteria > Pseudomonadota > Alphaproteobacteria > Rhodobacterales > Rhodobacteraceae > Tropicimonas > Tropicimonas lutimaris. The sequence goes on along the minus strand of NZ_FNEK01000030.1, from coordinate 36,882 downwards.
CCGATGGAGCTCTACAACAACCCGGCCAATCAATTCGTCGCCGGGTTCCTCGGGGCGCCGTCGATGAATTTCCTGCCGGCCGAACGCCTTGGCGGCGCGGCGGGTCTCACGATCGGCATTCGTCCCGAACATATCCTGCTCGATGGCGCAGGGCGGGCATCCGGCAAGGTCACCCATGTCGAAAAACTCGGGGGCGACACCAATGTCCTGGTCGATCTCGGTGATGGCTGCGTCGTGACGGTCCGCCTGTTCCGACAGCATGACGTGGAAACCGACTCGGTGGTAGGCATCGATTTCGACGAGGCCGACAGCTTCAGCTTCGATTCATCGGGAGCGCGCGTTTCCTGAGCGGGGAACCGGGAGCGGCCCCAGCCGCCCACGGCATCAACTCTAACGCCAGTTAGGGTTAGTGCAGGGGGCAGAAGCGCGGAAAACTTGCCCGGGCCATGACGAGCGCTTCAGCCGTCGTGCCCCCGCGATGCGTGCTGCCGCCTTGCCAGTCAGCTCTCGCCCAGCGGGATCACATCGACCGATTGCGTCGTCTGTTGCCCCCCGGCAATGCGCATCACACCCTTGACCGGCGCCACGTCGGAATAGTCCCGTCCGCGGGCGATCACAACGTGGTCATTGGCAACGTCGAGCGCGTTGGTCGGGTCGTATTCGACCCAGCCGATCCGCTCCCCGCACCAGGCGCGCACCCAGGCATGCATGGCATCCGCCCCTTCGAGACGCGGCTGCCCCTCGGGCGGAACCGTCCGCAGGAAGCCGCTGACATAGCCGGCCGGAATGCCCATGCCGCGCAGGCAGGAGATCATCACATGGGTGAAATCCTGGCACACACCCTCGCGCCGCTCGAAAGCGTCGATGGCCGGCGTGTCGACCTCGGTCGCCGTCGGGTCAAAGGTGAAGTCCGCATTGATGGCGCGGCCGAGGCGGTGAAACATCTCCAGCACCGATTCCGCCCCGCGCGCGGCCTTCTGCCCATAGGTGGTCATGGCCGGATGGAGCGTGATGCGCGGGCTGTTGCCGAGAAAATGATGCGGCGCCTCCGAAGCGAGCGTGGCCTGCGCCGCGATTTCCCGCGGCAGGTCCTCGGGGCGCGGGGAGATGTCGATCTTCTGTCCCTCAACCATCCGTTCGACCCGGCAGGACATCTCGAACCGGCTTTCGGTATGCGGGCTGTCCAGCGCCACTTCATCCGTCCGGTTTCCAAAGAAATCGACGCTCTGGTGCCACTCCACCGGGTCCGGTTCCACGAGGAGGCGACAGGAGTCCAGCCGCTGCTCGCCGGGGATCGAAGACGGCATGATGCGCAACAGGTGTCGCCCTGCCGTTGCGGCCACCGGGTAACGATAGGTCACGCTCATGCGGATATCGTATTGCATGTCCCCCCCCTCAGCTCAGATAGGCCAGCGTGAGCTGGTCGGAAATGCCGGACAGGTCGTCCACCAACCGCTCAAGATCATTCCTGCTGACCGTCTCCGGCAATTGCAGGGCCAGATCCGTGCGCGCGCGCAGAACCGCGCGGGTCAGCGGCGTCATCTGCCGATGCTGACCTGTGCCCGGCAGGTGCGACAGGTGCTCCTCGATATCGCCGAGCTGGCACAGGATCGAGCGCGGGTTCAGCTCGTCCAGCGCCAGAAGGTCGATCACCGTGGCCCGGCTCGTCGCCACCGTGTAGCGCCGGTGGTGGGTCATCACGCTGTCGGCGATCTCCACCGCCATGTCCAGCGCGCCGGCGGGCGCCGACGGGTCTGCGAAATCAGCAAGACATTTCGTCATGTTCACTGCTCGCTCCACGGCGCGCCCGATCGACAGGAAGCGCCATCCGGCAAAACGGTACATGTTGTCATGCACAAGGCCCGAGAAGCCGTTGAGCTTTCGGATCAGCACGCTCATCGCGTTCGCGGCATCGTCGCCCGGCTGCACGCGTTCGGCGAATTCGCACACCGTCCGCGTCAGGTCCACCAGCGCCAGGGTTCCGTCGACCGAGAACCGGTCGGCCACCTTCCCGGCCGAATTCAGCGCCGCCGATACGGAATCGACCAGCTCGCTGGGCACCGCTTCCACGCTGGAGCAGCCGAGGTTTTCAAGATAGCGCGCCGCGAAGAGCGGAAGTGGCGCATCCGGCATATCGCTCTCGGCCAGCCGCGCATGATGCGCCCTGAGCACCCGGACAATATGTTCGGACCGCTCGACATAGCGGCCGAGCCAGAACAGGTTATCGGCCGCGCGGCTCGGAAGGGCACCGGGCGGTGTGCGCTCGAATTTTCCGGCCGTGTCGGCCAGCGTGTCGGAAAGCTCCGTGTTCCGGCTGATCACCCAGACATCGGCCACCTGCCCGCCTTCCTGCATGGCAATGGCCGAGCTGTCCTCGGAGCTTCCGATCCGCGCGAAACCGCCCGGCATCGCGGTCCAGCCCTTTTCGGTGCGTGCGAGGAAGACGCGCAACGTCATCGGGCGCGGCACGAGCTTTCCGTCGATCAGCGCAGGCGCGGTCGAGAGCTGCACCTGCTCCTGTGCCACCAGAGACGTGCCCCGCCGTTCGATCCAGGTATCCAGCCCCGAGGGCGGCGGCATCACCCCGCCCGTCTCGTGCGCCAGCCCCGTCGCCCAGGCCGAGCTGAAGAGCATCCCGCCCGAGTTCGCGCGCACATGTGCCCGCTCGCTTTCCTGCCCGCACCACCATGTGGCGACGTTCGGCATCCGCAGCGGACGTCCGTCGAGCAACTCGCTCAGGCGCGGCAGGAAGGCCATCAGCGCCCGCGTTTCCAGCACGCCCGTGCCGAGCGCGTTGACCATGGAGACATTGCCAGCCCGGATCGCTCCAAGCAGCCCCGGCGTGCCCAGTTGCGAGCCCTCGTTCAGCTCCAGCGGGTCGGACCACTGAGCGTCCAGCCGCCGCCACAGGACCGAGATCGGCCGCAACCCGTCGATGGTGCGGATCATCAATTCGCCGTTCTGCACCGTCAGGTCGTCGCCTTCGAGCAGGGTGAAACCGAGATAGCGCGCGATATAGGCGTGCTCGAAATAGGTCGCGTTCATCGGTCCCGGCGTCAGGATGCCGACACGCCCTTGATGGCCCGGACGCAAGTCCATCAGGCGATCAAGGAAGTTTCGGAAAAAGTTCGACAGCCGGGTGACATTGGCGCCAAGGAAGATGTCCGAATAGACGCGTGTCGTGGCGATCCGGTTCTCCAGCGCGAAGCCCGCGCCCGAGGGTGCCTGCGTGCGGTCGCACAGCACCCACCAGTTGCCGTTCGGCCCCCGCCCGATGTCAAAGGCGATGAAGTCGAGGAAATGCCCGTCGCGCGGTTTTACCCCGACGAGCGGGTGCAGCCATTCCGGGCTCTCCGCGATCAGCGAAGCCGGCAGGTGACCTTCCGCCACCAACCGGTTCTCGCCATAAAGATCGGCCGCGAGCTTCTCCAGAAGCTCGGCCCGCTCGATCAGGCCGGCGGAGATTTCGTCCCACTCATCCTCGGCGATCAGCAGCGGCACATGGCTCAGCGGCCAGTCGCGGCGCGTCGGATCCTCCGGCCCGTAGCGGCGGAAATAGACTCCCGCGTCGCGCAGGTAGCGGTCGCCATGCGCGATGCGCTCGGCAAGCCGCCCATCGGGCATGGAGGCCAGCCGCTTGACGAATCCCGCCCAGACCGGGCGCACTTCGCCGTCCGGCCCCAGAAGCTCGTCCGGCACCCCCTCCTGCGGCACGTAGTCCGACAGGAGTTGATCGAGCGGACCCTCGCCCTGTGACTGTGACTGCATCCGCCCTCCGGCCTTCAGATTCCCGGCGCTCGCCTCAGATCGAGCGTCATCGGGAATTCCCTATGGGGCAATTCGGCCGGGGGCAAGTAGGCACCGGCCTTGTGCCCATGCGGCTCGAACCGCGCTAGGCGCCGTGCCTGGGCCTCGTTGCCGTTGACCGGGAAGGTATCGTAGTTGCGCCCGCCGGGATGGGCCACGTGATAGGTGCAGCCCGCAAGCGCCCTGCCCGTCCAGGTATCGAAGATATCGAAAGTGAGCGGCGCGTTGATCGGCAGCACCGGGTGCAGCGCCTCGGGCGGCTGCCAGGCCTTGAACCGCAGGCCGGCTACGGAGACCCCGCTGATGCCGGTGGCCTGAAGCGGCAGGCGACGCCCGTTGCAGGTAATCGCGTAGCGTTCCGGGTCGGTCGTGGTCAGTTGCGCCTGCAGGCGCTCCACCGAGCTGTCGGTGTAGCGCACCGTGCCGCCAATGGCGCCGGTCTCGCCCAGCACGTGCCACGGCTCCAGCGCCTGGCGCAGTTCCAGGTGCACGCCTTCGGCCTCGACCTCGCCGCAGAAGGGGAAGCGGAACTCGGCCTGGGCCTTGAACCAGCCGGGATCCATGTCGAAGCCATGATCCTTGAGGTCCCGCAGCACGTCGAGGAAGTCTTCCCAGATGAAATGCGGCAGCATGAACCGGTCGTGCAGGCGCGTGCCCCAGCGGATCGGCGCGCCCTGTACCGGGTTCTGCCACATCCGTGCAATCAACGCGCGGATGAGAAGCTGTTGGGCGAGCGACATGCGCGGATCGGGCGGCATCTCGAAGCCGCGGAACTCGATCAGGCCGAGCCGGCCGGTGGGGCCGTCGGGCGAATAGAGCTTGTCGATGCAGATCTCGGCGCGGTGGGTATTGCCGGTCACGTCGATCAGGATGTTCCTGAGCAGCCGGTCCGTGAGCCAGGGCATCGGCACGTCTCCGTGCCCCGGTGCGTGGATCTGGTCCAGCGCGATTTCCAGCTCGTAGAGGCTGTCATGGCGCGCCTCGTCGATGCGCGGTGCCTGGCTGGTCGGGCCGATGAAGAGGCCGGAGAACAGGTAGCTGAGCGAGGGGTGGCGCTGCCAGTGCAGGAGCAGCGATTTCAGCAGGTCCGGGCGGCGCAGGAAGGGGCTGTCCAGAGGGGTCGAGCCGCCGACGACCACGTGGTTGCCGCCACCTGTGCCGCAATGGCGCCCGTCGATCATGAACTTGTCGGCGCCGAGCCGACACTGGCGCGTTTCATCATAAACAGCCTCGGTGATCGCCTTGCAATCCTCCCAGCTATGGGCGGGATGGATATTGACCTCGACCACGCCCGGATCGGGCGCGACGCGGATCACGTTGATGCGCGGATCGTTAGGGGGCGCATAGCCCTCGATATGGACCGGGATCTGCAGATCTTCCGCCGCCTGTTCGGCCGCCGCGACCAGTTCGAGGTAATCCTCGATCCGCTCGGTGGGCGGCATGAAGATGCAAAGCCGCCCGTCGCGCGGCTCGATTGCCATCGCGGTGCGCACAGCGCCGCCCGAGACAGCGTCCATCGCGTTGCGATCCTGCGTGGGCGCGCCGGCGGTGAAGGTGCCCTGCTGCCGGTGGCCGGGCGTCACGTCCGGCTCGCCCGGTTCGCGCGCGCGCGCGTCGATATCGAAGACCGGGAGTTCGCCCTCCTGGTTGGCAGGGTCAGGCGGGAAATGGAACGGGTAGCTGCCCGCCGGGATATAGGGCAAGGCCTCCAGCGGCAGGCGGTATCCGACCGGGCTGTCACCGGGGATAAGGTAGAGTTTCCCGCGCCTTGTGCGCCAAAGTTCGGACACCCAGCCGCCATGCGCCTTCGTCTGCCAGCGTTGCACCGGCAGCACCATGCCCGAGGGTTTCGTCAGCCCGCGCTCGAATACGCGCGCGATGCGGTGGCGCGCCTCGGCATCCTTCAGCTTGGAATTGTCCGGGCTCACGTTGTCGGGAAGGTTGGCCTCCCGCAGGATCCACTCCGCCGGGTCCTCATAGGCCGGTTGCACGTGATCGGGATCGACATCGATGCGCTCGGCGATATGGCGCAGCACGGCCTCGGCCTGTTCCGGGCCGACCTTGGTATCCTGCTTTTCCCTAGCGATCAGCTCCGGGTTGCGCCAGATCGGCTGCCCGTCGCGGCGCCAGTAGAGCGAGAAGGTCCAGCGCGGCAGCGTTTCGCCCGGATACCACTTGCCCTGCCCGTAATGCAGGAAGCCGCCGGGCGCGAAGCGCTCGCGCAGCCGCCGGATCAGGTCATCGGCCAGCCCGCGTTTCATCGGGCCGACAGCGGCGGTGTTCCACTCGTCGCTCTCATAATCGTCGATGGAGACGAATGTCGGCTCGCCGCCCATGGTGAGCCGCACATCGCCCTCCTCGAGGTGGCGGTCCACTTCCTTGCCGAGCGCGTCGAGCTTTTCCCAGCTATCCTGCGGGAAGGGCTTGGTGATCCGCGGGTGCTCGGCCACGCGGGTCACGGTCATGTCGAAATCGAACTCGACCTTGGCCTCGCTGGCCACGCCCGTGATCGGGGCGGCATTGCGGTAATGCGGCGTGGCGGCGAGCGGGATGTGGCTCTCGCCGGTCAGCAAGCCACTCGTCGGGTCCAGACCGATCCAGCCGGCGCCCGGGATATAGGCCTCGCACCAGGCGTGCAGGTCGGTGAAATCGTGATCGGTTCCCGAGGGGCCGTCGAGCGCCTTCAGGTCCGGCTCAAGCTGGATCAGGTAGCCCGAGACGAACCGCGCCGCGATGCCTAAGTGGCGCAGGATATTGACCAGCAGCCAGGACGTGTCGCGGCAGGAGCCCCTGCCGAAGGCAAGCGTTTCCTCCGGCGTCTGCACGCCGGGCTCCATGCGGATGACGTAATCGATCATCTTCTCCAGCCGCATGTTCAGCCCGACGAGAAAATCGACCGTGGTCTCTTCGGGGTTGAATTCGATGCTGGAGAGCAGGCGGCGCAGGCGCGGCCCGGCTTTTTCCGGCTTGAGATAGATCAGGAGGTCTTCGGTCAGCTCTTCGGGATAGTCGAAGGGCAGGTGTTCGGCCCGTTCCTCGACGAAGAAGTCGAACGGGTTGTAGACCGTCATGTCGGCCACCAGGTCGACCTCGATCTTCAACTCGCGGACCGGTTCGGGGAACACGAAACGCGCGAGCCAGTTACCGTAGGGGTCCTGCTGGTGGTTCACGAAATGCTCGGAGGGCGAGACCTTGAGCGAATGAGAGATCACGCGGGTACGGGAATGTGGCGCAGGGCGCAGGCGGATGATCTGTGGACCCAGGGTGACAGGCCGGTCGTATTTGTAATGCGTCAGGTGATGAATCGCGGCCTTGATGCTCATTTTCGCTCCCTGCGGTCAACGTTGACCCAGTGCAAACACAGCCGCGCGGGCCATGCGAGCGGGATTCGTTGGAATCGGTGATTTTCGCGGCCTTTCCGAGGTCCCCCGAGTTGATCGCACATTATTTCAGCAGAATTGAAACGGTCTCTTCGGCCGAGGATCTGCCCCAAAACGCGCCGCGCGGACGCACATCGGAAACCGCCGTTCCGACCTGAGGCAGCCCAGCGCCGCTTTTCGCGCCAAAGACAGCGTATTTTCCCTTTCAGGGGTTTCTGCATCGCGGCATTGATAGCGCAATCGAACAGATCTTCCCGGAGCCCCTTCATGTCGCGTTTCGCATTGACCGTAAAATGCCCGTCCGCACGCGGAATCGTTGCCGAGGTCTCGACCTTCCTGGCCGAGAACGGATGCAACATCCTCGATGCGCATCAGTTCGACGACATGCAGACCGAGAACTTCTTCATGCGGGTGGCCTTTGACAGCGAGAAAGGCGCCACCATGGAAGAGCTTCAGGCGGCCTTCCTTCCCGTGGTCGAGCGGTTCGGAATGGAACATGCCTTCCATGATGCGAGCGAGAAGATGAAGGTCATCATCATGGTCTCGCGCTTCGGTCACTGCCTGAACGACCTGCTCTATCGCTGGCGGATCGGCGCGCTGCCGATCGACATCGTGGGCGTGATCTCCAACCACATGGATTACCAGAAGGTCGTGGTGAACCATGATATCCCCTTCCACTGCATCAAGGTGACGAAGGAGAACAAACCCCAGGCCGAGGCCCAGCAGATGGCGATTGTCGAGGAGTCGGGGGCCGAGCTGATCGTGCTGGCGCGCTACATGCAGGTACTGTCAGACCGGATGTGCCAGAAGATGTCCGGCCGGATCATCAATATCCACCACTCCTTCCTGCCGTCCTTCAAGGGAGCGAACCCCTACAAGCAGGCCTATGAGCGCGGCGTGAAATTCATCGGGGCGACCTCGCATTACGTGACCGCCGATCTCGATGAAGGCCCGATCATCGAGCAGGATATCGTGCGGGTCACCCATGCGCAGTCGGCCGGGGACTATGTCTCGCTCGGCCGCGACGTGGAGAGCCTCGTTCTCAGCCGGGCGGTCCACGCCCATATCCACCACCGCGTGTTCCTGAACGGCAACAAGACGGTGGTCTTCCCGGCCTCGCCCGGCAGCTACAAATCCGAGCGGATGGGCTGACCCGCAGGGCGCTCGCCGCCGGCCAGAGGCCGTGCGGCGATGGCGCCGCTTCGCGGCGTCCGCCTTCGGCGGCAAATGCGCCCAGCATGGGGTGGAAACAGCATCATCATTGACCGGTGAGACGCTTTATGATCGGATCCGCGCAAACAAATAAACACATTCGCATGAAATGATATTATGGGAACACTCGCCCGCGCTGGCTTTGGCCTTGCAATTGGTGGCGTCTCGCTGGCGCTTCTGTTTTCGGCAGCCGGAATTCTCAACGAGGCCTGGCAGGACCGGGTCGGCGCCGCGAGCAAGACGAAGCAGCCACGGGAGCGCGCCTACTCGGTCACCGTAGCAACGCTTCAGCCCGAGACAGTCTCCCCGATCATCACCGCTTACGGCCACCTTGAGAGCGGACGGACCCTGGAGTTGAGGGCAGCCGTTGGCGGAAAACTCGTGTCGCTGTCGGAGAATTTCCGCGATGGCGGCGTGGTCGAAGCGGGCGACGTGCTGTTCGCCATCGATCCGGCACGGCTCGAAACCGCCGTGGCGCTAGCCGAAACCGATGTCGCCGAAGCCGAAGCGGCCTCGGCGCTGGAGCTTGCGCGGCTCGAAGCGGAGGCTTCCAGGGAGCAGTTGGACCTCCGTCAGCAGGCCGCCACGCGCCAGCAAGGGCTGCACGAGCGCGGCGTGGCGACGGAAGCCGACCTGGAAGCCGCGACTCTGGCCAGGGCGGCGGCGAACCAGACCTTGCTGAACCGTCAACGGGTCGTGGCCGGAGACGAGGCGCGGCTGGCACAGGCCGAGATCACCCTGCGCCGCAAGTCCATCGCGCTCGACGAAGCGCGGCGCGACCTCGCGGAAGCGGTGCACCGCGCGCCCTTCGCCGGCGTGGTAAGCGATGTCACGGCGATCGAGGGCCGGCTCGTTTCCGCGAACGAACAACTGGGGGCGCTGATCGACACCGGAGAACTCGAAGTGGCCTTCCGGGTGACAAACAACCAGCATGCCCGCCTGCTGAACGACCAGGGACAGTTGCGCAAGGCCGATGTCGAGGTGCTGGTCCCACGCGGGCGGTCCACCACCGTGCTGCCCGCGAAACTGGACCGGGCAGGCGCCGAACGCGACGAGGGGCAGATTGGCCGACTTGTCTATGCACGCCTGGTCGATCCGGATCCGAATTTCGTTCAGCAGGGCGATTTCGTGACCCTGCGCATCCCGGAGCGCCCGCTCGAAGGCGTGGCGCGCATCCCGGCCACGGCCGTGACCACGGATGGCCGGATCCTGCTGATCGGAGAGAGCAACCGGCTGGAAGACCACCAGGCGCAACTATTGCGCCACCAGGGCGACACGGTCATCGTGGGCGGTGTGCCCTTCGGACGGCAATTCGTCACGATCCGCGCGCTGCAGCTTGGCCCGGGCATCATGGTCACGCCGGTGGAGCCGAAACCCGAGGGCGCAGCCGCGGCCAGTGCCCCGCCGCCCGCGCCCGAGCCCGACATGATCGCGCTGGATGACGCACGCCGCGCCGCGATCGTCGCCTTCATCGAGGCGAGCGACCAGATGAAGCCGGAAAAACGCGAGCAATGGCTGGCCGAGCTGGCCCAGCCCGAAGTGCCCCGCGCCACGGTTGAGAAATTCGAAGCCAAGATCGCGGAGAGCCAGTGATGGCGGATCAATCGAACGGCCTTCTGGGCTATTTCACCCGTCACAACACCGCGGCAAGTTTCGTCATGGTGGTGATGCTGGTCCTCGGCCTCGTGGCCACCACCAAGATCCGCTCGCAGTTCTTCCCGGACGTGGTGATCGACACTGTCACGGTGACGGTCGACTGGGACGGCGCGGGCCCGGAGGAGCTGGACCGCTCCGTCGTGGCATTGCTGGAGCCGGCCTTGCAGGGCGTCGAAGGGGTGTCGGAATCCTCCGCCGTGTCCAAGGACGGCTCGACCACGGTCACGCTGCTGCTGGAACCCGGTTGGGACATGGCGCGCGCCACCGAGGAGGCGAAGGCCGCCGTGGATGGCATCAAGACGCTCCCCGAGAGCGCCGAGGAGCCCGTCGTGCGCCGTGGCACATGGCGCGACAAGGTGACGGAGGTTGTCCTCTGGGGGCCGATCGCGCCAGAACAGCTTGGACGGATTGGTGACGACTTCGTCTCGCGACTCTACCGCGAGGGGATCACGCGCTCCGACATCTCCGGCGTCGTCGCGCCGCAGATCGAGGTCGACGTGCCGGAAGCGTCCCGCATCCGCCACGACATCTCGATGCAGGAAATCGCGGCCGCCATCGCGGGCGAGGTCGACACCCGCCCGGCCGGGGAGGTGTCTGGCGGCTCGGTGCGCCTGCGCGCCGGCGACGAGACCCGCGATGCCGATGCGATCCGGAACATCGTCGTGCGGACAAATCCCGACGGATCCAAGCTCTACCTGCGCAATGTCGGCCGGGTGAGCGTGACCGGCGCGGATGCCGGGCGAGCCTATTTCGTCGGCGAGGACCCGGCGGTGCTGATCCGGGTGGACCGCTCCCCCGAGGGCGACGCGATCAAGATGGAAGCCACCGTGCGCGCGCTTGCCGAGGAGTTGCGCGAAGAGCTGCCCGAGGGCGTGGACATACGCCTGATCAATACCCGCGCGCAGGACATCACGGACCGGCTCGACATCCTGATCGAGAACGGCCTGTCGGGCCTCGCGCTGGTGCTGATCACGCTGTTCCTGTTCCTGTCGGCCCGCACGGCCTTCTGGGTGGCGATGGGCATCCCCGTCTCCATGCTGGCGGCCATCGCGGTGATGTATGCTGCCGGGCTGACCATCAACATGATGTCGCTCTTCGCGTTGATCATCACGCTCGGCATCGTGGTCGATGACGCCATCGTCGTGGCCGAACATGCCGACTACCGCCACCGCAGGCTGGGCGAGAGCCCCGCCCTCGCCCCTGTCAACGCCGTCCGGCGGATGCTCGGGCCGGTCTTCAGCTCCACCATCACCACGGTGCTGGCCTTTGTCGGGCTGCTCTTCGTCGGCGGTGGCTTCGGCCGGCTGATCGCAGATATCCCCTTCGTGGTGGCGGCGGTGCTGATCGCGTCGCTGGTCGAGAGCTTCGTCATCCTGCCCAACCACATGCGCCACGCGCTGGAGGCTGGCTCCAGACGGCGCTGGTATGACTGGCCCTCCACGCAGTTTAACCGCGGTTTCAACTGGATGACCGAAACCCTCTTCGCGCCCTTGATGCAATGGGTCGTCCGCCTGCGCTACCTCGTGGTGTCGGCCATGTTGCTGCTTCTGGCGGTGTCCTTCTCCTCGGTTCTGCGCGGCGACGTGCCATGGGCCTTTTTTACCGCGCCGGAGCGCGGATCGGTCACCGGCAACTTTGCCTTCCTTCCGGGCGCCACCCGCGAAGATGCCCGCGCCATGGCGCGCGAGCTGGACCGCGCCGTTTCCGTCGTCGCCGGGGAGCTGACCGCGGTGGATGGCGGCTCCCCTGTCGTGCATTCGCTGGCGCAGGTCGGCGGCACGGCGGCCAAGGGCATCCCGGGCGAGTCGACGATGGACCCGGACACGCTCGGCTCCATCGATATCGGTCTTGTCGGCGCCGACCGGCGCGACTTCTCGGCCCAGGAATTCGTCCGCGCGCTGCAACAGGAGGTCGCCCGCCCCGCCGGACTGGCGCTGCTGTCGTTCCGCAGCCGGGGCGCCGGTCCGGGCGGCGACTCGCTGGCGGTGAATTTCTACGGACCGGACTCCTTCGTGCTGAAAGCCGCCGCCGAGGAGCTTCTCGCGGCGCTCGGGGAGTACCCGGAGGTCACCGGCCTGCAGGACAGCCTGCCGCTCGGCAAGGAAGACATGGTACTCACGCTGACGCCGCTGGGTGAAATGCTCGGCTTCACGACCGAGGCCATCGGGGCCGAGCTCTTTGCCCGGCTGAACGGTGTGACGGCGGCCGAATTCCCGGCGGGCACCCGCACCACCGAGATCATCGTGCGCCTGCCGGAGGAGGAACAGAAGGGCGACTTCCTGCTCGCCACCCGGATGCGGTCGCCGAGCGGCGAATGGGTGCCGCTGAGCGCGATCGTCACCACCACCAGCGCGCCCGCTTTCTCCACCGTGAACCGGGAGAACGGCCGCCGGTTGGTGACCATCACCGGCAGCCTGGCCGAGGACAGCCCAGAACGCGCCGCCGAGATCGGCGCCGCGCTCCGCGACAGCATTCTGCCGGAGATCGCGGCGCGGCATGATCTCGACTGGGAACTCGGCGGGCTCTCGATGCAGGAGCAGGATTTCCTCGGCGAGGCGATGATGGGGTTCATGCTTTGCATCCTCGGGATCTACCTCGTGCTGGGCTGGGTGTTCGGCAGCTGGTTCCAGCCGCGGATCGTGCTCGCCGTCATCCCCTTCGGGCTGATCGGGACGATCTGGGGCCATTCCCAGTTCGGCCTCGCCATGTCGCTCTTCACCATCATCGGGCTGATCGGCATGTCGGGGATCATCATCAACGATGCCATCGTGCTGGTTACAACGGTGCAGGACTATGCCCGCCGGATGGGTGTCGGCGCGGCGGCGATCGCCGGGGCGAAGGACCGGCTGCGCCCGATCCTGCTGACCACGCTGACGACCGTGCTCGGCCTCGCGCCGCTGATGTTCGAGCAGAGCCGCCAGTACTTGTTCTTCAAGCCAACGGTGGTCACGCTGGTCTACGGTCTCTCGGTCGGCTTCTTCATCGTGCTGCTGATGGTGCCAGCGCTCATGGTCATCCAGTCCGACCTGGCCCGCTCCCTGCGCTCGCTGCGGCGGATGCTCTCCGCTCCGCGTGGCCATGGCGCGCTCCGGGCGCTGACGCTCGCAGCCCTCGGGGTGATGGTGGCGGTCAATATCGCGCTGTTCTGGCCCGGACAGGACCTGGCGGCGCGGCTGCTTGCCATGAGCGGTGCAGCGCTTCCCTCCGGGATGGCCGCGTTGGCCCTCTCTGTCCTCGCGGCGCTCGTCGTCGCGGCGAGCTACACGGCTGTCCTTCGGCTCTCACTTGGAAAGCCGAAGCCATGACCCTGAGTCGGACCTCGTGTCCCATTGATCCGCAATCGGCTGCATGCCCTGCTGCCGCTGTATGACGAAAAGCCCACCCAAGTGACCCGCAAGATCGAAAGACCGAGATCCAGACCCACCGGAAACACGCTCCTGCGTGTTCTGGCGCTGGTGACGATGGTCTTTCAGGTGCTCCTCACCGCGGATCACCTCGGCGCCTCGGCGGCGAGATCCCTCGGCGTGGCGCCCCCCGGCACCGGCCTTGGCATCATGGAGATCTGCAGCGGAGACGGCGTGGCACTCGTCGATCTCGGCGGCGACGGGCAGGACTGCCCGGTCTGCGCAAGCGCCGCCGTCGCGGATTTCGGCGACAGCAGCAACGCGACCGCGCCCGACTTCGCGATCGTGGCGCTCGCCCTGACGATGCAGATCCCCCGCCGGGACGACATGCCCGCGCGGCGTTCCATGCGCGCGGCCTCGATCCGCGCCCCTCCTGTCCTGCCTGTCTGACCCCATCGCATCGCCAGCTTGCCACGTTTGTCGCTCGCCGCTTCCTGCGGCAACGGCGCGTCAGGTCAAGCCGCGATCAAAACCCTCGCCACGGCATTTCGGCATTGCGGCATGATGCGGCAGCAGTGGAGCCATACGCGCCACCTGATCCATTATGACGACGACACTGCGGACGGCACCTGCTCCATCCATTGCGCCGCGATCAGCCTGTCGCTCAACATGGATCGCGGCCCGCGCGTGATCTATGCCGGCGATGCAGGCGCCGAGGGCGAGGTGAAGCCGCTCGCGGACACGGCGGAGATGGCCTATGTCATCAACCCCGCCAAGATGGGCACGATGACCAAGGTCTCGAAATGGGCCTATGCGGACAAGGCCGCCGCCGAAGCCGCCGCAGCCGAGGCAGAGGGCACCTCCATCGTCGGTTTCGACGATGCGCTGCGCGCCGCCTTCGCCTCCATGGCCGAAGACACGATCGCCATCCGCAAGCGCCGGGCCGAACGCCGCGCCCGCGCCGCCAACTGACGCGTTCCGGTCTGCCCGGCCCGGCGCCGGGCAGACTGCCCTTCCAGCAAGACGGACCCCGCCATGTGCCATCACGGCTCCCCCTGCGCCCATCGCCGGCGCCTGCTCGCCAGCCTGCCCGCTGCTGCCCTTCTGGCCGGTCTCGGCCTCAGCCCTGCCCGCGCCGATGCGCCAAAGGTCGAGCTGCCCGCGCCCGGCCCGCGCGACACCTGCCCCGTCTGCGGCATGTTCGTGGCCCAATATCCCGAATGGGTGGCCACGATCCTGTGGGATGACGGCATAGCCGTCCAATTCGACGGCGCGAAGGATTTCTTCAAGTATCTCGACAATCTGGACAAATACGCCCCGGACGCGCCGCCGCGCAGATCGCGGGAATGGGGGTGACGGAGTATTACGGGCTTGCGCTGGTGGATGCGCGGGCCGCCGAATACGTGATCGGTTCGGATGTCTACGGGCCGATGGGGCGCGAGCTGGTGCCGCTGGCCACCGACGCCGACGCGGCGGATTTTCTGAAGGATCACAAGGGCAAGGCGCGGGTCACCTTCGACGCGGTGACAGGCGAGATGCTCGCCGCCCTCGATGCCGGGACATTCGAGTGATGCGACGCACGCGTATCGTCTTCGGGCTCCTCGCCGCCGGCACCGCCACGCTGGCGCTCGCATCCCTGCACGCCCGGATCACCACCGCCCCGGAACGGGCGCGGATGGCGCGCTCGGCCGCGCTGGTCCGCGCTGTCGGATTGACCGATCTGGCGCTGTTCACCGAGGCCCGCTTCACCCGCAATCCGGCGCTGGCGGATCTGCAGACCGCGTTTCAGGACGCACCCATGTCCTTTGAGCATTTCCCCTCCGGCACCTTCGCCCCGCGCCCCGCGGCCGGTTTCGGGCGGGGAGAATTGCGCTTTGGCCCCGAGGAGGCGGCACGATGACATCCTGGCTGCGCCGCCAGCGCGCGCTGGCAGAATATACCCTCGCCGCCCTCGCCCGCCGACGGATCAAGAATACCGGGCTCCTGCTGATCTACGCGATGGTGATCTTCGTCGTCGCGTCGGCCACGCTCTTTGCCACCGCGCTGCGCAAGGAAGCAGAGGTGGTTCTGGCGGAGGCGCCGGAGGTGATCATCCAGAACCTCGTCATGGGCCGGCATGACCTGATCCCGGGCGACGTGATCGCCGAGATCGACGGCATTCGCGGTGTGGCCAGTATAAAGGGGCGGCTCTGGGGCTATTTCTATGACCGTCTGAACGGCGCCAATTACACGCTGATGGTGCCGCTCGATCCCGCCATGGCCCCGCCCGCGGGGCAAGCCATCATTGGCGAGAGCCTGCCGCGTGTGCGCGAAATGCCGTGGGAGACCGCGCCGCTCTTTCTCAGCCGCACTCCCGGCGATCTCGTCCGCTTCGACATTGCCAAGCGGCTTTCCTCCGACAGCGCGCTGGTCTCGACCGACCTGATCCTGCTGAACGAGGCCAATTTCCGCGCCTTCTTCGAGCTGCCGGAGGATGTCTATACCGATATCGCCCTCTCCATCCGCAACCCGCGCGAGATCGACACTATCGTCGAAAAGATCGGCCGCCTTCTGCCGAATGCACGGCTGGTCACGCGCGACGAGATTGCCCGCACCTATCAGAAGCTCTTCTCCTGGCGCGAAGGGATCATGGTGCTGCTGGCCGGAGCCTCCGTGCTGGCCTTCGTGATCTTCGCCGCCGAGAAGGCCTCGGGCCTGTCCGCCGAGGAGACGCGTGAGATCGGCATCCTCAAGGCCATTGGCTGGGACACGGGCGACGTGATCGCCATGAAGCTCTGGGAGGGCGGCTTGGTCTCCTTTGGCGCCTTCTTGCTCGGGACGGTGCTCGCCTATCTTCACGTCTTCGCCTTCGACGCGGGCCTCTTTGCCTCCGTCCTCAAGGGCTGGTCCGTCATCTATCCCGATTTCGCGCTGACACCGGGGATAGATGGCTTGCAACTGACGGCGCTCTTTTTCCTGACCGTGCTGCCCTACATGGCGGCCACGATCGTTCCGATCTGGCGGGCGGCGACAGCCGACCCTGATCAGGTCATGCGATAGGGGGCAGTGATGATTTCGGTCCAATCCGTCTGCAAGACATATAACGAAGGCCGTCCCAGCGCATTGACCGCGCTCGATGGGATCGACCTGGAAATCGCGCGCAACGCGCTGACCGTGTTCAAGGGGCCTTCCGGCTCCGGCAAGACGACGCTGCTGTCGATCATCAGCTGCATGGCGCGGCCCACCTCCGGGCGGGTGTTGATCGATGGGCGCATGGTCTCCGGCCTGCCCGAACGCTTCCTGACCCTCGAACGGCGCCGTACCTTCGGCTTCGTGTTCCAGCGTTTCAACCTGATCCGTGGGCTGAGCGTTCTTGAAAACGTGCTGCTGCCCGCCACCCCGCTCGGCGGCGAGCGCCGCGCCGATGCCAAACGGGCGCTGGCCCGGCTCGAGATGCTCGGCATTGCCGGGAAGGCGGGCGAAAGGGTCGAGTTCCTCTCCGGCGGCGAGGCGCAGCGCGCGGCCATCGCGCGTGCGCTCATCAACGACCCGCCCGTCCTCATCGCCGACGAGCCGACGGCCAATCTCGACACCGAGTTGGCCCACCGCTTTCTCGACATCGTGTCCGGGCTACGCGCGGAGGGGCGGACGGTGATCATGACGAGCCATGACCCACGGATCTGGGCGGCAGACCAGGTTGACCGCGTGGTGTCGATGCGCGACGGCCGGCTGGAGGAGAACGAGGCATGATCCTCCAGACCCCGATCCTCGCCCTGCTGCTCGCCTCGGCGCTCGCCAGCGCGGTTGCCCTCTGGGCGGCGTGGTTCGGCATCCGCCTGCTGCAGCATTGGGATCTGGCGAGCGGCAGCCAGCGGCAGTTGGATCTGGAACGCCGCACCGAGCTTGTCTCCACGCTGTTCGGCTTCGTCATGCTGATCGAAATCGCGGCGCTGTTCCTGCTCGTCTTCAATGCCGACCGCATGGCCGCGCTTTTCGTCGGTGCGATGTGCGCGGTGGGCACGTTCAACGTGAATGGCTGGGGTTTCCCCGCGCTCTACCTCAAGATCACGCTGTTCTTCGCCGCAGCACTCTGGCTGATCCTCGACCGGGTGGACCGGCTGGGGCGGGATTTCCCGCTGACCCGGCTCAAATTCGCCACCATCCTCGGAATCGCGCCGCTCGTGCTCGCCGGCTTTGCAACCGAACTGGCCTTTTTCCTCAACATGAAGACGGATGTGATCACCTCCTGCTGCTCGAAGCTCTTCACGCCCTCCAACGAGGGGTTTGCGGCGGAGATGACCGGGCTTGCCCGCGCGCACGCGCTCTGGCTTCTGGGCGCGGCGGGCGGCGCGGTGCTGGTCTCGGGGGCTGCCATCGTGCTGCGCAAACGTGGCGAGCGGCTCTTTGCCCTTGCCGGCGCCGCTTTCTTCTTCGCCGCCCTCACCGCCATCGTCTCGGTGATCTCGCTCTATGTCTACGATCACCCGAACCACCATTGCCCCTTCTGCCTGCTGAAGCGCGAATACGGCTATTTCGGCTATGCGCTCTATGTCCCGCTCTTCGCAGGAACCGCGCTGGCGTTGGCCACGGGACTTCTGAAAACCGTTGCAAACAGCGACAGCCTCGCCGGGGTCCAGCCGAAGGCGATCCGGCACCTGACGCGCCTCTCCCTTGCCGGTTTCGCGCTGTTCGGCATCGCCGTTCTGTGGTCCATCGCCACCTCCCAGCTCATTCTCTTCGGCTAGGTGGCAAAATGCGACAGAACGGAGGCGGCGGCCCCTTTTCTTCTACCGTAAGCAACCTGATATGCCTGCATGCGAAAACCCTGTAATCAGGCTTGAAATGCCGCGTTCCGACGGGCAGTAGGGATACCAATGGTCAATGTTCTCATCGTGGACGATGATTCCGATATCCGGGAAATCGTCCGATACGAACTGGAAGCTCAGGGTTGGAGGGTCGAGGAGGCCGGGAGCGGCGCCGAAATCGGCGATGCAATCAGACGTATGCCGCCCGACCTGATCCTGCTCGACCTGCGCCTTCCCGATCAGGACGGGCTGACCATTGCCCAGCGGCTCCGTGCGACATCCACCATCCCGATCATCATGCTCACCGGCCTCGGCGGCGACGTGGACCGGATCATCGGGCTGGAAATGGGGGCGGACGACTACGTGGTGAAGCCGTTCAACACGCGCGAGTTGGTGGCACGTATCAAGGCCGTTCTGCGCCGCACAGGCACCGCCGAGACGCAAGCGCCGCCGCCAGACGCGCTCGACCACGATTGCCGCAGCTTCGGCGGCTGGATGATCGACCTGACCGCACGGGTGCTCGAAAGCCCGACCGGCCAGCCCGTGCCGCTGACCAATGCCGAGTTCCTGTTGCTGGAAGCCTTCGTGAAGGCGCCGCGCCATATCCTCAGCCGAGACCAGTTGCTGGAGCGCACGCGTTCCGATGGCGGCGAGGTGTTCGACCGCACGATCGACGTGCTCATCCTGCGTCTGCGCCGAAAGATCGAGCCGAACCCGAAGGCACCGCAGCTGATCCGCACCGAACGCGGCGCGGGTTACGTGCTCGATACGGATGTCCGCCGGCTGTAGGTTTCCAGCTGCAGGCGCACGGCCATGAGCAGCGTCTCTTCGGGCACCGGCTTGCGCAGCAAGTTGGGCAACCCGGCCCCCGCCTCGCCCGGCGCGCCGGAAGTAAACAGCACCGGCAGGTCGGGCCGGATCTTCTCCGCCTCCCGCGCCAATGCGAAACCGTCGATCTCGCCCGGCATGGCAAGGTCTGTGTAGAGCAGGTCGATCTCCGGGATTTCCGCCAGCACCTCCAGTGCCGTTGCGCCGTCGAGCGCAGTGACAACGGCATAGCCATGCGCGCGCAACTGGTCGGCAGCAATCTCCAGCAGGTCGGCATCGTCATCCACCACCAGAATGCAGGCATCGCCCGCCCCTTCGCCGCTCACCTGTTCCGGTGCCTCCTCCGGTGCGGCCTCCACTGTCACCGGCAGGCTCAGGGTCACTTTCGTGCCGACCCCCGGCGCACTCTCCACATGCACGTTGCCGCCCGATTGCTGCGCGAAACCGTAGACCATGCTGAGCCCCAGCCCGCTGCCCTTGCCCACGGGCTTGGTGGTGAAGAACGGCTCGAAGACCTGCTCCAGAAGCTCCGGCGCAATCCCGCTGCCGGTATCGGAGACGCTTAGTTCGATGAAATCCCCGCTGGCCGCGCGGGTCGAGATCGCGATTTCGCCTTCGCCCTCCATCGCATCGCGGGCGTTGATGGCAAGGTTCATCAGCGCGTTTTCGAGCTGGCCCGGATCGACGCGCACCTGCGGCAGGTCTTCGGCAAGGTCCATCCGCAGCGTCACCGCGGAACCGACGCTGGTTTCCAGCAATTCGTGCATGTCCCGGACAAGCGCGTTGATGTCGATATTCTCGGGTGCGAGCCGCTGCCTGCGCGAGAAGGCCAGCAGCCGGTTCACAAGCCCCGCCGCCCGATCCGCGGCGCCCAGCGCCCGCTCCGCCCGGGCCTGCAGCTCCGGCACCTCGGCGGTCTCGCGTTCGAGGATATTCAGGTTGCCGATGATCACCGCGAGAATATTGTTGAAATCATGCGCGATCCCGCCGGTCAACTGGCCGACCGTCTCCATTTTCTGCGCCTGCAGAAGCTGGCTTTCGGTGCCGCGCTGCTCGGTCACGTCCATGTGAATCGTGGCGAATCCGCCCTGCGGGATCGGGTTGGACCGCAATTCCAGCACCTGCCCGTCGGCAAAACGCAGCTCGTGCCGCTGCGGGTGCAGCAGGCGCCGATGCGACAGCGACACCATGTCGGTTTCCTCCCCGTTCGGAAGGAAGGCCCGCACGCCGCGCGCGGCCAGACGCCGGTTGACCTCCTCGATATCGGGCCGGTCCGAAATATCCGCCTCCTCAAGTTGGTAATGTGCGAGGTATTGCGGGTTCCAGGCCACGAGCCGGCGTTCGCTGTCGAAAACGGAAAAGCCGTCCTTCATCGTCTCGAACGTGGCCAGAAGCAGGTTCGAGCGCTCGGCAAGCTCGCGGTCGAGCTGCTCCATCTGGAAGGCGTTATCCTTGAACACCGTGAAGGCGCGGGCCAGATCGCCGATCTCGTCGCGCCGCTCCGCGCCGGGAACCTGCAACTCCCGCTCACCGGCGGCCAGCCGCGTCATGGATTCGGTCACGGCAGCGAGGTTACGGCTCAAGGGGCGGATCACGAACAGGTAGGACAGGCCAGCCGCGCCGAGGATGACCGCCAGCCCGATCAACGCGAATTGCGAGTTGCGCGACAGGATGGTCTGGCGCAGGTCTTCGGTCGCCTCGGCCATGCTCCGGCTGGCAGCGATCACCCGGCTGTCCACGAGTTGCTTGAGCGCCTCGGCCCGCTTGCCGCTATCCTCCAGCGCGGCCTCGGCCTCCTTCAACGCCGCCAGTTCCTGCAGCCGCAGCGCCATGATGCCATCCGCACCGGACTGATCGGCAAAAGCCGCCACCGCCTCCGAGAACCCGCCCCGAAGCCCGGCCGGAAGATTCGGCACCAGCGCTTCAAGCTGGGAGACGGTGCGGCGGTAGCTTGCCTGCGATTCCACCAGCGAGCGCGCGTCTTCGGCGATCTGGGCCTGGAACAGCAGCGCCGTGACCTGATCGGTCAGCCGCTCCGCCGCGAGCAGCGGCGCCTGCGAGCGGATGGCGATGCGGAACGTCGCCATGTCCGTTCCCATCCGCCCGCTGGTGATCGCCTCGATGGCGAGGATCGAGGGGCCGATCAACTGCCGGACATTTTCGGCCTGCCCGCGCATGGCAAGCCGGCTGATTTCGAGATTTTCGGCATGAACGCTGCGCGCGGCCAGGGCACGACGCAGGTCGTGTAGCCGCTTGGCCAGTTCGACCGACAGGGTCGAGACCTCCCCCGACAGCGCCTGAACGGATTGCAATGCCTCCGCCTCGCGGGCGAAGGCCTCAAGATCCGCCGTAATGGCCTGCTCTGCGCGGGCCAGCGCCTCGGGCGTTCCGGCGGCCATGAGGCTCGCGCCGCGCTGCTGAAGCCGCTCGCCAACCTGGGCAAGCCGCAGCGACGAGGTCACCGCCGGAACGTCGCGCCCGGTCATGGTTTCGGTGACGGCGCCGATCTCGTCCAGCGCGCGAAACGCGGCGAAGCTCGCCACAACCATCGCCAGCGAGGACAGCGCCAGAATGAGCAGCAGGCGCCCCTGGATTCCGCGCAACCTCATGGCGCCTGCGCCTCCAGCCCCATGGCCTCGCGGTAATGGCGCCGCTGGCTGGCGCGGCCGAGCCGGTCGGTGATCTGGTCCCATTCGACGGCAGCGGCGGCCAGCGCCTCCGCCGGCAACACCTCGCCGGCGATCACCCGGCCGATCCAGCGGTCCAGCGCCGACATGTAGGCCGGATAGCCCGGAATGCGCAGATCCCGCGCCGTCTGCGGCGAGGACAGGCTTTCGCGCAGCACCCCGAGATATTCCCGCGCCTGCCGTTCGCCCATCAGCCCCGCCCAACGCTCGAAATCCTCGAACTGGCTCAGCCGGTAGGGGTTGAAGCCCGAGGCGCCGTCGGTCACGTCCTGGTCCGCGCGTTCCGGCGCGGCCATCCAGGCGATGAAATCCCACGCCGCTTCCGGATTCCGGGAACCGAGCGGTACGGCGGCAATCCAGCCCCCGAAGGCGAGGAATGGCACCGGGCGCGGCGCGTCCAGACGGTCCCAGCGTTTCGTCGCCGGGTTCCAGACCTCCTGGCTCCCCGGCAAGACGAAGAAGCCGACATCGCTCGTGATGGCGGATCCCTCCGGATCGGTCGCCACCAGCCCGATATCGGTCCAGTCGATGGCCATGGCCGCCCCGCCCGCGGCGAAGGCGGAACGCACGCCGTGGCTGTCCAGACCCGGCCCGCCATCTGTCCGAGGCCGCGCGGTCGAAACGGCGGCGAGATACTCGCGCAGCGCGCGCCGCCAGGCCGGGTTGTCGATCTCGGGCGTCATGGTTTCGGGATCAAAGAAGAAATGCCCGGCATGGTCGGGATGCGCGGTATAGGCGGCGGCGTGGCTGAACAGGTACCACAGCCGCTGCCCGCCCTCGGCCGAGGCCTCGAAGCTTCCCGCAAGCGCCCCGCCGCCCGGGGCCGGCCAGTCGCGGAAGAAAGCGGCCAGCTCGCCATATTCCGTCCAGCTACGTGGCGGCGCGAGCGGACGGCCATAGGCGCGCTCGAAGCCAGCCATCGCCTCGGGCGCCTCGAACAGGTCCCGCCGGTAGGCTCCCATATGCAGGTCGCCATCCAACGTCACCGCCTTCCACTGCCCCTGCCAGCGCATCAGCGTGTCGCGATAGGCCGGATGAATGCCCCGCACCAGCGGGCTGTCGATCAACGCTTGCGGAACAGAGGAAAGATAGGGCGCGAAATCCGGCAACCACGCGGCAGGAAAGATCAGCACATCCGCCGTCTCGCGGCCGGTAACGAAGCCGATCATTATCTCGCCATAGAGTCCACTGAACGGACGCTGGATCACCGAAACACCCGTTCCTCGCGCTTGCGCGAAGCTCTCGCCATGGCGAATGGCCGGGCCGGCGATCGGTCCGCCATCGCGCGTGAGCACCTGCAGCGGTGCCGCGGCGACGGGCCCCAGAAACGCCAGGACAGTTACAAATGTTACGAGCCAACGCATGCTTCGAGACATACTCCATTCATCTGGCGGCTGTCTTTGCCCTTCCTGACACAACAGATGCAGGATGCGGAGAACAACCGTGCTTACCCTTTCGAACGAACTCGTGGCAATCGGCAAGACGGCCTCCAACAAGGCCGATGCCATCGCGCAGGCGGTAGACCTGCTCTCGGCCGCCGGCAAGATCGACCCGCGCTACGGCGCCTCGATGTTGGGCCGCGAGAAGGTCGCGAACACGTTCCTCGGCAATGGCATCGCGATCCCGCATGGCCTGCCGAAGGATCGCGACCTGATCCATGAGACCGCGATCGCCGTGGTCCAGCTGCCCGGCGGCGTGGAATGGGCGCCGGGCGATACCGCGCGCCTTGTCGTGGCCATTGCCGCGCGCTCGGACGAGCATCTCGAAGTGCTCTCCAACCTGACGGACGTGTTGAGCAACGCCGAGGAGGCCGACCGGCTGGCCACAACCCTGAATCCGGCCACCATCGTCGCGCGTCTGACCGGCGCCGAGCTCGCCCCGGCCGCACCCGGTGTGACGCTGGAAGATTTCACGGACGGTTTCACCGCCATCGTGGACGGTTCCCATGGCCTGCATGCCCGCCCGGCAACGGCCCTGGTCGAGCTTGCCAAGACATTCGAAGCCGAGATCCGCATTCGCAACGGCAAAACCGTCGGCAACGCCAAGAGCCTGATTTCGCTTTTGAAGCTTGGCGCGAAACAGGGTGCAGAACTGCGTATCAGCGCTGAAGGCGCCGATGCCGCTGCCGCGCTGAAGGCCCTGCAGGAGGCGTTCACGGCCGGTCTCGAAGACGAGGAGGAGGCGGACGAAGCGCCGGTCCACGTTGGGCAAGCCGCGGCCACGACCGCAACTGCCAGCTATGACGGATCCATGATCCAGGGGATTTCCTCTTCCCCCGGCGTCGCGATTGCCCCGGTGTTCCAGTTCGCCCGCGAGCAAATCACCTTTGCCGCCGATGCCGCCGACCCGGATGCCGAAATTGCCCGCCTCGATGGCGCGCTTCAAACGGCCTGGCGCCAACTCGACGCGCTCTACGAAGAGGTCTGGAAGAAAACCGGCCCAGCCAAGGCCAGTATCTTCCGGGCGCATCAGGAGTTCCTCGACGACCCGGAAATGGTCGAGGCCGCTTGGGATAGCATCAAGCAAGGCCGCAGCGCCGCCCATGCCTGGCACGCCGCCTTCAACGAGCGCGCCGATATCCTGGCCGGCATGAAGGACCCGGTCCTGTCGGGCCGCGCGGTGGACCTGCGCGACGTCGGCCTGCGGGTGCTGCGTCAACTGGCCGAGGTGGCCTCCGACGCGACGGCTCTGCCCTCGGCACCCTGCATTCTCGTCGCCGACGACCTCACCCCGTCCGACACCGCCCAGCTCAACCCCGCACTGGTCAAGGGCCTGTGCACCGCCTCGGGCGGGCCGACCTCGCATACCTCGATCATTGCCCGTTCGCTGGACATTCCCGCCGTGGTCGGCGCTGGCGCGCAGGTGCTCGACATCGCCCCTGGCACGCGCGGTATCCTCGATGGCGAAAACGGCCTGCTTGTAACCAACCCGAGCGCGACCGACGAGGCACGCGCCCGCGCCGCGCTGGTCGATCTGAAAGCACAGCGCGCGGCCGAGAAACGCGATTGCTACAAGCCGGCGCTGACCACCGATGGCGCCCGGATCGAGGTTGTCGCCAATATCTCCGATGTTCCGGAGGCGATTGCCGCGGTCGAGGCCGGTGGCGAGGGCGTGGGCCTGCTGCGCACCGAATTCCTCTTCGTCAACCGCGACGAAGCCCCCTCCGAGGAGGAGCAGGTCGGCATCTACTCCGCCATGCTGGAGGCGATGAACGGGTTGCCGATCATCATCCGCACGCTGGATGTCGGTGGCGACAAGGAAATCCCCTATCTGAAGATGCCGGTCGAGGAGAACCCCTTCCTCGGCGAACGCGGCATCCGCTTCTGCCTCGCTCACGAGGACGTTTTCCGCAGCCAGTTGCGCGCGATCTACCGCGCCTCCTCTCACGGACCGCTGCGGATCATGTTCCCGATGGTCGCCATGACCTCCGAACTCGACGCGGCGTTGCGCATCGCCGAGCAGGTCCGGGCCGAGATCGGTGCGGAACCGGTCGAGATGGGCATCATGATCGAGATCCCCTCGGCGGTGATGATGGCCCCGGAACTGGCCGCGAAGGTCGATTTCTTCTCCATCGGCACCAATGACCTGACGCAATACGCGCTGGCGATGGACCGGATGCACCCCACGCTCGCACGGCAGGCCGACGGTCTGCACCCCGCCGTGCTGCGCCTGATCGACCAGACGGTAAAGGCCGCCGACGCGGCGGGCATCTGGGTCGGCGCCTGCGGCGGGATCGCGGCCGATCCGCTCGGCGTGTCGATCCTGAGCGGGCTGGGGCTCAAGGAGCTTTCGGTCTCCATCCCCTCCATCGCGGCGGTCAAGGCGCAACTGCGTCAGCAGTCGATGGCGGATAACCGCGCGCTGGCCCAAAAAGCCCTCGCCGCAGCCGATGCCGCCGCCGTGCGCGCGCTGCGCTGAGGGGGCTGTTATGGAGAGCTTTCCCCGCATCGCGACCGTCTCGCTCAACTCCGCCGTGGACCAGACCGTCACCGTCCCCCGCTTCGCCATCGACGCGGTGAACCGGGTGGAGACGGTGCGCTCCGACGCGGGCGGCAAGGGCGTCAACGTCGCCTCCTTCCTCGCCCATTTCGGCCACGCAGTGACCGTCACCGGCCTGCTCGGCCGCGAGAACGAGGCGCTCTTTGCCGAGCAATTCAAGGCCAGCGGGCTGCACGATGCTTGCCTGCGGCTCGACGGCGCAACGCGCACCAATGTCAAGATCGTGGACCCGCAGGGCGACACGGTGACCGATCTCAACTTCCCCTGCATTCACGCCGTGGCCGGCGATCTCGCCGCCGTTGCCGGCCGGTTACAGACCGCGCTTCAGTGCGGGCTCGAATGGGTGGCGCTCTGCGGAAGCCTGCCCGCCGGGATCGATGCCGACGCCTATGCCGAGCTGACCGGGATTGCCCGGGCCGGCGGCGCGAAAGTCGCGCTGGATACCTCCGGCACGCCGCTGGCGCTGGCGCTGGCCGCCCAACCCGACATCATCAAGCCCAATATCGCCGAGCTTTCCGAGCTGCTGGGCCGTCCGCTCAACGGCTATGGGCAGGTGGTGGCGGCCGCGCGCGAGATCGTCGCCCGCGGCACAGGCCTGGTGGTCGTGTCCATGGGCGCCGATGGCGCGATGTTCGTGACCGCATCCGAGGCCGTCCACGCCATCGGCCCGAGCCCGGAGATCGCCAGCACCGTCGGCGCGGGCGACGCGATGGTCGCAGGGCTCATCCACTCTGCCATGCAAGGGCTGCCGCTCTCCGAGACCGCGGCGCTCGCGACCGCCTTTTCGCTTGGCGCGCTCGGCGAGATCGGCCCGCGCCTGCCCGCCATCGACAAGATCGAAACCTTCGCCCGCGCGGTCCAGGTGACCGCGCTCGACTGCAATTGAACGACGAGAAGAACCGCGAGGATCCCATGTCGAATATCGTCACCGTCACTGCTTGCCCAACCGGCATTGCCCATACCCACATGGCCGCCGAGGCGCTCCGCGAGACCGCAGCGCTCAAAGGCCATTCCATCCGTATCGAACGCCAGAGCGCCCAGGGGGTCGAGGACGCCCTGACCGCCGAGGAGGTCGCCGCCGCCGACCTCGTGTTGCTGGCCACCGATATCGGGTCCGACAAGGAACGTTTCGCCGGCAAGCCCGTCTTCGAGACGAGCACGAGCGAAGCGCTCCGCAAGACAGAGGGCGTGCTCGACGCCGCCCTCGCCTTAATCCAAGAGGAGACAGAAAACATGTCAGGAGACAAACTGAAGGTGGTGGCAATCACCTCCTGCCCGACGGGGATTGCCCACACCTTCATGGCCGCAGCCGCGCTCCAGAAGGCCGCAGGCGCACGCGGCTGGGAAATCGCCGTGGAAACGCAAGGCTCGGTCGGCTCGCAGAACGCCTTGACCGAAGAACAGATCGCCGCCGCCGACCTCGTGGTGATCGCCGCCGACACCCATGTCGATGACAGCCGCTTCGTGGGCAAGAAATTCTACTCGACCTCCGTCGGCGCCGCCGTGAAAGGCGCGAGTGCCGTGCTGGACGCCGCCCTCGCCGAGGGCGAAATCCTCGGCGGGGCCGCCCCCGCCGGCCGCAACCTCGCCGACGAGGTCAAGAAGGCCAAGGCCGCCCGCTCCTCGCAGCGCTCCGGCCCCTACAAGCACCTGCTGACCGGCGTCTCCTACATGCTGCCGCTGGTGGTTGCCGGTGGCCTGCTGATCGCGCTCTCCTTCGTCTTCGGTATCAAGGCCTTCGAAGAAGACGGCACGCTCGCCGCAGCCCTCATGGCCATCGGTGGCGGGGCCGCCTTCAAGCTCATGGTGCCGGTGCTGGCGGGCTTCATCGCCTTCTCCATCGCCGACCGTCCGGGCCTCACACCCGGCCTTATCGGCGGCATGCTCGCGGTCAATCTGGGCTCGGGCTTTCTCGGCGGCATCGTCGCGGGCTTCCTGGCCGGCTATACCGCCCGCTGGCTGCGCGACAATATCCACTTGCCGCAGAACCTCGAAGGGCTGAAGCCGGTCCTCATCCTGCCGCTGCTCTCCACGCTCGTCACCGGCCTCGTCATGGTCTACGTCATCGGTGAACCGGTGGCCGCGATCCTGGCCGCGATGACCGCCTTCCTGCAGAGCCTCGGCACCGCCAATGCCGTCGTGCTCGGCCTGGTCCTCGGCGGCATGATGGCCGTGGACATGGGCGGACCGATCAACAAGGCCGCCTATACCTTCGCCGTCGGCCTGCTGACCTCCGACACCTACGCCCCCATGGCCGCCGTCATGGCCGCCGGCATGACCCCGCCGCTGGGCCTCGCGCTGGCCACGCTGGTCGCCAAGAACCGCTTCTCCGAGGAAGAACGCGAAGCCGGCGGTGCCGCCGCGGTGCTGGGCCTGTCCTTCATCACCGAAGGCGCCATCCCCTTCGCCGCCAAGGACCCGGCCCGCGTCATCCCCGCCATCATCGTCGGCTCCGCCATCACCGGCGCGCTCGTGATGTTCCTGGGCTGCGAACTGGTGGCGCCGCATGGTGGCATCTTCGTGCTGGCTATCCCGAATGCGGTCGCCAATCTCGGTGCCTACGCCGTTGCCATCGTGATCGGCACGCTGATCACAACCGGCCTGCTGGTTGCCCTGAAAAAACCGCTGGTGGCGGAGGCCGACGCGCTCCCGGTCCAAAATGTCGCCAAGGCCGTCCCGGCCGAGTAAGCAACGCCCCCTCCCAAAACCAGAACCGGCGGCCGAAAGACCGCCGGTTTCTTTTTGCGTCTGAACGCATTCACGTCCCCTCCCGACCGGAATCGGTGAAACCACCGCCCGATCGAGACACCGCTACCGGCATTTCCAAACTCACTACGCCACAGCCGTTTCCTCCGACCCCAAATATTCTGGGGGGAACGCGCAAGAGCGCGACCTTGTCAGGGCGATCTTACGTCCTGCTGCCGGGCCGCTGCCATTTGAACGATCAAGAAAGATACCCGGCCCGCCAGCGGGCCATTGTCAATTTGCAGGAACTTCAAGTGAATCACCGGATGCGCCAGCCGAGCGCCACACGGATACACAAGATGCGCCGCGCATGTGATTCCGGCCTGGATCGCCCCGGGCCCGGACATGTCGGGGCGCCAGCCCGCAAGATCGCTCGCCCCCGAACCGAGCCGATTACAGGAAATGGCCTGTCTGCAAAAAACTGCAAAAAGGTCGCTTGACGCCGCCAGCGCCCCGGCCTAGAACGCCGCTCACGCCAAGCGATGGATGCCATCGCAGGCGGCAGCGGGCGGTTGTAGCTCAGTTGGTTAGAGTGCCGGCCTGTCACGCCGGAGGTCGCGGGTTCGAGCCCCGTCAACCGCGCCATCGCTGCTTCAATCAAAGGCCTCCGCCCCGGCGGGGGCCTTTGCTTTTGGGAAGTTTCCAGGACGCCCGGGACACCCGCACAAGCGTCCATATCGGCTTGTACCCGCGCGACTCCGATGACCGGCTCTGCTCCGACGTCCCGACTTTGCCGACATCTTCGCGCAGACCGGTTCCCAGCCACGCCCTTGCCGACTGTGGCCGCCTTCTGCAGCAGGCCGGGCATCAACTCACACCCGGTAACCGGACATTTTCTGCTTGACGGGCCGGAGCGGACGGACTACCTCCGGCGGACCGCGCGGTTGTAGCTCAGTTGGTTAGAGTGCCGGCCTGTCACGCCGGAGGTCGCGGGTTCGAGCCCCGTCAACCGCGCCACTTCTTCCTCCCCCAATTCGACCCGATCCCCGCCTTGCACGGGCACGCCATCGCGGCAAAGCTGCGGCGAGCCTGCGGGCAAATTGGTGACATTGATCTCAAGTCCGAAAACAGACCGAGGGGGAAAAGGAAATGCGGCTTCTCGATAGGATAAACCTGACGACATTGCTGCTTGTCGCCCTGCTGCTCGGGCTGGCGCCCTTTCGGCCGGAACCGCACCTGGTCGAGAAACTCCGCATGCTTTTCGAGGGCAGCCTCCAGCGGCCAATCGACATTTTCGACCTCGCCCTGCATGGCCTTCCCCTGGTTCTGCTAGGAGCAAAGCTCTTGCGCATGCGCCGCGGCGACGATCACGGATCCGAATAGAGATCCGCAAAGGCATGTCCATTGTCGAAGAAGCCGATCCAGAGGTAATGGCGGCGGTGCTTGAGTTGCTCCATCACCATGGAAACATAGAACCAGTCCACCCAGAGCTGGATCGTCCGGCGCGACGCATCATAGACCGGAACCCGCATCTCCTCGTCCGGAACGAAACGCAGGATACCGCCCGTGGCCTGTGAACTCGGCGTCGGTTCCCCCTGGAAAACGACATAGGCTTGTGACGTCGGCGTTCCCGCCCGATTCGGCAGGTAACCTGCCGTGTGGTAGCGCGCATTCCGGATCTGCAGAATCTGCCGGCCAGGCAAGGCGGTGACGCTCTGCCCGGCAAGGTTCATCATGTCCCGAATATGGCGGATCTGGCGGTCGATATCTTCTTCGACGGCGATTATGTGGTTCATGGGCGGCTCATCCATCCGGCGCGGGGTTCGATTCCTGCACCGGAGGATGGGCCAAAAAGGTTACCCCGAGCTTTCCATCTGAGAAACCAAGGTGACCTGAACGATGCGCGGCTTACTCCGAGAGCGCCGCAAGAATGCGGGCCCAGCTACGGATTCCCTTGTGGAAACTCTCCACGTTGTATTTCTCGTTGGGCGAATGGATCGCGTCGTCTTCATTGGCAAAGCCGATCAGCATCGCGTCCATGCCGAGCACATCCTTGAAGAAGCCCGCGATCGGGATCGAGCCGCCCATGCCGATCAGCACTGCTTCCCGGTTCCATTCGTCAGTAAGCGCTCCGCGTGCGGCCTCGAATTCGGGCCGCTCGGTGTTCATGACCGCAGCCGGCGAGCCCTCCAGATCGCTATCCCAGACAACTTTCGCGTCCGGCGAAAGCTGGGCGGCGACATGGGCGCGGACTTTCTTCCGC
Source organism: Aliiruegeria lutimaris (assembly GCF_900099935.1). Taxonomy (GTDB): domain Bacteria; phylum Pseudomonadota; class Alphaproteobacteria; order Rhodobacterales; family Rhodobacteraceae; genus Tropicimonas; species Tropicimonas lutimaris. Next base: position 6,237 of record NZ_FNEK01000030.1, on the reverse strand, counting down.
AATGCGTTGGGATCCATATCGCCCACGAGGCGGCAGGTGATCTTGCAATGCGCCTTTGAGGGGATCACCGTCTTGGAGCCCGCACCGTTATAGCCGCCCCAGAGTCCGTTCACCTCCAGCGTCGGACGCGCCCATTGCTGCTCCAGTGTCGAATAGCCCGTCTCGCCATGCGGCCGGGTGTAGCCGACCGATTCCAGGTAGGTCTTCTCGTCAAAGCCGCAATTTTCCCATTGCCGCTTCATCTCGTCAGAGATCTCGTGAACACCCTCGTAAAACCCCTCGACCGCGACACGGCCGGTCTTGTCATGGAAAGAGGCGACGATGCGCGAAATCTCCTTGAGCGGGTTGAGACCAGGGCCACCATAATGGCCCGAATGCAAGTCGATCCGCGGACCGACAATGGTGAACTCGTCTTTCAGCATGCCGCGCAGCTGGCTGGCGATCGACGGTACCCCCGGTGCCACCATCCCGGTATCGCAGATCAGCGCGATATCGGCTTTCAGTTCCTCGGCATTCTCCTTCATGAAGGGGATAAGCGAGGGCGAGCCGCTCTCCTCCTCGCCTTCGAAGAAGAAGGAGATCCTCGCAGGCAGCGAGCCATGCACGGCTTTCCATGCCCGGCAGGCCTCGACAAAGGTCATCAGCTGCCCCTTGTCGTCCGAGGTGCCACGGCCACGGATCACCTGCCCATGCTCAGGCGTGTCCTGCAGCACCGGTTCGAAGGGCGCGGTGTTCCACTCCGAGAGCGGATCGACCGGCTGCACGTCGTAATGGCCGTAAAAGAGCACATGCGGCCCCGTACCCTCACCATGACCGACTACCATCGGATGGCCCGGCGTTGCACGTTTTGCCGCATTGAAACCGATCGATGCCAGATCCGAAGCCAGCCATTCCGCGGCCTTGTCGCACTCGGCCTTGAAGGCGGGATCGGTGGAGATCGACTGGATGCGCAGAAGCTCCATCAGGCGATCAAGGGCGGCAGGCAGTTCGGCATCGATTCGATCGAGAACGGGAGCGAGGCGGGTGTCGTTCATTGCGGACTCCGGTTTGAAATTTGGCCCGACCCTAGAACCTTTTGCCGGGAGATTGAATCGCAAACAGCCACGCAACGACGGGAACGTTGACCCCGCCCCACTCAGGCGCGCGCGCCTCGCGCGCAACGAAGATCCTGCGGATCATGCCTCCGGCGGAGGTATTTGCTGGAAAGAATGAAAGCAGACAGCGCCCTCATCATCTTTCGTTCAAATATCCTGGGGGGAGCGCTCGCACGAGCGCGGGGGGAAAAGCCCCCTTTACAAGACTGCTCAGGGCTCGATGCAGACCTTTCGAAGGGCGGCACCGGGCCTAGGACGAGAGCAAGATCTCTCCATGTTCCGTTACGCGATGGACCACGCCCTGCGGATCATCAAGCGCCGCCATCGCCGCCAGATCGAGCTTCAGTGTGCAGCCGCGCAGGAGCTGCGAAGCGACACCATGGGTGACCACGACGGCCTCCGCGGGCACTTCGGAGAGGAAATCGCGCAGACGTACCAGCATCTCCTCCAGACGCTCGCCCCCCGGGGCGGCGAATTTCCACAGAAAGCTGTCCGGGGCTGCGGGTATTTCGGGCGACACGCGGCGGATCTCGCCATAGGTCAACCCCTGCCACGCCCCCATGTCGATCTCGGCCAGTCGCTGATCTTCGATCAAGGCCGCCCCCGGCATGGCAAGGCGCGCCGTCTCCAGCGCCCGGCCCTGCGGGCTGGAATAGACGGGGAGCCCCTCGGCACCGGCGCGGCGCAGGATCTCTCCCTGCCGGAGCGCCTGCGCGCGGCCACGTTCGGTCAGCGGAGAAACCAGCCCGCCCTGCATCCGCCCTTCGACATTCCAGACCGTCTCGCCGTGGCGCAGAATGAACATCGCCTCTCCCGAATTGAAAAAAACCCGCCCGGGGCGGGTTTTCGACATGGTTGCCGGCGGTGTGTTACCCCTCAAACGGACCGGCGATCAATAGACCTTAGGCACGTAGAGCTCGTCGGGCAGCACGCGCCGCTCGTAATCGGGATTGTATTCCCGCTCCGGCAATTCGACCTTCTCATGATCGACCGGCTCGTAGGGGATCTTGGTCAGGATATGCTCCATGCAGTTGAGCCGCTCGCGCTTCTTGTCGTTGCCCTCGACGATGTACCAAGGCGCCTCGGGGATGTTGGTACGGGCGAACATGTCCTCCTTGGCCTTGGTATATTGCTCCCAGCGGACGCGCGATTGCAGGTCCATCGGGCTCAGCTTCCACTGTTTCATCGGGTCATGGATCCGCACCTGGAACCGCAATTGCTGTTCGGCATCGGTGATCGAGAACCAGTATTTCAGCAGGATGATCCCGTTTCTGATCAGCATGCGTTCGAATTCCGGCACATCGCGGAAGAACATTTCCACCTGGTCCTCGGATGCAAAACCCATCACCCGCTCGACGCCGGCGCGGTTGTACCAGGAGCGGTCGAACAGAACGATCTCGCCGCCGGCCGGCAGGTGTTCCACGTAGCGCTGGAAATACCATTGGGTCTGCTGGCGCCGGTTGGGAGCCGGCAAGGCCACCACACGGCAAACCCGCGGGTTCAGACGCTGGGTGATGCGCTTGATAACGCCGCCCTTGCCGGCGGAGTCGCGGCCCTCGAACAGGATACAGACCTTGGCCCCCGTCGCCTCGACCCAGTCCTGCACCTTGATCATCTCGGCCTGAAGCCGCAGCAGGTTGCGGAAATAGGTGTGCCGGTCTAGCAGGTCTGGATGCGCCTTGCGATAGATCTTGCGGATCTCGCGGCTCAGCATCGGCTCGGAAAATTCCAACTCGAACGTCTCGTCCAGAGTCTCCTCCAGCTCGGCTTCCAGCCAATCCTTGTGCATGTCGTCAAGCGGGGTGTCTTCCTGGTCGGCCATCTTCGTCCTTCCATCTGAAATACGGGCTTCGAAACCCCAAAAACGGGGCATAATCGAGGCCGTACCACCTGTTAGCCACAAGTCAAGCGCAGCAACCGCGCAGTTGGCTCAATCCGGCGCCGGGATCGTCCGGGTGGGCGCGCCGCCCGTGGGCGCGAAGAAAAGGACCTCTCCTTGCGTGGTCACCAACACCCAGAAAGCCTTCGCCTGGGTGATAGCGGCGATCTGCGAACCGGCCGGGATCTCGAACCGCTCCGGCACGACCAGCGCCTCGGGCGCCGGCGCATCACCGCCCAGCCGCGCATAGAACAGCGCGACCAGCAGGACCATGCCGGCGATCATCGTCCCCGTCAGAACCAGCACCAGTACGCGCAGGAACCGCAGGTTGCGTGCATCGGCTTCGCTGAGCGGCTGCTCGTCTGTCGGTTCCATGATCGGGCTCCCCTTGCTGCGACAGGTGATAGGCCAGCCGGGCAGCGTGGTCCAGCCGGTCGCGGGATTGGCCCCTGCCCTCTTGCACGCGACCGGGGTTCGGGCCTATGGCTGTCTTTCCCCGCTTTCGAAGGAAAACCATGACCGCCGGAACCCGCCTGATCCATGTCGAGATCGCCCCCGATCCGCCCGCCCGCCTCGACAAGGCGCTGGCGCGCGACGTGCCGGAGAGCGAAGCGCTGAGCCGCTCGCGCCTCGCCCGGCTGATCGAGGAGGGACAGGTTGCGCGCGGTGGCACCGTTTTGAGCAACGCCAAGGCGAAGGTGGCCGAAGGCGACGTGATCGAGATCACCCTGCCCGCAGCCGCCGAGGTCGAGACCGTGCCGGAGGACATCCCGCTTTCCATCGCCTACGAGGATGACGTGTTGATCGTCATCGACAAGCCCGCCGGCATGGTGGTTCACCCGGCCCCCGGCTCGCCCTCCGGCACGCTGGTGAATGCGCTGCTTTTCCATTGTGGCGACACGCTCTCGGGCATCGGCGGCGAGAAGCGTCCCGGCATCGTGCACCGGATCGACAAGGACACCTCGGGCCTGCTGGTCGTGGCCAAGTCGGACGCCGCCCATCACGGGCTGGCCGCACAGTTCGAAGCCCATAGCGCCCAGCGGCACTACCTCGCCGTGGTCAATGGCTGCCCCGATCCGGCCGATCCGCGCCTGCGCGGGGTGAAGGGCACGCATTGGGAGAGCGGCGAAGTCTTGCGGATCACCACCCAGCTTGCCCGTCACAAGCACGACCGGCAGCGGCAGGCCGTCGTCTGGAACGGTGGGCGCCACGCGGTGACGCGGGCGCGGCTGCTGGAGCCGTTCGGCACGCCGCCGGTCGCGGCGCTTGTCGAATGCCGGCTCGAAACCGGGCGCACCCACCAGATCCGCGTACACATGGCCCATGTCGGCCACGGTCTGATTGGCGACCCGATCTATGGCGGGCGGCGCAAGCTCTCGGCGCGTGCCTTGGGCGAGGACGCCGCGACGCTGGCCAACACCTTCCCCCGTCAGGCCCTCCATGCGGCCTCGCTCGGTTTCAAACACCCGCTCACGGGCGAGGCGCTCAGCTTCAAAAGCCCCTTGCCGGCGGATATGGATGCGCTCGTCACAGCCTTGCGCGCGGGCTGAAACATTTCCCGAATTGGCTGTGACTTTTGTTTCAGCAGGCTTAAACTCGACGGAAAAGGCACCCACCTGCGTTGAAGCAAGGTAAAGGTACCGCAAACATCAATACTTGAACCGAACGGTTCAGTTCCTAGTTATTACGTAAAGATCTTGCGCCACCCCATGAGCGCAGGCTCGTCCAATCGGCACGGAGGGATAGTCATGAGCAATTACACGGGTCTTCCCGCCCCCTCACCGGAGCAGGGGCTTAACCGGTATCTTCAGGAAATCCGCAAGTTCCCGATGCTGGAGCCCGAAGAGGAATACATGCTGGCCAAACGATGGGTCGACCATCAGGACAGCGCCGCCGCACACAAGATGGTCACCTCCCACCTGCGTCTGGCCGCCAAGATCGCCATGGGCTATCGCGGCTACGGCCTGCCGCAGGCCGAGGTCATTTCCGAAGCCAATGTGGGCCTGATGCAGGCGGTCAAGCGCTTCGACCCCGAAAAAGGTTTCCGGCTGGCCACTTACGCGATGTGGTGGATCCGTGCCTCGATCCAGGAATACATCCTGCGCTCCTGGTCGCTGGTGAAGCTGGGCACGACGTCGGCGCAGAAGAAGCTGTTCTTCAACCTGCGCAAGGCCAAGTCGCGTATCGGCGCGCTCGAAGAGGGCGACATGCGCCCGGAAAACGTTACCAGGATCGCGACCGACCTGGGCGTTACCGAAGAAGAAGTGGTCTCGATGAACCGTCGCCTCTCTGGCGGGGACGCTTCGCTGAACGCCACAGTCGGCTCGGACGGCGACACCACCACGCAGTGGCAGGACTGGCTGGAGGACGAGACCGCCGACCAGGCCGAGCAATATGCCGAGAGCAACGAGATGGCCGTGCGCCGCGACCTGCTGCTGGAGGCGATGGACGCGCTGAATGATCGCGAGAAGGATATCCTCACGCAGCGTCGGCTCGCCGAGCCGCCGGTCACGCTGGAGGAGCTATCCGGTCAGTATGACGTCAGCCGCGAGCGCATCCGCCAGATCGAGGTACGCGCCTTCGAGAAGCTGCAGAAGCGCATGAAGGAACTGGCCCGCGAAAAGGGCATGATGAACGCGTCCTGACCATCACCGGGCGACCGATCCCCGGCATTCTGAATGCCAGCGGGTCCTTCGGGACCATTTGCAGGTATTGCTCGAAGGGGCGTCGTCTTCACCTGAGCGGCGCGACCTTCAGGCTCTGCGGAGATCGCAGGCGTGCTGGAACTGCGTAACTGCGCTGCGTGAAGAACAAAGCTCGGCCTGACCAACCTTTCCGCACAAGAAAGCCGCCGATCACGACGATCGGCGGCTGTAGCTTGGTCGAACGCTTCCCCCGTCCCCATGGACGGCCGGACGCATGACAGGTCGATCCGCTAGTCACCCGAATCTAAAGTTCGCCGCATAGGGTTTGGGTTCGCTGGCAGAACCGCTTGACCGATGCGAGGATTTCATCGGCGGACTTGACCCATCTGTATGGTTTGGGGTTCTCGTTGTGTGCTTCGATGAAGGCGGCAATGTCGGCCTCCAGTTCGGCAGTCGAACGATGGACCCCGCGCTGCAACTGCTTGCGGGTCAATTCAGCGAACCAGCGTTCGACCTGATTGATCCATGATGCCGAGGTGGGCGTGAAGTGGACATGCCAGTGCGGACGGCGGGCGAGCCATGCCTTGATCCTGGGCGTCTTGTGCGTGGCGTAGTTGTC
>NZ_FNEK01000025.1 GCF_900099935.1 Aliiruegeria lutimaris | reverse complement strand
GCGATACATCTATCCCGAGGACGGTGGTCTCAGCTACCATGTCACTCTCTCTTCCTTATGCTTCGCGGTCCCGCAGAACGGGCCGCCGTCAACTGTTCGAGACGGTGAAGAGAGGCGGGATCAGCCTGCTAGGGAACGTGGTCAGGCCACAAGGTGTTTAGCGCTGTATCCCACCCCGTCGCCGGTCCTGGCCGGGAGCGGCGACGGGGAACCTTTAGCAGGATTCAGACACATAAGGTGTTCAGTCCCGGCATCTGGTGGATCGGGTCGACGATGAATCGATGTTGCTGTGAAGTCCATATCTTGCATATGTATTCTTACGGCGTGAGCCCGCTGAGAGTCTTGAGACGACGCGCAAAGTTTTAGGCATCGAGGAAGTCGGCGAGATGGCCGCGTAGCTGATCGTGGCTATCGTAGTGGTACCGCTTGACGGTGGTGTCCTTGATCGTGCGGTTCATCCGCTCGACTTGGCCGTTGGTCCACGGGTGGTTCGGTTTGGTCAGCCGATTGTTTCCATTTGGACTCCAAATCGGATAAATCTGTGCTATTGTGTCCAAATTGGGGCCCATTACTCACACCCATACCCCCTGAACCCCGGTCGCAGATTTCGCTGCGCCGGGGTTCTTCGTGCGAGGTTGAGAGTTTACCGCCGCTGAAAATTCCTCATGAGTTTCAATACCGCTGTGCTCACAGGGTTTATCGTGGAAGCTGTTGTTTTCCGGGGATTGTCGGCGTCCTGCAGGGGGCGCCACTCCAATAAACTACATAAAAACCAATTATTTACGGCAAAAGCAACCGCCTCCGGCAGGATTACGCGCACTACTGCGGCGACCTCCCGAAGACCGTCAGAGGCCTCTGTGGAACAGCCGAAAGCGCCGGGGTTGGCGCATGGATTACTCGTTCAGTCCTTCGACAGGCACCGCTTGGTTTCTGTGCAAGGACCACGCAGGGTTCCGCCCGGGGACTGGGCCCCTCTCTCGCTGAACCGTCTTTTCCTTCTCCTAGGCCAGCCCGATGGTGCATCGGGTGGTGCCAATGACATGGCACGAGATCTGACATCCGACCTGAGCGAACGTGACGCGGAAGAATATCCCTTTTTCGTCAGGAAACGGCGTAACGTCTGCCCTAAAGGCAACCAGCAATGCCTTTATGGAGGAATTTCGATGAAACATTCTGTCGCGCATTTAGCAGCCGCAGGGGTACTCACGCTCCTCGGCACAGTGGCGCTCGCTCAGACACCTCAAACCTACTCGGCGGATGTGCCCGCAAAAATCACGACCCCCGACAGCGTCAAAACACGGATAGGGACGCTTGCCTTCGAGAACGGCGCCCCTGACGCAAACACCGTGCAGACCATCTATGACAACCTTGACTTCATGCGAGGCGTCGACACTTTCCTGACCGGCATTTCCGCCACCTCCGTCCGGACCGCGTGCAACGGGCTCGAGAGCATCGGCATCAAACCCAATGGGGGCGTCGGGATCACCGAGGATCTGATGAACGCGCACTCGCTGTTCCTCACCCCGAATACGACGACGGTCTACGGCTTCGCCTGCCTGGATCTGACCGAAGGGCCGATGGTCCTCGAGGTGCCGTCGGGCGTCCTCGGACCTGTGGACGACGCGGATTTCCGGTGGGTAACCGATGTCGGCCTCACGGGGCCGGATACCGGCAAAGGCGGCAAGTACCTCTTCCTGCCCCCGGGTTACAAGGGGACGCCCCCGACCGACGGCTATTTTGTCCAGACACCACGGACGAACACGCTCCTGTTCTTCTTCCGGGCCTTTGTGAAGGATGGGGACGTCGCTGCGGCCGTAGACCACGTGAAACAGGGCACGAAACTCTATCAACACGCCGCTACGACCGGGACGGAAGAGCCTCCAAAGACCGAGTTCGTCAACACCTCTGGCGTTCAGTTCAACACGATCAGCGCGAACGACTTCAGCTTTTTCGAGGAGTTGAACGAGGTCGTGCAGAAGGAACCCGCCGACTGGGTCGATCCCGATACCGTTGGCCTCTTCGCCTCCATCGGCATTCGTAAAGGCCAGGAATTCGCGCCCGACGACCGGATGAAAGCGATCCTGACAGATGCGGTGGCCGTGGGGAACGCAACCGCGCGGGCTTTCCTCTTCGATCCCCGCGATCCGGACGCCTATTTCTATCCGGACCGCAAGTGGTTCACCGCGTTCATCGGCGGAAGCTACGAGTTCCTCGACGGGGCCGAACGGCTTCTCGACGCCCGGACCATGTTCTTTTACTACGCAACCGGCATCACTCCGGCGATGGCGGAGGCGAAGGTTGGCTCCGGCTCGTCCTACGCAGCCTTGGTTCGAGATGCGAACGGAGACGTGCTCGACGGCGGCAAGACCTACAAGGTTACGCTGCCCGGCCCGGTTCCGGCCAAGGAGTTCTGGTCCTTTGTCGTCTACGACAACCAGACACGCTCGATACTCGAAACGCAGCAAAAGCTGGCGGGCGTGGATAGCACCGACAAGTCACTGAAAGTGGAGTCGGACGGCTCCGTTACCGTCTGGTTCGGGCCCGCAGCTTCGGAAGGGCAGGAGGCAAACTGGGTTCAGACAATGCCCGGAAAGGGTTTCAACGTCCTGCTTAGGCTCTACGGCCCGCTTGAGCCTTGGTTCGACAAGAGTTGGAAACCGGGCGACTTCGAACCGGTGAATTAGGCTGCCGCTCGGGCCGCTCCAATTTCGAAGGCGTTCCGGGAAGGAGGGCGGACAGGGTTTCATCCCGGCTGACCGCTTTTCGGGAACGCGATCGGTCGGCTGTCCGGAGCCCTGATCAGCCAAGGCCGCCCCTCGGCGCTCCCACATGGCAGCCCCAAACGGCACCGCAGGGGGCACTGACCGATCCGTTTTGGCCATGTACCCGTTGTCCGTTCGGGCCACGCAGACATGCCCGCAGAAGGTCTGCATCGGGCCGCGGCGAGGTTGCCGCTCATGCCGTTTTCGAACCCGAAAAAACTCCGGCCACGGACAGAAACCCCACCAGTAAGATGCGTCCGAACACCCTGCGGAAAATCTTCGCGGCAGCTTTTCTTTTTGTATTGCAAAACGTCGGAATTGCGGTAAGTGCGCGCTCAGCCCAAGGTCGAACGTGCCTGTGGGCGCCCACGGTCCAGACGTCGGATCGACTCGATACTTCGAAGTCGGTCAAGTCTGCGGAAGACGCAGGCGGGTGGCGGGTTAGGTCGACGGTACATCGATATGTCCAGGCATATCGAGGCGGGAAGGTTGGATGTCTCGCCGGGCGCCTTGAAGCAACGACGGTAGGGCCCTTTGCCTGCGCTGGTGTCCAAAGTCAGCCTCAAAGCGGCACACCTTTGTTGTCGGACGTGCGGACGGGATTACCGTTCCAATCCAAGACAGCGCTTGATCGCGCCGGTTTCGCAGTTCTGCGGCGCCGGGTCCGGTCGGCTTCTCGATCCGTTTCGCGGCGCGTCCACGGCCCGCGTCACCGCGAAGGGGCTGGCCGGGTTCAAACCCTTGTCTGGATGGAGAGGCCCCAATGACGTCCGCCCGCATCGCCGATTACATCAACGCGAACCAGTTCGACGAGCCCTGCCTGATCGTCGACACCGAAGTCGTGCGCGAAAACTACCTGTCCTATGCCCATGCGCTGCCGGACACGCGCATCTTCTACGCTGTGAAGGCCAACCCCGCGCCGCAGATCCTGTCGCTGCTGGCCAAACTCGGCTCCTCCTTCGACTGCGCCTCGATGCAGGAAATCGAGATGGCGCTGGCCGCCGGTGCCACGCCGGACCGCATCTCCTTTGGCAACACCATCAAGAAGGAGCGCGACATCGCGCGTGCCTTCGATGCCGGTATTCGCCTCTTCGCCGTCGATGCGGTGGCCGAGGTCGATAAAGTGGCGCGCGCAGCCCCCGGCGCGCGGGTCTTCTGCCGGATCCTCTGTGATGGCGAGGGCGCCGAATGGCCGCTGTCGCGCAAGTTCGGCTGTGCCACCACGATGGCGCCGCACGTGCTGGGCACGGCGCGCGATCTCGGGCTCGAGCCCTACGGCGTGTCCTTCCATGTCGGCTCGCAGCAGACCAATCTCGATGCCTGGGACAAAGCGCTGGCGGAGGCCGCCTGGGTCTTCGACGCAATGGCCCAGCAAAACGTGTACCTGCAGATGGTCAATCTTGGCGGCGGCTTCCCGACGCGCTACCTGCGCGACGTGCCGGCGACCGAAGCCTATGGCGAGGCGATCCACGGCGCGCTGATCAAGCATTTCGGCAACGCGCTGCCGCTGACCATCATCGAGCCGGGCCGTGGCATGGTGGGCTCCGCCGGTACGATTCGTGCCGAAGTGGTGCTGGTCTCGACCAAGGATGTCGAGTTCGATGTCCGCTGGGTCTATCTCGACATCGGCAAGTTCGGCGGACTGGCCGAGACCATGGACGAGGCGATCCGCTACAAGATCCGCTCGCGACGAGACCACGACGAGATGGCGCCCTGTATCCTCGCCGGGCCGACCTGCGACAGCGCCGATGTGCTCTACGAAAAGAACCACTACCCGATGCCCCTCACGCTGACCGTGGGCGACGAGATCCTGATCGAGGGAACCGGCGCTTATACAACGACCTATTCGGCGCAGGCCTTCAACGGCTTCCCGCCGCTGCGATCGGTCATCCTTTGATGGCGCGGGACTTCGCGGCCAGAGCGGCCGCGGTGGAACTCGTCATCCGCGCCGAGCAACCCTCCGACGCGCCGGCGCGCGAGGCGCTGCTGGACACCACGATGGGCGCAATTCGCTTCTCGCGCAGCTCTGAACGGCTGCGCGAAGGGCGTCTGCCCGCGCTGTCCCTTGTCGCCGAGATGCCCGGCGGCCTCGTGGGCACGGTACGGCTTTGGCATGTGCGGGCCGGTGGCCTCAGCAGGGCCGTTATGCTCGGCCCGCTCGCCGTCGACCCGGCGCAGCAGGGGTTCGGCGTGGGCGCCGCGCTCATGCTCTCGGCCCTGGCGACGCTGCGCATGCAGGATTGTCGCGCCATCGTCCTGGTGGGCGACCCGCCCTATTACGAGCGTTTCGGCTTTCATGCCCGCCACGCGCGCCGGCTGCATATGCCCGGTCCGTTCGAACGCCACCGGCTGCTGGGTCTGCCACTGGAGCCGGGCGCGCTCGATCATGCCCACGGGGTTCTGCGCCCCTGCGGCCCAAGCATCACACAGGCTGTCCCCGAGCGCGCAACCGCGTCCCGGGCCGCCTGATGGAAACCACACTCGACAGAAAGGAGCGGCCCGGCTTTGCCAGTGGCCACAGCAACGGATGACAGAGAAGACATACCCCAACCATGGCACGATTACCGGCCCCGTGGTGATGATCGGTTTTGGCTCCATCGGTCGCGGCACATTGCCCTTGATCGAACGCCATTTTAATTTCGACCCCAAACGGCTGGTCGTGATCGATCCCGTGGACAAGGACCGTGCCCTGGTCGAGAATCGCGGCTACCGCTTCGTAAAGGCGGAGCTAACGCGCCGCAACTATCGCGAGTTGCTCGCGCCCTACCTTACAGCGGGCGAGGGGCAGGGATTCTGCGTGAACCTCTCGGTGGACACCTCTTCGCTCGACCTGATGAAACTCTGTCGTGAACTTGGCGTGCTCTATATCGACACCGTGATTGAGCCCTGGCCGGGCTTTTATTTCGACGAGACGGCCGGGAATGCCGCGCGCACCAACTACGCCCTGCGTGAAACCGTCCGGGCGGAAAAGGCGGCCAATCCCGGCGGCACGACGGCGGTGTCCTGCTGCGGCGCGAATCCGGGCATGGTGTCGTGGTTCGTCAAGCAGGCGCTTCTGGACGTTGCCGAAGCCGTCGGTGCCGATATCGACGAGCCCGCCGCGAATGACCGCGATGGCTGGGCGCGGCTCATGCAGCGCGTCGGCGTGAAAGGCATCCACATCGCGGAGCGCGATACGCAGCGCTCCGACGCGCCCAAACCGTCGAATGTCTTCGTCAACACCTGGTCGGTCGAGGGTTTCATCTCGGAGGGGTTGCAGCCGGCCGAGCTCGGTTGGGGCACCAGCGAGACCTGGATGCCCGCCAATGCGAAGGGCTATGAGGAAGGCTGCCAGGCGGCGATCTATCTCGAACAGCCCGGCGCCGCGACCCGCGTGCGCAGCTGGTGCCCGACCCCGGGGCCGCAATACGGCTTTCTGGTGACCCATAACGAGTCGATCTCGATAGCGGATTTTTTCACGGTCCGGGATGCCGAGGGCGCTGTCGCCTATCGGCCGACCTGTCACTACGCCTATCACCCCGCCAACCTCGCCGTATTGTCGTTGCACGAGATGTTCGGCAATGGTGGCACCGCGCAGCCGGAGATGCAGGTTCTCGACGAGAGCAACATCGTCGATGGCGTCGATGAGCTTGGCGTGCTGCTTTATGGCCACCGCCGGAATGCCTACTGGTACGGCTCGCAGCTTTCCATCGGCGAAACCCGGGCGCTTGCACCGCAGCAGAACGCGACCGGCCTGCAGGTCACTTCGGCGGTGCTGGCCGGAATGGCCTGGGCGCTCGCCAACCCGAAGGCCGGCATCGTCGAAACCGACGAGATGGACTTCCGCTTCTGCCTCGGGGTGCAACTGCCCTATCTCGGGCCGGTAAAGGGCTATTTCACCGACTGGACGCCGCTCAAGGACAGGCTTTCGCTGTTCCCCGAGGAACTGGACCGGCAGAACCCGTGGTCCTTCCGGAATATTCTCGTCACCGTCTGATCTCTCGCTTCCCTCGCCCGGACCGTGCATGCGGTCTGGGAAAACCTGCCGCTTCCGCCCGCATTTCCGCGGGTGGAAGCGGTTCGGCCAGCTATCACGTCGCACCCCAAGGCGGCGTAACCGGCTTGCCGTCCACCCTGACCTCGCCGGCCACGTTGTCGAGCACGACCGGGTTGTCGAAAAGGGTCAGCACCGGACGCACGCCGAAACGTCCCTCCATCCAGTCTGCCCAGCCTTCGTTGAACCACGCTTCGGCATCCGCGCGGGTGGCAAACTCGTAGACCCCGCCGCCGCCGGCCTCGCTGTCGAGGTAATATTTGCGGCGCAGCCCCTTCACCTCGTGAAAAATCTTCGTGGACTCGAGCGATTGGGCGATCACTACCTCCCGTGTCCGTCGGGGTCCGTCGAGCGGAATCTGAACCAGAGCAATGATCATCGATGCGCCTCCCCCTTGTGCGCCGCGCGGCCTCCTCGGCGCGGCAGGCCGATGCTAGCAGGTCGCATCGCATTCTCAAGCGTGCGGACCGGCGGCGCCCCTCAACTGAGCGTGCGCGCGAAGATCGGTTCAACCAACGCCAGGATCCGGTCATGGACCTCGCCCGCAGCCCCCGAAGGCGGCCGGTCGGCCGGGTAGAGCAGGAACCATTTGCGCACGATGGGCATATTCGGCGTGCGCAGGGCCACCAGCCGCCCCGAATGCAGCTCCTCGGTAATCGTATGCTGGGAAAGGATCGCAATTCCGAGCCCCGCGATCACCGATTGCTTGATGGTCTCGTTGGACGACATCTCGATCACTTCCGCCGGATCGCCGGCATCGAGGCCATACAGGAACCGTTCGCTGAGCACCCGCGTTCCCGAGCCGTATTCGCGCGCAAGAAAGGGCTCAGCCAGGATCTCCTCGGCCGAAACACTCTCGCGCCCGGCCAGCGGATGATCGGCGGCAGCAACGAGAAGATGCGGGTTCGGGCCAATCGCCGTGGCCGAAACCGGCGGGTTGCGGGGCGGCCGCCCCATCAGGGCAAGGTCGAAGGCCCGGTCTTCGAGGCCCGACAGGATCTCCCCGCGGTTGCCCACCTTCAGCTTGACATCGACCTCGGGCAGTTCCCGCTTCAACCGCGCAACCAGTTCCGGGGCGAAATACTTCGCCGTGCTGACCACGCCCAAAACAACCGTGCCCGCCTTGCCGCTGCGGAGCGCCTCGATCATGTACACGGCCTGCCGAAGGCTTGCGTCCGCCTTGTCGAAAGCAACGAGCAACGCCGCCCCTTCCGGTGTGGGCGCAAAGGCTTCCGGCCCCGTCCTGTGCAGCATGGCGCAGGTAAAATTCTCTTCCAGCGCCTTGAGTTGGCTGTGAACCGCGGGCGGAGTCAGGCCAAGTTCTTCGGCGGCCCTGCTGATAGAGCGCAACTCGGTTACCGCGCGCAGGGCACGCAGTTGTTTGAAAGTCAGGGCGTTCAGGCGGTGCATTATATTTTTTGAAACGTTACTTCTGATCTTTTAAATTCACTTATAACTCAAAAAATTGAATATGAAAGCTGTTCCTGAAACGTTGGAGGGGAGGCCGCGATGTTGGAGATAGCCAGTTCAATCGACACGACCCAGGTCCCGGAAGATCTGCGCGCGCCTCTTGATGCGTTGGCGCGGGTGGCGCGGAACCTGTCCTTTACGATCCGGCGCGGCGCGCTCGGCCAGTCCCTCGGCCACGAGGTGGGCGAGAACACCGATGGCGATGCACAAAAGGCGCTGGACGTGCTGGCCGACGAGGCCTTTGCGACAGCGCTGACGGGAACGGGCGTGCGTTGGTATGCCTCCGAGGAGCGCGACCATGTCGAAGCGATGGACCCGGACGGGCGCTACGTGGTCGCCATCGACCCGCTGGACGGCTCCTCGAATATCGACGTGAACGTCTCCATCGGCACGATCTTCTCGATCTACGAGGCCAAGGACGACGCCAATGCGAGCGTGTTACGGCCGGCCAGCGAACAGATCGCCGCGGGCTACGTGATCTACGGCCCCCAGAGCCAGATGATGCTGACCTTTGGCAAGGGCGTGCAGCAATATGTGCTGGACCCTGAAAGCGACAGGTTCCGCCTGCTCGACGCGGCCAAGACCATTCCCGAAGGTTCCAGCGAGTTTGCCATCAACGCCTCGAATTACCGCCACTGGTCCAAGCCCATCCGCGCCTATATCGACGATTGCCTGGCCGGGATAGAGGGCCCGCGCGGCAAGAATTTCAACATGCGTTGGGTGGCCTCGCTCGTGGCCGAAACCCACCGCATCCTGAGCCGGGGCGGTATCTTTCTTTACCCGACCGATAACCGCAAGGGCTACGAACGCGGTCGCCTGCGCATGGTTTATGAATGCGCGCCGATCGCGTTCCTGATCGAACAGGCGGGCGGGGCTGCCACCGATGGCTGCGACGCGATCATGGCCCAGAAGGCCAGTGAGCTGCATGCCCGCACGCCATTCGTTTTCGGCAACAGCGAAAAGGTCGAGCGCGTCACCGCCTATCACGACCTGCCCGACCACGAAGTCTCGGCGCTCTTCGGCCAACGCGGCCTGTTCCGCCTCTGACCCCGTTCCAACACTCACATCCGTATCGCCCAAGGGAGCAATCGCCCAATGAGCAAGAAGCATCCAATCATCTCGGTGACCGGCTCCTCCGGGGCGGGCACCTCCACGGTCAAGCACACCTTCGACCAGATCTTTCGCCGCGAAGGCATCAAGGCCGTCTCGATCGAGGGCGACGCCTTTCACCGGTTCAACCGCGCCGAGATGAAGGCCGAGCTACAGAAACGCTACGATGCCGGAGACCCGACCTTCAGCCATTTCAGCTACGAGGCCAATGAGTTGGGCGAGCTGGAGCGCGTCTTTCGCGAATATGGCGAAACGGGCAAAGGGCGCACCCGCCACTACGTGCATGACGACAAGGAGGCCGAGCGCTATGGCGTACCGCCCGGCGAGTTTACCGAATGGGCCGAATTCGCCAATGACAGCGACCTGCTGTTCTACGAGGGGCTGCACGGGGCGGTTGCCAATGACGAGGTGAACCTGCCGAAGCTGGCCGATCTGAAGATCGGCGTCGTGCCTGTGATCAATCTCGAATGGATCCAGAAGATCCACCGCGACCGCGACAGCCGGGGCTATTCAACCGAGGCCGTGACGGATGTGATCCTGCGCCGGATGCATGCCTATGTGCATTGCATCACGCCGCAATTCACCGAAACGGACGTCAATTTCCAGCGCGTGCCGGTAGTGGACACCTCCAACCCCTTCATCGCCCGCTGGATTCCGACGCCGGACGAGAGCCTCGTCGTGATCCGCTTCAAGAATCCGCGTGGGATCGATTTCTCCTATCTCACCTCGATGATCGGGGGCAGCTGGATGAGCCGCGCCAATTCCATCGTCATCCCGGGGGGCAAGATGGATCTCGCCATGCAGCTGATCTTTACCCCGATGGTCGAACGCCTCGTCCACGAAGCCCGCCGCGCCTGAGGAGCCCACAGAAATGAATATCGAGACCGCTGTTGCGACAGCCACCGAAGATCTTATGTCCAATGCCATCCGCGCGCTCGCCATGGACGCCGTGCAGGCCGCCGATTCCGGCCATCCCGGCGCGCCGATGGGTCTGGCCGACGTGGCCACCGTGCTCTTCAACCGCTTCCTGAATGTCGACCCGAAGGACCATCTATGGCCCGACCGTGACCGTTTCGTGATGAGCGCCGGCCATGGCTCGATGCTGGTCTACGCGATCAACCACCTGCTCGGTTATGACGACATGGATATCGCGCAGCTCAGGAATTTCCGCCAGCTCGGATCCCGCACCGCCGGCCACCCCGAATTCGGCCATGCCAAGGGGATCGAGACCACCACCGGCCCGCTCGGCCAGGGCGTCACGACCGCTGTCGGGATGGCGCTGGCCGAGCGGATGCACAATGCCCGCTTTGGCGACGATCTGGTGGATCACTGGACCTACGTGCTGGCGGGCGATGGTTGCCTGATGGAGGGCATCAGCCACGAAGCCATCGACTTTGCCGGCCATATGGGCCTCGGACGCCTGATCCTCTTCTGGGACGACAACTCCATTACCATCGACGGTTCCACCGACGTCTCGACCTCGACAAACCAGGCTGCCCGCTTTACCGCCGCCGGCTGGCATGTGGAGGCCGTGGACGGGCATGACAAGGAGGCGATTGCCGCCGCCATCGAAGCCGCACGGGCCGATCCGCGCCCCTCGATGATCGCCTGCAAGACCATCATCGGCTTCGGCGCCCCCAACAAGCAGGGCACGGCGGCCACTCATGGCGCACCGCTCGGGGCAGAGGAAATCGCCGCCGCCCGCGAGGTGCTCGGCTGGCCGCATGCCCCCTTCGAGATCCCGAGCGCTGTGCAGGATGCCTGGCGCGAGGTGGCCCGCCGTGGCGGCGACGCGCGCGCGGCCTGGAAAAAGCGGCTGGCCGCCTCGCCAAGAGCTGACGGCTTCCAGCAGTCCCTCGCCCGCCCCGACACCGAAGCGCTGTCCGCGGCGATGGGCAATTACAAGCACCGGCTCTCCAAGGACGCGCCCAAGGTCGCCACCCGGAAGGCGTCGGAAATGGCGCTGGAGATCGTGAACGGCACCCTGCCCAACACGGTTGGCGGCTCGGCCGACCTGACCGGTTCCAACAATACCCGAACCAGCGAGATGCGTCCGGTCACGTCCGGCGATTTCTCGGGCGATTACATCCACTATGGCGTGCGCGAACATGCCATGGCCGCGATCATGAACGGGATCTCGCTGCATGGCGGCTTTGTCCCCTATGGCGGAACCTTCCTCGTCTTTGCCGACTACTGCCGGCCCGCGATCCGCCTCTCGGCACTGATGGAACAGCCCGTCACCTATGTGCTGACCCATGACTCCATCGGATTGGGCGAGGACGGCCCGACCCACCAGCCGGTCGAGACCATCGCCTCGCTGCGCGCCATGCCGAACCTGAACGTGATCCGCCCCGCTGATGCAGTGGAGACGGCAGAGGCGTGGGAAATCGCCGCCAGTTCCGAGAGCACGCCAACGGCGCTCTGCCTGTCGCGGCAGGGGCTTCCGACCCTGCGCACGCGCCACCACGACGCCAACCTGACAGCCCGCGGCGCCTATGTGCTGATGGAAACCGCAGCGGCGCGGGACGTGACCTTGATCGCGACCGGCTCCGAGGTGGAACTGGCGCTCGATGCCGCCATGAGGTTGGCCGAGAAGGGCATTCGCGCCGCCGTCGTCTCGGCCCCTTGCTTCGAGCTCTTCGCCACCCAGTCACCGGCCTACCGGCTCGCCGTGCGCGGCACTGCCCCGCGCGTCGGCATCGAGGCCGCCATCCGCCAAGGCTGGGAAATCATGCTCGAACGCAATGACGGCTTCATCGGAATGACCGGCTTCGGCGCCTCGGCCCCGGCCCCGGCCCTCTATCGCCACTTCGGCATTACCACCGAGGCGATCATCGACAGCGCACTGAAACTCATGGGGAGAAACTGAAAATGGCACTGATCACGCTCCGGCAGCTGCTGGATCACGCCGCCGAGCATGGCTACGGCGTGCCGGCCTTCAACATCAACAACATGGAACAGGGACAGGCGATCATGGAGGCGGCCAAGGAGGTGGACGCCCCGGTGATCATGCAGGTCTCGCGCGGCGCGCGCGGCTATGCCACCGACATCATGCTGGCCAAGATGGTCGAGGCGCTGGCCAAGATCTATCCCAACATCCCGCTCTGCATGCACCAGGACCACGGCAATAACGAGGCCACCTGCATGACCGCCATCTCGCATGGCTTCACCAGCGTGATGATGGACGGCTCTCTCGAAGCCGATGGCAAGACGCCCGCCTCCTATGACTACAACGTGACCATCACCGAACGTGTCTCGCGCATGGCCCATTGGGTGGGTGCCTCGGTCGAAGGCGAACTGGGGGTTCTCGGCTCGCTGGAGACCGGCGAGAGCGCGGCCGAAGACGGCCACGGCGCCGAGGGCAAGCTCAGCCACGACATGCTGTTGACGGACCCCGATCAAGCCGCGGATTTCGTCGCCCATACCAAGGTCGACGCGCTGGCCATCGCCTGCGGCACCTCGCACGGCGCCTACAAGTTCTCGCGCAAGCCCACCGGCGACATCCTCGCCATGGACGTGATCGAGGCTATCCACGCCCGCCTGCCGGACACGCACCTCGTTATGCACGGCTCCTCCTCGGTGCCGCAGGAAATGCAGGACATCATCAACGCCCATGGCGGCGAGATGCCCCAGACCTACGGCGTGCCTGTCGAGGAGATCGAACGCGGAATCCGCCACGGCGTGCGCAAGGTGAATATCGATACCGACTGCCGGATGGCAATGACCGCGCAGTTCCGCCGGGTCGCGCAGGAGAACCCCAGCGAGTTCGACCCGCGCAAATTCCTCAAGCCCGCCCGGGACGCCATGCAGGAGCTTTGCCGCGACCGTTTCGAACGTTTCGGCACCGCGGGACGTGCCAGCCGGATCCGCATCATCCCGATGGATGACATGGCCGCCCGCTATGCCGCTGGCGCGCTCGATCCGCATCCCGCAACGGCCCGCGCCGCCTGAACAGACACGCAGGCCGCCCCCCGGCGCGCGGCCTGCCATTCTTCTTGGCCAAAATACTCACTCGCAACCTAACCACAGGCAGGAGATCTCCATGTCCTTCGACCGTTCCATCAAGATCGCCCCGTCAATCCTCTCCGCAGATTTCGCCAATTTCGGCGCCGAGATCCGCGCCATCGAGGCGCAGGGTTGCGACTGGGTGCACGTGGACGTGATGGATGGCCATTTCGTCCCCAATCTCACCTTCGGCCCGCCGGCGGTGAAAGCCTTCCGCCCGCATGTGACAACGGTCATGGACGTGCATCTCATGATCGCGCCGGTCGATCCCTATATCGACGCCTATGCAGAAGCGGGCGCCGATATCCTGACCGCGCATGTCGAAGCGGGACCCCACACCCACCGCACCCTGCAGGCCATCCGGGCCGCTGGCATGAAGGCCGGGGTGGCGCTGAATCCCGGCACGCCTGCCGAGGCGGTGGAACACCTTCTGGATCTGACCGACCTGGTATGTGTCATGACGGTCAATCCCGGCTTCGGCGGGCAGAAATTCCTCGACATGACGGCCAAGATCCGCGCCCTGCGCGCGATGATCGGTGACCGTCCGATCCATATCGAGATTGACGGTGGAGTCGATCCGGTAACCGCCCCCTTCGTCACCGCTGCCGGGGCGGATGTGCTGGTCGCTGGTTCGGCGGTATTTCGGGGAGGCTCGGTGGATAATCCCGCTGCCTATGGCGAGAACATCCGCACCATTCGCGACTCCGCCCAGTCGATCGGCAAGGTCGCCTGATGGCCCGGCTCGTCTTCGATCTCGACGGAACGCTCGTCGACAGTGCCCCCGACCTGCAGGCAGTCGCAAACCAGGTGCTGTCGGGCGAAGGCTTTGCCCCGATTTCTCTCGACGAGGCCCGTGACTTCATCGGCGAGGGCACCGCCGTCTTCGTCCGCAAGATGCGCGCCCGGCGCGGTATACCCGACAGCGAACAGCCCCGCCTGCTCGCCAGTTTCATGGCGCTCTACGAAAACGCCGTCGAACACACCCAGCCCTATCCCGGTGCCATCGAGATCCTGTCGCGGCTGAAGGAATCCGGTCACAGCCTTGGCCTGTGTACCAACAAACCGCTGGGCCCCTGTATGGCGCTGCTGCGGCATCTGGAGATCGACACCTACTTCGATGCCATCACCGCCGGTGACAGCCTGCCGGTGCACAAGCCCGACCCCGCACCGCTCCTGCACACGCTGGACAGCATGGGAGACGGGCCCGCGTTTTTCATCGGCGACAGCGAGATCGATGGCGAAACCGCGAAGCGGGCCGGCATCCCCTTCGTCTTCTTCACCGAGGGCTATAGCAAGGTCAGGATGAGCGCCCTGCCTTATACGGCGACATTCTCCCGCTATCCGTTCTTGCCCGGCCTGGTCGAGGCCATGCTACGGCGGGCCGCGTGATGTTGCGCGCGCTGATATTCGACGTGGACGGAACGTTGGCCGAGACCGAGGAAGTTCACCGGCAGGCCTTCAATGCAACCTTCGCCGCATCCGGCCTTGGCTGGCAGTGGTCGCCGGAGGATTACACCCGCCTGCTGCGGACGACCGGCGGCAAGGAGCGGATGCGCAGCTACCGGCAGGAGATCGGCGCGGCGCGTCCCACCGATGCTGAGA
The DNA here is from genome assembly GCF_900099935.1 of Aliiruegeria lutimaris. Classification (GTDB taxonomy): domain Bacteria; phylum Pseudomonadota; class Alphaproteobacteria; order Rhodobacterales; family Rhodobacteraceae; genus Tropicimonas; species Tropicimonas lutimaris. The sequence goes on along the minus strand of NZ_FNEK01000025.1, from coordinate 61,812 downwards.
TCGCCGAACTGCATGCGGCAAAGACCGAACGCTATGCCGGGATGATCGCCGCTGGCGGGCTGGCGCTGCGCCCGGGCGTTCGCGAGTTGGTGGCGGGCGCTCGCCGCTCCGGCTTGCGGCTGGCCATAGCCACCACGACGAACCGTCCCAACGTGGATTCACTCTGCGCGGCGTGTTGGGGCCAACCGGCAGAAGCGCTGTTCGAAGTAATCGCCGCCGGCGACGAGGTGTCCCGCAAGAAGCCGGCGCCGGATGTCTACACGCTTGCTTTGGAACGGTTGCGGATTGCGCCGGAACAGGCCGTTGCCTTGGAGGACAGCCGAAATGGCCTCCTCTCGGCACAAGGCGCCGGGATTGCGACCCTTGCGGTTCCTTCCTCCTTCACCGGGGCAGAGGATTTCTCCGAGGCACAATGGCGGGCAGACAGTTACCAATCGGCGGATTTGCCGGATTTCCTGCGTGATGTCGTGGCCGCGAGCAACCAGCCCGCCAGGACATCCGCCTGAAGCGTTTCGCTATGCAGGCGCGGCGAGATCGCCTTCCTGCAGGATGTATTCCAGGAAGGCCTGCGCCGCGTTGCTCAACCTCCGCCCCTTGCGCCGCCCGGCATACCACCGCCGTTCCAGCGGAAACCCCGCAACGTCGAGCACCACGACTTCGCCCGCCGCGAGCTCCAGACGCAGCGAATGGAGCGACAGGTAGGCCACGCCCAGCCCGGATACCACGCCCTGCTTGATCGCTTCGACGTCGTCGAATTCCATATGCGCGGAAAGCTCCACACCGGCCTCCCGAAAAACCCGCTCGACCGCAAGCCGCGTGCCCGATCCGCGTTCGCGCTGGATCACGTTCTCCGCCGCGATCCGTTCCGCGGAAATTCCCCGCACACCTGCCAGCGGATGGCTCGCCGCGGCGATGAAGACGATCCTGTTCTCGAGGAAGGGCTCGACGATGACTGTCTCCTCCTCTGCCGGGCGACCGATAATGTACAGATCATCGGCATTCTCCGCGATCCGCGCCAGAACCGTCTCGCGGTTGGTGAACTGCATGCGCGGCTCCACGCGCGGATGGCGTCGCTTGAACTGCCCCAGGAGCTGCGGCAGCAGGTATTTCGCCGTGGAAACGGCTGAAATGGAGAGCGGCCCGGCGATTTCCCGGTGCATATCCTCCAAGCTGGCCTGCATCTCGGTGAGCCGCGCGAGGATGTCGCGCGAGGCCGCCGCCACTTCCTCCCCCGCCGGGGTCAGGAACAGTGCACGCCCGACCTTGTCCGTCAACGGCAGGCCGAGCTTCTCCTCGAGCGCCTTCACCTGCATGGAAACCGATGGCTGGGCGAGATGCACCTCCTCGGCGGCACGGGTGACCGATCCGTGCCGCGCAACGGCCTCGAACAGGCGCATCTGTTGGAAAGTCGGCGGGACAAGCTTAAACATACGTGTTTCTCTATGATATAGATAAAAACAATCTAATTTTACTTAGCATTCCGGTCAACTACCCTGATTTCAACACTCGAATACAGGGAGGGAATATCGAGATGCCGAAAGATGGAGTGAAATCCTACAGTGCTGGCGTGAAGGAATACCGGGAGACCTACTGGACGCCGGAATACACGCCCCGCGACACCGATTTCCTGGCCTGCTTCAAGATCATCCCGCAGGAGGGCGTGCCGCGCGAGGAGGCCGCTGCCGCCGTCGCCGCCGAAAGCTCGACCGGCACCTGGACCACCGTCTGGACCGACCTGCTGACCGATCTCGACCACTACAAGGGCCGCGCCTACGCCATCGAGGACGTGCCGGGCAGCGACGAGGCTTTCTATGCCTTCATCGCCTACCCGATCGACCTGTTCGAGGAAGGCTCGGTCGTCAACGTCATGACCTCGCTGGTTGGCAATGTCTTCGGCTTCAAGGCTGTCCGCGCTTTGCGGCTGGAGGATGTGCGCATCCCCATCGCCTATGTCATGACCTGCGGCGGCCCGCCCCACGGCATTCAGGTCGAGCGGGATATCATGAACAAGTATGGCCGCCCGCTGCTCGGCTGCACGATCAAGCCCAAGCTCGGCCTTTCTGCCAAGAATTACGGGCGTGCCTGCTATGAGGGTCTGCGTGGCGGACTGGATTTCACCAAGGATGACGAGAACGTCAACTCCCAGCCCTTCATGCGCTGGCGCCAGCGGTTCGACTTCGTGATGGAAGCGATCCACAAGGCGGAGGCCGAAACGGGCGAGCGCAAGGGCCACTACCTGAACGTTACCGCGCCGACCCCGGAGGAGATGTACAAGCGGGCCGAATATGCCAAGGAACTCGGCGCGCCGATCATCATGCATGACTACCTGACCGGCGGTTTCACGGCCAACACGGGGCTTGCCAACTGGTGCCGCGACAACGGAATGCTGCTGCATATCCACCGCGCCATGCACGCCGTTCTGGACCGCAACCCGAACCACGGCATCCATTTCCGCGTGCTGACCAAGATGCTGCGCCTGTCGGGTGGCGATCACCTGCACACCGGCACCGTGGTCGGCAAACTGGAAGGGGATCGTGCCTCGACGCTGGGCTGGATCGATCTGCTACGGGAGAAGTGCATCAAGGAAGACCGCTCCCGCGGCATCTTCTTCGACCAAGACTGGGGCTCCATGCCCGGCGCCTTCGCCGTGGCCTCGGGCGGCATCCATGTCTGGCACATGCCGGCGCTGGTCAACATTTTCGGCGATGATGCCGTGCTCCAGTTCGGCGGCGGCACGCTGGGCCACCCATGGGGCAATGCGGCGGGTGCCGCGGCCAACCGCGTGGCGGTCGAGGCCTGCGTTCAGGCCCGCAACGAGGGCCGCGAGCTGGAGAAGGAAGGCAAGGACATCCTGACCGCTGCAGCCAAATCCAGCCCCGAACTCGCCACCGCGATGGAGACCTGGAAAGAGATCAAGTTCGAGTTCGACACGGTCGACAAGCTCGACGTCCAGCACCGCTGATCTTGCCGACATTCCCGCCGGCCCCACTTGCGGGCCGGCCAGACCAGACATTCGAAAGGACCCCAAAATGAGCGCCATGCAAGACTATCAATCGTCGCTCTCCGACGTCAGCAGCCGCAAGTTCGAAACCTTCTCCTACCTACCGGAAATGGATGCCGCGAGCATCCGCAAGCAGGTGGAATACATCGTTTCCAAGGGGTGGAACCCCGCCATCGAACATACAGAGCCCGAAAACGCCTTCGGCCATTACTGGTACATGTGGAAGCTGCCGATGTTCGGCGAGACCGACGTGGACCTGATCCTGGCCGAGGCCGAGGCCTGCCACAAGGCGCATCCCGCCAACCATGTCCGGCTGGTCGGTTTCGACAATTACAAGCAGTCCAAGGGCGCGGAAATGGTCGTCTATCGCGGCAAGCCGGTCTGATCGCATCAAGCCCCTGGCCCGTTACCACCGGCCGGGGGCAATTCGGGGGAGCGAACATGAACGTCCAGAACATCGAACAGTACCGTGTCGGCGCCGAACCCTTCTACCGGGTGACCGCCGGCGAAGACGCGCTTTATGAAGCCGCCTATGCCCGCCGGATGCCGGTGATGCTCAAGGGGCCTACGGGCTGTGGGAAGTCCCGTTTCGTCGAATACATGGCATGGAAACTTGGCCGGCCACTGATCACGGTGGCCTGCAACGAGGACATGACGGCCTCCGATCTGGTCGGGCGCTACTTGCTCGACAAGGATGGCACCGTCTGGCAGGACGGCCCGCTCACCACCGCCGCGCGGATCGGGGCGATCTGCTACCTCGACGAGGTGGTCGAGGCGCGGCAGGACACGACCGTCGTCATCCACCCGCTCACCGATCACCGCCGCCAGTTGCCGCTCGACAAGAAGGGCGAGTTGCTCGAAGCGCATCCGGATTTCCAGCTCGTGATCAGCTACAACCCCGGCTACCAGTCGCTGATGAAGGACCTGAAGCAGTCCACGAAGCAACGCTTCGCGGCGCTGGATTTCGACTATCCGGAAGCGGAACTGGAAGCAGAGATCGTGGCAAGGGAAACCGGGGTCGATAGCGAGACCGCCGGCAAGCTGGTGCAAGTTGCCCACCGCACCCGCAACCTCAAGGGGCACGGGCTCGACGAGGGGATCTCGACCCGGTTGCTCGTCTATGCCGGCCAGATGATCGCCGAAGGCGTGGAGCCTGTCGCCGCCTGCCAGATGACGCTGGTCACACCGCTGACCGACGATCCGGACATGCGCCAGACGCTGCAGGCCGCCGTGGAAACCTTCTTCGTCTGAGGCATAGGCCATGACCATCACCCTCGACGAATATCGCGATTGCTTCGCCAAGGCGCCGCCCGAACTGACCGAGACGATCGAGCCGGTCTTTCACGATGCGGCGCGGGTGATGAGCCCGGCGGGCCTGTCCGATTACATGGAGGGCGCGCGGGGGCTCACCAATCTCGGGCGCGGCTATGACCTCGTTTTCGCCTGGCTGGAGAACATGCCACTCGTCGTCAAGGAATGCGGCGAGGACGTGATCCGCGACTGCCTGTCGGCAGCGATGAAACTCAGCTCGATGACCTCGGGCGAAGTGATCGCGCTGCTGTTCTCCTCGCTGCCCACCGCCGCGCGCCGTCTGGGCGATCCGGAGTTGCTGCGTGGCTACCTCGCGCTGATCCATTCGCTCTCGGCCAAGGCGGCGCGCGGGTTGCGGCCCATGCTCTCCAATATCGACGAGCTTCTGTCCAAGCTTACCCTTTCGGGCCTGCGCCGCTGGTCCAATTTCGGGGCGGAAGCCTATCGCCGCGACCTGCCCAACCTGACCCGCTACTTCGCGCTGGAAAGCGCCGATTCCCGCAAGATGCTGCAGCAGGAGCGGCGCGGAACGCTCTTCATCGACAGCCAGCGGAAGCTGAATTTCTACCTGCGCGCGCTCTGGGGGCGCGACTTCTTCCTGCGCCCGACAGCCGCCGATCACGAGGGGTTCCGCCCCTATATCGAGCACCACGTCATGCATCTGCCGGATGCGCTGGACGACCTGGGCGACGTGACCGGGACCGAGCTTTACCGCGCCATGGCCGCGCATCAGGCCGCGCATATGCAATACACCTCTGTGCCGATCTCCGCCGAGCAACTGACGCCGGCGCAGATGTTCTTCATCGGCCTGATCGAGGATGCGCGGGTGGAATGGCTGGCGGCGCGGGACTTTCCGGGCTTGGCCAAGCTCTGGGGGCGGTTGCTCAAGCGCCCGCATGAGAAGCGCGTGGAACATGAAACCATCGAATGGCTGGAGAAGTTCACGGCCCTGCTGAACGATCCTAAAGCGGTGACCGGGCGGGAGGCGCTCGACGCGCTCGGGGCGAAGTTCCATGAAGAACTCTCCGCCCGCTCCGATGACAATAACCTGTCCTCGCACCTGGGACTGGAGTTGTTCCACATTTTCGCTGCCAACCGCGATGTACCGAGCCTGCGCATTCTCAACGCCATCCGTATCCCCTATCGCGACGACAACCGTTTCGTCTGGGAGTTCGAGGAGTTCGACTGGGCCTCGCACGGCGCCGAGTACATCCCGGCCAGCCAGCGGCAGGTCCGCAAATATGTCTCCGTGATGGAGATGGCCCATGAGGTCGATGCCGAACTGGCCGGCGACGATGCGCAGGAGATCTGGGTCTGCAAGGACGAGTTCATGCCCTACGAGGATGCCGGCGAAGCGACGACCAGCTTCAACGACATGTGGGGCAAGGAGCCGATCTCGGCCCCCTTCCACTACCACGAGTGGGACTACCAGGTGCAGTTGCACCGGCCGGATTGGGCCACGGTCTATGAACGTCGCGCGAGCAAGGGCGATGCGGGCAATGTCGAGGCGATCCTCGCCGAGCACCGGCCCGTCGCGCATCGCATCCGCCAGATCATCGACATGCTGACGCCGGCGGGCGTGCAACGGGTACGCAACATGGAAGATGGCGACGAGATCGACCTCAACGCCGCCGTGGACGCAATGATCGCGATTCGCATGGGCAAGCAGCCCAACCCGCGCATCACCATGCGCAACGTGATCAACTCCCGCGACCTTGCCGTCACGCTCCTGCTGGACCTCTCCGAGAGCACGAACGACGCCGCCCCGGGCAGCGACAAGACCGTGCTGGAGTTGACCCGGGAAGCCGCGACGCTCGTGGCCACGGCCATGTCGGGCATCGGCGACCCATTCGCGATCCACGGTTTCGCCTCCGACGGGCGGCATGACGTGCATTACTATCGCTTCAAGGACTTCAACCAGCGCTTCGACGACGAGGCCAAGGCGCGGCTCGACGGGATGAAGGGGGGGCTCTCGACCCGCATGGGCGCGGCGCTCCGACATGCCGGGGCCGGGCTCTCGAAACAGCCCCAGCAGCGCAAGCTGATCCTGCTGGTGACCGATGGCGCCCCCGCCGATATCGACGAGCGCGACCCGCAGCACCTGCGCCATGACACCAAGAAAGCGGTGGAGGAATTACAGGCGAAAGGGGTGCTTACCTATTGCCTGACGCTCGATCCGGAAGCCGACAGCTATGTCAAACGGATCTTCGGTATCAACAACTACACCATCATGGACCAGGTCGCCCGGCTTCCCGAAAAGTTGCCCGCCCTGTTCGCAAGCCTGACACGCTGAGGCCTTTTCTCGCCGATCCCGCGGCCTGTCTCCCGCAACGCGGCCCGGATAAATCGTTCAGATCGTGAAGCAACTTGATAAGTCGCACTTCCGATGTATATTAAAATCATCGTTCTCCACACGCTGCCTTGGGGAGACGTCGAATGTCGCCGGAACGGAGTGCGTTCATGAGTCTGCATTCGCTCTATTCGCGGATGCAAGGGTTTGTTGAAAAAGCGAAAATCGAACCGCCCCTGTCGCGAATGGAGCGACAGGAGATAGGCATCTTCGAACATCCTCAGCCGCTGCATTTCATCGCGCGACAGGTGGCGGCGCTTCGCTCCTCCGGGACGGCCATCGCTGCCTCGCTCGAAGAGAAAGGGCTCGCAGGACGGCGCCGCGCCTCGCGGGACGGAGAGGTTTGGCTGCTGGGGTTGACCGACGCCGGGCACAACACTCACGAGCATCTGATCGAACGGTTTTCAAAGCTGTTTCGGCAGGAGGTACGCCTGACACGCGCAGAGATAGTGAGCCTTGCCAGCATGCTCTCGCGTCTCGACACAAGCGCCCGGGAGATTGCCCTGCCAAGAATTGATCTCAAGGGGGAGGCGCAACATGGCACGGGTTGAACGGCCTGAAAACGGCCCCTGCTACGTGATCTACCAGATCCACATGGACTATCCCGAAGGGCGATTGACCTATACAGGGCGCACAACCTGCAAGCTCGCGGCCATCCGCAATCGTGCCTGTCGGGAGGTGGACCGGGTACTGCGCGGCGTTCCCCCAACCAAATCGCATCACAGCCGGGCGATCCACATCGTCTCGGCCGCCGCAGTGATCGAGGGCTGGCCAATGGAGTTCGAAGTCAAGGCCTACACGGACAGCCGCGCGCAGGCGCTCAAGCTGGAACACCGCTTCAAGGCTGAAATTCCGGCTGAAGCCTCTCTCAACGGCATAGGATCGCCGAAGCTTCTCAAGACCTGCCGCCTTATCATTGCCGAGCACCTGCAACGTCAGGGCATGGAAAACCACCGCATTCGTACCGCGCTGAACCTGGAAAAGCTGCCCGAGCAGAGCCACCACCATGCGCGCGCCATGGCGGAGCCGCCCCTTGTGCGGACCAGTAGGCCTGAGCGCGTTTTCAGTCGATGACCATCGTCTTTCCGGTCCGCAACCGGCGCGCCGCCTTGGCGATCCTGGGATCATTGGCGCGCGCCCGCGATACCGTCGCCACCGCAAGACCGGACAGTTCTGCGACCGTCTTGAGTGTCGGGCGTCCTGGCGACATCTTGATCTCCGATTGTGAAACATCCTCTGCAACAAGGATGTCTGTCGCTAACGGACATTATTGAAGCGTTACAACAACCATGATCCTTCGCGTCGGTTTCCAATGGGAGGCAAACATCGAACGCGAGCATGTCGAAGGCCGCACCCTTCGGTCCCACCATGACCGAGCGCATGCGACTGACGCCCGGCAGCCGCAGGATGCTCCAGAATGAAACGCTCCCGGATTAACGAGATCATGGCCTCGGCGGACGAGAGGATCCGTCAATTCGGCTTCGTTCTTCCGCCCTTTGCCTATTGGACACCGGATGAATTCAGGGCCAGGAGCGAGATCGCCCGGAGCGTGATCGACGCCCGCCTGAGGTGGGACATCACCGATTACGGACAGGGCGATTTTGACAAGCTGGGCCTGTTTCTCTTCACCTTTCGCAATGGACGGCTGAGCGACCTGCAAAGCGGCAGAGCTATGTGCTGCCGAGAAGCTGGTGATTTCCCGCTAGGACCAGGTCAGCCCCTTCCACACCCACGTGATCAAAGCCGAGGACATCATCAACCGTGGCGGCGCGACGATGGCGATCGAGCTTTATGGCTCCGATGCGGATGGGAATTTCGACGAAACTGCGGGCGGCACCGTGATGTGCGGTGCGCGACGACAAGCCCGGCGAGGTTCTGCTGTTCCAGCCCGGCGAGAGCGTCACCCTGATACCGGGCGACTGGCGTGCTTTCTGCGGCGAAGGGGCTGATGTGCTGATAGGAGAGGTCAACACGGTCAATAACGATCTGGCCGACAATATCTTCCGCGCCCCTATCGGCCGCTTCTGCAATATCGCAGAGGATACCGACCCGACGCATCTTCTGGTCAGCGACTACGACAGCTGGATGAAGTAAGGCGATATAGGCCTGGGCTGCGGGCAACGCCCGCCGCCCCGCCATACTCACGATGGATCTGTCCGCTGTCGGTTCCTCGGGGCTCTAAGATCCGAAATGCAGTACTTCCCGGCTCATGCCGCCGGGCCGACGCCAATCGGTGCGACTGTCGCCCGGCTTCGCCCGGCCCGTTTCGACGCGTAAAGGGCAAGATCCGCGGTTTCCAGGATATTCTCGGGATCCGCTTTCGGATTATGCGCACTGGTCGTGATACCGATGCTTCCGGAAATTCGAAGCCGCGTGTCGCCGTAGGGAATCGGGACCTCCAGCCGCCGGATGATCCGGTCCCCAATGTCTGACAAGATCATGACATCGACCAACTTCTGAAAGATCAAAATGAATTCGTCGCCACCGACCCGCGCCGCGATGTCCTTTTCACGTGTCTCGTGAACAAGAATCTTGGCGACGGCCTGAAGAACCTCGTCGCCGGCGGCATGACCATGGGTATCGTTGACCTGCTTGAAATAATCGAGATCGAGATGAAGAAGGCCGAACGGAATGCCGTCCGTACCAAGCCGGGTTAGAACATGATCCATCGCGCGCCGGTTCTTCAAACCGGTCAGCGTATCTGTGAAGGCCTGTTCCTCCGCCGCGATCATTGCCCCCTGGAGCCGCTGGTTCAGTTTCTTGGACTCCTGGAGCGCCGCCGATTTTGCCTCAACCAGGTGGAGCATCTCGATGGCAAGATCGGTCCCGGCAAAATCGGCCGCTGTCAGATCGAAGCTGCGCACCGCCTCGACGAGGGAGAAGCCGAAGGAGAGGTTGAGCAAAACCTCGCCACTATTTGACAGCGGAACGACCACGCCCTTGAAGCAACCATTGGCCTGGTCACGCAAATGCAGCGAAAGACGACCGCCTTCGACGGCCTGCAACTCGGAAACGCTTCGGGCGCCCCGTGGTCGGCGCAACTCGAAAACGTCGAAGAAATTTGCGCCTTCCAGATCTCCGTCCGGTCGCAATTTCCGCAAACTTCGCCCAAGCCGGAGGATCCGGCCATCCGGAGACAAGACCAGATGCATGGGCATCAGCCGTTGCAGCGAGGTGGCGTCCAACGACACAGGGGGCAGTGCGGCAGGACATCCGACAGAGCCGGTAATGATTGGCAAGGCGATATGATCGGGGCAACTCATGCTTGCGGCTCCGGCGCATTGGCTGTCGGGCGCGCAAGCGAGAAACTTCGGCCTTCGGAAAAGGCGCTATCGAGCAAGCTGATGCGGATCGTCGGCCCATTGCCCGTCGTGCTTTCCTGTTCCAGAAAGGCAAGTGCGCCAAAATCATCCGCCATGGCACGCAGGATACCCACGAGCACGCAGGCATAGCGCGGCTCCGGCCCGCCCACACGCAGTTCGAATTGCCCGTCTTCTCCTCCCAGCAATTCCAGGTTCGGAAGCAGAAGATCCGGAACCGCCAAACGGACCCTGTCTGGCAGGTCATCCAGCGACAGCAGGAACTCAGAGAAAGTCTGCCCCCCGAAACGCAGCAATCGCCGAATCGCTTCCGTGTTCGGATGGCTCACAAGATAGGTCCCCACATCCTCCAGAAACATATCTTCCGGCTTGTCGAGCAGGCAGGAGGCGGCCTCGATCAGGGCATTCGTGAGCGCGTCCTCATATGTCAGCATGGACTCGAAACCGCTGACCTCGATTCCGATCTGCCGGGCGATCTCGATCCAGACGACCTGCCCGTAATTGTCCTGAACGAAACACTGGATCGACTTGTTTACTAATCCATGCATACCGATGCCTTTTCTTTCGAAGGAGGCTAGGTTGGCGGGTTTAAGAAATCGAAAACAGGCGCCTGGGTTCGGTGAGATCAGAAATCGGTCGGCGCACCACCTTCGGATTTCCGGCGCGCGACGAAGTCGGCCAACTCGTCGGCGATACCGGCCTCCAGAGCCGGTGGTTCGAAATCCGCGACGATCCGCTTCCAGAGCGCATGCGCACGCTCTGCTGTCCACCTGCCGCCATCCAGCGCCCAGGCCTCGTAATTGCGCCAATCGGACAGGATCGGCTGGTAGAAAGCCGTGCTATATCGGTCCTGGGTATGCGGCGTGCCGAAGAAGTGCCCCTCCGATCCGACTTCGGCGATCGCCTCCACGGCGATATCCTCCGGGCCAGTCGCCGTCAGGGCGGGATCAAAATATCGTTGAATTTGCTGTATAATTTCGCAATCCATGACGAATTTCGCGGGGCTAGCGATCAAGCCCCCCTCCAGCCAACCAGCGGCGTGATAGACGATATTTGTCCCCGATTGCACGGCCGACCACAGGGCGTTGGAGGTCTCCCAAATAGCTTGCCCGTCGGGCACATTCGCCGCGCTGGAACCGCTGGCCCGGAGCGGCAAACCATAGAACCGCGCCATCTGGCCGGTCATCTGCGTTGCCCGCATGTATTCCGGCGTACCAAAAGCCGGCGCACCGGACTTCATGTCAACATTAGACGTGAAGGTTCCGATCACGCAGGGGCAGCCGGGACGAACCCATTGAAACAGGGCAATCGCGGACAGCGCCTCGGCGATGGATTGGGTCACAGCACCCGCCATGGTCACAGGCGCCATCGCTCCGGCGAGCGTAAAGGGCGTCACGATGACCGCCTGCCCGCGCCGAATCAGCCGCAGGCAGCCGTCGATCATCGGGACGTCATGTTTGAGCGGCGAGGTGGAGTTGATGTTGGTGTACATCCGCGGTGTGGTCTCGAATTCCTCGTGGCTCAGCCCCCCGGCAAGGCGCACCATCTCCATCACGTCCTCGACCCGCTCAGGCCCGAGCGAATAGGCGTGAACGACCTTGTCCGTCAGCACCAGCTTGTCGTGGAGCACATCGAGATGACGCACGGAGGCATGGATATCCACCGGCTCCACGGGATAGCCGCCCGCGAAGTGGATACAGTTGAAATATTGGGTCAGTTTCAGGAGGTCTGCGCATTGCTTGCGGGTTCCAGGCAGCTTCCCATGCTCGATATCCCAGTAATTCGGCGGCGAGGAGACATTTCCAAACAGGATGTTGCGCCCGCCGATCGTGATCCTTCGAGCCGGATTGCGCGGGGTGATCGTGAAACTGTCCGGTGCCTTGCGCACCATCTCCATCACCCAATCGCGCCCCATGCGGACATTGGTGCCGTCGACGCGACAGCCTGCAGCCCGGAAAAGATCGAGCGCTTCCTTGTTCAGAAACTCGATTCCGATCTCTTCGAGAACCCGCATCGCGCCGTCATGAATCGCCAGAACGCCTTCTTCGCCGAGGGGTTCGGTCGGCCGGTCCGTATTCTGCGGAAGATGCCAGGGCATCTGTTCGATCACGCCGCCGGCCTGCCGCCGGGCATTGCCGGCACGTCCTCCGCCGCGCCCCCGACGGCGCGCGCCCTTCTCCCCGACAGTTTCCGCGTCCCTGTTCATGTCGCCGCTCATTCCGCGCCCCCCTTGGTCCTGCCAGAATGCCCGCAGGTGCGATGCAACGGAGTGCCGGAATGCGACCGGGCATGTCGGAAACGGGTGGCTTTGGCTCAGCTCCCGGCGAGCCAGCGGGGTAAATGGCCGATATCGGGCAACACGGCGGAGGCAAATGGCGCGAGATCCTCGTGCTTTGCCGGGCCCGTCAGCACAGCAACCGGAACCATTCCCGCAGCCTTGCCGGCATGGAGGTCATGCGTGCTGTCCCCGATCATGGCGACCTGCTCCGGGCGCAGGCCCACGGCCTCGCAAAAGGCCAGGCACTGGCCCGGTTCGGGCTTGGCGCCGAAGCCGCTATCGGCTCCAACGACGAAATCGAAAATACCCAATGCGCCGATCGTCTCCAACTGCACACGCGCGGCGCTCTCGGCGTCATTAGTCGCCACGCCGAGCACGATTCCTTCGGCCCGGAACCGTTCCATCAACGGAAGGAGCGGAACCGCCGGCGCCGGCGAAATGCGTTCGGAGGCTTCGACGATCCATGCGAACAGCTTGCCATAGTCGAGATGGGGCAGCCCCGGAAGCAGAGCCATCACAGCGTCGTCGACGGTTCCGGCGATCACGACGGACTCGGGCGCGAACTGCCGCTCCGCACGGTTCAGGTGGATCCGTCGAGCAAGGTGCTCCGCAACCGCCTCGTCACCCTCACCCAATTCTAGCATGAGATCGGACGCCCAGCCGCCCCAGGTTGCCTGGAAGTCAAAAAGCGTGCCGTCCTTGTCGAATAGAAGCCCGCGGATTTCGGACATCGATACGCCTCCAGCTAGGTCCAGTCCGGCGATGCGCCACCGGGCAGAGCCTGCCGAGCCGCCATCGGTTCGTCGTAACGCAGGCCTTGTGATTCGCAGAAGGCCATGACCCAGGCATCGTCCATCATTATGAAATCGAGCACGGAGCCCAAAAAATCGGCATCTTCTGCCCGGGTTTTCATGTCATCCAGGCTCGCACCGGTCGCTCCGAGAAAGACCGGCAGCAACTCGTCGTTTCCGGAAAGCCACGCAAGCGCCAGTATAGCCAAGGTTTCCGCGGTTTCGCTCTGCATCAAAGCCTCGTGAAGATTCGGGAAAGGTTTCTTTAACCAATCTCAACAAAGAATGAGCACCACAAGAGTTCGCGGGGGCTCATGAGGGGAGTGCGGCGCAATGCCCGGTAGAATACTGGTCGTCGACGATGTTGCCACCAACAGGATCATCCTGAAGGTGAAACTTGCCGGCGCCGCCTATGACGTGCTTCAGGCCGGAAGCGGCGCGGAAGCTCTGAAGTTGGCGCAGCGGGACATGCCGGACCTGATCCTTCTGGATATTTCCATGCCCGAACTTGATGGGCTGGAAGTCTGTCGGCGGCTGAAGGCCGACCATCGCACAGCCGACATACCCGTGATCATGGTAACCGCCTTCAACGATCCTGCCTCCAAGATCGCCGCACTGGAAGCCGGCGCCGAGGATTTCATGACAAAGCCGCTCGACGATCTGGGTCTTCTGGCCCGGGTCCGCTCGTTGATACGGGCACGCGGCGTCGCCGCTGAGCTGGCCCTGCGAGAAGGCACCCGGCAGGCGCTCGGCTTTGCCGAACCGACGAGCGGATTCGTGGCTGCGGGACGGATCTGCCTTGTTGCGGCCGATGAAGCCACCGCGCTTGCCTGGCGCCGGGGGCTGGACGGCAAACTGCACGACAAGATCGAGGTCCACTCCCCCGGCGAAGTGCTGAAGAACGCCAACGGGCCGAAGCTGCCGGATCTCTACGTGATCGCGGCGGATCTTTCGCGCAGCAACGAAGGGCTCATGTTGCTGTCCGAGCTGCGCTCGCGCCAGACCACGCGCCATGCCGGGATTCTCATCGCGATCGACGAGGACGCCCGTATGCCGGCCACGATGGCGCTGGACATGGGCGCCTCGGACATCATCACCCTGCCATTTGACTATGACGAGTTGGCTCTTCGTCTGCGGGCGCAGCTTGCCCGCAAACGCCAGGGAGACCGGCTGCGGTCACGGGTCCGCGACGGGCTGCAGATGGCGGTAACCGATCCTCTGACCGGGCTTTACAACCGCCGCTATGCCATGTCGCACCTGACACGTGTCCGCGAGCGGGCGATCGCGAATGATCGCAGTTTTGCGGTGATGATGATCGACCTCGATCACTTCAAGCAGGTCAACGACACGCATGGACACGCGGCCGGGGACGAAGTGCTCAAGACCGTCGCCGAGACGCTGAGCTGCAACTTGCGGAGCGTCGATCTGGTGGCGCGGATCGGCGGCGAGGAGTTCATCGCCATCCTGCCTGACATCTTTCCGGACGCCGCGCTCAGTGCCGCCGAGCGGCTTCGGGAAAAGGTTTGCACCGCGCCGATCACCCTGCCCCGGAAAAACGGGCAGGCTACTCCCTTGACGTTGATACAGACGATCTCCGTCGGCCTGGTCACGGATGGTTGCGGGCCGGCCGGCACGCACGCATCGCTGTCGGAACTGTTGGATCGCGCGGACAAGGCGCTCTACCACGCCAAGAGCCTGGGTCGGAACCGGGTAGTGATCAAGGCGTCCGGCCAGGAAGCGGCGTAACAGGCACGCCGAAGATCAGCCATTGAGACGCGCGGCCGGCACCTTCGTCATTGCGGCGGGCGCGGCGGCATGGCGGGACGCATGCCGTCGCCACGTTTTCCATCACGCATACCTGGACCACGTTGTGCGCCCGTCTCAAGGCGATCGGCAAAAGCTGAGCGCTCCTCGGGAGTCATGGCTTCAAGTTGGGAGACCATCACCTCCAGCCCAACCTCGCGACTGCGTGCCGCCAGTTCGGACTGCCGGGCAATCGCGGCCCGCAGGCGTTCCGCGTCGAACGGGTCCGCACGCAACGCCTCAAGGGTCTCGGTATAGAGATTCCGCCACTCCGCCCGGTTGACGTTGACCTTGCCACGCTGCGAGCGGGCCGCCTGTTCGAGTTGCCTGCGGTTCTGCGGTTCGAGCGCCATCAGGTAGGGCCCAAGCCCCAGGTCGCGCGCGATTAGCCTTGGATGGTCCTCGCCGCGCGAGAAATTCAGCCAGGCTCCGCCGGCAACGCCGAGGATCACCATGTTCAGTGCCAGCGAAATGAACAGCAGCACGCGCAGCCCGGTGCGGCGGCGCGGCTCGTCCTGTTCTTCGGGCATCGTCGTTTGATCCGTCATCTTCTGCGGTTCCTATCCTTCGGCCAGCAGTTCGGAATATACCGGAAGCATCGAGCCGAGGCTGGCGTCATAACTGTAGCTGCTCTCCATGACCGACAGCGTCAGGTCATCCAGCGCGGCGGGCGGGTTATATCCGATCCAGACACCGGCCACCGTTGCCGTGACCAGCCCAGCCACCGCCGGCCAGCCGCCGATCATGTCCAGCAGGCCACGGATCCGTCCGCGTCGGGCAGGCTGCGGGCCGCTTGAGACGGGTTCGGGCATGGCCTTGGCCGCCCGTGCATCCTGCGCCTCGTAAGCATCCGCCAGCACGCGGGCCAGAAGGTCCGAGGAGGGCTCTTCGGGCTCGTCCCGCAGCGCATCGAACAGCGCTTCCAGTTCCAGCTCGTTCTGCTTTTCGAATTCAGCCGTCATCGCTCAACCCCAGTTCAGCACGCCGTCCCTTCAACAGGGCGGACAATGCGCGTTTGCCTCGAGCGGTCAGACTTTCGACCGCCTCGACGCCGATTTCCATCACAGCCGCGATCTCGGGGTTCGACAACCCCTCCAGGTGACGAAGCACCACTGCCTGCCGCTGCCGGTCCGGCAACTCGGCCAGCGCCTCTTGCAAGGCCGTGGCTCGGACCGCCGTCTGCATCCGTTCCTCCGCGGGCGGCTGCTCGTCCGCGGGCGCGACACCGTCTCCGAAAGCGTCGTCCAATCCGACCCCGCGCCGCCGGCGCAACCTGTCCGTGCACAGGTTCGACGCCACCCGGTAAAGCCAGGTCGAGACCTGCGCCTCGCCCGTGCGCCACTCCGGCGCAATCTTCCACAGCCGCAACATGGCTTCCTGTGCCACGTCCTCGGCCTCGGAGCGGTCGCCCAGCATCCGTGCCGCCACCGACAGGACCCGCGGCGTCAACCGCATCGTCAGCGTGCGGGCCGCCGCCCGGTTGCCGCTCGCATAGAGCGCCAGGAGGGCTTCGTCCGTTAGTTCGGAGTCGGCATCGAATGGCATGGTCATGGTATCCGTGGCCTAGCCTTGATCTCCCTCCGGACGCAATGGTCCGTTGCGGAAGGCCCCGCGCGGCCGCTTGCCGCGCGAAGCAGGTTTTCATTGCAAGCTCAGTTGCGCCAGAACGGCATCCAGTCGCCGCCCCGCTGGTCTCCACGGCCACCACGCATGCCACGCTCACCGGGCTCGCCACGCTTGCCGAAATTGCCGCGATCACCGCGCTGTTGCATCCGCTCGGCCATGGCAGCGTATTCCGCTTCGCTGATCGCGCCATCCTTGTCGGTGTCGGCGAACTGCATCATCCGGTCGCCCGGATCCCGCTGCGCGCGACCCTGGCCCATCGCGGCTTCCATTTCCTCCTGGCTGATGAACCCGTCCTTGTCGGTATCAAAACGTGCAATCATGTTATCCAGACGGTTATTCTCGCGGGCGGCTCTCATGGTTTCGATCTCGGCTGCCATCTCTTCCTTGGAGATCTTGCCGTCGCCATCGGTGTCGGCAGCTTTGAAACGCTCGGCCGCGCGGGCAGCGGGGAAGCCCTTCAGCTCTTCGGCCGAGATCTTGCCATCGCCATCGGTGTCGATCTGCGCAAAGCCCGGACGGTCCTCGGGGCCCATCGGCCCGCCGAAAGCAACGGCGGAATTTGCTGCGACCAGACCTGTCACAATAGCGGTCGTCAAAAGCACGATACGGGTCATTTCCATTTTCCTGTTCTCGGTTTCTTTTTCGCTCGAACGCGGCGTTTTCGCACCCCGTTATGCTTCTCCAACGCCCGGACGCGGCAGTTCCGTCGCTTCGGGTGCAACTTTTTTTCGGTACCCCTTTCGCGACATCGCGCCGCAAGACCGCGCAAGACCCTGCCAAAACCGTTGAAAGGTGCCATGTTATGGGCTGCGAACAGGAAACGCCCTTTCGGGCAGAAAGAAGAAGGCTTCGATATGTGCGCTGTACAGCAGACGCCCGAAGAACGGCCCGTCCGGCCGGCCATGGCGCGTGGCTGGAGACGCCGTTGCCCCAATTGCGGCCGTGGACCGCTGCTGTCGGGCTATCTCAAGGTTGCCGATCACTGCCCCGTCTGCGAGCAGGAATTTCACCACCAGCGGGCCGATGACGGCCCGGCCTATATCACCATCCTGATCGTCGGGCATATTATGGCGCCGCTGATCCATGTTTTCTATGCGCGACTCCATCTTGAGCCGCTGGTGATGGCATCGATCCTGTCGGTTCTCTGCGTTGCGCTCTCGCTCTACCTGTTGCCCCGGATCAAGGGCGCCTTTATCGGGTTGCAATGGGCCCGCCGCATGCATGGCTTTGGGGGCGACACGAGCGGCGCCGGCTACAGCCACTAGCGGTTTTCGCCTTAAACCGGAATCGCCTTTCACTGCCTCTCGGCTTCGCCTCGAACGCAAAAGGCGTTACGTGGTATTTCAGATTGAAGGCAAAACTCTACAGGAGCGCCACATGGCCGAGACCATCGACAAGACTGCCATTCGCGACGCCTCAACGGTCATCCTGTGGCGCAAGGGGCGCGCAGGGCCCGAAGTGCTGATGGGCCAGCGCGGCTCCGGCGCGGCCTTCATGCCCAACAAGTTCGTCTTTCCCGGCGGCGCGATCGACGACGCGGACGCGGATGTGAAACTGGCCGGAAAGCCGGACGCCACCTGCCTGCGCCGGCTTGCGATAGAGACTGATCGCGCCCGCGTTCCGGCGCTTCTGGCCGGGGCCATCCGTGAGGTCTGGGAAGAAACCGGGCTGGTGCTGGGCCGCAAGGCCGCGTGGGAAGCACCCAACCCGGATTGGGCGGGTTTTGCCGCGTCCGGTTTCGCGCCCTCGGCGGCGGGGTTGTCCTACGTGTTCCGCGCGATCACCCCTCCGGGCCGGCCGCGCCGCTTCGATGCGCGGTTCTTCCTCGTCTCCGCCAGCGCGGTGCAGGGCGATCCGGAAGACTTCACCCATGCCTGCGACGAACTGCGCCACTTGCAATGGATCCCGCTCGCCAGCGCCCGCGATTTCGACTTGCCCTTCATCACCGAGGTCGTGCTTGCCGAACTGGCGCCGCTGATCGCACGAGGCGGGCTGCCCAAGACGGTTCCCTTCGTGCGCAATGACGATGTCGTCTCCGGCATTACCCGGCTGGCCTGATCGTCAGACGACGAACGCCAGCACGAGCACGCTGCCCCCCAGCAGGACAACGCCCGAGACCTCGCGCCGCGAAAGCCTCTCGCCAAAGAACACCGCCCCGCCAAGGATGCTGAGCAACAGCTCCACCTGCCCGACGGCATAGACATAGGCCGCGTTCTGCAGCGCGAAGGCGGTGAACCAGAAAAAGCTGCCGCCAAGGCTGGTCAGCCCCATCGCGACCCCCGGACGCCGGGCGGCAAGCACGCGAGCGATTTCCGCCCGGTCGCGCCAGAGAAACCAGCCCAGCATGAGCAGCATCTGCGACAGGCTGATCAAGGTCAGCGCCAGCGCGGAGCGCAACCAGAGCGGATCGTCGCCGAGCGCCAGCATCGCGCCGCGATAGCCGACGCCGGCAAGCGCAAAGAACAGCCCGCTCGTCAGCCCCAGCACGGCCGAAGGGGTCAACAGGCGCCGCGCAAGGCTCTGCCGCGCCCCACCCTGCGCCACCGTTTCCCTGGAAAGCACCAGAAGCGCCACCGCGCCGAGCAGCAGCGCGCCGAAACCGGCCAACGACACCGCCTCTCCCAGAACCAGCCACCCCACCAGCGCCGTCATCAGCACTTCGGATTTCTTGAGCGTTATGCCCACGGCGAAATTGCGCCGCGAAAAGAGCGCGACGACACAGATCGTCGCCAGGATCTGGGCCACCCCGCCCATCAGGCCATAAGCCCAGAATTCCGTGTTCGGAAATGGCAACTGCGCCCCCGATACCCGCTGCACCCCGAACAGGGCGACCACCAGCGGCGGCGCCGAGTATACGAACCGCGCCCATGTCGCCCCGGCCGCCGAAAGACCCGCCGTTTTCAGCCGTTTCTGGATGGAGAAGCGCGCCGTCTGGAAACAGACGGCGGCAAGGGTGGCGGCGATCCAGGGCTCCATGGCGCTGGTCAGTCCAGACAGACCGTCGCCCGCCGCCCGCCGGAAACCAGAACCTCGTGGCAGCCGAAGAGGGGCGTGACAGGCGCACAGGTCTGCGAACGCGCGAGGCAGTACCCTTCACAATCGGATTCCTGCCGACAGGCCTGATTGGCATCCTTCGGCGTGATTAAACAGATCTTGCTGGCATCGCCCGGGGCATTGCTGAAGGTGCCGCCACGGGCTGCGCAATTGGCGCGCTGCTGTTCGAGAAACTCCGCCGTGCCCGGCGGCGCCGTGGGTTCCGGCGCCTTGGACGACAGCATGCAGGCCCCCAGAACCAGGACCCCCGCCAACAGGTATGTCGTTATGCGCATCTCACCGCTCCGGGCATCAGAAAGGCATCGGGTGGGTCCGGTAGGCCGCGTCGATCTCGGCCAGTTGCTCTTCGGTGAGTGTCAGATCCGCGCCTTCAAGGATATGCGCCAGTTGCACGGCATTGGTCGCTCCGAAGATCACCGAGCCCATGAAGGGCCGCGCGACACAAAAAGCCAGCGCCATTTGCGCAAGGTCCAGACAATGCCGTTCCGCGATCTCCGCATAGGCCTCCACGGCAGCGGTCGAGCGCTCGTTCACCCGGTCGCCCAGAGACGCATTGATCGACATCCGGCTGCCCTCGGGCACGGCACCGCCGCGGTATTTCCCCGTCAGCAGGCCCGTCGCCAGCGGCGAATAGGCCAGCAGGCCGATATTTTCGCGCACGCAAAGCTCAGCCAGGTCGGTGTCGAAAATCCGGCACATCATCGAGTATTCGTTCTGGATCGCGACCATCTCCGGCGCCCCCGTCTGCCGCGCCAGCCGCAGCCATTCCGACGTGCCCCAGGCGCTCTCGTTCGACAGGCCGAAATGGCGGACCTTCCCTGCCTCCTGCAGCTCCCGCATGGCTTCGAGTACCTCGACCATGTTGGCCTCGATCTCTTGCTTGTTCTGATCGCCTGGCTTGTAGGTCCAGTATTGGCGGAAATGATAGGAGCCGCGATTGGGCCAATGCAGCTGGTAGAGGTCGATCACGTCCGTCTGCAGCCGCCGCAGCGAGCCTTCTACTGCCTCGACGATAGTCTCGCCGTCGATCCCGCGCCCACCACGCGTGTGCCCCTTGTTGTTGCCAATAATCTTGGTGGCCAGCACCATCTCGTTGCGCCGCCCCGACTCCGCGATCCAGCGCCCGACAATCTCTTCGGTCTTGCCAATAGTCTCGGGTTTGACCGGGTTCACCGGGTACATTTCCGCGGTGTCGACGAAATTGATGCCCGCGGCGAGCGCCATGTCGATCTGGCGATTGGCGTCCTGCTCGCTCGTCTGGGTGCCGTAGGTCATCGTTCCGAGGCAGAGTTGGCTGACCTCCAGATCCGAAGTCCCCAATGTCGTTTTCAGCATGTTCGCTCCTGTCATCCGGTCAGCGCCAAGGGATACGCGCCCCCGGCGCGAGCGCAAGACGTTTTCCGCCGTCGGGCTTCTCCTGCTGCTTGCCCCCTGATCTGTAACGGGATCTGTCTTGCCCGTTGCGGCAGGGAAAAACATCGTTGTAAAAGCAACGAGATTATTCCCGCGGAATCCGCGGTTACCCGGGACGAGCCCGGCCGTAGAGATCTGGAGGAAATGCATGACCCTATTGAGAAGCTGGATCGAGACCGCGAATGATCCAGAATGCCCGTTTCCGCTCAACAACCTCCCCTATGGCGTCTTTACCCACAAGGACAGCGCGCCGCGTTGCTGCACCGCGATCGGAGACAAGGTGCTGGACCTTGGCGGGATGCAGCGCGCCGGGTTGCTGGAACCTCTCGGGCTGACAGAGCCGGCACTGAACGGCCTGATGGAGCAGGGGCCAGAGGCCTGGGACAGCCTGCGGGTGACACTTTTCGGCTTTCTCGGAGAGGGAAGCGACGCCGCGGCAATGGTTCTGCCGCATCTCTTCCCGATGGAGGAGGTGAGGATGCACCTGCCCTTCCGGGTGTCCGAATACACGGATTTCTATTCCAGTCGCCACCACGCCTTCAATGTCGGCTCCATGTTCCGCGGCCCGGAAAATGCACTGCCGCCGAACTGGCTGCACATCCCGATCGGCTATAACGGTCGCGCCTCCACAATCGTCGTATCCGGCACCGATATTCGGCGCCCGATGGGCCAGATCAAGCCGAAGGAAGCCGACATTCCCTTCTTCGGTTCGTCGCGACGGCTCGATATCGAGCTGGAAATGGGCACGGTTGTCGGACAACCTTCGCAGATGGGCAAGCCCATCACCGTTGCCGAAGCCGACCAGATGATTTTCGGCTATGTGCTGCTCAATGACTGGTCCGCGCGCGACATCCAGGCTTGGGAATACCAGCCGCTGGGCCCGTTCCAGTCCAAGGCCTTCGCCACTTCGATCAGCCCATGGGTCGTTACCCGCGCCGCACTGGAACCATTCCGTTGCTCGCCCCCTCCGCGCGAGGTGCCGCTGCTCCCCTATCTGGCGGAGCCAGGACCGATGCTTTACGACATCAACCTGTCGGTGACGCTCACCCCTTCCGGGCGGAAAGCCCCCACGACGATCACGCGAACGAATTTCCGCGAGATGTATTACTCCGCCGCACAACAGCTTGCCCACCACGCGTCGTCAGGTTGTGCCATGCGAGTTGGCGACCTGCTCGGCTCCGGCACTATTTCCGGACCTGAGAAAGACAGTTTCGGCTCGTTGCTGGAACTGACCTGGGGCGGACAGGAACCGCTGAAGCTGGCCGATGGCGAAGAGCGGACCTTTATCGAGGACGGCGACCGGCTGAGCTTGGAGGGCCATGCCCAAGGTACTGGGTATCGCATCGGCTTCGGGGAATGCACCGGGACGGTTCTTCCTGCTTCCGGTCTCCCGGACTTTTGACCGGGCGCTGGCTCCCAACGGAAGACTATTGGGGGCGCTGCCCCCAATCCCCCGGTATATTTCCTGTCAGAAGAAAACAAGGGAGCGCCCTGGACTTCTTCTGACAACAAATATCCCTACCAGAGGCACGATCCGCAGGATCGTTACCACGCACTAAATGAAACTGACGCAAGGCTCACGAACGGCGTCCAGCAATTGATCCCGGCAAAAGAGCCGCCAAATCTCCTTGCCACTCGTAGCCGTTTCTGGCTTCCATCCCCGGCAAGCGCAAAATCAGCGGAGATCCGATGACCATAATTACTGTCTGCACAACCTGCCGCAACGAAGCGACCCGCGGCAGCAAGGATGGCAGCCCGACAGGCGAAGCCTTTCTCGAAACCGTGCAGGCGGCGGCAAAGGATGCGCCGGTGAAACTGCGGGGGGTGGCCTGTCTGATGGGCTGCGCTCATGGCTGCAACACCGCAATCTCCGCCGAAGGCAAGATGACCTACGTGCTTGGTCGCTTCGATGGCACCGAGGAGGACGCGCAGGCGCTGGTGGAATATGCAACACTTTACAGTGAGAACGAGAAAGGCGTTGTACCCTTTCGCCAGTGGCCGCAGGGGGTGAAGGGGCGTTTCGTCTCGCGGGTGCCGCCCCTCGACTGACCCGGATCAGATCGGTCGGGCAAGTGCCAGCATTGCGTCCAGCGACATGTGCCGTTCCAGGTGGTCGGCCAGCTTGTCCAAAGTCTCCTCGACTGCCGCGTCATAACCAAATCCGGACGCCTCACCGCCAATGCTGCGCAGGAAGGCGGCGCGGAAGCCGTCATCCGAGAACAGCCCGTGCAGGTAGCTGCCGATGATGCGTCCGTCCGGCGAGATCGCGCCTTCCGGGCTTCCCGCCACCTCGGCAAAGGGGCGCGCCCGATCCGGCCCATCGCTGCGCCCGATATGGATCTCGTAGCCCGAGACGGCCTCACCGCTGGCGACATGGCGCGCCTGCACGCGTGTCAGCCGCTTGTCCGGTACCATCACGGTTTCGATATCGAGCAGGCCGAGCCCCTCCGTCTCGCCCGCCGGGCCTTCCAGCCCCCCGGGATCCACGATCCGGCGGCCAAGCATCTGGTAGCCGCCGCACAGGCCCAGCACCCGCCCACCGCGCCGCACATGCGCGGCAATATCCACGTCCCAGCCCTGTGCCCGCAGGAAAGCGAGGTCCCCACGTGTGGATTTCGTGCCCGGGATGATCACGAGGTCAGTGTCGGGCGGGATCACGTCGCCGGCCTCGATCATGCTCAGCCTGACGCCCTGTTCCAGACCTAAAGGGTCGAGATCGTCGAAATTGGCAATCCGCGAAAGCACGAGGCAAGCAACATGCAGCGCGCCATTGCTGTCCGAACCGCTGATATCCAGCGCATCCTCCGCCGGGAGTTTGCGCGCATCGGCAAACCACGGCACCACGCCCAGTCTCTGCCAGCCCGTGCGCTCCGCGATCAGGCGATAGCCATCATCGAAAAGCGTCGGGTCGCCGCGGAACTTGTTGATGGCAAAGCCGGCGATCATTGCGGCATCCTCGGGGTCGAGCACTTCCTGCGTGCCGATGAGCTGCGCGATCACGCCACCACGGTCGATGTCGCCGACCAGCACGACCGGACAATTCGCGGCACGGGCAAAGCCCATATTGGCAATGTCGCCCGCGCGCAGGTTCACCTCGGCCGGACTGCCCGCCCCTTCGACAAGGACCAGGTCTGCCTCCTGCCCCAACCTTTGAAAGCTCTCCAAAACCGCGGCCAGGAGCTTTGGCTTCATCGCCGAAAACTCGCGCGCCGGCACCGTCGCCACGCGCTTGCCCAGCAGGATCACCTGCGCGCCGATATCGGTTTCAGGCTTGAGCAGGACGGGATTCATATCCACCACCGGGTCGACGCCGCAGGCCAGTGCCTGAAGCGCCTGTGCCCGCCCGATCTCGCCGCCGTCCACCGTGACGGCAGCATTATTGGACATGTTCTGCGGCTTGAAGGGGCGGACCTTGAGCCCACGCTTAGCGAAGGCCCGCGCAAGCCCCGCCACCATCAGCGATTTGCCGACATTGGAGCCGGCACCCTGTATCATCAAGCCCTTAGCCATCAGCCGGCCCTCTTTCCGATATCCGTTCTGCTCAGAACTCGACGCCGGCCTGCGCCTTCACGCCCGAGCGGAACGGGTGTTTCAGCAGCTCCATCTCGGTGGCCAGATCCGCCGCCTCGATGAGCGCTTCGCTGGCATTGCGCCCGGTCAGCACGACATGGGTCATCGGCGGTTTGTGCTCGGCGAGGAAGGCGATCACCTCGGCCGTGTCGATATAGTCGTAGCGCAGCGCGATATTGATCTCGTCGAGCAGCACCATGCGGTTTGTCTCATCAAGGATCAGCTCCTTGGCTTTCGCCCAGGCCGCCTGCGCCATTTCGATATCGCGCGACTTGTCCTGCGTCTCCCAGGTGAAGCCCTCGCCCATCGTGTAGAACTGGCACTTGTCGGCGAAATGCGCCTGGATCAGGTTGCGCTCGCCGGTATCCATGCCGCCCTTGATGAACTGCACCACGGCGCAGGGCATGTCATGGGCGATGCAACGGAAAATCATGCCGAAGGCGGCCGAACTCTTGCCCTTGCCCTTGCCGGTGTGGACGATGATCAGCCCCTTTTCCTCGGTCTTGCCGGCCATGATCTTGTCCCGCGCTGCCTTCTTCTTGGCCATCTTGGCGTTATGGCGTTCAACATCGTCGGTCATGGGAAAATCTCCTGAACTGTTGGGAACATGGCTGCCTGAAGCGGCGATGGCAGCGTCCGTCTTCTTGCTTTGAACTCACGACGCCAACTCCGCCAGTCGCGCGCGTGCCGAGTTGGACCGCGGCGACCAGAGCCCACGGTCGATCGCCTCCTGGAAACGCTCGGCCATTTCGCGCAAGGCGGGCGCATTGGCCTCGGCAATGAACTCGCGCGTCTCGTCATCCTCCAGGTAGGCGTCGTAGACGAGGTCGAAATGGTGGTTGCGCACCGAATGGGTCGTTGCTGCGAAGGCAAAGAGGTAATCGACCGTCGCTGCCATTTCGAAAGCGCCCTTGTAGCCATGCCGCTTGATGCCATCGATCCATTTCGGATTGGCCGCACGGGAACGGACCACCCTGCCAATCTCCTCGTCCAGCGTGCGGATCACGGGGCGTTCGGGGCGGGAATGATCGTTGTGATAAACCTCCGGCGCCTCGCCACGCAGCGTCTCGACCGTCGCGGCCATGCCGCCTTCGAACTGGTAATAGTCGTCGCTGTCGAGCAGGTCATGTTCGCGATTGTCCTGGTTCTGGACCACGGCTTCGACCTTGCCCAGACGCTCGGCGAAATCCTCCCGCGCGGCGGTGCCCTCGGCGCTTTCGCCATAGGCATAGCCGCCCCAGGTCAGGAAGGAGGAAGCGAGATCCGAGCGGTTCGCCCAGAGTTTTTCGTCGATCATCGCCTGAAGACCCGCACCATAGGCACCCGGCTTGGAACCGAAAACGCGGAAGGCGGCACGGGTCTCGCCGACCTCCGCCGCTTCCGCGCGGAACCGCGCAGCGGCCGGGTTGTCCGCCTCTGCTTCGTCCAACTTCATGACGGCCTTGGCCGCCGAAGCCACGAGGTCCATCTGCGCCGGAAAGGCGTCCCGGAAAAAGCCCGACACCCGCAGCGTGACATCGACACGCGGCCGGCCCAGCGCCGAGATCGGGATGATCTCGAAACCGGTGACGCGGCCCGACATTTCGTCCCATTTCGGCTTAACACCCATTAGCGCGAGCGCCTGGGCGATGTCATCGCCGCCGGTCCGCATATTCGCGGTGCCCCAGGCCGTCAGCGCCATGGCGCGCGGCCAGTCGCCATGTTCCTGCAAATGGCGGTCGATCAACAGGCTGGCCGATTTCCACCCCAGCGACCAGGCGGCGCGGGTAGGGATGGCGCGGCTGTCGACGGAGAAGAAGTTTCGCCCCGTGGGAAGCACATCCAGCCGTCCCCGCGTCGGCGCGCCAGAGGGACCGGGAGAAAGGAACTCACCGTTCAAGGCGCGCAACAGCCCGGCCATTTCCGATTGCCCCGTCCGGGAGACAACCCTGCGCAGCCACGTATCGATCCCTTCAAGAACCGCGGCGGATCGAGGCCCCGGCGCCGAGGGTTCCTCTCCTGCAACAAGACGTGCCGCGAACAATTCCAGCCGTTCGACACTGTCACCGTGGCTGCGCCAGGGATTGCGCTCTCCCTTCGGAGAGCGCGGGGCGGTGGGGGAGGCGGGCGCGCGCAGCGCGCCCGCCTCCCCCACCGGGTCGCCTGCGCCAGCAGGCGAAACGTCCAAACTGGCAAGGGCGTCCGGTCGGGGACCGTTCCAAGGCGCCGCCATGTCGCAATCCAGCGGATCGAAATCCATACAGAAATCCGCTGCCAACGCCCGCAGCAACGATGCGTCCTTGCCTTGCCCGTCCCCGCGCGGCACCCGCGTCAGCGCGACAATCAGGTCGGTCGCGAGCCGCCCTTCCGGCGCCTGGCCGAAGATATGCAACCCGTCGCGGATCTGGCTTTCTTTCAGTTCGCAGAGATAGGCGTCGAGCTTCTGCAAGCGGCTGTCGGAATCGTCTCCCGCCTTGATACCGGCATCGACCGTAAGACCGGTGGACTCCATCAGCGACAGGATCTCGTCGCGCAAGTAGGAAATCCGCCGCGGGTCCACGCCCGCCGCCTGGTAGTACTCGTCCACCAGCGCTTCGAGATCGCGCAGCGGGCCATAGCTCTCCGCACGGGTGAGCGGCGGCGTCAGGTGATCGACGATCACCGCCTGGCTACGCCGCTTCGCCTGCGTCCCCTCGCCCGGATCGTTGACGATGAACGGGTAGACATGCGGCAGCGGGCCGAGCACGGCTTCCGGGAAGCAACTCTCCGAGAGCGCAACCGCCTTGCCGGGTAACCACTCAAGGTTGCCATGCTTGCCCATGTGGATGATGGCGTGGGCCTTGAGGCTCCCCCGCAGCCAGAAATAGAAGGCGAGGTAGTTATGCGGCGGCACGAGGTCCGGCGCGTGATAGGTCTGCTCGGGATCGATATTGTAGCCGCGCGCTGGCTGGATACCGACCACGACATTGCCATAGCGCAGTATCGACAGTGCGAACCCGTCATCGCCGCAGAAAGGGTCGTTCTCCGGCGCCCCCCAGCGGTCTTCCATGGATTGGCGAACGTCCAGATGCAGGCGATCATACAGCGCGCGATACGCGTCAAGCGACAGCGTTTCACCACCCTGCCGCACTGCGCGATCGGTCAGCCAGTTCGTCGGGCCTGCGAGGATCTGTTCCATCAGCTCCGCCGATGTCTCTGGCGCCCCCGATACCGTGTAGCCCGCGTCGCGCAGGGCATTCAGCACGGTGACGGTCGCGGCCGGCGTGTCCAGCCCGACACCATTCGCCAGCCGGCCGTCCTTGTTGGGGTAATTCGCGAGGATGATCGCGACCTGCCGTTCGCTCCGCGCCGCTTTGCGCAAAGCCGCCCAGTTCGCCGCCAGATCGGCCACGAACTGCACCCGGTCGCCGCGCGCCCGGTAGGCTGCGATGGCGCTTTCGGTCGCCTCGTCGAAATAGGCCTGCCCCTTGAAGCTGATCGCCCGGGTCAGGATCCGCCCATCGACTTCCGGCAGGGCCACGTTCATCGCGATGTCGCGCGCCGACAGCCCGCGCTCGGCATCCTCCCAGGCCTCCTCGGAGCTCCCCGAAAGGATTACCTGCAAAACCGGCGCGCCGGTTGCGTCCAGAACGGTGGCCGGTCGCTCGCCCTGCTGCCAGCGGGCCGGGTCGGGCGAGGAAACGGCGAAACTGGTGCCGTTCAGAACCACGTCCGGCGCATGCTCGGCAAAGATCTGCTCCAGCGTCGAAACCGACACCGGATCCTTCAGCGAGGCCACGAAAACCGGCAGCGGGTTCAACCCGCGCCGGAGCAGCGCCTTGACCAGCTGGTTGACCGGGTGCAGCCCCGCCCCTTGCAGCAGGGCGCGGTAAAAGGTGATCGCAATCACCGGCGCGCCGTCCTGCCAGTGCCGACGCAAAAGGTCCAGATCGGCCAGCGCCTCGCCCGGCCAGTAAAGCCCGGCACGCAACAGCGGCTCAGCTTCGGGCGGGCGTTCGCCCTCGCCCAGCATGTGGCGGGCAAGTTGCAGGAAGCGCGTGGCATTCTGCGGCCCGCCCTCGATGCAATAAGCCCAGAGCGCCTGCCAATCCTCCGTGGACACGGTGGAAAGCGAGAGCAATTCCGGGTCGGGCTTGTCATCGCCGGGCAGGAGCGCCAGCGGCACGCCCGCTTCCAGAAGCCGCGCGGCCAGTTGCTCGACGGCATAGGACCAATAGGCCGCCCCGCCCAGAACCCGCACCACGACCAGCCGCGAACGCTCCGCCGTATCGCCGATATACTTGTCGACCGAGAACGGGTGCGACAGCCAGCCGAGATTAGCCAGCCGCAGGCTCGGCGCTTCCGCGCCCAGCGACTGCCGCGCCTCAGAGAGCGCGGCCAGCTCGGTATCGGCCGCCGAGAGGAAAATCACATCAGCCGGCGACTGCCCCGGATCGACCGGTTCGCTCCCGTCCGAGATCTGGCCGGGCGTGGCCGCAAGCAGATGCATTCAGATCGCCTTTTCCATGAAGATGGAATGCGGGCTTTCGGGGTATTCGCCGAAACGCTCGCACTCGGTGAACCCGTGACGGCGATAGAGCCGATGCGCCAGTTCCAGCGTATTGCCGCTCTCCAGCCGTAACAACGTTATGCCCCGTTCGCGGGCCAGCGAAGTCAGTTGCTCCAACAGCCGGTCGGCAATGCCCATGCCGCGCGCATCCGGATCGACGAACATCGACTTGATCTCGCCATAACCCTCCCGCTCGGCCAGCGCCACGCATCCAAGGCTCCGTCCGCCGCGCTCGGCAACGTAGAAATGGATGCCAGGCATGCAGAGCGCGTCAATCGGCAGGAAGTAGTTGGCGTCGCTGGGATACAGCTCCTCCATCAGCCCATGGCTGGCCTTCAGAAGGGACGTCGCCCCGGGTTCTCGCGGGTTCGCGCGGCGAATGGAAAAATCTGTCATACCTGAAGCGCCTTCTCGATGGCCAGCCGGTCCAGCCCGGCCTGCCCGATCACCACGAGACGGGTTTCGCGCTGGTCGGCGGCGGCGAATGGACGGTCGAAATAGCTGTCGATCCTTGGACCGACGGCCTGAAGCGTCAGGCGCATCGGCTTGCCAACGACCGCGGCAAATCCCTTCAGGCGCAGGATGTCATGCGCGCGGATCACCTCGGCGACCTGCTCGGAGAAGACTTTCGGGTCGAGGATCTCGGCGCGGGTGACAACGAAGCTTTCGAACTCGTCATGGCCATGGGCGTGCTCATGATCGTGCTCTTCATGATCGTCGTCGTGGTGATGATGATGCACCTCGTGGCGCCCGTCCATGTCGTCCTCGGAGCCGATGCCCATCCCCAGCAGGACCGCCGGATCCACCACGCCCATCTCCGCATGCAGGACGGAAACGCCGTCGCGCACTTCACCGCGCAGCTTCTCGGTCAGCCGGGCCGAAGCCTCGGCGCCCAGCAGGTCCGCCTTGTTGATGATGACCATGTCGGCACAGGCCAGCTGGTCTTCGAACAACTCGGAAAGCGGCGTCTCGTGGTCGATCGTGTCATCGGCCTCCCTCTGCGCATCCACGGCGGCCTCGTTGGCGGCGAAACGCCCCTCGGAAAGCGCCGGGCCATCGACCACGGCGACCACCCCGTCCACGGTTACGCGGGTGCGAATATCGGGCCAGTTGAAGGCGCGCACCAGCGGCTGCGGCAGGGCAAGTCCGGAGGTCTCGATCACGATGTGATCGGGCGCCTCGTCCCGGTCGATCAGCTTCTGTATCGCGGGCAGGAAATCCTCGGCCACGGTGCAACAGATGCAGCCGTTGGAAAGCTCCACCACGTCCTCGTCCTTGCAACCCTTGATGCCGCAACCCTTGAGGATTTCGCCATCGACGCCGAGATCGCCGAATTCATTGATGATCAGCGCGATGCGCTTGCCATTGGCATTCTCGACCAGATGCCGGATCAACGTCGTCTTGCCGGCCCCGAGGAAGCCGGTCACGACCGTTGCGGGTATCTTCTGTGCCATTTTGTCTGGCTCCTTTGAAGCGCCTGTCTTTGGGTGCGGATCGTTCGTTCGCGGGGACGGGCCGAGGCCCGAGCGCGTCCCAGAGCACCCCGCCCGGACCACACCCCGCGCCGGCCAGCGGGCCGGCGTCACGAGGCAGGTCTCCTGGCTCGCGGGTCAGCGCCGGCCCAGCCTTCCCGGCGCGTCGCGCACCAGTGGCACCGGGGGTCGGCTCACCGCATACAGTCGCGGGGGCGGCTGCGGTTCGGCCTGCCGAATCCCAGGCTTCCGCATTCCCTCTTGGCCCGGGGGTGCCCGGGAACCTCGTGACGGGGGTTATGGGGTCGGGCCGGAAGGCGTGTCAAGCGCGAGCCACATTGCAACGGCCCGTAGGATATCCGCCATGTCGTGAAAGTCTGGCGCGATGCCGGACGTCCCTGGCCGCTCGATCATCAGGATCGGCAGGCCAAGCGCCGCCGCTGCCGCGAGTTTCGCCCGCCCGCCCCCGCCGGAATTGCGCGTCACCAGATGCGTCACCGCCCGGCTTTTCATCAACTCCCGCTCCTGCGCCTCGGAAAAGGGCGGACGGGCGACGAGCGCCTCGACATGCTCGGGCAGGTCTTCGAGCGGTTCGATAGCCCGCAGGACCAGGTGCAGGTCGGACCGAATCCCCAACACATCCCGCGAGCCGGAGCCGGTTGCGAGAAATGCCCGCGCGCCCGCCGGAAGGGCTTCGATGGCCGCTTCCAAGGAAGGATGGGGCTGCCAGTCCTCGCCCTCCTCGGGTTCCCAGGCAGGTCGGGTGAAACGCAGGAGCGGGCAGTCCTTGCGCTTCGCGGCTCGGGAGGCATTGGGCGAGATCCGTTCGGCATAGGGATGGGTCGCGTCGAGCAGAAGCGAGATATCTTCCTTCTTCAACCACTCCGCGAGCCCGTCTTCGCCACCAAAGCCGCCCATCCGGACCTCTCCAGGATAGCGGGCCGGCACGCTCGTCGCCCCGGCAAGCGACACGGTGAGGCGAACGGGCCACTCGGACAAGGCCTCGGCGAGGTGCCGCGCTTCCGCGGTTCCGGCCAGCAACAGGATGTGCGGCTTGTTCATGGTACATGGACTCCCTTGGAATCGGCGAGCGCGACGAGGTTGCCGGCCCGGTCGATCAGCAGGATATCGACCTCCACCGGCGCGTCGGACAGCACGGCTTGTGCCTTCATTCGCGCCGCCTCGGCGATGGCGCAAGCCAGCGGCGCGCCGACAATGCCGAGCGCCTGGTTCGCGGTATTACATGCCGCGATCTCGGCCCGGTCGGCGCCAAGCGTTGCGGCAAGATCGGCCAGTTGCTCGAAATCGACCTGGCTGCGGCCCGAATGCAGGTCCATCGCCCCCTGCGCCAGCTTGGTCAGCTTGCCGAAGCCGCCGGCGATAGTCACGCGCGGCACGGGGTGGCGGGCGATGTATTTGAGCATGCCGCCGGCGAAATCGCCCATGTCCAACATGGCGTGATCTGGCAAGCCGAACCGAGCCTGCGCGACCTTTTCCGAGGTGGCGCCGGTGGCGCCCGCAACATGAGCGAGACCCGCCGCCCGCGCCACATCCACCCCGCGATGGATCGAGGCGATCCAGGCCGCGCAGGAGAACGGGCGCACGATTCCGGTCGTGCCGAGAATGGAGAGCCCGCCGAGAATGCCCAGCCGCGGGTTCCAGGTGCGTTCGGCCAATTCCGCGCCACCAGGAACCGAGAGTGTCACGTCGAAATCGGCGCTGATTCCCGCCGCTTCTGCAAGATCCGCCAGCGACCGCCCGATCATCTCGCGCGGCACCGGGTTGATGGCGGGCTCACCGACGGGCACAGGCAGGCCGGGCCGCGTCACCGTGCCCACCCCCTCGCCCGCGAAAAAGCGCAAGCCCCCTCCGGTTGCGCCGCGCGCGACCGTCGCGGTGACATTTGCGCCATGGGTCACATCAGGATCGTCGCCAGCATCCTTGACCACCACGGCCCGCGCCCAGCCTGCGCCCTCGGCACGGGACTCGAGCGGAAACAACACCTTCTGACCCCGCGGCAGGGTGATCTCCACCGGGTCGACCCATTCGCCCGTCACAAGCGCCCCCGCGGCGGCGGTGGCGGCGGCGGTGGCACAGGCACCGGTGGTGAAGCCGGTGCGTAGCTCTCCTGCGGGTTTGCGAGTCATGCGCGCGGTATAGCCGGATTGCGACATGTCGCGACAGGGGCAAAGAAGCGGCCTCCGCCATCTCGCCATTGCCGCTGCGCAGCGATATGCTTCGCGCCATGATCGACGACACCCAGATTTCCCTGCCGGCGCATGACTGGCCCGACTTCCCAGCCGGCCTCGTCTGGCTGGTGGGTGCGGGTCCGGGCGAGCCTGGCCTGCTGACGCTGCAGGCGCTCCATGCGCTACGCAGCGCCGATATCATCGTACATGACGCGCTGGTGGATCCGCGCATTCTCGACTGGCGCCGTCCCGGAACCGAGTTGGAATATGCCGGCAAGCGCGGCGGGCGTCCGTCGGCTGTCCAGCGCGACATTTCCCTGCGGCTGATCGAGCTTTCGCGCTCCGGCAAGCGCGTGCTCAGGCTCAAGGGCGGCGACCCTTTCGTCTTTGGCCGCGGCGGCGAGGAGGCGCAGACGCTGGTGCAAGCCGGTGTGCCGATTCGGCTGACGCCGGGCATCTCGGCCGGAATCGGTGGGCTGGCCTTTGCCGGCATCCCGGTCACCCACCGCGACGTGAACCAGGCCGTAACCTTCCTGACCGGGCACGATCAATCCGGGCTGACCCCCTCGGCCATCGACTGGGAGGCGCTGTCACGCGGCAGCCCGGTGATCGTCATGTACATGGCGATGAAACATCTCGACCAGATCACCGGCAACCTGCTGGAAATGGGACGCGACGCGAACGAGCCTCTCGCCATCGTCTCCAACGCGACCCTGCCGGATATGAAGGTGCTGGAAACCACGCTTGGTCGGGCCGCCGCCGATGCACAGGCCAATGACATGCAGGCCCCCGCGATCGTCTGCCTTGGCCGGGTGGTCGCGATGCGGCAGGTGATCGACTGGATGGGCCAGCTGCGCGGCGAAGCGGTTCGCGACATGGATCCGCTCGGCACGGAGGCTTCCAGTCAGGTCTCATGAGCGCACGCGGCTTCGTGATCGCCGCCGCGACCTCGGGCGCGGGCAAGACAACCCTGACGCTGGGGCTGCTCCGGGCGCTGAAGCGGCGCGGGCTGGATGTGCGCGCGGCCAAGAGCGGCCCGGATTACATTGACCCCGCTTTTCACGCCGCCGCCTGCGGCGCGCCTTCCGTCAATCTCGATGCCTGGGCCATGCCGCCGAATGCGCTCAGGGCACGGGCAGCAGCGCAGGGCGGCGAGATCCTCGTGGTCGAAGGCGCGATGGGCGTGCTCGATGCCGGGCGCGACGGCAAGGGCTCGGCGGCCGACCTGGCGCAAGCGCTCGGCCTGCCGATCGTGCTCGTACTCGACATCGCCAAGGCCGGGCAATCCGCGCTTTTGCCGGCCATCGGCCTGCAGGCGCTGCGCCCGGAGCTGCCGCTGGCGGGCGTGATCCTGAACCGTGCCGGCACGCGTTCCCACGCCGAGATGGCGCGCGCGCCACTGGAGGAAGCCGGAACCGACGTCTTCGGCGCGCTCCTGCGCGACAGCACGCTGCACCTGCCCGAGCGCCATCTGGGCCTTGTGCAGGCCGGTGAGACGGAAGGACTCGACGCCTTTCTCGACCACGCCGCCGAAATCGTGGAGAAATCGCTCGATCTCGACGCGCTCCTGCAGGCTGCCGGCCCCCTGATCCCACCCGAGCAGGATTTCCCCCGCCTTGCCCCGCTGGGCCACCGGATTGCTGTTGCCAGTGACGCCGCCTTCGCCTTTGGCTATCCGCATCTGCTGGCGGACTGGCACGCACAAGGGGCGCAGATTCTCCCCTTCTCGCCGCTCGACAACAAGGGGCCAGACCCGCTGGCCGATGCCGTCTACCTGCCCGGCGGCTACCCTGAGCTGTTCGCCGGACAACTGGCAGCGGCCGGGAAATTCCTGGCCCGGACCCGGCAGGCCGCCGAGCGCGGCGCGCGCATCTATGGCGAGTGCGGCGGGTTCATGGCGCTCGGCAACGGGCTTATCGATGCCGATGGCAAGCGGCACGAGATGCTCGGCCTGCTCCCGCTGGCGACCTCCTTCCAGAAGCGCCGCCTCACGCTCGGCTATCGCCGTCTGACCCCCCTGCCCGGCGCGCCGTGGAAGGGCGCGCTGCGCGGGCATGAATTCCACTATGCCACGATCCTGCAGGAAGGCGCGGCCGAGCGGCTTTTCATCGCAACCGACGCAGCCGGAACGCCGCTGCGCGACATGGGGCTGCGGGTGGGCAAGGTCGCGGGGTCCTATGCGCATGTGATCGGCCCCGGCTGAGCGAGCGGTTCACCGAGAGTTCAACCGCTTGCGCTTGCCGCGCTCCGGCACTTCGCTAGGGTGGCGCCGAACCGCATATCGGAGAGCCGCATGAAACGGATGATCGCCTCGCTTCTTCTCGCCCAAATGGCCACGGCGGCCGTAGCGGAAATCCCCTGCGGCGGCAGCTTCGCCGATTTCACCGCGGCCATGAAAGCCGAGGCGATTTCCCGGGGCCATACGCCTGCGAGTGTGGACGCCTTTTTCCGCGGCACCGCGCAGGACCCCAAGGTGCTTCGCGCCGACCGCGCACAGGGCATCTTCCAGCTTCCCTTCATCGACTTCTCCCGTCGCGTCATCAGCCAGAACCGCATCCAGAACGGACAGGCCAACCTGCGCAAGCACGCCGCGACCTTTGAGCGGGTTCAACTGGAATACGGCGTCAGCCCCGGCGTGCTTCTCGCCTTCTGGGCGCTGGAGACCGATTACGGCGCGGTGCAGGGCAATTTCAACACGCTGAACTCCCTGCTGACGCTCAGCCATGATTGTCGCCGCCCCGAGCTTTTCCAGCCGCAGGTCTATGCCGCGCTGGAGTTGTTCGAACGCGGCGATTTCGTTCCGGCCACGACGACCGGCGCCTGGGCCGGCGAGATCGGCATGGTGCAGATGCTGCCGCGCGACATTCTCGAAAACGGGGTGGATGGCGACGGCGACGGCAAGGTCTCGCTGAAAACCTCCGTGCCGGATGCGCTTCTGTCCGGTGGCGCCATGCTGCAGGACCTTGGCTGGCGGCCCAACGAGCCGTGGCTGCAGGAGGTGCGCGTGCCGCGAGGGCTCGACTGGTCCCGCACCGGGCTCGATCACCCCCTGCCCGCCTCCGAATGGGCGGCACTCGGCGTTACCCCGCGCTCGGGCGCGCTGGCCGCCCCCGACCTGCCCGCCTCGCTCCTGCTGCCGCAGGGCCGCAACGGGCCGGCCTTCCTCGCCTATCCCAACTTCAACGTTTATTTCGAGTGGAACCAGAGCTTCACCTACGTGCTGACCGCCGCCTATTTCGCAACCCGGCTGGAAGGCGCCCCTGTCTACGAGGCAGGCAGCCCTGCCCCCGCCTTGTCGGGCGAGCAGATCCAGTCGCTGCAACGCAAGCTGGAATCCCGTGGGTATGACGTTGGCGGCATTGACGGCATCCTCGGTTCCCGCACCCGCGCCGCCGTTCAGGCCGAGCAAGTCAGGCTGGGTCTACCTGCGGATGCCTGGCCGACATCGGAGCTTCTGGGCGCGCTCTGAGCCCGGGCCTTCGGTACGGCGCGCCCCGGCACACCGAAGGCGGGCCGCCCCCAACGAGCGGAGTGCCCCCTTGCCCGGCATTGCTCCAAGCGAGGATCAGGCGACCAGCGCCTCCGCCTTCTTGAGATCGACCGATACGAGTTGGCTCACGCCCTGCTCCTGCATCGTCACGCCAAACAGCCGGTCCATCCGGCTCATCGTCACCGCGTGGTGAGTGATGATCAGGAACCGGGTGTCGGCCCGCTGTACCATCTCGTCGAGCAGGTCGCAAAAACGGGTCACGTTCGCGTCGTCCAAAGGCGCGTCCACCTCGTCCAGCACGCAGATCGGCGCCGGGTTGGCGAGGAAGACAGCAAAGATCAGGGCCATCGCGGTCAGCGTCTGCTCGCCGCCCGAGAGCAGCGACAGCGTAGAGAGCTTCTTGCCCGGCGGCATGCACATGATCTCCAGCCCCGCCTCCAGCGGATCGTCGCTCTCAACCAGTTCCAGTTTCGCCTCGCCACCGCCGAACAGGTGGGTAAAGAGCAGCCGGAAATTGCCGTTCACTTCCTCGAACGCGGTCAGCAGCCGCTCACGCCCTTCGCGGTTCAGGCTGGCAATGCCGTTGCGCAGGGTGCGGATCGCCTCCTCAAGGTCCCGCTTCTCGTCGACCAACGCCCCGTGTTCGGCCGAAACCTCCTTGGCATCCTCTTCCGCCCGCAGGTTCACCGCGCCAAGCGCGTCGCGCGAGCGGCGCAGCCGGGCGATATCGGCCTCGATCGCTTCGGTCGCAGGCATCTCTTCCGGGTCGGCGTCGAGCGACTCCAGCAGCGCCTCGGGCGTGGTCTCCAGCTCCTCGCGGATCCAGGTGACAGCGCCCTCAAGCGTCTCCCGCGCCGCCTCGGCCCGCGCCTCGGAGGCCGCCCGCGCCTCGCGCGCATGGCTGGCGAATTTCTCGGCATCGCGCTCGGCGCGCTCCGCCTCCCGAAACACGGTCTCCGCCGTGGCCAGCGCATCCGCAGCCGAGCGACGCCGCGCCTCGGCTACTTCCAGCCCTTCGGCGAGCTTCTCGCGACGCGCGGCGATCTCCTCCGGCGCGGCGCGCGCCAGCTCGATCTGCTCCATCGCGTCTTCCTTGCGCTCTTCCAGGTCGGCCGTGCGCGCCTCGGCATTGTCGAGCCGCTTCTGCCAGCCGTCGATATCGCGCTGGATCTCCTTGATCCGGCGATCACGCGCCTCGCCCACGCGGCGCAGTTCGTCCTGCGCGGCACGCGCGGCCATCATGTCTCGCCGCGAGCCTTCGACCTCGGTCTTGGCCTGCTCGATGCGAAGCCGTTCCTCGGTAAGGTCCGGCAGTTCCGCCCGCGCCTCGACAGCCTCTTCCAGCCGCTCTCGCGCCGCCGCCGCTTCTTCCTGGTGGCGCGCGACGGCCATTTCCGCCGCCTCAAGCCGCGCCCCGGCCATGGAGCGTTCGTTCTCGGCCTTGGAAAGCGCCCGGCTGGCTGCAGCCACCGCCGTGTCGGCGTCCTTGCGCGCCTGCCGCGCGCGGCGATCGGCTTCAGTCAGGTCCTGCAATTGACGGTGCAGCATCTCGTGGGCCTGTGCGGCGCCCTCGGAACGGGCCGCGACCTCTTCCAAGTCACGCTTGAGCTCGACAAGCCGGTTTAGCTGCTGCAGGCGCAGCGCCGCCGCCGAGGGCGCATCCTCCGCCGCGGCGCGCAGGCCGTCCCACCGCCAGAGATCGCCTTCGAGGCTCACCAGCCTCTGCCCTGGTTTCAGCAATGGTTGCAGACGCGCGCCCTGCTCGGCTGGAACCACGCCGACCTGCGACATCCGGCGGCGCAGAACCTCCGGAACGTCCATCCGGTCGGCCAGCGACGGCACACCTTCCGGCAGCGACTGGGAGGCATCATAGGGCGGCAGAGCCACCCAGCCCGACCCGTCGTCCTCGCCGATCTCCGGCGCGCGCAGGTCATCGGTTAGCGCTGCGCCGAGTGCCTTCTCAAAGCCAGCATCGACCCGCAGGTGATCCATCACCTGGTCGCCTTCGCTGGCATCGCGTTCCACGAGCCGTGCCAGCGCGGCCACCTCGGCGCGCAATGCCTGCGCCTCGCCCTCGGCGCCGG
Organism: Aliiruegeria lutimaris; assembly: GCF_900099935.1. Taxonomy (GTDB): domain Bacteria; phylum Pseudomonadota; class Alphaproteobacteria; order Rhodobacterales; family Rhodobacteraceae; genus Tropicimonas; species Tropicimonas lutimaris. Next base: position 23,532 of record NZ_FNEK01000025.1, on the reverse strand, counting down.
AGCGCTCCGCTCGCGCCTCGGCCTCGCACGCGGCACATTCGGCGCGCGCCGCATCGGCCTCGGCCAGCGCATACTCGGCAGCCTCGGCGGCCTCCGTCGCCTCCGAAAGCCCGGCTTCCGCCATTTCCAACGCTTCCTCGGAAGCCTCCAGCACCGAGCGCGCATGTTCGGCCGTTCCCGAGGCTTTCTGCGCTTCCTGTTCATGGCGGGCAACGGCGCGCGTCGCGTCTGCCTCCATCCGTTCAGCGGATTGGTGTCGCGCCGCGAGCCGGGCGACATCTTCCGTCAGCTCGGCCAGCGCGCGCTCCTTGCCCTGCAGGTTCGAGGCCGCAATCCGCGCCGCCTCTACCGCCGCCTCGAGCTTCTCCTCGTGCCCATCATTGGCGACGGCAAGCTCCTCTCGCTCCTCAACCAGCCGCGAAATCGTCTCGCCGGCATCCCGGTTCAGACCGGCCTCGCGCTCGATATCCTTGGACATCTGCAGGATTTGCCGTTCCAGCGTGGCGATGCTCTCCTGCGCGCGCGCCTCCTCCTCACCGATGGCGCCCAGCTCGACCTGGAGCCGTTGCAGAACCGCCGCCGCGATCGCCTCTTCTTCGCGTAGCGGCGGCAGGGCCGCATCCGACACCTCGCGCTTGCGGGCCGCCTCCACCGCCAGACGCTCCGCCTTGGCCGCTGCCGTCATACGCTCGCGCAACTCCGCCCGTGCAGCTTCCAACGCATCGGCCGCCTCGCGCCAGCGGCGATAGAGCAACATGCCCTCGGCCTTGCGCAGGTCGGTGCCAATGGTGCGATAGCGCTCCGCCTGCTTGGCCTGCCGGGCCAGTTGCGCCAACTGACCGGCCAGTTGCTCGACAACGTCATCGACACGGGCGAGGTTCTGTTCCGCCCCGTTCAGCTTGAGCTCCGCCTCGTGGCGCCGCTGGTAGAGCCCCGAGATTCCGGCCGCTTCTTCGAGGATCCGGCGACGATTTTTCGGCTTGGCGTTGATCAGTTCAGCGATCTGCCCCTGCCGGACCAGCGCCGGCGACTGGCTACCGGTCGAAGCATCGGCGAACAGCATCTGGATGTCGCGGGCCCGCACGTCCCGCGTGTTCGCCTTGTAGGCGGAGCCTGCATCGCGGGTGATCCGGCGCACCACTTCGAGCACGTCGGAATCGTTGAACCCCGAGGGCGCGAGCCGCTCCGAATTGTCGATGCTCAGGACGACTTCGGCAAAGTTGCGCGCTGGCCGGCTGGAGGCACCGGCAAAGATCACGTCCTCCATCCCGCCGCCGCGCATCGCGGTCGGGCGGTTCTCGCCCATTACCCAGCGCAGCGCTTCCAGCAGGTTGGACTTGCCGCAGCCATTCGGACCCACAACTCCCGTCAGCCCGTCCGCGATCACCAGATCGGTCGGGTCCACGAAGCTCTTGAAGCCGTTGAGTCGCAGCCGTGAGAATCGCAAAAGCCTGTCCTGCTCGAGTCGTCAAATGGTGACGGATCTTTGCAAAGCCTGCACCAGAGTCAAGTCTTGGCCCAGAATGTGGGGATTTCCACCGAGTTATCCACAATATCTATTACGGATTCCCATGATGAGGTGACCCCAGAAACAAAACTGAACCGTGCAGTTCAAATTCTCTTGCAAGACGGCACATCCCATGTATTCATATTTACGAATGTGAATACGAAAGGAGCGCCCCATGAGCACCCCCACCCGTCCTTCAGACAATTATTCACCGCTCTATTTCCTTGGCTCGCTTGGTGCAGGCGGCCTGTCGGTGACCTTTTTCATGTACCTGTTCATGTGGGTGCCGCATAAGGGCATCCCCGTGCCGACTTTCGAGCATATCTGGGCAGCGCTGACGACCGGCGGCCCGCTGCAACAGGCTGCGATCCTGATCGCCTGGGCCGGTATCGCCTTCTTCGTCTTCCTGAACCTGAAATACCTGATCTGGAACCTGAACGCCTTCTCGGCCTTCAAGAAGACCGACGCCTACCAGAAGCTGCGCAACTCCAATGCCGAAACGACCATCACCGCCATGCCGCTGGCGATGGCCATGACGATCAACGGCCTGTTCGTAGCCGGTCTGGCCTTCGTGCCGGGCCTATGGTCCATCGTCGAGTATCTCTTCCCGCTCGCCATGATCGCCTTCGGCCTCGTCGGCATTCTGGCGCTGAACATCATCGGCGATTTCCTCGGCCGCGTGCTGACCAAGGGCGGCGTGTTCGACGTGACCGCGCATAATTCCTTCGCCCAACTCACGCCGGCCTTTGCGCTTTCCATGGTCGGTGTCGGCTTCGCCGCGCCCGCCGCGATGAGCCAAAGCACCGTGACCGTCGGCATCGCGCTGGTACTTTCGACCTTCTTCTCGGTCGCCGCAGCGCTCTACATGGTTGTCGCCATGATCACGGCCTTCAATTCCATGTTGCATCACGGAACCGCCAAGGAATCCGGGCCGACGCTGATGGTGATCGTTCCGATCATGACCATCCTCGGCATCACCTTCCTGCGCCAAAGCCACGGCCTGCACGTGACTTTCGAAGCCCATGGCAGCACCGCCGACTCGCTGATGTTGCTGTCGCGGCTGCTTACGGTGCAGGTGATCTTCCTGATGCTCGGCCTGCTCGTCCTGCGCCGCCAGGGATATTTCAAGGAGTTCGTCTTCGGCCCCAAGACCTCGCCTGGCTCCTATGCCCTCGTCTGCCCCGGTGTCGCCCTGTCGGTCATGCTGCAATTCTGGCTGAACAAAGGCCTCGTCGCGGCCGGTGTCGTGGACAAGTACTCGCTTGCCTTCTGGCTGATCTCCGTACTCGCCGTGGCTTTCCAGGTCGCCATGATCGCGCTGGTCCTGAGGCTCAACAAACAACATTTCGGCTACTCATCCAGCGACAAGAAGAACGTCGCGGTTCCCGCCGAATAGTCTTCTCCCAAGTGCGCAAACGAAACGGGCGGCCTCCGGGCCGCCCGTTTCATGTCTCAGCTGAGAGCCGATTGTGATCGTTTAGATGGACTCCGCCACCCGCACTTTTCCAAATGGCCGCGCTGGCGTCCTTGCGCTCCTCAGTGGCGCTGTTCCTCTCCTGGCCGCAAATAGATGAACCAGTAAAGCAGCCCGACGAACAGCCCACCGCCGATGATGTTTCCGATCGTCACCGGCAAGAGGTTGTCGAGGAAGAAATGGCCCCAGGTCAGGTCGGCGAACTGGGCTGCAGTGGCACCGGTCGCTTCCCAGAATTCCGGGCCAACCGCGTTCTTGGTCAGGATCGCCATCGGGATCTGGAACATGTTGGCAACGCAGTGCTCAAAACCGGCAGCAACGAACATTGCCACCGGCATCGTCACCGCCAGCAGCTTGTCGGTCACCGTGCGCGCCGAGAAGGTCATCCAGACACCGAGGCACACCATCACGTTGCACATGATGCCGAGCGCGATGGCCTGGCTGAAATCATGGTGCAGCTTGTGCTGCGCGATCTTCATGTAGTTCAGGCCAAGCTGTCCGCCGGCAAACTCGTAGTGCTGCGCCACCTGCATGATGGCGACAAGCGCAAGGCAGCCGATGAAGTTCCCGACATAGACCAGCACCCAGTTCTTTCCGAGCTGCCCCCAGGTGATCTTGCCGCTGGCCTTGGCCACCACGGTCAGCACGGACGAGGTGAAAAGCTCACCGCCATTGACCACAACCAGCATCAGGCCAAGCGAGAAGGCGAGGCCGCCGAGCATCTTGCTCGCGCCCCAGCCCATGTTCGGATTTCCGGTCGTCACCACGGTATAGAAAATGAAGGCGATGCCGATGAAAAAGCCTGCCGAGATCGCCAGTGCGAAAGCGTTGCGTGGGCGTTTCGTTGCCTTTGCCACGCCGAGATCCTCGGCCTTCTTGGCCATCTCCGGCGGCAATATGGGATCGAAGGGTTGGTGCTGCATGTCCATGCGTGTTCTCTTTGATGCGGTCGGGCGCTGTCGCTTCTTTGCCGCGTGTCAGGTCGCTTCCAAGCCACGGGCGCGAAAAATCTCCCGCGCGGCCTCGGTTTCATCGTTGGACGGAGTGCGGGTGTCGCGAAGCTTGTATTCCAGCCCCAGCCGGTCCCATTTGGACGTGCCGAGCTGGTGGAAAGGAAGGACCTCGACCAGCTCGACCGCATCGCCGTAACTGGCCACGAGATCCGCCATTTTCGTCACGTCGTCGGGCGCGTCGGTCCAGCCGGGCACCAGCACGTAGCGGATGCGCATCTGCTTGCCGAGCCGCACGAGGCGCTCGGCAAAATCAAGCGTCGGTTGGAGCGGCTGGGCGGTGAGCTTCAGGTAGCGTTCCGGGTCGATATGCTTGATGTCCAGCATCACCAGATCGATCGGGTCGAACCACGAGTCCTCGACCTTGCCATGCAGGAAGCCCTGCGTATCGAGCGCGATATGCAGACCCCAGCGTTTCTTGATCGCCGCCGCCGTGCGGCCGACGAATTCCGCCTGCATGAGGGGCTCGCCGCCCGAGAAGGTGACGCCGCCGGCGAATTTCAGGAAGGAAGAGTATTTCCGCACCTTCGCCAGCATGTCCTTAAGTTCCACACGGATGCCGTTGTGGAGCTTCCAGGTATCGGGGTTATGGCAATAGAGGCAGCGGAACTGGCACCCGGCCATGAAGAAGACGAAACGCATCCCCGGTCCGTCGACCGCCGCACCCGATTCCACCGAATGCAGAAAGCCGTGGCAATCCGCTTGATGCGTGGCGTCGAATGCCGTCTCGGGGACCAATGCGGTCATGATGTCTTCTCCGGCGGTTTGGATGGGGCGCCGGAGAGCGCCCCGCCCGGTTGACTTACATCTGGTTGTGGAAGGTCCGACCGATCACATCGAGCTGTTGCTCGCGCGAGAGCTTGACGAAGTTCACCGCATAGCCCGAGACACGCACGGTCAGCTGCGGATACTCTTCCGGGTGATCCATCGCGTGCATCAGCGTTTCGCGGCTGAGCATGTTGACGTTCACGTGGAAGCCGTCCGCGTCGAAGAAGGCGTCGAGGCAGTTCGACAGGTTGCGCATCTGCTCCTTCTCCGTGTGCCCCATCGAGTCCGGTGTGGCCGAAGCGGTCCAGGAGATGCCGTCCTTTGCGAACTCGTAGGGCAGCTTGGCGACCGAAGCCCCGGCGGCAACGAAGCCGTTCTTGTCGCGCCCGTTCATCGGGTTGGCGCCCGGGGCGAAGGGCTCGCCGGCCTCGCGGCCATCCGGCGTCGCGCCGGTCTTCTTGCCGTAGACCACGTTGGAGGTGATGGTCAGCACCGACTGGGTCGGCATCGACTTGCGGTAGAAATGCGGCTGGCTTTCGACCTTCTTCATGAAGACCTCGGTGAGCCAGACGGCGATATTGTCGACCGTGTTGTCGTTATTGCCGAAAGCCGGGTACTCGCCCTCGATCCTGTAATCGACAGCCAGGCCGTCCTCGTTGCGGATCACGTGCACCTTGGCGTGCTTGATGGCCGAGAGGGAGTCCGCGGCGATCGACAGCCCGGCAATGCCGCAGGCCATGGTGCGAAGGATGTCGCGATCGTGCAGCGCCATCTCGATACGCTCGTAGGCGTATTTGTCATGCATATAGTGGATGACGTTCAGCGCCTTGACATAGGTCTTGGCCAGCCAGTCCATGGCGATCTCGAACTTGGCGACAACCTCGTCATATTCGAGCACATCGCCGGTGATCGGCTCCAGACCCGCTGCGACCAGTTGGCCGGACTTCTCGTCCACACCACCGTTGATCGCGTAGAGAAGCGCCTTGGCGAGGTTAGCGCGGGCACCGAAGAATTGCATCTGCTTGCCGATGGCCATGGCCGAAACACAGCAGGCGATACCGTAATCGTCGCCCCATTTCGGGCGCATCAGGTCGTCGTTCTCGTACTGGATGGCCGAGGTGTCCTTGGAAACCTTGGCGCAGAAATCCTTGAAGCCGCGCGGCAGCTTGGAGGACCACAGAACCGTCAGGTTCGGCTCCGGCGCGGGACCGAGGTTGTAGAGCGTGTGCAGCACCCGCATGGAAGTCTTGGAGACCAGCGTGCGGCCGTCCTTGCCCATGCCTCCGATGGCCTCGGTCACCCAGGTCGGGTCGCCCGAAAACAGCTCGTCGTAATCCGGCGTGCGCAGGAAACGGACGATGCGCAGCTTGATGACCATGTCGTCGATCATCTCCTGCGCGGCTTCCTCGGTCAGCGTACCACGGGCAAAATCGCGCTCGATATAGACGTCGAGGAAGGTCGAGATCCGGCCGATGGACATGGCCGCGCCGTTCTGTTCCTTCACCGCGGCAAGATAGCCGAGATAGGTGAACTGGATCGCTTCGCGGGCGGTCTCGGCCGGTTTCGACATGTCGATCCCGTATTTCAGGCCCATCTCGCGCAGTTCTTCGAGTGCGCGATACTGCTCGGCCAGTTCCTCGCGGGCGCGGATCGTTTCCTCGTCAAACACCGCGTCGTCCAGCTCACGATGCTCGCGCAGCTTGTCTTCCTTGAGGAAGTCGATGCCGTAGAGCGCGACCCGGCGATAGTCACCAATAATCCGGCCGCGGCCATAGGCATCCGGCAGGCCGGTTATCACACCCGATTTCCGGCAGGCGGTGATGTCGGGAGAATAGACGTCGAAAACGCCCTGGTTGTGGCTCTTGCGGTACTTGGTCCAGATCTCGTGGACGGTCTCGTCCGACTTGAAACCATAGGCCTCCAGACCGTTCTCGACCATGCGCAGGCCACCGTTCGGCATGATGGCGCGTTTGAGCGGCGCGTCGGTCTGCAGGCCGACGATGATCTCCAGATCCTTGTTGATATAGCCGGCATCATGCGCGGTGATGGTCGACGGCTTGTCGGCAGAGACGTCCAGAACGCCCGCAGCGCGTTCCTGTTTCAGAAGCTCGCCAAGCTCTGCCCAAAGCGCGGTCGTGCGCTCGGTCGGGCCCACCAGGAAGCTGTCATTGCCTTCATACGGCGTGTAGTTCTCCTGAATGAAGCCGCGCACATCCACCTTGCTGCGCCAGACGCCGTCGGAGAATCCCTCCCAGGGATCGGAAATTGTGCTTTGAGTCATGACGTTCATTCTCGTATCCTGACGATCCATTGCGCGAATCTGCTCCGCGACAGTCCTTGAAATCCGAACCGGGGCCCGAAGGCATCAAACCGCACCAGCCACTTGGCGCCTTCCCGACCCTTACGTTACGGCATCACGCCGCCTTGCGACAAACATAGGGTCAGACAGAATAATGCTTCAATTACCGTTGTTTCCGGTAACATATTTTTTTCCTTTAAATTTCAATATGATGCCAGAACGGTTGAGGCGGCATTGCGCCGTTTGCATAGAACGATTCGAGTAATCTCGTTTCGTTCAACCCCCATCCAAATGCGGAAAATTACCTGACGACATATTGCAACCCCCACGGAGGGAATAACGAAAGATCCTGTCTTTCCAAATCTTCTCCCTCCTCGGAGCGGAACGCACGGCAAAAAGCCGAGTCCCCGAGAGGGAATGCCACCAAGTTCCACGGGACGCACATTTTTTCACCACGGGACAAGCGGCAATCGCGACCGGGACGAAGCCTGCTCGGGCGACCTGATGCTCCCGATCTCGCTTTCGGATTGTCGAGAGACATAGGCCCGGGATCGGGTCTTGATGACATCCAGTATCCCGATGCCGGAATCGAATAAAAACCGTTGTGATTACAGGAGGTATATGGGGACGGAGTTCGTGGAGTGGGTAGACGGAATCGAACCGACATAGCCTGCTTGGAAGACAAACGTGCAAATCGGATATTTATAAATATATTCAGATACATATCGCCAACATCTGGCGTGTTTTGCAGGCATTGTGTCGGAAATGGATTTCTGGAGCGGGCGGCGGGAATCGAACCCGCGTCATTAGCTTGGAAGGCTAAGGTCTTACCACTACACAACGCCCGCTCAGCAGAGTACGGCTTATTTCATGGGTGTTCCGAGGTCAAGGACTGGCTGACGATTCATCTGGAGGTGACGACGATGTCCGAAACAGACGCGGTGATCATTGGAGCGGAAGACGGAGAGATCGCCGCCAGCAATGACGGCGTGGACAGATTCGTCACGAAACACTTCGGCGTGCTCGGGACGTTTCGCCTGCATCGGGCGGCTATCGGCTGGGACCTGCTGGCCGCGCCTCTCAACGTGATGCTGGCGCCGATATTCCTGCTCTCTCGACTGACTGCACTGGTACTGGCCGCGCTCCGCGTTAGGCGAGCCAGTCAGTGGATCCTCGCTTACCCGATCTTTCTCCACTCAGCGGTCGCACGCGCCGTTGAGCAACGGATCGAGTTCGAACTCTGGCCTGCAGTCTCGCCGCAAAAGGCGTCACTGAACGATCGGCAGAGGCAACTTCTGAGAGATTACACCAGCGTTCGAACCTCTGTTGCCGAGATATTCACCACTCTCGTCGTGCTTGCGCTCGGCTTCTACCTGTTTCGAAATCCGACGCCGGGTATCGTCTCGTTGACCCCGTTCGTTTCCGACCTCATGACGCAAACCTCGGCTGTCGCGAACTTTCCGTTTGGTCAGGGGCTCGGGCAGATGTGGTACGCAGCGTTTCCACCCGTGCGATCCTTGAGTTATGTGATCACCGTTGGGATCAGTCTCGCTCTTGTCGCCTCGCTTGTCACGACCTTCGCTGGGATCATCGCCGACCCGATCCAGGCATATCTCGGCATCCATCGCAGACGTCTGTTGCGGCTTCTTGAAGATCTCGACGCGAGCGACGCGGCCGGACCTGTCCTGGCCCGGGAACATGTTCTCGCGCGGCTCGCGGACATTTCAGATGCCGGAGTCAGCCTCTTCCGGATGCTAAGGTGATGGGTAGAGCGGCGACGCGAGAGTTCGAGGAGGACCAGTTCGAAATGATCGGAGGCGTGTTACTCGACATCTCTGGCGTTCTCTACCAGGGAGACGTGGCGATCCCGGGCGCCGTCGAGGCTGTAAGGCGCCTTCGGGACACCGGCTTACCGATCCGTTTCCTGACCAACTCCACTGTGCCTGCCCCCTAAAACTGGGCCATTGATTGGACTAGGAATGGGGGAAGAGAGATGGCTCGGAAACGGTATTCGGATGAGGACGTCCTCAAGCTGCTTCGAGAGATCGAGTTGAAGCTGGCGGATGGTAATGACGTGCGAACGGCCTGTCGTTCGGTCGGTGTCAGCGACGCAACCTATTACAACTGGCGGCGTCGGTTCGGCGGGATGGGCAGGTCTCAGCTGTCGGAAATGCGCACTCTTGAAAAAGAGAACGTAAGACTGAAGAAGATCGTGGCCGAGTTGGAACTCGACAAGCTGATCCTCAAGGAAAGCCTGAACCACCTAAAGCCGAGGGCCTGACGACGAGCCAGCTTCGTCAGGCCGTCATTCACACGCGTCAGAAACTCGCCACGTCCGAACGCCGGACCTGCAAGGTGATCGGACTTGCCCGCAGTTCCATGCAGTACCGAGCTGTCGAACAGAACGACGATGAGCTGCGGCTTGCCATGATCCGACTGGCGAAGAGCTATGGGCGTTATGGCTATCGAAAGGTGGCAGAGTTGCTGCGGGTCGAGGGCTGGCGCGTGAACCACAAGAAGGTGGAGCGGCTCTGGGGCGAGGAAGGGCTGCAACAGCCACAGCGGCACAAGAAGAAGCGGCGCCTTTACCACGAGGACAGTTCGATCATTCGGTTGCGACCGACACATCCGAACCATGTGTGGAGCGTTGATTTCGTTCACGACAAACTCAGCAATGGCCGCAGCTACAAGATGCTGACGGTGCTGGACGAATACACCCGCCAGGCGCTGGCAGTAGAAGTCCGCACCCGCATGGGTTCTGAGGATGTGCTGGAGGTCCTCTACGGGCTGTTCCTGCGCCACGGAAAACCGGAGTTCGTCCGGAGCGACAACGGCCCAGAGTTCGCATCGGAAGCGACACAGGGATGGCTTGAGAAGGTCGGTGTGAAGCCAATCCGGATCTATCCGGGCTCACCATGGGAGAATGGATACAACGAACGGTTCAACGGAACGCTACGCCGGGAAGTCCTCAATGCGGAATGGTTCACGACGACCAGGCAGGCCCAGATCGTCATCAACTGCTGGCTCAAGCAGTACAACCACACCCGTCCGCATCAGGCACTCGGAATGCGGCCTCCTGTGCCTGAAACCCTATCAAGAAGTGGCCCATAGAAATGGGGCTGGACATTTGGGCCGGAGATAGTCGGAAAGAATTGAATTAGAACCGTCTGGGTTCATTGGAGTTCCAATGGACTTCATGCTCATTTCTGTTACCTCATCTTTTCATTCTGCCTAAACAGATTCCATAACATTCGCCAGGCGTCAACCGGCTAAGCATTTGTTATAAAACAGTTTTCTTCACTCTTTGGTTGACATTTCACATTTTCGTTGAGGTTGGTATTGTCTAAATTCAAAAGCTTATTAGAGAAACGAACTGCCAAATTGCGTTATTCGAAACCCAAAAAAACGTTCACAGATTTGTCACAAAAAGAACTGGAGACGAAAGAAATCCACCCAAAAAAGAGCGTCGTTCGGCACTCACATCATCGTTTGACGTTCGGCGGCATCCTGATTGATTCTATCAAAAGTGGCTCGACCAACCACCGGTGCGAAGTTCGGACAATGCTGCTAACGTCTCTACGGAGGTGAACCAAATGCTCGTTCGAGTAATCACTGCTTTATTCGCAGCGGTCGGCGCAGGTGCGGTCTCGGCCCAGGTCGCAGATCCTGACGCCGGGCGAGACATCTTCATGTCGTACTGCGTACAGTGCCATGGGTTCGACGGAGAGGGCGCCGGACCAATGGCCGAACTGCTAAACGTCATCACTCCAGACCTGACGATTCTCGCCAAAGGCAACGGCGGCGTCTTCCCGACCGCAGAGGTCGCGATGAAGATCGATGGTCGATCGCTTGTGCTCGCGCATGGCGGAGACATGCCGCTGTTCGGACCGTTTTTCGATGTTGGAACCGACGTGATCATTCGATTGCCGAGCGGGCAGTCGATGATGATGAACCAGACGCTGGCCGATCTGATCAGCTATCTGGAGACGTTGCAGGCGCAATGAGCGCACTACGTCCATATCCGCACTAAGAGGACACCCATGAAACCGCCTGAGCAACTCGAAGCTGAGATAGTCGATCCCGAGCAAACCCATGCCCGAGAACTGCTGAGCGACAGACTGGCCGGCCTGTGGTGGACCTTCGTGCTGCGGGGAATCCTTGCCGGGGTTGTTGGCATTGCCGCCCTTTTCTGGCCGACCGGCAGCATCTCCCTCTTGCTTCAACTCGTCGGCGTGCTGTTGCTTCTGGACGGCGCACTGACCTTGTTCGGCTTCGGTCGCAAGGGCGCTGCAGGAGGCGTCGGGATCGGGGCAATCCTGATCGGCCTGGTGCTCCTGATCTGGCCCGAGGGAACGGCGCGGTTTGCCTTCTTCCTTCTTGGCGCCTGGGCGTTGTTTATCGGCATCGGGTCTCTGATCACCTGGTGGCAAATGCCCGAATGGGACCCCGAACGCTCAACCGCACGCGGCGTCGGGTTACTGGCGTCGCTTGTCGGGTTGGTGCTCATCTTCTGGCCTGGATCAGGGTTGGTGGCTCTCGGCTGGGCGATCGCATTTGCTGCGATTGCAATCGCCGCTGTGATGTTCTGGCTGGCAACGCGGTTCAAGCGGGCGAATGAACGGCTACAGATGCGGGTCGTTAATCGGTAGCGGCCGAGAGCGTGCACAACGATCTTGCCGGTGGTGTTGCAACGACGCCAGCTCCTAAGGCGAAACACGTTCTTTGGATTCCGGTCGGGAGCACGCTAGGTCTTTCTGCATGAGACTGGTTTTGCTGTTGACCTTTGCGCCTTTCCAGGCGCTGGCATGGGAGTTTTCCCCAACGCCCATCTGCACGCTGTCTCATAAAACAGACGAGGCCAAACTGGTGATCACTCACGATCCCGCCGTTCCGGAATATCGGTTGGAGATAAATCTGAACGGGGACTCCTGGGCCACGAGTGGAACATTTGGCATTGCCTTCCAGGGCGGCGCAAAACTTACGATCGGCACCAACCGACACCGAACAGATGGCTCAACGCTGAGCGTCGCTGATAGCGGCTTTGGAAACGTGCTCGATGGGCTGGAGTTCAACGGCACCGCGACGGCCTTCACCGAAAGCCAGACCGTTGCGTTTTCTCTTGCTGGTGCCCAGCAGCCGGTCCGCGACTTTCGCGACTGTTCCGAGAGCTTTCGCCTGTCTTAGCCGGGTCTTCCCGATAGAGTTGGATCAGATTCGCAGGTGCCTCTGCGCTGGTCGGCAGGCATTGGCCGATGCGGTATGGCGTTTGTCCCACGGGTCCAGTTCCGACAATCGAGTTCGTCTCTTTGCGAGGTATCGAGCATGACACCGACAGAAATCATGGAAGCACTGGCAGAACCGGGACCGCTGCCGCGCAAGGCCATGGAAGCGGCTGGGCGGTCCAGAGAGGCAATGATCTTTGAGTTTCTGGCCTGCATCGAACGGCTTCAGACGGCCGATACAGACACCGCGCTGAAAAGCGACCTAAATGCGTTTCTCTTCGTCTACTACCTGCTTGGGGAATGGTGTGATCCGCGAAGCTACCGTCCTCTTGTGAGCCTGCTGAGGTGCAATCCCGACCTGCTAGAGACTGTGCTTGGGGACGCGCTTACCGAAGCAACCGCTCGGGTCGTGGCCGGCGTTTGCGACGGAGACCTTCAACCAATCTTCGACGCCGCATGTGATGAAACGGCCGACGAATTTGTCCGTTCGCAGATGTTTGACGCAATGACCGCGCTTGCCCTCTCAGACCCGTCAAAGCGATCCCAGGTCTATGAGTTTCTTAGCAATTTCGAAGGCCCCAGAACGAAGGATTCAGAGGCGTCCATACTCAGTGCGTGGGCGTTTTCCATTGCCGCGCTCGGGCTCTCTGATTTGAAACCAGCGGTGCGAAAGATCTACGGCGCTGGCCGGATACCGCCAGACGACAGCGATTTCCCGTATTTCGAACGTTGCCTTGAACAAACACTTTCCGCAGGCCGACCGCTCTGGTTCGAGCGACGGCGTGTCGGCCAGCCTATCGACAGCGCGATTGACGAGTTGTCCGGCTGGTACTGCTTCTCGCCGGAGTTTCTTGAGAGCAAGTCGGACGGTTCCGCACGGACTGGAGATTCGCTTGGGCTATCGAGCGACACATTTCAGACCGTGCTGCCGAAAGTAGGCCGGAATGATCCTTGCCCTTGCGGCAGCGGCAAGAAGTACAAAAAGTGTTGTCTGCACTAACTGTTACGCTTCGGTAAATCTGATAATGTTCTTTCCCGACCGCATTTGACGGATACGGTATTGGCCGTTCACCTCGTCCGGCGGCGCAGCTCCTCACACACTGTCGCCATCGCCGGCCTAAGGGCCTCAATTGACGGTTTGGTGTATCGCTGGCCAGTAATCGAGAGCGGCGTATGGTTGAGCAATCGACCGACAATCTCTTCCAGCACGCCGGCCTCCATTGCCACGGTGGCGAAGGTACGCCGATTAGTGTGCGGGCTCCATTCCATCCGTGTTGGCGTTGTCAATCGCCCAGACATCCAGAGCGTCGATACAGCGATCCAGAGAAGAGTGCTGCTTGTCCCGTTCAACGTGACGATCTCTGAGCATGAACAGGATACCGAACTCGAGAAACGGCGGATACACCAACGCCAAGACGAACACGGCAAGAAGCTTCAAGGGGATTGAACTACGCCCTTGGCATCCATCTCAATCGATTTCCACCTGCTTCGATCTGTGACACTTGTGACAGGATTAAGGAAATCGCCCTCCGTTTTCCATCAGTCGAAGGCTTCGGTTGAAAGTCTCGAACCTATCACATGTGCCGCGCGTCCAGAGAGACCAAAATTCACTTGGCAATCTCAGAAAACTTCAGTGTTTTGCCAAGAATTTAGCCAATCAACCTCCCTATTTTTGGTTCAAGCAATTGCCCATAGAAATGGGGTTGGACAAGTTGGTAGATAGGCAGAAGCCTTCTCTTTAATCGCAATGTACGGGAGGTCCCCGATGAAAACGACACGGCTTGGGCCCGATGGCCCCGAGGTCTCGCAGTTCGGGATCGGCGCAATGTCCTTCGCGGGCCTCTACGGCGACGCGACGGTCGAAGAAAGCCATGCCGTTTTGGACGCCTGTCGCAACGCGGGCGTTACCCACATCGACACGGCGAATGTCTATGGGAACGGGCGCTCAGAAGAGATCATAGGCAGTTGGTTTGCAGCCAATCCAGCCGCTCGGGACGAGATGGCGTTGGCTACGAAAGCTGGGATCACACGGGATCCGAAACGTCGATTCAACAATGATGCCGAGCATCTGGAGGCGTCACTGGATCAAAGCCTGGAGAGATTGGGAGTCGATCACGTCGATCTGTTCTACGTCCATCGCTATGACCGTGCCCACAGCCCCGAGGAGGTTGCTGGATCGCTGAAGCGTCTTATCGATTCAGGCAAAACCAAGGCCGTGGGCTTCTCAGAAATCGCCCCAAGCACACTCCGTCGGGCCTCCTCGGAATGCCCAATCGCGGCGGTCCAATCCGAGTACTCTCTTTCAACGCGTGCGCCTGAGCTTGGTCTCGTTCAGACCTGCGCGGAGCTTGGTACAACGCTCGTCGCCTTCTCACCGGTCGGTCGCGCCTTCCTTACCGATGATCCGTTCAGCTTTGAGCGCGCGCAATCCATGGCCTTCACAAAATCCAATCCGCGCTTCATCGAACCAAACTACACTGCAAACATTTCGGCGACGGATCGGCTGCGGGCGCTTGCAACCGAGATAGGAGAACCCACTGCCGCGCTTGCCATTGCATGGCTGATCTCGCGAGGGGATCACGTCCTTCCAATCCCCGGAACCAAGAACACGGCCCACCTCGCAGAGCTCGTTCGCGGCACTGAAATCACCTTGTCAGAAGATGCTCTAGACGAGATCGACAAGGCGCTCCCCGTCGGTTGGGCGCATGGTGATCGATACAATGCAACACAGTGGGAGGGGCCTGAGAGATTCTGTTGAGCCCGGCTTCAAAACCAGAACGTATCGAGTCTCTGTCGCGGAGCTGCGCCACGGGTAATCTCCTGTAGAGACATTATTTTCTTTTGGAATCCAACTTGAGAACGATCACGAAAGGTGAAATCCCACAGACATGCCCAGCATTCGATTTGTTCACACTTCCGACCTTCACCTCGGCAAGCGTTTTGGCACCATGCCGGATACGATCCGCAGCAGGCTGGTCGAGGCACGACACGAGTCCATTGCTCGGGTTGCGGACGTTGCACGATCACGCGATGCAAGACATGTCCTCGTAGCGGGCGACACATTCGACACCGAAACTCCCTCGGACAATGTGCGTGTTCAGGCCTTAGCCGCGATGGGATCCGATCCGGATCTGAGCTGGTGGATCATCCCCGGAAACCACGACAGTCTCTCGGCTGAAACCCTCTGGGAACGGGTGGAAGTGGATGCGCCCTCGAATGTCCGTGTCCTGACGAAGCCAGAACTGGTGGAAATTGCACCCCAGGTATTTCTGCTGCCCGCCCCGCTCCCGCATCGTTTTCCGGGTAGAGATCTCACCGATTGGATGCCTAGTGCGGAATCTTCGGAAGGAGCGCTTCGAATTGGCCTGGCGCATGGGCGCGTGCAGAGCTTTCATGAGGATGCGGATACGCGGGACATCATCCCCCCCAATCGTGCGGCCAGTGCCGGTTTGGACTATCTTGCTCTGGGCGATTGGCATGGAGCCCTGACAGTCGATCAACGCACGCACTACTCCGGAACGCCTGAACGGGATCGGTTCAAGCACAATGGGCCGGGATCCTGCCTTGTTGTGACGCTCGACGGTGGAACACCCGAGATTGAAACTATCGAGACCGGACGCTTTGACTGGCAGGACGTGGACCTGACCCTGACTCCGGATGCCGATGTCGGCACCCTCCTGTCTGCTCATGTACCAGAAGACGCCGTAAAGCGTCGGGACATGTTGCTGACGATCCGAGCCAACGGCACCCTCCGTTTGCCTGAAAAGGGTAAGTTGATTACCTCCGGAAAGTCCGTCGCCGACAGCTTTGGGCTTTTCAGATTGCTCACAGACGACCTGACGACCGAAGTCGAAGCGGGTGATCTGGACGCCATCGCGACGGGTGGAGCCCTGCGAAGCGCTGCGGACCTTCTTCGAAACGAAGCGGAGAACGAGGCTGCCAGTGAGACTGATCGGCTGATCGCAGCACGAGCTCTCGACCGACTGTGGACTCTCGCCCAGGAGGACGTGTGATGCAGATCCATTCGATCCGCCTGGAAAACGTTCGCCGCTTCACCGATCCGGTGGAGATCACAGATATTGGTCCTGGCCTCAACGTGCTGTCCGCACATAACGAGCACGGCAAGTCGACGATCTTCGATGCGCTGCACGCGGCGTTCTTCCTTGATCGGAAATCCATGCGGGCCGATGTCGCCTCCCTGATCCCGCATGCTGGCGGCGATCCCGAGGTGACCGTCTCATTCTCGACGGCGGCGGGCCGCTGGAAACTGCTTAAACGCTGGAGCCGGACGGCCAGCCGCAAGGAAGTAAAGCTTTGGAAGGACGACGTGCTTGTCGGCCAGGAGGACCAGGCCGAGTCCATGCTCTCAGACATTCTGAAAGCTCCCAAAGCGGGCGGGCCAGCAGGCCTCCTTTGGGTACGCCAGGGTCTTGTCGGACTGGAGGAGAAGGGAGATGAGCAGAATGTGCGGCGAGATCTGCTGTCGTCTGTCACTGGCGAGGTTGAGGCCATGACTGGTGGGCGCAAGATGGACGGTATTCGCGCAGGCGTTAAGGAGTCTCTTGCCCGGTATCTCACGAGCACAGGGCGTCCGAAGAAGGACGGTGATCTGGCACGGGCGCAGGACAGACTGGAAGACCTTGACCAACGCCATTCGTCTTTGAAATCAGCCGTCGACGACCTCAGCAACGATCTGGGCGACCGACGCCGTCTTCGTGGAGAACTGGAGGAGCTTGAGGAACCCGAGGAGAGAGAGCGCAGGTCTGCTGCCCTGAAAGAGGCCGAGACAGCATTGGCCGATGCCGAACGTGCTACCGAAAAGCTGAATGCAGCACGGGAAACAGCAGCACGTGCCAAAGCCCAGGTCGCGGGAACGGAGGAACGCCTTGATCGGTTGACCAAGGCCATCAGTGAACGCGATCTTGCCGAGGAAGCGTTGCGGTTGGCCCAACAATCGGCGGATCCGGCCAAAGAAAGATTGGCAGCAGCCGAAACAGCATTCGATAACGCGAACAGGTTTCAAAAGGCCGCTGAAGTTTCCACAGACGCCGCTCGGGCGGTGCTGAAGGCCGCAACGCTTGCGAAACTGGCTGCATCCTCTGAGGCGCGACGGACTGAGTTGCGGGAAGTTCTGTCTGCGGCAGAGGCTGCACGCAAAGATCTCGAGAAAGCCAATGCGGACATCGTACTCGGACCAGATACAAAGACGGTCGAACGGATTGCCAAACTCGCGCAAGCTTTGGAAGTTGCACGCATTGGTGCGGAGGCGTCCGCACCATCCGTGACCGTTTCCTATACCGGCGATGGCCGCGTTCGCAGAGATGGTGAGGCATTGAAGGAAGATACCCGCATTGCCTTGCCGAACGGCGCCGATCTGGAGATCGACGGAGTTGGCCGCTTACTGGTCCAACCTGGCTCGGACGCCACCACCGATGCAGTCAGCAGAGCGGAAAGGGCTCTGTCGGATGCTCTCGAGGTAGCAGGTTTCGCTGATCGCGCATCGCTGGACGAGGCGGTCAAATCCCGTGTCGAGGCGGAGGATCGTGCTCGCAACGCCAGTGCCAACCTGAAGGCGGCTGCGCCGGATGGTATCGAGGCGCTTCAGGCACAGATCGCGGCCATTCCGGAACCCGCCGAAAGTGACGAAGATCTGCCGACTGTTGGCGAGGCTGAAGCGGCAGAAGCCATGGCCATCGAAGCGCTGTCAGACGCGAACGTGGAATTGGAAAAAGCGCGTACGGAGAAAGATCTCGCACACAGGGAGGTGACACGCGCTTCAACGGAGCTTGCGGCAGCAAGTGAACGTAATGCCCGCGCCACCCAGGCCTTGGAGAGTTCGTCCGATCCCGAAAAGGAGGCGAAGGACCTAGAGGAAGAACTTACGAAATTCCGGGGGGAGCTGGCAAATGCCATTGAAGATCGGGTTACGCTGGAGGCCAACACCCCCGACGTGTCGGCGCTGAAGATCACGCGTGACCGGGCGAGAACCGCCATCGAAAACGCGCGCATCAGGGTTGAAGACATTCGTGTCAGACTGGCTGAACTGGATACCCGGATCCGGGCCCTGGCGTCGGACGCCGTTGAAGAGGAACTTGCCGACGTCGTGGAGAAACGTGATCAGGCGCGCGCAACCCTGACGTCCATCGAAACCGAAGTCGCGGTTCTCCGCAAACTCCTGGATGCCCTGGATGCGGCTCGCGAAGAGGCCCGTGAACGCTACGTTGAGCCGGTCCTCAAAGAGTTGCGCCCGCTGATCGACCTGCTCTGGCCAGAGGCCGAACTTCAGATCGACGCGGAAACGGTGATGCCGACCAAGCTCGTGCGGCGCGGCACCGAGGAAGACTTCGACGTGTTGTCAGGCGGCACTCGTGAACAGATCGCGCTTCTTGTTCGCCTGGCCTTTGCGCAGATGCTGGCGAAAGACGGCAGACCTGCTCCTGTCATTCTTGATGATGCCATCGTTTACACCGACGATGAACGCATCGAGACGATGTTTGACACGCTTAACAGGCAGGCGCTGGATTTCCAGGTCATCGTGTTCTCCTGTCGGCAGCGCGCATTCCGCGACCTTGGTGGAACGCAGTTGAGCATTGAGACGGCGGCTTAGATGCGAGAGCAAGCGTAGTGGCGCCCGGCGCTGACGTCTTGGCAGGCGAAAATCGTGGAGGGATTTCCGGATGAACAGAACGGTCCTTGCGTTCATACTTCTTCTCCCCATCCTGGCTGCGCAACCCACCCTGGTTGAAGCCGACGCGACCGGCCCTGACTACCTCGCGGTCGTCGACGTATCGTCGGACGAAACGTTGAACATGCGAGTTGGCCCCTCTGCTGATTTCCCGAAGATCGGTGAACTCCCGCACGATGCGGATGGCGTTGCGAACCTTGGGTGCATCGGAGGCCTGACATTTGCAGATTGGTCAGAAGCGTCTGAGGAGGAACGCGAAGCATCAAGTTTCAAGAGATGGTGCCTTGTTGGATATGATCGCCTGGTCGGATGGTCATCCGGACGGTTTCTGACCGAAGGCACCCACACCGACCGCTTTCGGGCGGGACAGGCTCTTTCCGACATGCAAGGCTCGGTATGGCGAGCGACATGGATTGGCGGACGTCCGGTCGACGATGAACTGATTGTCAGGTTCGGATCGGATGGGCGCTTCGGAGGAAGCGGTGGTTGCAATCAGCTCATGGGGTCCTTCCAACAAGACCGTGACACGATCTCTGTTGGTCAGATCGCAACAACCAGAAGTTTGTGCGCACAAGACGTTATGGAAACTGAAGCGGAGTTCATCGAGCTGCTGGAGAGCGCAGCGCGTGTTTCAGCCCACCATCTCGTCATGGTCTTGCTCTCAAGTGACTCGGAGATACTTTCTCAATTTGCACGCACGGACTGGGACTAGCTGACCAGAACAATGCCCTTCGTCGCGCGAAGACATGCATTTCGACTGGCACCTGAACAGGAGATATACGATGACGGCGAACACATTCTCACACATTGGCATCACCGTGCCGGATCTGGATCGTGCCGTTGATTTCTACACCAAGGCCTTCGGTTTCTACACCATCATGCCACCAACCGAAGTGGAGCGTGACGACAGTGCCATCGGGCAGATGTGCGACGACGTTTTCGGCTCAGGTTGGAGCAAGTTTCGCATCGCACATCTTTCGACCGGTGATGGCATTGGGATCGAGTTGTTCGAATTTCCCAACACCGAGCAGGAGGACCGTCCGTTCGAGTACTGGCGCCCAGGTCTCTTCCACTTCTGCATTCAGGACGAAAACCTGGAGGAGCGCGTGAAGGTCATCGAGTCCTTGGGAGGCAGGCAGCGCATGCAGCAGGTCCGGAAATATTACCCAGGAGAGAAGCCTTACAGGATGGTCTATTGCGAAGACCCGTTCGGGAACATCTTTGAACTCTATAGCCACTCCTATGAGCTGACTTACTCCGCTGGAGCCTATCAGGACTAGGGCAAGACAAATGCCGAGACCGTTGGATCGGTGACACAAACCAAACTTTGAACAAAAGGGCGAAATCAATGAAAGTCTTGATCGGAGCGGCCATCGGCGGAGCACTCGTGTTCGCAGTATTCTTCTTCATGAACCAGCCGGAACCGACTCCCGAAGAACGGCTCGAGGAAGCGGCGCAGCAAGCCGGAGAGGCCACCAAGGATGCCGTTGATGCTCTAAAGGACGCCGCCAACGAGGCGACCGGCGCGCTTGCGGAGGACTTGAGTAAGTCAGCGGAAGAGATTGCCGGTCAACTTGAAGCTGCCAGCGCCGACCTCTCCGCCCGGATTTCCAGTTCGTCGGCTGAAGCTCAGGCAGCGTTGGATCAGATGATTTCGGACTGGAAAGCAACCGGCATCCTGACCGACGAAGGTATCGACTTTGACAAGGCCAATGAGGCGATAACAAGCAGTGATTTGCCGGACGAGGCCAAGTCTCAACTGGCGCTGGTTCTGAACTTCCTCAAGAGCGCTCCCGGAGCGTTTGATGCACGCCTGAACGAGGTCGAAGAAACTCTGCAAAAATAGGGCTGTGACGGCACTAACCCTTGCATCCATCAGGGACTGGAAGGCCCAGATCCACTGTCTCCACTTACGCCTCTCTTCGCGATCCTTGCTCCGGCTTTCACGACTTCCCAGGCTCCGCTTCCCGAGCGTTTGAGGTTGGTGGAAATACCATCTGTTCGTGCCTCTCGTCTTGCTCTGTTTCGCTGAGTTTTCAGACCATCGGCATAGAGCCCGATCAAGGCTCGGCGTATGGACGCAATGTTCCAGGGGGTCGCGCCAGTCGAGGCCGGGATAGGTTTCTGGATCTCCAGCTCATTGGCGGCAGCGTTGCAGGCGTCTTCGAACCTGTCACGCACTTCGGCGGGTAGCGCGTGTTCCGCGTACGGCCAGATCGGGGCAAGCTTGTCCACGAATGTGAGTACGAACAGAACTGGCGGTTGGAGGCGCTCCGGTTCGTTCTCGAAGTGCTCATTGAACAGCTTCAGTGAGGCCCTGTCGATCTCCCGGCTCGGCCTGTTCGCTCTCAGAACCCAGACGACGACATCTGCGTCTGCCGCTTCTTCCGCGACCTGCTTCGCAATCTTGATGCTGCCATCCAGGCCGGGCGTGTCGAGAATCCTGAAGCTCGCATCGTCGACGGCGACCTCATGGATCGTTGGCGCATCGGTCGTCGGTAGAACATCAACCTCGGCAATGTCCTGACCAGTCAGCTGATTGATCAGGCTCGACTTGCCCGTACTGATCTGACCCACGAAAGCGACCCTGAGCGCGCTGTCGGGGCGCGCCAGACGGCGTCTGTCCCCAGAGATCTCCTCGAGTTGGATTTCCAGAAGCTCCTGGTCGGATAGCCGGAGGTTGTCCGAATACAGATCCACAGCCACCTGGCCGACGACCTCGAAGAGTGCTCTCTGCATTTCGAGCAGGAGTTCCCTGGAGACCGAAATACCAAGGTAGTCCTGCGACGACCTCCAGACCTCACTGATCACGCCGTGCACCGGGTTCGTCAGGAACCGCTGAGCCCGCCAGAGAACCGAACCGGTCTCAAAGACGTTTTGCAGGGTCTGCCGGTTTCGCCAGGCCTGCGCCGGGCGATACAGGGAAATCGCATCAACATATGGAACATGCCTTTTGAGGATACGCCGATAGCGGCTTGGGACCTGTTCAGCGAAGAGGAGAAACTCCGGAAGCGTTGCGTCGAAGCAATCTCTTCGGGAATCCTTGAACTGCCTTGCTGCCGTCTCGACAACGGAAACGGCGAGATCCTGGGCAGCCCCAAGGTCTTCGATAGGGTCAACCAGGTTCTCAGCGATGTGGGCGCATACGGCATCGTAGGCCGTCTTCTGGCGGTCGTTCCACTCTGGATCGGGAGCGACTTGCAGTTCCGTCAGATCCTCGGAGGGCTGACCGGTCTCCTCAGAACTCTGATTACCCAGAGTCCGATGGATCACCGCCACAAGGACCACGAAGCCCGCGATCGTCGCCACGAAGGGCAGCAGCAGCCCGTTTTCCCGGAGCCAGACCCAGCCCAAGATGAAGACCGCCAAAAGCGGGAGCCCTACACCAACAAATGCCAGGACAACCTCGGCCTTCAGGAGTAGTTCCTTAATCCTTCCGCGCTGTCTCATGCCCTGCGCCTCTAAGTGCCTTCTCGAATACGGCCTTTAGCTCGTCGTGAGTGATCTCCTCGTTCTGATCGCTCTTGAACAGGTAGTAGGCAGCCGCACGCCCCAATGCGTAGGTCGTGGAAAAACTGATCGCAGCTGCCGACGCAGCGCCGATGGTTTGTCCCCATCCCGGTACTAGCTTGGCCGCCTGACGAACCCCCAGGCTTGCAGTGAACCTGAGCACTGTGCTCGCCCCCAGCGTCCCGGCGAAGCCCAGGGTCATCTTGCGGGTCCACTCAGCGCCGTGATGCTTGCCAATGCTACGAAGCATCGTGCCCTGGATCGCCGGGACTCCAATGAGACCTACAGCCGGTGCCACATCGACCGCACCTGCTGCGGTCGCGAACTTCAGGATCATCGGTCTCGCTTCCTTGAACGCCATGGATTCAGCGTCGCGACCGTCTTCCCGCAGCTTGGAATATGCGACCAGTGGAAGCCATTGTGAGAGCAGATCGAGGACTTCGCTTGTATCGGAGTCCTTTCCCAGCGAGGTTTGAGCTGATGGAAGGTCCGTCTCGGCAGCTTTCTCAAAAATCTTCTGGTTGGACAGACGGGCCCGCTTTCTCTCCTGGTCGTTATCGATCAGGTCTGCACCGGTGTGGACGACCCCGACCGGCGTCTGTGGGCTTTCTGCCAGAATGTCAGCCAATATCTCTGCAATCTCTCCCTGGACCGGATCGTCTTTGCGCGCGACAACAAGGAGGGCGTGACTTCTGCCAGCACATTGCGCGATGTCCTCGCGGGGATCGTATCCAACCTGTCTGACGTCAGCACCCGACGGAGAGATTTAGGGGTTTGAGCAACGGAGGGTTCTGGTTCATCGAAGCTGATAAGGAGCGAAGATGAACAAGAAACCCGGAACATCGAAGGATTCCGCTGACAGGCTGGTCAGGGGGATCAAGCGGAAGACTCGCAAGCATTACTCATCGGAAGAGAAGATCCGCATCGTGCTGGCTGGTCTTCGTGGCGAGGAAAGTATCGCCGCGCTTTGCCGCCGTGAGGGGATCGCCGAGAGCCTGTACTACGCCTGGTCGAAGGAATTTCTTGAAGCCGGGAAGCGGCGGCTGGCTGGCGATAC
>NZ_FNEK01000053.1 GCF_900099935.1 Aliiruegeria lutimaris | reverse complement strand
TCAGAATCACCTCGTCTGCAACCCGGCCAACCATATCATCCCCCCGAAATCACTCGGATCAATGATACGAACTACAGTTCCAGGTGATTAGGCTCCAGACTCATTGATTTACAACCAGAACAAGACAGTAGCCGCGAGCGCGATTGCTGAGAGGAATACCGTCGGGGATCTGTCGTAGCGGGTGGCAACGCGACGCCAGTCCTTCAGTCGCCCGAACATGATCTCGATCCGGTTCCGTCGCTTGTATCGCCGCTTGTCGTATTTGACAGGTTTGTCCCGTGACTTTCGTCCGGGGATGCAAGGCTTGATCCCCTTTTCTACCAAGGCTTCGCGGAACCAATCCGCATCATATCCTCGGTCTCCCAGTAGCCAGTCCGCCGATGGCAGGCTAGCGGTGCGCGAAACGTACCAGCTCGTCGAGCCCGAACGCTCCGGCTCCTCCCTTGATGGAGTGCACGGCGCGGAAGCAGACATTGACCGTCTCGTCATCGGCGGCGCCCTCATCGATTTGGGTCAGCCCGTCCTGGAGCGCTTCGAGCAGTTCGTCGCATTCAATGAAAAAGGAGGCGCGGATTTCGGCCATCGGGTCCGGATTGGTCATGCTGTCGCTCCCGGCCCGGCAACCATGTGCAGGGCGCGCACGAGTTTCGCCGGGTCGAATGGCTTGACGATCCAGCCGGTGGCGCCGGCGGCGCGGGCGCGCGCCTTGAGTTCGGGGGCGCTCTCGGTTGTCAGCACGAGGATCGGTGTTGCGCGATGGGCGTCCTGCCCGCGCACGGCCTCGATAAAGCCGAAGCCATCCAGGCGCGGCATGTTGATGTCGGTAATGATCGCATCGGGCTGCAGCCCGTCGAGAACCTCGAGCCCGTGCACGCCGTCTTCGGCAAGTTGCGGCTCGAAGCCGGCCTGCGTGAGGGCGAGCTTTAGCATGTCCCGGATCGTTCGGCTGTCATCTACGGCCAGAATGCTCAAACTCATGACTCAAACCTCCAGGCCCGGCGCCGACAGCGCGTCCGGGTCGATCCCAAAAATGGTAAGTTGTTCGGAAAGCGCTTCGGAACATGACTGAAGCGAGAAACTCTTGCCGTCGGCCGCCCAACTGCGGGCAGCGGAAAGCAGAACCTGCAGTCCCGGTGTTCCGAGATGCGTGACAGCCTCGGCGGACAGGCAGAGATCCTGACCGCGCAACGCGGTTATGGCCTCGGAAAGAGGCGCGGCAGCGGGCAGGTCGAGGCGGGCGGGCAGGGCGAGTTTGGCGCTCATGTCCGGCACCGTGGGTGCTGCTTCGGGTCCGGCACTGATTTTCCCCTAGGTAATTGTCGTCTTTTCCAAGGCCTAAGGGGTGCCGGTTAACATGCCGTTTCTCGCCGTGATTTTTTAGCCCAGTTCGAGCAATGCCTGCAAATGAAGGGCCATTCCGATCAGCGCGGCGTCGTCATCGGAAACAACCGTCACCGAAAACTGTTCCATGAAGCCGGAAAAACGCCCCTTGTCGCGCAGCGACTCAACGAATCTCATTTCGACCAGATAGGGCGCCATCGCGCGGGCGACGCCGCCGATCAGGAACAGGCCGCCGAAGGGCAGTTGGGTCAGGGCCAGATCGCCGGCTACCGCGCCGAGAAGGCGCGAGAACAGTCCCACGGCCTCGCGGCAGAGCGCATCGCCTTCGGCCACGGCGGCCATGATTTGCTTGCCCTTGAGCGTGGCTTTCCCCGGCGCGCCCGCTTCGGTGCAGACGAATTCGTGCAACGCCACCAGCCCTCGGCCGGAGAGTGCGTCTTCTACAGCAGCGAATCCATGCGCCGTTTCAAGAAATTGTGCCAGGCGTACATCGCGTTCGTCCCTCAGGGGCAGGGCGACGTGACCGCTCTCCGAGGGCGGCACGAAGCGGCCGGCCGGCGTGTCGAAAACCGGCGCCGCGTTGAAGCCGGTGCCGATGCCGATAACGAGTTGCGTGGACTGAAGCCGCGGCGGTGGGCCGGCAATCACCGGGTAGAGCGCCTCGGAGGGCAGGTGGCCGAGCGCGTGGCCCTGCGCCTGCAGGTCGTTCAGCAGTGTCACCGTGCCCGCGCCGGTGGCATGGGCGAGGGTGGCGGCGTCCAGCGTCCAGTCGAGATTGGTCAGCGTTCCGACGCCCTCGCGCACGGGGCCGGCCATCGCAAGGCAGGCGGCGGCGGGCGTTTCAGTGCCGGTTTCGGCGATGTAGCGGTGCAGGACCGGCTCCAGCGAATCGAACTCGGCATTGGGATAGTGGCGGACGGAGCCGTGGATCACCTTGCCGCCGCGCGCCAGCGCGACCCGGGTGTTGGTGCCGCCGATATCGGCGAGAAGGGAAGGGGCTGTCATCACTGCGGTTTCCTTAGCTGGCCAGGGCGGCTTTCAGGGCATGATAGGAGGCTTTCGGTGTGCGCTCCAGAGTCTCGAAATCGACATGGATCAGGCCGAAACGTTTCTCGTAGCCCAGGGCCCATTCATAATTGTCCATCAGCGACCACACGAAATATCCCTCCAGCGGAACGCCCTCGGCAATGGCCTGCTTGGCGGCGTCAAAATGGCGGGCGAGATAGTCGATACGGACCTGATCGTCGACCTTGCCATCGATGACGAGATCCGGGTTGGCCATGCCGTTCTCGGTGACGTAGAGCGGCAGGTTGCCGGAGAAATCGGTGTGGCAGCGGCGCAGGAAATGCAGCAGCCCCTCCGGGTAGATCTCCCAGCCCATCTGCGTCTTGGGCAGCGGGCCTTCGAGGCTCTTGAGCGCGGGCCAGGGGCCGGGATCGGCGGCGATGATCTCGCGCGTGTAGTAGTTCACGCCCAGCCAGTCGACGGGGGTGCCCACGATCTCCATGTCATCCTGCCAGCCCTCGGGGAAGTAGCGGCCAAGCGCGTTCACAATCCGCTCGGGATATTCCTTCCGGAACAAGCCGGAGATGAAGAAGTTATTGTAGTAATCGTCGAAGGTCGCGGCCGCTTCGATATCTTCCGGCTTGCCGGAGGCGGGCTGCGAATATGTGAAGTTGCACACCGCGCCGATCTCGCCGAAGCCCTTGGCACGCAGCGCCTGCGTCGCCGTTCCATGGGCCAGCAGCACGTTGTGCATCGCGCGCGCCGCGCCTCGAATGTCGCGTTGGCCGGGGGCGTGCAGGCCAAGGAAGTGGCTCAGGAAGCTCACGCACCACAGCTCGTTGATCGTCGCCGTTTTCCAGACCCGGTCGCCCACACGGTCCATCAGAACCTCGGCGTAATCGGCGAACCACTTGGCAACGTCCTTGTTGCGCCAGCCGCCCAGATTGGTCAGCGCCGAGGGCATCTCCCAGTGATACAGCGTCAGCATCGGCTTGATGCCGCGTTCCAGCATGCCGTCCACGAGTCGTTCGTAGAAGTCGAGCCCCTCCGGGTTCACCGCGCCGCGCCCCTCGGGCAGCACCCGCGCCCAGGACGCGGAGAATCGATACGCGTCGAAACCGGCATCGCGGATCAGGTCCAGATCCTCTTCCCAGCGATTGTAGTGGTCGCAGGCAATGGCGCCGTTCTCTGCCCGGATCACGTTGCCGGGCGTGGCGGCGAAATCGTCCCAATGGGTGGGACCTGCGCCACCGAAGGAATGTCCTTCGATCTGGTAGGCGGCCGTCGAGGCGCCGAATTGAAATCCTTCGGGGAAGTCACTGCGCTTGTACATGGCAGATGTCCTTTAAAGGGTAGGGGCCGGCCCTGACGAAGGGCCGATCACAAAAGAAGCCTTGAGCTTGGTCTGTATGGGCGGGGTCTTGTCCTGGTCGATACGTTTCAGCAGCATTTCGGCGCAGATATTGCCGTGCGAACGCACCGGCGATTGCGTGGCGGTAAAGATCGGCGCTTCCTCGGTGCCGTTGGGCAGATAGGAGAGCCCGTCATCATGGGTGACCACCGAGACATCCAGCCCCATCCGAAGTCCGCGTGCCTGGATGGCCCGGTGCGCGCCCATGGCGACGAGCAGCGAGGAGGTCAGCATGGCCGTCGGCGGCTCGGGCAGGGCCAGCATCCGCATGGCTTCGTTATAGCCAAACTGCTCTGTCATGGTGCTGCTGGCCATGATCGCCGGATCCGCGGTCAACCCGCGTTCGGAAAGCGCGTCGAGGAATCCGTCGCGTCGACGGTGAGCGAAATCCATCGCCTCCAGCCCGTTGAGCAGCGCGATTCGAACATGGCCGAGATCGAGCAGGTGCCCGGTGGCCTCGTGGAAGGCATGGCGATTGTCCATGTCCATCCAGCAATACTCGTCATCGTGATCCGAGACCCGCCCATGCACGACAAACGGCATGCCGAGATCCTTCAGCAGCGCGATGCGCGGGTCGCCCGTCAGCGGCGCCTGCATGATCATGCCGTCCACGCGCCCCTTGGAGAGCATGGAGCGATAGACATTCGTCTGCTCCTCCTCGCTGGCCAGTGAAAGGACGATGTCATAGCCGCGCGTGGCCAGCGTCTCGGCGGCGCCGGCAACGAAATCGGCGAAGACCGGGTTCACGATCTCCTGTTTCGCCGTCATCGGCAGCACGAGGCCCACCGCCATGGCCTTGCCCGTGGCGAGCGACCGGGCACGGCTGTCGGGGCGATAGCCATGTTCGAGCGCGGCCGCGGTTACCCGCTTGCGCGTTGCTTCGGAGACTTCGGGATAGCCGTTCAGAGCACGGCTGACAGTTGTCTGACTCAGCCCAAGGCTGGCCGCCAGGTCCTTGAGGTTCATGGGCACAGGTCCGCTAGGTGATGGGCAAGGTACGACTCCAGATCGAAACAGTCAAAGGGCTTTGGGCGGAAAATTCGTGCGCTTTGATGATTATTTCCACACCGAATCGTAAAAATCGGGCGTAAGCTGATTCCGTTGACAGATCGTGGGGGGCGGTCTAGTGAACGATTGTCCAAAGCGCTTTGGCAGTGATTCCCTTTGCGCGGGCGAAACCGGTCGCAGGGGTATGGGGCCCCGCGATACATTCGGGAGGCTATTCAATGAAATTTCACCTTTTGGCCAGCGTCGCGGGGCTCGCACTTGTCGCGGGCGCAGCCAATGCCGAGCTCAAATTCCCGGTCGGCGAAGGTCCCTTCAGCTGGGACAGCTACACTGCCTGGGCCGAGAGCGCGCCTGACCTGAGCGGGCAGACGGTCACAGTGTCCGGCCCCTGGCTGAACCCGGAAGACGGCTTTTTCCGCGACGTGCTGGCCTATTTCGAAGAGGCGACCGGCGCCAAGGCCGTCTATACCGGCTCGGACGGTTTCGAACAGCAGATCGTGATCGACGCCGAAGCGGGCTCCGCCCCCAACATCGCGGTCTTCCCGCAGCCCGGCCTTGCCGCTGTGCTGGCCGCCAAGGGCCAGATGACGCCGCTTGGCGACGATATGCGCCAGTGGGTGGCCGACAATTACGCTGCCGGCCAGTCCTGGGTCGACTTGGGTACATACCCTGACCAGAATGGCGATCCGCAATTCTACGGCTTTTTCTACAACGTGAACCTGAAGAGCCTCGTGTGGTACTCGCCCGACAATTTCGATGATGCCGGTTACGAACTTCCCGGAACCATGGAAGAGCTGAAGGCGTTGACCGAACAGATCGCCGCCGATGGCGAAGTGCCGTGGTGCATCGGACTGGGGTCCGGCGCCGCGACCGGCTGGCCCGCGACCGACTGGGTCGAGGACATGATGCTGCGCACGCAGCCGCCCGAAGTCTATGACCAATGGGTGAGCAACGAGATGCCGTTCAACGACGAGCGGGTGATCGAAGCGATCGAGGAATATGGCTGGTTTGCCCGCAACGACGCATTCGTCTCCGGCGGTTCCGGCGCGGTTTCCTCCACCGATTTCCGCGACAGCCCGAAGGGTCTCTTCACCTCGCCGCCGCAATGCTACCTGCACCGCCAAGCCTCCTTCGCCACCGCCTTCTTCCCCGAAGACGTGGTGCCGGGTGAGGATGCGGACTTCTTC
The DNA here is from genome assembly GCF_900099935.1 of Aliiruegeria lutimaris. Lineage (GTDB taxonomy): Bacteria > Pseudomonadota > Alphaproteobacteria > Rhodobacterales > Rhodobacteraceae > Tropicimonas > Tropicimonas lutimaris. The sequence continues at coordinate 30,421 of NZ_FNEK01000053.1, read as the reverse complement.
TACCTGCCGGGCTTCGCCGAAAAGGATCTCGGCAACCCCGTCCTGGGTGGCGGCACGGTCCTCGCAATCACCGATCCGACGCCAGGCGCCGAGGCGCTCATGGAGTTCCTGACGCTGCCGATCGCGAGCGAAGTGTTCATGAACCAGTCCGGCTTCCTTGCGCCGCACAAGGGCGTGAATCTCGATGCCTACCGCGACGAAATCCTTCGCAAGCAGGGCGAGATCCTGCTGGACGCCACCACCTTCCGCTTTGACGGCTCCGACCTGATGCCCGCCGCCGTTGGCGCCGGCACCTTCTGGACCGGCATGGTCGACTACACGGGTGGCAAGGACGCCAAGGCTGTCGCAGACGACATCCAGCGTTCCTGGGATGCACTGAAGTAACCATCGACTTGTAGAAAAATGGCTGGCCCGCCTGCGCGGTGGGCCGCCAAACCGCTGCTCCGAAACGGGGCCACACAGACGTTTGGGGGAGGAAGACCAAATGCATCCGGCCTTGCAAGGGCTTATTACGATCATCATCGGTGTCGGCGGTTGCGTCGGATACTTCTATTTTTCCAATTTCCTGCTCGACAAGTTCCTGCTGCCAGCGCGTGCGCTGAGCGCCGAGCAGACGGCGACGCGGCGCCAGATGGGGACGATCTTCCTCTTCGGCATACCGGCGCTCCTTGTTGCGGCACTCTATGTAACTGCCGTTGGTGTCGGAAGCATTGCCAGTGTCGGCGGCATCTTCTGGCTGCTGGTGGCAGCCGGGGTGATCTACGGCCTTTTGCGGCTTAAGAACTTTGTTTTCGCCTCCGGCCCCACCACCGCCGGGCGCAACATCTCGCATGCCAACATGATCCGGCCCTGGCTCTTCCTCGCCCCGGCCATCTTCGCGCTCGGCCTCTACCTGACCTATCCGGTCTTCGAGACCCTGCGCCTGTCGCTGATCACCCGCAATGGCAACGTCGGTTTCGGCAATTACAGCTACATGTTCGGCGAGCAGAAGTTCTGGGAGGCCATGCGCAACAACATGCTCTGGCTGATCGTCGTGCCCGCCATGTCCACTGTGTTCGGCCTGCTCGTCGCGCAGCTGACGGACCGCATCGCCTGGGGCAATATTGCCAAGATGATGATCTTCATGCCGATGGCGATCTCGATGGTCGGTGCTTCGGTGATCTGGAAACTCATCTACGAGGCACGCCCCATCGACGTCGAGCAGATCGGTATTCTCAACGCCATCTGGGTCGCAATGGGCGGCGAGCCGCAACAATGGCTCCAACTGCCGGTCTGGAACAATTTCTTCCTCATGGCGGTGCTGATCTGGATCCAGACCGGCTTTGCCATGGTGATCCTTTCCGCGGCGCTGCGCGGTATTCCGGAGGAGACGGTCGAGGCCGCCATCGTCGATGGCGCGAACCCGTTCCAGATCTTCTTCAAGATCAAGGTGCCGCAGATCATGCCGACCATCGTGGTCGTCTGGACGACCATCACGCTGACCGTGCTCAAGGTGTTCGACATCGTCTTTACCATGACCAACGGCCAGTTCGGTACGCAGGTTCTGGCGAATTACATGTACGACAAGCTGTTCCGCGCCAATGACTGGGGCACCGGTTCGGCCGCGGCGATGATCATCATGCTGCTGGTGACGCCAATCCTGGTCTGGAACGTGCGCAATGCGCGCAAGGAAATGCGGTAAGGGGACCGGAAAATGGACAATATCGCAGGACATAAATCCGGCCTGACATGGGCGGTCCATCTCTCGGTGGCCTTCCTCGTCATCCTCTGGCTCTTCCCGACGATGGGCCTTTTTGTTTCTTCCTTCCGGACGGCGGACCAGATCTCCTCCTCCGGCTGGTGGAAGGCGCTGTTCCCGACCGAGCAGAATATCGTCATCCGCGGCGCCTCTCCCTCCGAGCAGGTCCAGGTCGACGGGATGTACGTGATCGAGGGCTCCGTCTTCGATAGCCGTGCCTCGGGCGATATCGCCCATTGGGGCACATCCTCGCGCGAGATCGATGCCTACAAGCCCGGTGAGGTGGTCGAGATGCGTGACGGCAGCACGATCACGCTGAACGAGGACGGCACTTACCGTATGGAGAACGCGGCTGAATTCGAAGGCTCCCGCGGGCAGCGGATCTTCTTCACCGCGACCACGCCACCCGAGTTCACCTTGGACAATTACGAGTTCATGCTGTTCGATGAACGGAACTCCGAAGGCATGAGCAAGGCCTTCTTCTCGACCCTGACAGTGACGATCCCGGCCACGGTCATTCCGATCCTGATCGCGGCCTTCGCGGCCTATGCGCTCGCCTGGATGGAGTTTCCGGGCCGTGCGATCCTGATCGCCTGCGTCGTCGGCCTGCTGGTGGTTCCACTTCAACTGGCGCTGATACCGCTATTGAAATTCCACAATAATATCGGGATTGGAAAGGGCTATCTCGGTGTCTGGCTGGCGCATACAGGCTTTGGTCTGCCATTGGCGATCTACCTGCTCAGGAATTACATGGTCGGCCTGCCACGCGACATCATCGAGAATGCGAAGGTCGACGGCGCGACCGATTTCCAGATCTTCGTGAAGATCATCCTACCGCTTTCCTTCCCGGCGCTGGCTTCCTTCGCCATCTTCCAGTTCCTGTGGACTTGGAACGACCTGCTGGTGGCCATGGTGTTCCTGATCGACAGCTCGGGCCAGACCACCGTGATGACCAAGCAGATCGTCGAAATGCTCGGCACGCGCGGCGGCGATTGGGAAATCCTCGCCACGGCGGCCTTCATCTCCATGGCGGTGCCCATCGCGGTCTTCTTCGCCATGCAACGCTACCTCGTGCGCGGCCTGCTGGCCGGCTCTGTCAAGTAAGGCAGGTAAATGACTGATATCAAAAAAACTTCCGCCGCCGATACGGATTGGTGGCGAGGCGCGGTGATCTACCAGATCTATCCGCGCTCCTACCAGGACAGCAATGGCGATGGCATCGGGGACATTCCCGGCATCATCAAGCGGCTGCCCTACATCGCCCGGCTCGGCGTGGACTGCATCTGGATCTCGCCCTTCTTCACCTCGCCGATGCTCGATTTCGGCTATGACGTCTCGAATTACCGCGACATCGACCCGATGTTCGGCACGCTCGCGGATTTCGACCAGTTGATTACCGAGGCGCATGAACGTGGCCTCAAGGTGATGATCGACCTCGTGCTCTCGCATACCTCGACCGAACATCCCTGGTTCAAGGAAAGCCGCGCAAACCGTTCGAATCCCAAGGCAAACTGGTATGTCTGGGCCGATCCTAAGCCCGATGGAACGCCGCCCAACAACTGGCTGTCCATCTTCGGTGGCTCTGCCTGGGAATGGGATAGCGGGCGGATGCAGTACTACCTGCACAACTTCCTGATCGAACAGGCGGATCTGAACTTCCACGAACCGCAGGTGCAGGAGGCACTGCTCGACGTGGCGCGGTTCTGGCTCGATCGCGGCGTGGATGGCTTCCGGCTCGATACGGTCAATTTCTACGTGCATGACAAGTACCTGCGCGACAATCCCCCGCTGGCCCCGGAGGAGATCAACGACAAGACCGCTCCGAAGGTGAACCCCTACAACTTCCAGAACCACCTGTTCGACAAGTCCCGTCCGGAAAACCTTGATTTCCTTCGTAAACTCCGCCGCGTGATGAACGAGTACAAGGGCATCACCTCGGTGGGCGAAGTGGGCGAGAGCCAGCGTGGCGCCGAAGTGCAGGCCGAATACACTTCAGGCGGCGACAAGCTGCATATGTGCTACGATTTCGCCCTTCTTTCCAACGAGTTGCCAACCGGTCGATATGTGGCCTCGGTGCTGGAAACCTTCGACGCGCTCTCCTCGGACGGCTGGGCCTGCTGGGCCTATTCCAACCATGACGTCGTGCGGCACAAGACCCGCTGGGACCTGACGCCCACTCGGCAACGCCTCTATGCTGCGCTGCTGATGGCACTCAAGGGCACGGCCTGTATCTATCAGGGCGAAGAACTTGGCCTGACGGAGTCAGAGGTTGCCTTCGAGGACCTGCAAGACCCCTATGGCAAGCGTTTCTGGCCGAAATTCAAGGGGCGCGACGGGTGCCGCACGCCGATGGTCTGGGACCGAGAAGAGAAGAATTGCGGTTTCTCGGAGGGCAAGCCCTGGCTGCCGGTCTCGACCGGCCATATGCGCCTGTCGGCGGCCGCCGAGGACCGCGACCCCAATTCAACGCTGAATTTCTACCGCCGGATCATCGCGCTCAGAAAAGCGCTCCTGCCCCTGCAAAAGGGAAGCTTCACTCCCCTGATGGTGGAAGAGGACTTCCTCACCTTCCTGCGCGAGTACAAGGGAAGCCGCGTTTTCTGCGCCTTCAACCTGGCGGATGAGGCGCGCCGCATCGAACTGCCGGCGGGCAATTGGGCGCAGGTCCCGGGCGCGCCATTCAACTCGACAATCGAAGCCGGCAGGGCCACCCTGCCGCCATATCAGGCGGTCTTCGCAACCGCCCGCGACGCCTGAGGAGGGGAAACATGGCTGGATTGAAGCTTACGAACGTTGCCAAGAGCTATGGCGATGTCGATGTCCTAAAGGACATCAATCTCGACGTCGACGCGGGCGAACTGATTGTTTTCGTCGGCCCCTCGGGTTGCGGCAAGTCCACGCTTCTGCGCATGATCGCAGGGTTGGAAAAGATCACCGGTGGTGAGTTGCAGATCGACGGGCAGGTGGTCAACGACGTTCCGCCCGCGCAGCGCGGCATCGCGATGGTCTTCCAGAGCTACGCGCTCTACCCGCACATGACCGTCTACGACAACATGGCCTTCGCGCTGAAACTGGCCAAGCTGAGCAAGGAAGAAATCGACGCCGCGGTGAAGAAGGCCGCCGATATCCTCCAGCTCACCCCCTATCTCGACCGCCTGCCCAAGGCGCTCTCGGGCGGTCAGCGCCAGCGGGTCGCCATCGGCCGCTGCATCGTGCGCGATCCCAAGGTGTTCCTCTTCGACGAGCCGCTCTCCAACCTCGACGCCGCCCTCCGCGTCGCTACAAGGCTGGAGATCGCGCAGCTCAAGGAAAGCATGCCGGACCGCACCATGATCTACGTCACCCACGACCAGGTCGAGGCGATGACGCTGGCAAGCCGCATCGTGGTTCTGGCCAACAAGGGGATCAGCCAGGTCGGCACGCCGCTGGACCTCTACGAGCGGCCACAGAACGAATTCGTGGCGCAATTCATCGGCTCGCCCGCCATGAACCTCTTCCCCGGCGAAATCGTGGCGACGGGCGAAGAGACCTCCATCGTGCTCGAAGGCGGCCACGGCACCGTCGTTTCGGCCTATCCTTCGCAGGAGGCGGACATGGGCGCGAGGGTCAATGTCGGGATCCGTCCCGAGGATCTGACCGTCTCCGAGGACGGCACCGGCTATGCAGGCATCGTGGACGTGCAGGAAAATCTCGGCGAAGTGACGCTGCTCTTCTTCAAACCCGACGAGTCCGGCAAGGACCCGGTGATTGCCAAGCTGCCCGGTATCCATCGCGGGCTCAAGGGACAGACGCTGCACATGACGGCCGCTCCCGGCAAGGTCCATGTCTTCCTGGACGGTATCTCCATGCTCTACCGCTGAGTCCAAAAGGGAGGGGCAGCGCCGCCCTTCCCACTCATCTTTCCCGAAATATCTCCGCCGGAGGCACAATCCGAAGGATTGTTTGCCGCCCGCCCCTGGCGGGCGGCCACCGCTGCTGTTCCATCGGTCATTGTCCCCGGAAAACCAACGTGTTGCGCGAACGAACCGAGGGGGCGCGACCGTGCGACCACTGTCATCACCGTCATGCGCGCGCTAGACAGCGCGTGAAGGGTTTGCCCTTCGTTTCCCTCATCATCCTGGAAAACCGCCTTAGGGCGGATGGAACACGCCTATGCCCGCCCCCAAGAACACTATCAAACAAGCCCTTGCAGAAGATCGCCTGCAAATGGGCTGCTGGCTGAATCTCGGCCATCCCGCCATTGCCGCCATCGCGGCCAGCGCCGGTTTCGACTGGTGCCTGGTCGATGCCGAGCACGGCCCCAACACGCTGGAAATGATCCACGCCCAATTCAACGCGATGCAGGGCCATCCCGCCGCCACCGCCGCGCGCGTTCCGTGGGGCGAGGGCTGGATTCTCAAGCAGGTCCTCGATCTCGGCGTGCAGACGGTGGTCGTGCCCATGGTCGACACACCTGAGCAGGCAGCGCAGGTCGTGGCCGCGTGCAAATACCCGCCCGAGGGTAACCGGGGCCGCTCTGGCGGCTTGTCGCGCTGCTCGAACTGGGGACAGATCACCGATTACGAGCCGACGGCGAATGACGAGATCTGCGTCATCGTCCAGGCCGAGACCCGGACCGCGCTCAAGAACCTGACCGAGATCGCCAACGTTCCCGGCGTCGACTGCGTCTTTGTCGGTCCGGCGGATCTCTCGGCCGATATGGGGTTCCGCGACCGGATGGACGCGCCCGAGGTGAAGCAGGCAATCGAGGATGCGATCGTGACGATCCACAAGGCCGGCAAGCCAGCCGGGATCATCTCCTACGATGCGGCGGATTATCGGCGCTTTGTTGAACTGGGCGTGCGCTTCATCGGCGTGGGCGCCGATGCCGCGATCTGTGCCAAGGCGATCCGCGGTCAGGCAACCGCGATGCGCGACCTGCTGTCCTGAACGCAGCCGCAGGGCGAATTTCCCGCCGGATTCGATGAACCGTTTCCGGCGGCTCCGCTTGCCTCACGGCAGGAAGACATCGAGCACGTAAACCGGCACGTCCATGATCGCGACGAGGCTCTCTGAGCCGTCGAACATCTCCGCCAGCTCTGCGATGGAAACCGACACCGATACATCGCCCGAGAGCGGCTTGCCGAGCGGGGTGCTCGACAGAAGCTCGATCAACCGGTCATAGCGGTAGATCCTGTAGTTCTCCGGATCGACACTGGAAAACGGCTTCACCTCCTCGCTCACCCAGGCCGCCATCCCGGGGGCGAAGTCGAGCGATACCTCGAACGCGCCACCATCGGCTTGCACGGTGCGCCAGGCGAGCGATTTCTTTTGGGCTCCGCTGTCATCGACCCGCATCATTCTTTCGAAGCTGGTATCGGCCTGAACGGAGTTCCCGTAGGCGCCTTCGCCCGGTTTCGACGAATAGACCCGGAAAACCATGACACGCGGCGGCCCGCCATTGCTGGCCAGCGTCAACATGCCGATCGACTGGCTCTTGGGCGGATCCAGCGGCTTGCCATCGGCGCCTTTCTCCAGCTCCCGGTCCACAAGGGACACCACGCAATCGGCACCTGCGAGCGGACCTTTCGGGAAGGGAACGGATTTCCACCCTTCCGGCAGGAACCCCGCGAGTGCGGCATCCGGCACGTCAAATCCCAAAAGCACGCGGCTCTCGACGCTGGAGGTCTGGAGCGTTTCGCCCGAAGCCGCCAGGGCCGATGCGGCGAGGCTGATCGCCATGACGACGGGGGCGATCCGAAAACCCGGTAATCTGCTTTTCATGTTGTCCTCCCTCGAAACCCTGCCGGGGGCCGCGGGCGGACACCGGCGGGTGACTTAGGGTAACTTGGTCGGCCGCGAGGGGCGATGATGCAGATCAACCGCCCCCAAATTCGCCCTGAAACCCACCGTGAGGGCGCCCGATGGCAACAACATGTTCCGCCCAGGCATCCGCTATGTCCAAATACGGGGTTTCATGCAGGGGATATCCGTGTATAGGGGATGCGCCAAACGACCCCCCTCAAGGAGAGTGTGATGGAGATTCGTGAGGCGCTGACCTTCGATGACGTTCTGCTTGTTCCCGCCGAGAGCTCCGTGCTGCCCTCGACCGCGGACACATCGACCTGGGTAACCAAGACGATCAGGATGAATATTCCGCTGCTGAGTTCGGCAATGGACACGGTAACCGAAGCCCGGATGGCGATTGCCATGGCCCAGGCGGGCGGGATCGGCGTGATCCACCGCAACCTCGATATCGAGGAACAGGCCCAGCAGATCCGCCGCGTGAAGCGGTTCGAGAGCGGGATCGTCTACAACCCGATCACGCTGACCCCTGAGCAGACGCTGGCCGATGCCAAGGAGCTGCAGGAGCGCTACAACATTTCCGGCTTCCCGGTGGTGGATGAGCGCGGCCTCGTGGTCGGGATCGTGACCAACCGCGACATGCGCTTTGCCAATGACGACGCCACCCCGGTCAAGGCGATGATGACCGCAGAGAAACTTGCCATCCTGCACGAGCCGGCCGATCTGGGCGAGGCGCGCGCGATGATGCGCGAACGCCGGATCGAGAAGCTGTTGGTGACCGACAAGAAAGGCAAGCTCACGGGCCTGCTGACACTGCGCGATATCGATCAGGCGGTGCTTAACCCCCAGGCCTGCAAGGACGGTCTAGGCCGGCTGCGCGTGGCTGGCGCCTCGACCGTGGGCGACGCGGGCTATGAGCGCTCCCAGGCGCTCGTGGATGCCGGTGTGGACATGATCGTGATCGACACGGCGCATGGCCATTCCGAAGGCGTGTCCAAGGCCGTGGAGCGGGCCAAGATGCTCTCCAACGACGTCCAGATCGTGGCCGGCAACGTCGCCACGGGTTCTGCGACGCGGGCGCTGATCGGGGCAGGGGCCGACGCGATCAAGGTCGGTATCGGGCCGGGCTCGATCTGCACCACGCGGATGGTGGCCGGTGTCGGCGTGCCGCAGCTGACGGCGATCTCCGATTGCGCCATTGCCGCGGCCGAAAGCGGAACACCGGTGATCGCCGATGGCGGCATCAAGTTCTCCGGCGATTTCGCCAAGGCCATCGCCGCCGGGGCCTCCTGTGCCATGGTCGGCTCCATGCTGGCGGGCACCGACGAATCCCCGGGCGAGGTGATCCTCTACCAGGGCCGCAGCTTCAAATCCTATCGCGGCATGGGCAGCCTCGGCGCCATGGCGCGCGGCTCGGCCGACCGCTACTTCCAGAAGGATGCGGCCAGCGACAAGCTGGTGCCGGAAGGGATCGAGGGGCAGGTGCCCTACAAGGGCTCTGCCGGCGCGGTGATCCACCAGCTCGTCGGCGGCCTGCGCGCGGCCATGGGCTATACCGGCATGCCGACCGTCGAAGCGATGCGCGGTGGCTGCGAATTCGTGAAGATCACCGGGGCGGGCCTCAAGGAGAGCCATGTCCACGACGTGCAGATCACGCGCGAGAGCCCGAACTACCGGCTCGGTTAATCATGGGGCCGCAGCGCATCCTTGAGGGGGCTGCGCTGCGGGACCCTTTGCGGCGTCAGGGGGCCGGAAAGGATCCGGCGTCAACTCATGTTCGCCAATCCTGCGAGCATGTCGAGGCAGCGTTCGAGCTGCGCGATCTCCAGAAATTCGTCCGGCTGGTGGGCCTGCGCGATCGAGCCGGGACCGCAGATCACCACTGACATCCCCAGACTCTGGAACAGACCCGCCTCGGTGCCGAAAGCGACGAGATCGGCCGCGTCCTCGCCGGTCAGCCGCGCAACGAGGTCGCGCGCCGCGTTCTCTTCCATCGGGATCAACCCCGCGATTTCGCCGATGATCTCGGTCTCGATTGCAGCGTCGGGCGCGATCATGCGCATCTCCGGCAACAGGATATCGTCGCAGAACGTCCGCACCGCCGCGCGCACATGCTCGGCATCCGCCGCCACGACCGGCCGGGTCTCCCATTCGACCTCCGCCGCGCCGGCCAGCACATTGCGCGCCGTGCCGCCATGGATCTGCCCGACATTCAGCGTGCTCCAGGGCGGGGCGAACTTGCTCCCGTCGGGCACCCGCTCCAGCAATTCCTCCCGGAGCGCCAGCAGGCGGCTCACGAAGCGCGCCGCGTATTCGGCGGCGTTCACACCTTTCTCAGGCGCGGAACCGTGGCCCTGCGTGCCGGTGAAGCGGGTGGTGTATTCGTTACAGCCCTTGTGCCCGTCGATGATCCGCATTTCCGTCGGCTCGCCAATGATCGTCATTGAGGGGGCGATGTCTCGTGCCCGCAATTCCTCGACCAGTTGCTGCGCCCCGAGGCAGCCCACCTCCTCGTCATAGGTGAAGGCGAAATGCAGCGGGCGGCGCAAATCGGCGACTGCGAAATCGGGCAGGCAGGCGAGGGTGGCGGCGATGAAGCCCTTCATGTCGCAGGTCCCGCGGCCATAGAGCCGGCCGTTTGCCTGCCGCATCCGGAACGGATCGCCGCTCCAGCCCGGCCCCTCCACCGGCACGACATCGGTATGGCCGGAGAGTACGATCCCGCCCGGCGCGTCCGGCCCGAGCGTGGCGAAAAGGTTGGCCTTGCGACCCGTGCTGTCATGGAACAGTTCGATCTGCGCGCCGACTTCCGACAGGAGCGAGACAAGGTGGACGATCATCTCAAGGTTGGATTCCGAGGAGACCGTCGGAAAGGCGATCAACTCGTCGAGGATCTCGATGGCGCGGGCGAGCCGGTCCATGCTCACGCCTTCACGAAGAGCTTGCGGGGCCGGTTACAGAAGCATTCCGCCGGGCCGTCGGGGCGGATCAGGATGCTTTCGGTGATTTCCAGCCCCCAATCCTCCATCCAGAGGCCGGGCATGAAGTGGAAGGTCATTCCCGGCTCCAGGATGGTTTCGTCCTCGGGCCGGAGCGAGATCGTCCGCTCGCCCCAGTCCGGGGGATAGCTCAGGCCAATCGGGTAGCCGCAGCGCGCGCCGCGTTCGATTCCGGCGCGCTCCAGCGGCCTTGCGAGCGCATTGGCGATGTCGCAGGCGCGGTTGCCGGCTCGGGCCGCCTCCAGCCCCGCTTCCAGCCCCTCGACCAGCGCCGCCTCGGCCCGCCGCAAGGCGTCGGTCGGCTCGCCGAGACAGACCGTCCGGCAGAAGGGGATGTGATAGCGCCGGTAGCAGCCCGCCAGCTCGAAAAACGTCGCCTCGCCGGTTCGGAAGGGCGCGCCATTCCATGTCAGATGGGCCGCAGAGGCGTCCGGCCCGCTCGGCAGCAGCGGCACGATGGCCGGGTAGTCGCCCCAGTCCTCGCCATTTCCGAGCACCTGGTCGCGGAGAATCTCCGCCACCAGCACGTTCTTGCGCATCCCCGGTTCGATCCGTTCGATCACCCCGTCCATCACCCGCTCGGCGATCCCCGCCGCCTTGCGTAGGAAGGCGATCTCCTCGTCCGATTTTACCCCGCGCTGCCAGTTGACCAGCGCGGTCGCGTCGACCAGTTCCGCCTCCGGCAGTTCGGCCAGCAGCGTGGTATAGGCCTTGGCGGAGAAGTAGTAATTCTCCATCTCGACGCCGATCCGGCCGCGCCCGCCGCCCGCCGCGCGGATGATCGCGGCGAGGTCCTGCATCGGGTGGCGCTCGGTCGTTTGCACGAAATGGTCGGCATAGCCGCGCACATGCTCCGCCTCCATCCAGACTGTGCGCAGCGCGCCATTGGCATCCATGCGCCGCCCCCACCAGAGCGGGTCGCGGTCGCCAAAGACCAGCACCCCCTGGTGGACATAGAAGGACCAGCCGTCATACCCTGTCAGCCAGGCCATGTTGGACGGATCCTCGACAAAGAGCATGTCGAGCCCGGCCGCCGCCATCGCGGCGCGGGTCTTGTCGAGACGGCGGGCATATTCGGCCCGGCTGAAGGGAAGGTCCTGGGCGGTCATGCGGGGGGCTCCTTTCAGCCCCGGAACGGAGCCTTGACAATGAGGTGCGGAGAGCCGCGCTGCCCGGTCGCGGGAACGGAGAAGGACAGGCGTGATCTGTTGGCCAGAATAGCGGGCGGCGCGCTCTGCCTGTCAAGCCAAAGCCAACGCGCGAGGCGACATGCAGCCGCAAATCTCCGAACATCATGCTGTTCGTGCCGTTTTGCGCGGCACGGTGAAAAATGCGGGAGCGGGCAGGGGAATGGGTAGGGCGGCGGGCTCGGGGCCGGCTGTGCGGCGGAGGCGCCGAAGCGCCTGCCGCCGTAATCTGCATCACCCTCGGCGCCAATGCGGCGCTGCGGTGGAAAGCTTGGCGCGCCGTGTGTGACGGCGCGCCGGGGCGAGGTCAGTCGGCCAGCGACCAGCGCTCCATCCAGCGCTCGCCATCCTGGTCGAAGTTCGAGGCCATGTCGCCATGCACCACGCGTTTGCCGGTGGCGAAGACGAAATTGGCGAACATCGGCAGTACGGTGCCACCATCCGTCGAGACGATTTCCTGCATCTCGTAATACATCGCGCGCCGCTTGTCCTCGTCGAGTTCGGCCCGGGCCATGACCAGCAACTCGTCGAAGCGGTCATTCGCCCACATGCTGTCGTTCCAGGCAGCGCCGCCCTCGAAGGCGGTGGTGAAGATCTGGTCCTCGGTCGGACGACCGCCCCAGTAGACCGCGCAGAACGGGTGCTTCAGCCAGACATCGGACCAGTAGCCGTCATTCGGCACCCGCTTGACGTCGATGGTGATGCCGGCCGCAGAGGCCGAGTTCTGGTACAGCACGGCGGCGTCCACCGCCCCCGGGAAGGCCGCATCGGCCGCCGAAAGCTGAACGGTCAGCGCGTCGAGCCCGGCTTCCTTGAGATAGAACTTCGCCTTGTCCGGGTCATAGGGCGTCTGTGCCAGGTCCGGGTTGTGGAAGCGATAGCTCGGCCCGATCGGCTGGTCCTTGCCCACGGTGCCGTGGCCGAAGAGGATCTTGTCGACCAGTTCCTGCCGGTTGATCGCATGTTTCAAAGCCCGGCGCACATTCACATCGTCGAGCGGTGCGGTATCGGCACGCGCGGCGAAACTGTAGTACTGAGGACCGGCGACGGAATGGATCGCGATCCCGGGATTGCGGCCCAGCAGCGCCACGGTCTTGAGGTCCAGCTTGTCGATCGCGTCGACATCGCCGGAGACCAGCGCCGTGGTCCGCGCGTTCAGATCCACGATGGACAGCATCTCCACCGCGTCGATAAAGCCGCGTTCCTGGTCCCAGTCGTCCTTGAAACGCTCGAAGCGGGCCACCACGCCGGGATCGAACTCGACCAGCTTGTAGGGGCCGCACCCGTCGCCGGAGCGCCAGTCGATGGAGCCCGCGCCGTCGGAGGGGCAGATCGCCATGTGGTAGTCGGTGAATACGAAGGGGAAGTCGGCGCTGCCGGTCTCCAGTTCGAAAACGACCGTGTCTTCGCCCTCCTTGGCGATCGAAACGATCGGGGAGACCAGTGGTTTGGCGACCGATTTCGACTCGTCACCGCGATGGTAGTCGATCGAAGCGATCACGTCGTCCAGTGTCACCGGCTTTCCGGAATGGAAGGTGATGCCAGAGCGGATCTTGAACCGCCATGTCTTGGCGTCGGGGCTGGCCTCCCAGCTCTCCGCGATGTCCGGCTCCAGCGACCCGTCAACACCGACCTTGGTCAGGAAACCGTTCATCCCGTAGGTCAATGCCACGGTGAAACCATTGGTCCAGGTTGCCGGGTCGAGCGTATCGCTGGTGTTGCCATGGCCCTTTGCGACACGGATTGTGCCACCGCGCGACTGAGCGCGGGCGCGTTCCGTGCCCAGAAGTGTGCCCGTCGAAGCGAGTCCTGCGAAGGCAGCCGTGGTGCCGAGAAATCTGCGGCGTGTCGGCTGTGCGAAGGTCGTTGTTTTCCTGTTATGGCTCATGCGTCCCTGTCTTTCTTCTTGGTAATACGGGCGGCACCCGAGGGTGTCGGTTTGCGACATGTAATGTCGATTTCCAGCATAGCTCTGCCATGGCCCGAAAGAAACCGTGTCCCGGTTTCTTGCTGTCGTGGCGCGGCCTGCGAAAGTTACTTCACCCCAAGTCAGCCGTTTTACGAAATGTTTTTTTCATTCAACGCGTCGCAAATGTTGCATCACGGATCAGGAAAGGCAACGATACGACCAATGCATGCAGAAGGTTTCCCTTGGGGAAGTCAAAGTTTCTCTCCTGTCGGGGTGGAACTCAGTGGCGGTTCGTGTTTGGTTAATTGCATGTCGTTTTTGAGCAATTTCCCCCGCCAGTGCAGGAACCGCTCCGACTCTGAAGGCGCGACAATGACGCCGGACAGCAAGAATCCAACAGGAGAACAGAATGTCGAAGAAGGATAAAGTCCTTATAAACCGCATTGCAGAGGCAGCCCGTACGGGGCGGATCTCGCGTCGAGATTTCATAAACACCTCGATCGCTGCCGGCCTGACTGCGACCACGGCCACCGGGCTTTGGACCACCAAGGCGGCGGCTCAGCCCAAATCCGGCGGGAGCTTCCGCTGGGGTCTGCATGACGGCAATACTGCCGATACGCATGATCCGGGCACCTATGTGTCGCGCCAGATGATCTACCTGGCGCATACCCACCGGTCCTACCTGACCATGATCAATGGCGACGGCTCGCTCGGCCCCGATCTTGCCGACAGCTGGGAGGCTTCCGCCGACGCCTCCGAATGGACCTTCAAGCTCAGCGAGAACGCCTCTTTCCACAGCGGCAAGAAATGTACCGCCGATGATGTCATTGCCTCGTTGAATCACCACCGTGGCGATGCGACGACCTCGGCGGCCAAGGCGCTGCTGAGCGACGTGGTCGATATCACCAAGGATGGCGACTACACGGTCAAGATCACCCTGACGGGCGGCAATGCCGACCTGCCGTGGCTGATGACCGATTATCACTTTGCCATCTGCCCGGCCAAGGATGACGGCACGATTGACTGGCAGTCCGGCGACGGCACCGGCCCCTACAAGATCGACGGCGGCGAGTTCGGCGTGAGCTGGCAGCTTTCCCGCCATGACGGCTGGCACCGCGAAGGCGCCTGGTTCGACAAGGTCGAGATCATCGTGCTGAACGATCCGAACGCCCGCCAGACCGCGCTGGTCACCGGCGACGTGGACGCGGTCTCGATCATCGAGCTCAAGACGATGGCGCTGCTGCAGCGGGACCGGAACATCAACATCCACAACATTCCCTCGGCCGGCGCCATCACCATGCCGATGCATTGCAACAAGGCGCCCTTCGACAATCCGGACGTGCGCAACGCGCTCAAGCTGGCGATGAACCGCGACGAGATCATCGAGAAGATCGCCTTCGGCGCGGCCACCAAGGGCAACGATTTCCACCATTCGCCGGCACAGCCCTACTGGCCTGCCGACATTCCGCAGCGCGATTACGATCCCGACCAGGCCAAGGCGCTGCTGAAGAAGGCCGGTGCCGAGGGGCTGGAAGTCAGCCTGAGCACGGCAGACAGCGTCTATGCCGGCGCGGTGGACATGTGCGTGCTCTATGCCGAGCATGCCAAGGCGGCGGGCATCAAGGTCAATGTCGTGCGCGAGCCGAATGACGGGTATTATTCCGATGTCTGGCTCAAGAAGCCGTTCACGCTCGTCTCCTGGGGCGCGCGCCCGACGCCGGATGTGATGTACACGCTGGCCTACAAGGCCGACGCGGCCTGGAACGAGAGCTATTGGATCAACGACCGCTTCAACGAGTTGCTGTTGATGGGCAAAGCCGAGCTTGACGACGCCAAGCGGGCCGAGATCTACCGCGAGATGGGAATGATCGCGCATGACGATGGCGGCACCATCATCCCGTTCTTCAACAACTTCGTTTTTGCCAGCCGCGCGAATATCGGCACGCCCGACGCGATGGCGGCGAGTTGGGAATGCGATGGGGCCCGGGCGGCGAGCCGCTGGTGGTCCACAGCCTGACATGAAAAATCCCGGCCCCCGGCGCGGTTTCGCGCCGGGGGCTTTCGATCCGGCGGCACAGGGCGACCGAGCTGAAAGCCATGCCCCGGAAGGCGTTCCCGGCGAAACCGGAAACGCGCAATGACAATCAGGAACGCGCATTCGGCTGCCGGTCGTCATGCGAAGCTTCGGAGGGACATATGGGCGACCTCACCAGGCTGGTCTTTAAAAGACTGGGACTTGGCCTCCTCACCATTCTTGTGGTGTCGGTGCTGATCTTTTTTGCTGTGGAACTGCTGCCAGGCGATATCGCCGAAGCCGTGCTCGGACAGGGCGCGACCGAGGAAACCGTTGCCGCGATGCGCGAGCAGCTTGGTCTCGACCGGCCCGCGCCCGTGCGCTATCTCGAGTGGCTCGGCGGTGCCGCAACCGGCGATTTCGGGGTTTCGCTTGTTTCCGGAGAACGGGTGAGCGAGGCGATTTCGGACCGTTTCGTCAACACGCTCTTCCTGGCCTCCTACGCGGCGGTGATCGCGGTGCCGATCTCGATCATGCTCGGTGTCTTCACGGCGCTGTACCGCAACACGATCTTCGACCGCGTCGCCAACGTGATGACGCTGACGACGATCTCCTCGCCGGAATTCTTCCTCGGCTACATTCTCATTCTCTTCCTGGCTGTCCGCACGACGATGTTCCCGGCCATTTCGAGCCTCAGCGGTGACATGAGCCTTCTCGATCTTCTCGAAAGGACATTTCTGCCAATGCTGACGCTGGTGCTCGTAGTGACCGCACACATGATGCGCATGACGCGCGCGGCGATCATCAACCTGCTGGCCTCTCCTTATATCGAGATGGCCCGGCTCAAGGGCACGCCGCCCTGGAAGGTGATCGTGAAACATGCCCTGCCGAACGCCTGGGCGCCGATCATCAACGTGGTGGCGCTGAACCTCGCCTATCTCATCACCGGCGTCGTGCTGGTCGAAGTGGTCTTCGTCTATCCCGGCATCGGACAGCTGCTGGTCGACGCGGTCGCCAAGCGCGATTTCCCGATCGTGCAGGCCTGCTGCATGATCTTCGCGGCGACTTTCATCCTTCTCAACCTTGCAGCGGATGTCGGGGCGATCCTGACCAACCCGCGCTTGCGGCATCCGAAGTGAGGGCGGGAACATGAGCAATTTCGTCATACTCTACTACACCGCCCTGATCGGGGCCTCCTGCCTTGCCGCCTATTACAAGCAGCGCTCGGTCTTCATGCTGATCTTCTCGCTGACGCTGGTCTCCTTCGTTCTGGGGATCATCGGCGGGGCGGGTGCGCTGCGTTTCGTGGCGACATCGGCCTTCGTGCTCGCGCTCGCGGCCGGCACGTCCTATGCCTTCCGCGAGTTCCTGATCCTGATCTCGAAGCCTGGTCTGGCCAAGGAGCTGCGCACCGCGCCGCTGACGGCGGCCTTCGGCATGTTCGTGATCTTCACCTATGCCATCGCCGGCATCTTCGCGCCCTGGATCGCACCACATGGCGAGGCCGAGATCATCGGCCAGGCCTTTGCGCCGGCGGATGAGAACATGCTCCTGGGTGCCGACCAGCTTGGCCGCGACATGTTCAGCCGCATCATCTATGGCGCGCGCAACTCGGTCGGCCTGGCGCTTGTCGCCACCTTGCTGGCCTTCCTGATGGGGGCGACGGCGGGGCTTCTGGCGGCCGTGAAAGGCGGCTGGTTCGATCAGCTCATGGGCCGCACGGCGGATGTGATCATGTCGATCCCGTCGCTGATCTTCGCGCTGCTGATTCTTTCGATCTTCGGCACCGGTCTGCAGGTGATCGTGATCGTGGTGGCGGTGATCTATTCGCCGCGCGTCTTCCGCCTGACCCGGGCGGTCGCGGGCAATATCGTTGTCATGGATTATATCGAGGCGGCCAAACTGCGCGGGGAGAAGGACTGGTACCTGATCCGCAAGGAGATCCTGCCGAATGCCACGGCACCGCTCATTGCCGAGTTCGGGCTGGAATTCTGCTTCGTCTTCCTGCTCATTGCCGGCCTGAGCTTCCTCGGTCTCGGTATCCAGCCTCCCACGGCGGACTGGGGCTCAATGGTGCGCGAGAACGCGACGCTGATCTCCTTCGGCGACATCACCCCGCTGATCCCGGCGGCGGCGATCGCACTGCTGACGGTGGCGATCAATTTCGTCGTCGACTGGATGCTC
The DNA here is from genome assembly GCF_900099935.1 of Aliiruegeria lutimaris. Lineage (GTDB taxonomy): Bacteria > Pseudomonadota > Alphaproteobacteria > Rhodobacterales > Rhodobacteraceae > Tropicimonas > Tropicimonas lutimaris. Next base: position 12,606 of record NZ_FNEK01000053.1, on the reverse strand, counting down.
TTCCGCACCTCCGGCCTGAAGGAGCAGTAAGATGAATGACAAGTTCAAGAACGCGGAGGTCCTGCTCGAAATCAAGGACCTCAAGATCGAAGGCTACTCGGACGAGACCTGGGTGCCGATCATCAAGGGCGTGGACCTCACCCTGCATCGCGGCGAGGTGCTCGGCCTGATCGGCGAGAGCGGCGCGGGCAAATCCACCATCGGCGCCGCCGCCATGGGCTATGCCCGAGACGGGACACGCATTTCCAACGGCTCGATCGAGTTCGACGGGATGGAATTGACGACGGCCTCCGAATCCGAGCGCCGGGCGCTGCGCGGCTCGCGCATCGCCTATGTGGCGCAATCGGCCGCGGCCTCGTTCAATCCCAGCCACAAGATCATCGACCAGCATACCGAGGCGCCCGTCCATTACCGGATCAAGAAGCGCATGGAGGCGCAGGAAGATGCGATGGAGCTTTATGAGCGGCTGCGTCTTCCCAACCCCAAGGAGATCGGCTTCCGCTATCCGCACCAGGTCTCGGGCGGCCAGCTCCAGCGGGCGATGACCGCAATGGCCATGTCCTGCCGGCCGGACCTGATCATCTTCGACGAGCCGACCACGGCGCTCGACGTGACCACCCAGATCGAGGTTCTGGCGGCGATCCGCGACATCGTCGACCAGTTCAACACCGCGGCGATCTACATCACCCACGACCTCGCGGTGGTGGCCCAGATGGCCGATACGATCAAGGTGTTGCTCAAGGGCGAGGAGGTCGAACAGGCGCCGACGCAGGTGATGCTCGACAATCCACAGGAGGATTACACCAAGAGCCTCTGGGCGGTGCGCTCCTTCAACTCGCCGCAGCGCCACCGGCCCACCGATGGCAGCGAACCGCTGATCTCGGTGCAGCACGTGGACGCGGCCTATACCGGTGGGGTCAAGGTTCTGGACGATGTCTCCTTCGACATCTACCCGGGCATGACCGTGGCCGTCGTGGGCGAATCCGGTTCTGGAAAATCGACGACGGCGCGCTGCATCACCGGGCTTCTGCCGCCGATGTCCGGCCAGATCCTGTGCAAGGGCGAGCCGCTGCCGCCGCGCTACAAGGACCGGACGCGCGACCAGCTCCGGCAAGCGCAGATGATCTACCAGATGGCGGACACGGCGCTGAACCCGAAGGTCCGGATCAGCGAGATCATCGGCCGGCCGGCGCAGTTCTATGGCGGGCTGCACGGCCCTGCGCTGAAGCAACGAGTTGACGAGTTGCTGGACCTGATTGAGCTGGAACCGTCCAAGTATTACAGCCGCTACCCGCCGGAGTTGTCGGGCGGGCAGAAGCAGCGGATCGGCATCGCCCGGGCGCTGGCGGCGGAGCCGGAATTCATCATCTGCGACGAGGTGACCAGCGCGCTCGACCAACTCGTGGCCGAGGGCATCCTGAAGCTGCTCGACCGGCTGCAGAACGAGTTTGGCCTGGCCTACATGTTCATCACCCATGACCTGGCCACGGTGCGTTCGATCGCCGACGAGGTGGTGGTGATGCAACATGGCAAGGTGGTGGAGCAGGGGCCCAAGGACGAAATGTTCACCCCGCCGCATCATCCCTACACGGATCTGCTGCTGTCCTCTGTGCCGGAGATGGATCCCGAATGGCTGACAACCGTGCTCGAGGAACGCGGCGTCGACAATATCGGCGAGGCGGCGGGCAACTGATCGCGGCCACGAGAAAACCGGTCGCTCCCATCGCGGGAGCGGCTATCATCCAGAGATCCACACACCTTGTCACTGGGTGCGGTGACACAGGGATATTCGGTTCGGGTCTGGTGGATAATTCTGGGCGCTGGCGCTTCGCTCAGAGTATGGCGCTAGCAGACAATGCCAGCGTACTGACAAGGGCGGCATAGATCAGCAGCAGCGCGGGCAGGGTGCCTGCGCGGGAGCGGTATTCGCGGATCATGTCGTCGCGTGTCGGCATCGCAACCTCCGGGCCTTCAATTCCTGTGGCAGCCGATTCATGCGGCCACATGGCGGTATCGGCGTCGTCCGCCGCGCCTACACCACCGTATTCACCGAAAGGTAGATATTTCTTTGATCTCCCTCACCGGCGGGAAATTGGCCTGTCCACTGTTGCAACCCGGCGACAATTCGTGTCCCGAATACCTCCACTCCTGGCGTGGTTCTTGGAAAAAACGGGCGGAGACGGCGGGCGCATGCCCCCAGATTGCAGCGCGCCCGGCCATTGGTGCGCCCGAAATGCCGAAAAACGCCCCTACTGCGACGCTGCGTGGCACGGCTCCGTGCCCGCGGCGGATACTCTTTCTCGCAAAGCAAACATGCCGCCGAAGGAACGTTGATGACCCAGCCGAATATCCTGATCTTCATGGTCGACCAGCTCAACGGAACGCTCTTCCCCGACGGGCCGGCCGATTGGCTGCACGTCCCCAATCTCAGGCGTCTCTCCGCCAAGGCGGTCCGCTTCGCGAATTGCTATACCGGCTCGCCGCTCTGCGCGCCGGGGCGGGCGGCCTTTATGTCGGGGCAACTGCCCTCGCGCAACGGGGTCTACGACAATGCGGCGGAGTTCCGTTCAGACATCCCGACATTCGCCCACCACCTGCGCCGCGCGGGCTATCAGACCTGCCTTTCGGGCAAGATGCATTTCGTCGGACCCGACCAGTTGCACGGGTTCGAGGAGCGCCTGACCACCGATATCTACCCTGCCGATTTTGGCTGGACGCCGGATTACCGCAAGCCCGGAGAGCGGATCGACTGGTGGTATCACAACATGGGCTCGGTCACCGGCGCGGGCGTGGCAGAGATCACCAACCAGCTGGAATATGACGACAACGTCGCCCACGAGGCGAGGATGAAGGTCTATGATCTGGCCCGCGGACAGGATGACCGGCCCTGGTTGCTGACCGTCAGCTTCACCCATCCCCACGACCCCTATGTCGCCCGCCGGGAATACTGGGATCTCTACGAAGACTGCGAACACCTTCTTCCGGAGGTCCCTGCCTTTGACTACGAGGATCAGGACAATCACTCCAAGCGGATCTTCGACGCCAATAACTGGCGCGAATTCGATATCACCGAGGAGCATATCCGCCGCGCGCGCCGGGCCTATTTCGCCAATATCTCCTATTGCGACGCCAAGGTCGGGGAGGTGCTCGACGCCCTCGAAAAGACCGGCCAGGAGGCCGTGATCCTGTTCGTCTCGGACCATGGCGACATGCTCGGCGAGCGCGGTTTGTGGTACAAGATGAGCTTTTTCGAGGGATCGGCCCGGGTGCCGCTGATGATCGCGGCGCCGGGCCTTTCGGCGGGGCGGGTCTCCGAGCCTGTCTCGACCATCGACGTGACGCCCACCTTGTGCGATCTCGCCGGGGTGTCCATCGACGATATGGCGCCCTGGATCGACGGGCAGAGCCTTTTGCCGCTTGCCGGCGGCTTGCCCCGCGCGGCACCGGTCGTGATGGAATACGCGGCCGAAGCCTCGGAGGCGCCGATGGTCTGCCTGCGAAAGGGGCGCTGGAAGCTGACGTTATGCGCGCTTGATCCCGATCAGCTTTATGACATCGAGGCCGACCCGCGAGAGATGCGGAACCGGGCGCAGGATCCTTCCTGCGCCGCGATCCTGGAGGAGCTGAAGAAGGAAGCCCATGCGCGCTGGAACCTCGACGCGTTCGACGCAGAGGTCCGCGCCAGCCAGGCCCGCCGCCTGCTTGTATATGAGGCGTTGCGCAATGGTGGGTATTACCCGTGGGATTACCAGCCGCTCAAAAAGGCCAGCCAGCAATACATGCGCAACCACATGGACCTGAACATCCTGGAGGAGACGAAACGTTTCCCTCCGGGCGATTGATCCCCGGTAGTGGCGGTGCCTTGGTCTCGAGCGGTTGCAGACAGCGCGAAGCGGCCCCGTCTTAACGAAGAAACCGCAGCGTCCTCACGGGCGTTGCGGTCGTGTTGAGATCTGGACTTGAATGGAAAAGGGCCCCCGAGGTCGCCCTACAGAATAGCGCTCGCCGACAGCGCCAGCGTACTGAGCAGAACGGAATACACCAGCACAAGCGCGGGCAGGGAGCCTGAGCGCGCGCGGTGTTCGCGGATCATGTCGTCGCGTGTCAGCATCGCAACCTCCAACAAAGGGGGAAAGCCCTGTCTCACCGTGGGCCCTGAAACCGACCTAGGAGTTCATATCCATTCAATCAAGGGAATTTCCGAGAAATCGTGAAGGTCTCGTTCATGTCCTTTCAGCGGCGTCGCAAAGAGATCGGCGCGTGTCGTAATTGACACCCATGGTCGGCACGATCCCGCCGGCTCGCAGATCGGACAGGAGGGCGGAACCGACGGCCGCAACCCTTGGGACGAATCAAAATCAGCGACATGCCCCCGGACATGCACCGATCGCACGGTTCCCGGTCCGGGCCGACTCAGCTGCCCCAGATCTTCTTCACGTAACGCTTGGTTTCCCGGTAGGGCGGCACGCCATTATATTTGTCCACCGCGCCGGGGCCGGCATTGTAGGCCGCCAGCGCCAGGCGCCAACTGGAATAGCGCTCATACATCATCCGCAGGTAGCGGGCGCCGCCATCCAGGTTCTGCTTGGGATCGTTCGGATCGACGCCGAGCTTGGCGGCGGTGTCCGGCATGAGTTGGGCCAGCCCGATCGCGCCCTTGTGCGACACTGCACCGGTCTTCCAGTTGCTCTCCTGCTGAACGAGGCGCAGGAACAGGTCCTCGGGCACGTTGTGGCGCCGCGCGGCGTTCTTGGCGAGTTGGAGATAGGGGCCGGAATAGCGGCCGCGATAGCTCGGGACCGCGGCGGAATCGAGCGCGGCTTTGGTCGATGGCGGCTGCAGCCGGACCGAATTCTCATATTGCTGGGCGGCGCGGTTATCCAGAAGGCGAGTCTGGGACGCAAAAAGCTTGGTGCGTGCCTTGGAGGAGACGGAGGTTTCCGCCAAAATCGGCGCGGCAGTTAAAACTGCCAGCCCGGCGGCCAGAACGGCCGCAATGAGCCCTGTCTCGACACCCCTCAACATGCACTTTGTCCCGAATTCCACTTGTTCTTGGCGGCGCAGTATAGCCAAAACTCCGGGTCGCGCCAGCCTGTGGACTCCACGCGCTGGATATTGGCGGTTTTGCACCGTCTTCAGGTGGTGTAGCGTCTGGCTCCAATCGGAATCGGTGCGCCTGCGAGCGCACGCGCAAAATACGAGGAGCAGCGCATGGCCGGATCGGTGAACAAGGTGATCCTGGTGGGCAATCTGGGCCGGGACCCCGAGGTGCGCACCTTCCAGAACGGTGGCAAGGTTTGCAACCTGCGGATCGCGACATCGGAAACCTGGAAGGACCGCAATACCGGCGAGCGTCGCGAGCGGACTGAATGGCATTCCGTGGCGATCTTCTCGGAACCGCTCGCCCGCGTCGCCGAGCAGTACCTGCGCAAGGGCTCCAAGGTCTATATCGAGGGCCAGCTTGAAACCCGCAAATGGCAGGACCAGTCCGGACAGGACCGTTACTCGACCGAGGTTGTCCTGCGCCCCTATCGCAGCGAGTTGACCATTCTCGACAGCCGCAGTGGCGGTGGTGGCGATACTGGCGGCTTTGGTGGCGGTGACGGCGGCTATGACGACCGCGGCAGCTATGGCGGTGGCGGTGGCCAGCCCGGCGGCAATTATGGCGGCGGCGGGAAGAGCGGTCCGGGTGGCCCCGGTGGCGATATCGACGACGAAATCCCGTTCTGAGCCGACAGCGACTTTTCAGCTATACTAATCAGGCGCGTCCGGTTTCCGGGCGCGTGACCCTTTCGCCAATGGCTGGCGAGGGCCCCATTCTTGCGATCATTTGAACGGACAGAGATGAGCACAGAAACATCCGCCCGCATCACCCGCACCATCACCCGCACCATCGCCGGCGAAATCGGCGCGCGCCCAGAACAGGTCACCGCTGCGGTAGGGCTTCTGAACGAGGGCGCGACGGTGCCCTTCATCGCGCGCTACCGCAAGGAGGTGACGGGGGGGCTCGATGACACCCAGTTGCGGGACCTGTCGGAGCGGCTGGCCTACCTGACCGAGATGGAGGCGCGGCGCAAGACGATCCTCGACAGCATCCGCGATCAGGGCAAGCTGAGCGATGAGCTTGAGAAAAAGATCGCCGGGGCGGATACGAAAGCGGCGCTGGAAGACCTCTACCTGCCTTACAAGCCGAAGCGGCGCACCCGCGCCATGATCGCCCGCGAGCGGGGCCTTGACGGGCTGGCCGAGGCGATCCGGGCGGATCGCTCCGCCGAGCCGGCAAAGCTCGCCGAAGGTTTCCTCGGCGAAGAGGTGCCCGACACGAAAACCGCCTTGGCGGGCGCACGTGACATCATCGTCGAGGAACTGGCCGAGAATGCCGACCTGTTGGGCCGTTTGCGCGGTTTCATGCAGCAGCGCGCCTATCTCTCCGCGCGCGTCAACGAGGGCGAAGAGACCAAGGGTGCCAAGTTCTCCGACTATTTCGACCATCGTGAGATCTGGGCCGACGTGCCGAGCCACCGCGCGTTGGCCATGCTGCGCGGCTCCAACGAGGGTATCCTGCGGCTGGAGATCGCGCCCGATCCGGAGGTGGACCTGCCAAAAGTCGAGGCGATGGTTTGCGCCGCGCTGGAAACGCGCAGCGAGGGGGCTGGCGACAAATGGTTGCGTGAGGTCGCCGGCTGGGCCTGGCGGACCAAGCTGAGCCTGAGCCTGCTGCTCGACCTGATGGGCGAGATGCGCGCCCGGGCGCAGGAAGAAGCTATCCGCGTGTTCTCGCGCAACCTCAAGGACCTGTTGCTGGCCGCCCCGGCCGGCGCGCGCGCGACCATAGGGCTTGATCCCGGCATCCGCACCGGCGTCAAGGTGGCGGTGGTCGATGCCACCGGCAAGCTGCTCGACACCGACACGATCTATCCCTTCCAGCCGAAGAACGACCTGCGCGGCGCGCAGGTAACGCTGGCGCGGCTGATCAAGGCGCATGGCGTGGACCTGATTGCCATCGGCAATGGCACGGCCAGCCGCGAGACCGAGCGCATGGTGGCCGAGCTGATCGCCGAACTGCCGGGCGCGAAGCCCACCAAGGTTGTCGTCTCCGAGGCTGGGGCGTCCGTCTATTCCGCCTCCGAACTGGCCGCGCGGGAGTTCCCGGGCCTCGACGTGTCGCTTCGCGGCGCGGTTTCCATCGCCCGCCGCCTGCAGGACCCGCTGGCCGAACTGGTCAAGATCGAGCCTAAGGCCATCGGCGTCGGCCAGTACCAGCATGACGTGGACCAATTCCGCCTCTCCCGCGCGCTGGACGGCGTGGTCGAGGATGCGGTCAACGCGGTCGGTGTCGATCTCAACATGGCTTCCGCGCCGCTGCTGGCGCGGGTTTCCGGCCTCGGCCCCGCGCTGGCCGAATCCGTGGTGGCGCATAGAGACGTGAACGGCGCCTTTGCCTCGCGCAAGGAGCTGCTCAAGGTCGCCCGCCTCGGTCCGCGCGCCTTCGAGCAATGCGCGGGCTTCCTGCGCATCAATGGCGGCTCCGAGCCGCTCGACGCCTCCTCCGTCCACCCCGAAGCCTATGACGTGGCCCGCCGCATCGTGGCGGCCTGCGGGCGCGACCTGCGGCAGGTGATGGGGGACGAGGCGCAACTGGCGAAGCTGCGCGCGGAGGATTTCGTGACCGAGAGCTTCGGCCTGCCCACGGTGCGCGACATCCTCGGGGAACTGGCCAAGCCCGGCCGCGACCCGCGCCCCGAATTCAAGACCGCCAGCTTCGCCGACGGGGTGGAACAGATCACGGATCTCAAGCCCGGCATGTTGCTCGAAGGCACGGTCACCAATGTCGCGGCCTTCGGCGCCTTCGTCGATATCGGTGTGCACCAGGACGGGCTGGTCCATGTCTCGCAACTGGCGGACCGCTTCGTGAAAGACCCGCACGAGGTGGTGAAGGCCGGCGACGTGGTCAAGGTCCGCGTCATGGAAGTGGACGTTCCGCGCAAGCGGATCGGCCTCTCGATGCGCAAGGATGCCAAGCCGGGCAATACGCGCCCGGAGCGCGCGCAACCGTCGAAGGGGCCGCGCGGGAAAGGACCGTCCGGTTCAGGCGGCAAGGGCACGCCGCGCCATCAGGGCAACGAGGGCGCGAGCAACAGCGCGTTCGGGGCGGCGCTGAGCGATGCTTTGAAGAAGCGTTAAACGAAAGGGGCGCGAGAACGCGTCGCCTTGCCTATCAGGCGCGGCGCGCGGCCGTGAGCCAGACCACAATCAGCACCGCCGACAAGGCCACGTTGATATTGGCGAAGGTCAGTCCAAGGATCGAAAAGGAGATCTCGTCGCACATCACGGTCGGTGCGCCGAAATCCATGCTGATAAGGTCCGACCCGGACATGCCCGAGAGATCCTGTCCGCCGGTGCAATCGCTCGGCCCCGCCCAGAGCTTGCGCTCCACGCCGCTGTGATAGATCGCAAGGCCAAAGCTGTAGAGCGCGACCGGCACCCCGAGCCAGGCCAGCCGAACACGCCCACTCAGAAGGATCACAACCCCGAGTGCTGCCAGGATCCAGTGCGGATAGCGCTGCAACAGGCACAGGTGGCAGGGCAGAATGCCCACCACGTGCTGAAAGAAATACGCCCCTGCGACGGAGCCAGCGGAGGCGACTGTGGCCAGCGCGACAAGGATCTTGGCGTTCATAGGTACTTCACCAGGTAGAAGGCGCCGAACAGCAGCACACAGAAGATAATCGTCAGCAACCCGAGCCGCTTCTCGATGAAATACCGGATCGGCTCGCCATATCGATACAACAATCCTGCCACGAGGAAAAACCGCCCGCCGCGCGCGATGATCGAGGTGATCATGAAGGTCCAGAAGGGCATGCCCGTCCAGCCCGACATGATCGTGATGACCTTGTAGGGGAAGGGCGTCAGCCCCGCGACCAGAACCGCCCAGAAGCCGAAATCGTTGAACCGCTGGTTGAATTCGGCCATCGAATCCGCCTTGCCGAGGCTTTCGAGGATCGGTTGCCCGATCTGATCGAAGGCGAACATGCCGATCGCATAGCCAAGCATGCCGCCAAGAACCGAGGAAACCATAGCCACGCCGGCAATCAGAAAGGCGCGGCGCGGTGTGGCGATGATCATCGGGATCATCAACACATCCGGTGGGATCGGGAAGAAGGAACTCTCGATGAATGCCACGGCCGCCAATACCCAAAGGGCATACGGTCCCGCCGCGAGAGAAATGGTCCGGTCGTAAAGTTTTCGCAGCAAGGGCTCGTTTCCTGTAATGATCACTGTGCAAACATCACGGAGAAGGCTCAGGGTCAAGCGAGGGAGTCGAGGATGAAATGGCAGGGTCGGCGCGGAAGCAATAACATCGAGGACCGGCGAGGCCGCCGGACCAGCGCATCGACGGCCGGAGGCGTGGGTGGCGTGGGTCTATTGGTCATTCTCGCAATCGGATGGTTTCTTGGAATCGATCCGACTTTCCTGTTGCAGGGTAATGATCAGCCGACCGAGTATTCCACCGGGCAGGCGCCTTCGGCTGAGGAGGAAACCGCAGCTCAATTCGTCTCCGTCGTGCTGGCCGACACGGAGGAGGTCTGGGGTAACATCTTCGCGAGCCAGATCGGTGAAACCTACAATCCGCCTATCCTCGTGCTCTTTTCCGGCGTCACGCAATCTCCCTGCGGCAATGCCTCCGGCGCGACGGGTCCGTTCTACTGCCCGGTCGACCAGAAGGCCTATCTCGACACGGCCTTTTTCGCCGAGTTGCGCGACCGTTTCGGCGCAAACGGCGATTTCGCGGCCGCCTACGTCGTCGCGCACGAGATCGCCCACCACATCCAGAACGAGCTTGGCATCCTTGGCAAGGCCAACAGCCTGCGCAGCCGGGTCAGCGAAGCCGACAGCAACGCCATCTCGGTACGGATCGAGCTGCAGGCCGACTGCTTGTCCGGCATCTGGGCCCGCAATGTCGAGGCACAGCTTGGCACGCTGGAGCAGGGCGACATCGCCGAAGCGCTGAACGCAGCCAGGCAGATCGGCGATGACAGGTTGCAGCGTCAGGCTGGCAGGGTCCCGCAGCCGCACACGTTCACCCATGGCAGTTCCGAACAACGGCAGAGGTGGTTCGCGACCGGTTTCAAATCCGGCAATATCGAGGTGTGCGACACGTTCGGAACGGATCGGCTCTGACTTCTAGACCTGCACGGACTGCCATGCAGTCAATGCAACTCGGCTTGCAAGCCAATCCCCGGTTGCAATTTGCAGCGCTAACACAGCATAGGAAGGCGAAACCGGCCCTTACCACGGCCAGATGCCATGAACGGAGGCGTATCCGATGACTGTCCTTATTGCCGGAGCCGGTGTTGCCGGGCTTACCCTTGGTCTCTCCCTTCACCAGGTCGGGGTGCCCTTCCGCATCATAGAAGCCATCGCCGAGCTTCGTCCGCTCGGCTTCGGCATCAACCTGCAACCCCATGCCGTGCGCGAACTCTATGATCTCGGCCTCAAGGACAAGCTTGAGACGATCGGCGTGCAGACCGAACGCACGGCCTATTTCAACAACAGGGGCCAGGAGGTCTGGTCCGAGCCGCGCGGCCGCGAGGCGGGCTACAAGTTTCCGCAGATCTCGATCCACCGCGGCAGCCTGCAGATGATGCTGCACGAGACGCTGCTGGAACGCTGCGGCCCCAAGGCGATCCTTGCCGGCGCCAAGGTCTCCGAATGGTACGAAACCTCGCGCGGGCTGGAAGTCGTCCTGACGGACCGCCAATACGGCTACGAGCTGGACCGGCTGCGCGGCTCGGTGCTGGTCGCAAGCGACGGAGCCCGTTCCTCCATTCGCGAGACGCTCTTCCCCGATGCCGGCATGCCCAACTGGCGCAAGTCGATGATGTGGCGCGGGGTTGCCCGTGCGCCGAAGTTCCTCGGTGGCAGAACGATGACGATCTCTGGCACCAAGGGCATGAAGTTCGTTGCCTATCCCATTGGAGAAAGAGGGAAAACCCAAAGCTTTGTTCACTGGATCGCGGAGCTTCCCGTGGCGCCCGAGCGGGACTGGGAGAAGCAGGACTGGAGCCGTCGCGGCGAGATCGACGATGTGTTGCCGAGCTTTGCCGACTGGAAATTCGAATGGCTCGACATTCCGGCGCTGATCGGCGGGACCGAGGCGGTATGGGAATGGCCGATGATCGATCGCGATCCGCTTTCTTCCTGGACCGAGGGGCGTATCGCCCTGCTGGGAGACGCCGCCCACCCGATGTACCCGATTGGCTCCAACGGAGCCTCGCAAGGGATCCTCGACGCGCGGGTGATCGCGCGTTGCCTGCGGGACAATGGCGAAACGACGCTGGCCCTGCAGGATTATGACGAGGAGCGCCGCGAGGCCGTCAACGCGATCATCATTGCCAATCGCGGGCAGGGCCCCGATGCAGTGCTCGACGCGGTGGACGACCTGGCGCCAGACGGATTCGAGAATATCGACGACGTGATGCCAGAAGCCGAGCGCCGCGTCTTCGCGGACCGCTACAAGGAGGCTACCGGCCTGACCGTGGAAAAGCTCAACGCCCAGCCGTCGATCATCGGGGCAGGCGAAGGCAAGCCGTTCACAGGAAAGATCGGCGACTGACATGGCGGGAGAACGCGCGGAGGCTTGCCTTCGCGCTTCGATCGTCTGATCCAGATTCTGGACAAAGTTTTTACGGGTGATCTTGTGAAGCCGCGCAGCCGGCGCTAAACCACCCTTCGGTGGCCCGAGTGGCGGAATGGTAGACGCAGGGGATTCAAAATCCCCCGTCCTAGCGGGCGTGCCGGTTCGAGTCCGGCCTCGGGTACCAACAAAATCAAAGGGTTGGGGAGCTTTTGATATACAGCCAGCAGATCAAGATCTGCTCCCAGTAGACACATGGTAGACAAACTGGGGTGATTCAGCGGGCGTCGGGGAAATTCCGATGTGCGTAGACCCTGCACCGGGTCGAGCAGAATTTCGCGTCGGACCGCTGGGACTGGATCCCCCTGCCGCAGGCCTGGCAAGCTGATGTTGTGACGGTTAAGCGTTACTTTCGCGAATGGATCAGGCGCCCGTCCAGGCCTGCGGGTAGGCCAGCGCGGGTTCATGCCCGTCCACCATCGCCGCCTGGAGATTCGGGTCCATCCGGCCCAGGGCCAATACGCGATGATAGACATGAGCAGGCGTCGCGGCGCCGAGGAGCTTCCAGACGGTCAGGCAATCCGCGTCCGACAGGATCACGGCATGGCGCATTTCAGTTTTGGGCTGTGTTCTGGTAGACATTGATCCGGCACTTTCCGTTAATCGTGACAACCCCACCGGCATTGTCGACCAGCCTCAGCTGCCGCGCTTCAAGGCCTACACCAACTACGACAACTATGTCGGCGTCGAAACCTGGACAAAGATCGGCATCAACAACACCGACTACAACGACCAGGGAATGTTTGATGCCGTGAACAACCGCTTCGTGGCACCCGTTGACGGCACGTATCTCTTCGGCGCGACGCTCATGTACAAGGTCAATGCCAGTACGGCGGCGCGGATGATCGGGCGGTTGGTGCTGAACGGCACAATCGAGGTTCGCGGCTCATATGGCGAGATTTCTGGCG
>NZ_FNEK01000148.1 GCF_900099935.1 Aliiruegeria lutimaris | reverse complement strand
GGGTTTGTCTCGCTTTCCAGCCATCGTTTGGTCCTCCTGAAAACGGGATAAAGCTATCCCAGTTGGTGGACCACTTCATTGGGGGCACTCCAAGATCACCCCGCCAGGACAAGTCTTTCGGGTTTCGCTGACGAAATCATCAGTGCTTATAATACAATCCAGTTTGCACTCGATGTGGGTGATCAGAACGAAGATTTCGGGTTGGCGTTGAACGCTCAAAGCACATTGCCCGATATCGCCGAAAGCTCCGTGAGCAATGATGCGAAGTGGTACAGCGTCATGGCCTCGACCACGTTAAGGACCGTATTCGAGACCGCGTTCGGTCTGCCCAGCGAGTTCGCCTCGCTGGACATCGACGAGCAGTTGGAAATCTTCAAGGACAAAGCCGAAAAACGGTTTGGCTCAGACGAAGTTGCACAATTCTTGGAACCGAAGAAAATGGAAGACCTCGTCAAGACCTTCCTGCTTCGCTCCGAGATGTCGGACACCATGCAATCCTTGACCTCATCGAACACGGCATTGATGCTCTTGTCGGGCGCGGTGCGATAGCGGGGCCCTGTTTACTGCGACCCTGTGATCGAACGCCTGGACACTTGGCCCGATGGCCAATGGAATGGTATCAACGCGACCGATATTGTGCTGTTATTTGGCTGGTCAGTGCGTCAATTGCCGCCACACGGTGATAGACAATGGCGCTTGCATTGGGGCTCCCGTGGGTGCAGCAGTGGCGCCGGTGCGCGAAATCTTGTCGAACGGGAGACAGATTCATGGCGAAGCTTCCTCGAGTTGCCACGGTAACACTGAATCCGGCTTTGGATCAGACGGCCCAATCGCCGGACTTCCATGCCGGAAAGGTAAACCGTGTGATCAGCGAGCAGTCGGATGCGGGCGGCAAAGGCGTAAATGTCGCCGCTTACCTTGCCCGGTACGGCCATGATGTAACCGCGACAGGGTTGCTTGGTCGTGGCAATCTGGAGCCGTTCGAAAATCTCTTTGCCGAAAGAGGGATCGTCGATCGTTTTGTGAAACTGCCCGGCCTGACCCGGGTCAACGTCAAGATCGTCGACAAGATTCGTGAACTCGTCACGGATATCAACTTTCCCGGAATCAATGCCGATGACGATAGTATCGACGCTGTAACTCGGATCGTGTTTGAACTGGCTGATGACGGAGTCAAATGGTTCATCCTTTCCGGAAGTCTTCCGAAGGGCATGCAGACGGACAGCTATCGTTTGCTCATCGAGCAGTTGAAGGACAAGGGGTGCAAGGTTGTCCTGGATACCAGCGGCATCCCGTTCGACCGGGCACTCCACGCCAAACCCAACGTGATCAAACCGAGTATAGACGAACTTCAGGAAGTGACTGGCTCGGTTGTGGAGAGCCACGGTGAGATCATTGCGGCCGCTCGGAAAATTCTGGAAAACGGGACGGAACTGGTTGTTGTCTCCATGCGCGACAAGGGCGCCTTGTTCGTAACGGCAGAGCAAACCGTTCTGGCCGTGCCGCCAAAGGCGCGCGTCGTTAGCACGGTCGGCGCGGGAGATGCCATGGTCGCAGGGATCACGCATGGCTTGATCACCGGCATGCCGCTTCCCAAAATCGCGCGCTTTTCAACCGCGCTGTCGCTTGGCGCTCTTGCACAGATCGGGCCCAACCTGCCGCCAAAAGAAGATATCTCGGCTTTCGAGGAACTGGTGTCCATTTCGGACCCGACCTGATCCAGGGCGGTTGTGGGATCGTTGGCCGCTCCCAAACGATCCAGCTTGTGCCGATCTCCTTTAGCGCGGTCGAATAGGCTTGGGGAATAGTGCAGGGCGGTTTAGGGTACCCTGACATGACCCAGCCGGCGACGAGCTGGTTTTTTTAATTTCAGAGCCGCCATACCGAAGGAACGCGGATGGACGCGATGGCGGGAGGCCGAGATTCCTCATGCCGAAGTTCGATCAAATAAGGACTTGCTCGGCGCCAGTCCGCGAAATCCTGCCGTTGCGGCGGGTGCGAAGCGGTCATGAGTGTTGTTGCTTGAATTTCCGCGCGCCGGCGCGTATGTGCAGCGCCTGAAGCTCGAGAAGCGAAAACGCAGGAAGACAAATGGCCAACCCCCTTCAGTTCATGCAGCAGGTGCGCACCGAGGTCGGCAAGGTTGTCTGGCCGACACGGCGGGAAGTGTTCCTGACCTCGATCATGGTGCTGGCCATGGCCACGCTGACGGCCATCTTCTTTTTCCTTGTCGATTTGCTGATCCGCCAGGGTCTGCAGGCGGTTCTCGGGCTGTTCGGCTGATTTCACGCCCCTTTGCGGTCACTTGCACACGCGCAGCCCTTGAATCCTGTCGCAGGCAGCGCTAAAGCAGCCGGACTTTCCCCAGCAGGCGTGCATCGATTCGGGTCGCACGCCGCTTTTCGTTTGGGTGAGACGCCGGACAGGATCCGGCAAGGTTGGAATTTCCGGGGCCAAAGGGTTTCGGCTCAGAGCAAGGCATGGCACATGGCGAAGCGTTGGTATTCGGTTAGCGTCCTCTCGAACTTCGAGAAGAAGATTGCCGAACAGATCCGGCACGACGTCGTGCAGGCCGGTCTCGAAGACGAGATCGACGAAGTGCTGGTGCCGACCGAAGAAGTGATCGAGGTCCGCCGCGGCAAGAAGGTGACAGCCGAGCGCCGCTTCATGCCGGGCTACGTTCTCGTTCACATGGAAATGTCGGATCAGGGCTATCACCTGATCAACTCGATCAACCGGGTGACCGGGTTCCTTGGCCCGCAGGGTCGGCCGATGCCGATGCGTGACGCAGAGGTCAACCAGATCCTCAACCGGGTCGAGGAAGGCGCCGAAGCGCCTCGGTCGCTGATCACCTTCGAAGTGGGCGAGACCGTCAACGTGACCGACGGCCCGTTCGAGGGCTTCTCGGGCATGGTCGAGGATGTGGATGAGGACAACAACCGCCTCAAAGTGATGGTGTCGATCTTCGGCCGGGCAACGCCGGTCGAACTGGAATTCACGCAGGTCTCCAAGGAGGTCTGAGGAATCGGCGGCAAAGCCGCCGGATCCCGGCAGAATGCCGGGGCAAAACGTGGGAGGCATGGCGGACGCGTTCGCCCCCTGACCACGGCAACATGAGTGGCTCCGAACGCGTTCGCGGGCCGTTGTAAGAAGGAGAGGCCAGATGGCCAAGAAACTCGCAGGCAAGATGAAGCTGCAGGTGCCTGCCGGACAGGCGAACCCGTCCCCCCCCGTTGGCCCCGCGCTCGGTCAGCGTGGCATCAACATCATGGAATTCTGCAAGGCGTTCAACGCCAAGACGCAGGACATGGATCCCGGTGCGCCCTGCCCGACCGTGATCACCTACTACCAGGACAAGTCCTTCACCATGGACATCAAGACGCCGCCGGCGTCCTATTTCCTGAAGAAGGCCGCGAAGCTGAAATCCGGCGCCAACAACCCGGGCAAGCAGACCGCCGGTTCTGTGACTGTTGCGCAGGTGAAGGAAATCGCCGAGGCCAAGATGAAGGACCTCAACGCGAACGACGTCGAAGCCGCGATGCAGATCATCCTCGGCTCCGCGCGTTCGATGGGTATCGAGGTGAAAGGGTAAATCATGGCCAAGCTTGGAAAACGTACCCGCGCCGCCCGTGAAGCCGTTGTCGGCAAGGAAAACCTGACCGTCGAGGAAGCCGTCGCGCTGGTGAAGGGCAATGCCAACGCCAAGTTCGACGAGACCATCGAGATCGCGTTGAACCTGGGCGTCGACACCCGTCACGCCGACCAGATGGTCCGCGGCACCGTCGTTCTGCCCAACGGCACCGGCAAGACCATGCGCGTTGCAGTCTTCGCCCGCGGCGACAAGGCTGACGAGGCCAAGGCCGCGGGAGCCGATATCGTTGGCGCCGAGGACCTGATGGAAACCATTCAGGGCGGCACGATCGAGTTCGATCGCTGCATCGCGACCCCGGACATGATGCCGATCGTTGGCCGCCTGGGTAAGATCCTGGGCCCGCGCAACCTGATGCCGAACCCGAAGGTAGGCACGGTTACCCCCGACGTGACGACCGCTGTGCAGGCCGCCAAAGGCGGTGAGGTGCAGTTCCGTGCCGAGAAGGGCGGCGTGGTTCACGCCGGCGTTGGCAAGGCTTCTTTCGACGAAGCCAAGCTGGTCGAGAACATCCGCAGCTTCTGCGACGCGGTTGCCAAGGCGAAGCCCTCGGGCGCCAAGGGCAGCTACATGCAGAAGATCTCGCTGAGTTCCACCATGGGTCCGGGCGTCACCATCGACGTGGCCGCCGCGACCGCGCAAGCCTGATCGTTCAGGTAATCCATTCGAAAGGGCGCCTTCGGGCGCCCTTTTTCGTTCCGCCCTGTCCCCGGTAAATCCACCGATTTCCGCGCGATCGCTCGCTCACCCCGCCGCTCTTAGAGCGTGTCGCGGCCTATCTGATTCAGGCTTCCCAGATTGGTTGTGATGTGATTCCCTTCTGTTGAGGCAGATATAGGGGTCTCAGATGGGCAAACCACATCCAATAGAGCTACGCGAGCGCGTCGTCGCTTTTGTCGATGAAGGTCGCGGGCACCGCGAGGCGGCGCGGCACTTCCGGGTTTCGCCGAGATTTGTGAACGATCTGATCAAGCTGCGGCGGGAAACCGGATCACTGACACCACGACCGCAAGGTAACGGAGGTGGTCACCGCAAACTGGCCGGCGTGACCGGCTGGATTGAGGCGCGCATCGCCGACAAGGGAGAGATCA
>NZ_FNEK01000014.1 GCF_900099935.1 Aliiruegeria lutimaris | reverse complement strand
ACCAACTGTAGCTGGCGCCGAGGACGAATTCGTTCTGGGACATCTGCAGTTCGATGTCCTGCTCGTTGAACGGGATGGTCTCGTTGCGGCCGGAGACGGAGTTGCTGAAGGCGTGGGTGTATGCGCCGTGGATCTTCCAGTTGTCGTTGACCGCGTAGGTGGCGCCCACGGAGGCGTGCCACTGGATCGTCGCCGGTGCGAGGGTGTTGAACAGGACTTCCTCGTCGTCGATGAACTGGGAGGCGTAGCTCACGCCACCGCGGAAGGTCCATTTCTCGTCGTGGCGATAGATGGCGCCGACGCGGAAGATATCCATGTCCTTCCAGCCGAATCCGGGGCCGTCATCCTCGCCGAGGCGCGCGTCGGTCGGGTCGATCACCGAGCCGCCATTGGCGATGGCCTTGATCTGGCTGTAGTAGATCCGCTGATATTCCGCGGTGAAAGTGAAGCGCGGGTCTGCGGCGGGTGTGTAGGCGGCGCCGATCAGGAGCGTCGCGGGGATGTCGAAATCGCCCTGTTCCGCGAAGAGCCCCGAATACCTGTCGAACTCACTCATCCAGATGCGTGAGCGATAGGAGATGCCGATATCCCATTCCTCGTTGGGCTCGTAGAGCAGGCCGACATTGAAGCCCCAACCGCGGGACCAGGAATCGTCGTTATTCGTCACGTTGGCGGGATCGCTGGACATGCTCTGGAAGAGTTCCAGCCCGGTGGCGGAGAAGCGCTGCACGGCATAGATCGGCGCGAAACCGAGCGAGAGTTGTTCATTCACCTGGTAGCTCACGTTCAGGCCGATGAAGACCTGTTCGAGGTTCACGCCAAGCGGCGAGGATGAGAACCCGGCGGGTGAACCATTGAATTGCAGCAGGCTGCTGTCGAAGATGTTGGTGTCGTACTCGGTGTTCATGCCGCCGTTTCCGTAAACGACGAACCCGAGCGACATGCGCTCGTTCAGGCGCCAGTTGGCGCCACCGCAGGGAATGAAGAAGTAGTCGTTTTCGCTGGTATGCTTGCCGGGGACCAACGCCTGCATGCCGCCGTAGCTGTCGGTCGAATCGATGTCGATGCTCCGGCTGGGGGCGAAGGTGGTGATGCAGAAGCCGGCAGAGTTGCCGATCTTGTTCCCGGCGGCCGGGTTCTGGGCGAGGCTGAGAACGCCGGACGGTACTGCAACCCCTGCACCTGCCATCCCCTTGGAGGCTGCGCCATAGCCGTTGGCGAAATAGCCGTTGGTTGCCTGCGCGGGGCCTGCGGCGGCTCCGAGAAGAACCAGCCCTGCCATGCCTGCGATGGCACGCTGATTCCGAACGGATTTTGTCATGGTGCGTTTCCTCCAGATCCGTGACACGGTGGAGATCGATCGCGAACTTGTTGGAAGCTGTCCGCACCGTTCTGCGCACCGTTTTCGTACATTTGAATGCCTGCATGTTTTATCTGATTCCGTCACAAAAACGTGACCCGAACGGAAATTTCTTCGCCGGGTGGGACCAAACTGCGTCACTTCCGGTGTCGTCGGAAGCAAGCATTGAAAGAAGTTTTCACCGGGAACCGGATCTCTTTCAGTTTTGCCGCTGTGCGGCGTGAGGGCGGAAAGATATTGCAAATAAAACCAATATGTTAACTTAGAGTAAGTGCTGCGGCGCGGCGGAACCTTTTGTATTCATGCGAATTTTTGAATGGTAAAGTGAAACATCAACGCGATTGGGAGACGCAAATGCTGGACACCGGCCAACTCGACAACGCCAAGAGTATGTCGATTATCGTCACCAAGGGGACATTGGACTGGGCATATCCTCCATTCATCCTTGGCACCACTGCGGCGGCGATGGACGTGGAGGTCACCATGTTCTTCACTTTCTATGGCCTTGTGCTGCTAAAGAAGGACCTGGATCTTGGCTTTTCCACGCTGGGCAACGCGGCGATGGAGATGCCAATGATGGGCGGGCACATGAAAATGCCGAACATGGTCTCCATGCTGCCTGGCGCCGGAGCCATGGCCGGAAAGATGATGAAGAACCTCATGGCCAAGAAGGGCGTGGCCTCCATCGAGGAATTGCGTGAAGCGGCGATCGAGTCCGATGTGCGGATGATCGCCTGCCAGATGACGCTCGACCTCTTCGAGTATTCGAAGGACGACATGATCGACGGGATCGAGCTTGGCGGGGCCGCGACCTACATGGAAACGGCCCTCAAGTCCGACATCAACCTGTTCATATGACAATGACTACAGCACAGGAGAAGAAACGTGGCTGACCAAACCCTCAACGCACAGGGGTTGAATTGCCCGCTGCCGATCCTCCGCGCCAAGAAGGCACTCAAGGGGATGAGCGCGGGGCAGATCCTTGAAGTGCAGGCAACCGACCCCGGTTCGGTCGCGGATTTTGCCGCGTTCTGCAACCAGACTGGCAACGAACTGCTCGCCTCGACGACCGAGGGCGACCTCTACAAGTTCGAGATCAAGAAGAAGTAAGCGTCTCGCGAGCGCGCCTTTAGCCCCGTTCTTCCCGAGCGGGGCTTTTTCTCGACTGCATGTCCCGGCAGTGGGCTACGAAGGACAGGAACTCGGTCACCCAAGGTGTGCCGATGGTATGGCGCAGGTGGACAAAGCCCGCCTGGGTGTTTGCCCTGATCAATGCATCGCTGGCGCCGTCGATCCCATATCCTCGGGTAATCCTGCGCGCATATGTGGGAGTGCCGATGTTCTCGACGCTCGCGTAGTGAAACTCGTGCGCGGTCCGTTCGCCGGGACGGGTGTCCCACAAGGCATGCTCCGTGGCAGTGTAGCGCACATATCCGCGGCCCTGGGGACGCGCATGCATGACCGCGTCGGCCTGGAAAAAGCCCACCATCGGAAGCGTTTCGCCACGCCAGGAAAGCGACCGGCATAGATACATCAGACCGCCGCACTCGGCGTAGCAGGGCAGGCCGCCCTCCAGCGCGTGCCGGACGCTCTCGCGCATCGCCCGGTTGCTGGAAAGCGCTTCCATCTGTGTCTCCGGAAACCCGCCGCCAATAAAAAGAGCGTCTATCTCCGGCAACGACCGGTCGCGCAGCATGTCGACCGGTACAAGTTTGACGCCCGCCTGTTCGAAAGCTTCCAGATCATCGGAGTAGTAGAAAGCGAAAGCCTCATCCCGAGCGACGCCAATTCGCAGGCCGGAAAAACCTGCTCCAGGAACCTTGGGCGAGGCGGCCGGTTTGAGGGCAGGGGCCATGTGCCCGATCTCCATAAGCCGGTCGATGTCGACCTGCTGTTCGATTCGCCCTGCTGCCCTTTCCAGAAATTGTCCGGTCTGCACCGCTTCCGACGGCGTGGTGAGCCCCAGGTGGCGTTCATATATATCAAGCGAGGCTGCTGCCGCGACGGTGCCCAGAACCGGCACTTCGGTGTAGCTCTCCACGGCCTGCCGCAACTTGAGCTCATGGCGCGCACCGCCGACCTTGTTCAGGATGACACCCGCGATCTCGACCGAACGGTCGAAGAGCTGGTAACCTAGGAGCAGGGGCGCGACCCCGCGCGTCATGCCGCGGCAATCGACCACCAGCACGACCGGAAGGTTCAGCAACTTGGCCAGTTCGGCGTTCGAGTCCGATCCCTCGGGGCAAACTCCGTCGAACAACCCCTTGTTCGCCTCGACGAGGCTGATGTCGGCACCTGCTGACCTGCTTGCGAACAAATCCTGCAACTCATCCCGTTGCATGGTGTTGAAGTCGAGGTTGTAGGTTGGCCGCCCGGTGGCCAGTTGAAGCCACATCGGGTCGATGTAGTCCGGCCCTTTCTTGAAGCCCGCGACGCGGGTGCCGCGCGCCGTCATGGCCGCGGCCACACCCGACGAGATCACCGTCTTGCCCGACGACTTGTGGGCCGCAGCGATCATGAAACGTGGCGCGGCGCTCATGGCCGACCGGGAAGGGAACGGTCGCGCTGTTCCCAGGTTTCGCCCGCCAGGCGCTCGGCGTCTTCGATGCTGTCCGCCTTGCCCATCGTCCGAAGGGTGATGGCCAGCGTTCCGAGGACGGAGGCAAGCGCATAAGGGTCTTCGGAGGCACCGGTCCAGACATCGACCAGCTTGTCGACATCCATGGTCTCGTCGACCGGCTGATGGGCATCGCCCAGAAGCGGCGGCCATGTCTCCACCTGGGGTTCGGCGTCGCCATGTGTCGTCCAGACCTGCGTCGGCTTGTTGGGGCGCCGTTCGATCTCGCCGCCTTCGCCACGAAAGACAGCCATGGCGGGCTGTTGCAGCAACCTGGCCGCACCCGAATGGATATCCATGAAGCCGCGGTGGAAGATGCCGTTCATCATCACCGGGGCGGCGAACGGGTTGATCATCCGCGTGAAGGTATGCACGGGCGAGCGTAGCCCGAAGATCGGCCGCAGCTCGATCAGTTCCCGCAGCCGGGGGCTCAGCACTTCCAGCGGGATGTAGGTGAAGCCGGTTTCATCCACCTGGTCGGCTGCTTCGGTCAGCGTGCGTGCGACCGACAGGCCGAGCATCTGCACAACGCCGCGCGTGTAGACCCGACCCGGCGTATGCCCCTCGGTGCCGTGCATCGCCACCTTGTAGCCGGCATCGACCAGTGCGAGCACGCTCAGGACAAACCACGGAAGCTGGATGCGCTTGCCGGCATAGGAGGACCAGTCGAGATCCACGCTGACCGGGCGCGACGGCAGGTCCAGTGTCGAGCGTGTCGCCTGGACAAAGCCCGCGATCTCTTCGGGGGCTTCCTCCTTCAGCCGCAGCAGCATCAGAAAGGCACCCAACTGTTCCGGCAGGACCTCGTCGGCCAGCACCATCTCCATCGCCTCGCGGCTCTCCTCGATGGTCAGGTGACGCTGCTTGGTCTTTCCGCGCCCGAGAATGGCGACGAATTTTGCGAACGGGTGTGGGGTATGGGCGAGCATGGTGAGGTCCAGTCTGTCTGCCTATGGCCGGTTGCTGTCGGCCAGGTTGGTCGGCAGGATGCGCAGGATCTTGGCCCCGAGGAAGGTCACCAGCAGCGCCAGCGCAATGCCGCCCTGCCCGAGCGCCACTTCGGGCAGGCTCGGCGCATAAGAGGCGCGCGCGCCATCGAAGAAACTGGAGGTGACTTCATAGCCCGGGAAAATGTCCATCGGGTAGGCCTGCCCGCCGATGACGATCACGTAGAGCTGCGCGAATCCACCAAGGATGACGAGAGCGCTGGCGAGGATCGCCGTTTTCGTCGGGACAGGTGTTTCGGCGCGATAGATCAGCACGATCGGGAGAATGCTGCCGATGGCGACCTGAACGATCCAGAACAGGAACGTGTAGGTGCCGCCCGCGAGCAGGAAGAACCGCTCGACGCCGGAATGCTGTGCAACATAGATGTTGCTGAGATGATGAACGGCCGTGAAGTAGAGCACCGCGCCGACGAAGAGCGCGAGCAGGCGGGTCATCTGGTGGATCAGCATCGGCCCGAGCTTTCGCTCTCCCAACCGGCAAAGCGCGATGAGCACGAGAATGAAGACCGCAAGACCAAGCGCGAAGGACATGGCGATGAAGAGCGGCGCCATGATCGCCGCGTCATAGCCGGGCCGCGCCACCAGCCAGCCGAAGATCGACCCGGTGCCCGTGGTCAGGGCCAGCCGCCAGACAAAGGCCAGGATCCCGGCGGGCTTCACCCATTTCGGATGCACGTCGCGCGACATCTGCACGAAGAGGTAAAGCGCCACGATTCCCATGAAGCCGGTGTAGAGGAAGATGTTCCAGGTGAAGATCGACGAGAAATTGAAATGCGTCATCGCCACGAGGAGCCGGTCGGGGCGCCCGAGATCGAGCACCAGCACGGCGAGACCGCCCATCAGCAGGGCAATCGCCAGCACGCCGGAGAGCCGGGAGAGCGGCTTGTAGACCGTCCTGTCGAAGACCGAGGCCATCGAGGCCACGTTCAGCGCGCCCGATGCCGCCACGATCAGGAAGATCGCGAAGACATGCGGCGTACCCCAGACAATCTGGTTGTTCATGCCGGTGACGATGTGCCCGTGATGCTCGACATAGACCACGGAGGCCAGCGCCCCGAGGATGAAGGCGCCCATCACCGCCGCCCACATCCAGAGCTGGCCGGTGAAGGAGATTTCGCGGTAGATCGTGCGTTCCATCTTGCGTCCCTCAGAGTTTCGCGTAGCGGACGCCCGGGTTCAGATCGAGATCCGGGCGAAGCGCGACGGACGGATACTCGGCCAGCCGCTTGCTGATTTCGCTTTCGGGGTCCTTCAGGTCGCCGAAGATCATTGCGCCGTTGCCAGTGGCGTCGCAGGCCTCGACGCAGGCCGGGATTTCGCCCTTGTCGACGCGATGAACGCAGAGCGTGCAGCTCTCCACCGTGCCTTGACCGCGCGGAGCGTTGACCGACTGGTTGTTGGTAGGCTCATGCACGAAGCTGCGCGCCTTGAACGGGCAGGCCATCATGCAGTATCGGCAACCGATACAGATATGCTTGTCCACCAGCACGATCCCGTCCTTGCGCTTGAAGGACGCCCCGGTCGGGCAGACATTGACGCAGGGCGGCTTCTCGCAATGCTGGCACATGACCGGCATCGAGGTTTCGTGCCCGGTGGCGTGGTTCTTCAGCGTGACTTTTCGTATCCATTGGGCGTCCGTTTCCGGGGTCCCGCGGCCCTTCCAGCCGTTCTCGTGCTGGCAGGCCGAGACGCAGGCGGTACAGTCCTGCGCGCATTTATTGACGTCTATCAGCAGGCCCCAACGCTTGCCGGCATCTGCGGCGCCCTCGGCCTCGGAGCCGCCGAAGGCCATCAGCGTCACGCCTGACGCGATGGTGAGCGTCACCGCGCTGGCACCGCTCTTCAGGAAATCGCGGCGACCGGCATCGACCCGTGTCGTGGCGGGTTTCAGGGAAGGAATCTTCATTCCGGCCTCCCGCTTTCCGTGTGCTCGCCCGCCAGCCCTTCGAGATAGGTCCGCGCAAGGTCAATGTCCTGCTCGGCGGACGATCCCATCGCGTGCAAGGCCGGTTCCTCGAAACCTTCGGGCGTGGAGCGATGGCACATGAAACAATCGACCTTCACCGCCACGAAATCGTGGCAGGCGCGGCAGAAATGCTTCTCGCTCTCGTAGGTTACATAGCCGCCGGCCTCGTCCTTCACGGAATGGCACTCGAAACATTCGGAGATGCTTGCGTCGATCTCCCGTTCGCCGTCATGCATGGTCATGTCGCGGTCATGACGCATCATCTCCATGTGCCGGCGCCGCATCACCCGGTTGCCTTCCGGGTGCGGATCGCCCGTGGCCTTCGGGATCTCCGGTCCCAGGCCGGCAAAATCCTGCGCCGAGACCGGCGCAGCCAGTGCAAGCAGGAGACCAAGGAAAACGAGTGCACGGAGCATGATCACTCCCCGAGGCCCATCTTGATATAGCCGGTCGGGCAGACGTCCGAGCAGATATGGCAGCCGATGCAGGCGTTGTAATCGGTGTAGACGTAACGGCCCACCGTGCGATCGGACTTCTTCACCCGGTGCACCGCGTCCTGCGGGCAATAGATCACGCAGTTGTCGCATTCGAAGCACATGCCGCAGGACATGCAGCGCTCGCCCTCCTTCTTGGCCTGTTCCTCCGTCAGCCCGACGATGCGTTCCTCGAAATTCCCGAGGACCTTGTCGGCCTCGATATGGATCTCTTCGCGGGCCTCGCGCTTCACGAAGTTGAAATGGCCCTTGTAAAGCTCGTCATGCGGGATGATCTGCGCGCTGGAACGGTCCTCGTAATTATGCACCGCGAAGCCGGCCTCGTTGGTGCCGCGCTTCTGCTGGTGGTCGTAGGGCTCCGGGTCCTTGTGCCGCTGGTGCAACTCGGCCAGCAGGTTGAAGTGATGCACGTCGACCTTGGGGCGCTTCACGATCTCGCCGTCGTCGAGGTAATCGGTGATTGCGTCGGCGGCAATGCGGCCGTGGCCGATGGCGGTGGTCAGAAGGTGGGGGCGGATGATGTCGCCGCCAGCGAAATGCTTTTCCTTGCCTTTCACCTGGTAGGCCGGTGTTGTGGCAATGAAGCCGCGGCCGCCGTCCATATCTTCGACGCCTTCGAAATTGCCCATCTGGCCGATGGCGGCGATGATGATGTCAGCTTCGAGTTCAAATTCGGTGCCCTCGATGGGTTCCGGCGTCATGCCTTTCATGGTGCATTCGCACATCTTCAGGCCAATCGCGCGTCCGTCGCCGTTCTTGAGCACCTCGAGCGGCATCACCCCGCCCTTGATATCGATGCCCTCGCGCTTGGCATCCTCACGCTCGCGCTCGGCGGCGGTCATTTCCTCGGCCGGGAAGAGCGAGGTGAGCGTGGCCTGCATACCCTCGCGGCTAAGCGATGAAGCGACGTCATGCGAGGTGAAGTCGATCACGGAACCGTCGTTGCGCTCCGGCAGGTAGTCCTTGGTGATGTGGCCAAGGCGGCGCGCGACCGATGCAACATCGATGGAGGTATCACCGCCACCGACGACGACCACCTTCCTGGCGGTGCCGAGCACATAGCCCTGGTTGAAAGCGTCGAGAAACTCGATTCCGTTTATGCAGTTCTCGGTCTCTTCCCAGCCGGGGATCGGCAGCGGGCGGCCGGTCTGCGCGCCGAGCGCCCAGAAGATCGCGTCGTATTCCGCTTCGAGCCATTCCACCGACACATCGCTGCCGACGCGGGTGTTGGTATGAACCTCGACGCCGAGGTCGATGATCCTCCCGATCTCCTTGTCGAGCATGTCGCGCGGCGTCCGGTAGCCGGGGATGCCATAGCGCATCATGCCGCCAAGCTCCTCGTGCGCTTCGAACAGTGTCACCTCGTGACCGTCGAGCCGCAGGAAATAGGCCGCCGAGAGCCCGGCCGGTCCGCCGCCGATCACGGCAACCCGCTTGCCAGTCTCGGCGCCCGGAGCATTGTGCTGGATGTTGTTCTCGTTGGCCCAGTCGCCGACATATTGCTCCACCGCGTTGATGCCGACGAAATCATCGACCTCGTTGCGGTTGCAGCCTGCCTCGCAGGGCGCGGGACAGACACGACCCATCGTCGCCGGGAAGGGGTTGGCGCTGGCCATGCGGTGGAAGGCGTATTCCTGCCAGTTCATGTCCTCGCTGGGCGGCTTGTCCATGCCGCGCGCGATCGCCAGCCAGCCGCGGATCTCGTGTCCGGACGGGCAGGAGCCCTGGCAGGGCGGTGTCTTGTGCACGTAGGTCGGGCACTTGTAGGAGTGATCTG
This sequence comes from Aliiruegeria lutimaris, assembly GCF_900099935.1. GTDB lineage: Bacteria > Pseudomonadota > Alphaproteobacteria > Rhodobacterales > Rhodobacteraceae > Tropicimonas > Tropicimonas lutimaris. The sequence continues at coordinate 86,916 of NZ_FNEK01000014.1, read as the reverse complement.
CGTTGAAGATCTTCTCCTCGAGATCCCAATCCTCCGCCGTCTCTCCCTCGCGGAAGCGGCGATACGTGTTGCCCTTGGCTATCTCGTTCATGCGATATCCTCCCCTCGCAACGCGCCCCGTCAGGCGGCGTCCTCCCCGTCACCTTCTTCTTCGTCGTCGCCGTCCTGTCCTGTCAGGATGATGGCGTTGGACACCATCTGGTGCACCGAAACGATCGAATCCATGTCGTAGCCGAACTTCGGCATCACCTTGGCGAACTGCGTTTTGCAGATGGCGCAGATCGCGGCCATGTGGGTGACACCGTGTTCCTCCGTCGTCTCCTGGAGCGCCTTCATCCGCGGGCTCGCGCCCTTGGTGCGCAGGTCCATCAACTCGTCCGTCAGCAGCCCGCCGCCGCCGCCACAGCACAGCGTCGACTCCATGATCGTGTCGCGCGGCATGTCGTGGAAATTGTTGCAGACCGTCTTCAGGATGTTCCGCGGAATCTCGAACTGGCCGCCGGCTTCGTTGCCCATGCCGCTCGCCCGCGCGACGTTGCAGCTGTCATGGAAGGTCAGCTTGATATGGTCGTTCTGCGAGGGATCGAATTTCAGCGTTCCCTTCTGGATCTCGTTCCAGGTGAACTCGCAGATATGCTGCGGGATCGGGTAGTTCTGATCGAGGAAATCCCACGGTCCCGCCAACGTGTTCAGGAAGGAATAGGCAACGCGCCAGGCATGGCCGCATTCGCCGAAGATTATCCTTTTGACGCCAAGGTCTTGCGCGGCCTTCCTGATGCGAAGGCTGACCTCGCGCATATTCTCGTAGGAGCCGATGAAGAGGCCGAAATTGGCGGCCTCGGAGGCGTAGGACGAGATTGTCCAGCTTACACCGGCCTCGTGAAAGACCTTGGCATAGCCCAGAAAACCGTCGATATGCGGCTCGGCGAAGAAGTCGGCCGAGGGCGTGATCAACAGGATGTCGGCGCCTTTTTCGTCCAGTGGCAAGCGAACGGAGACACCGGTGTCTTCCTCCAACTCCTCCTCGAAATCCTCCAGCGTCGCCCGCAGCGCCTTCTCCTGGAGCCCGAGATTGTTCCCGATCTTGTGGACCTTGCCGATGATCTCGTTGCAGTATTTCTGACCCTTGCCGACGACATCCATGATCTCCCGCGCGGCCATGGAAATCTCCGCCGTGTCAATGCCATAGGGGCAGAAGACGGAGCAGCGGCGGCATTGGGAGCATTGGTGGTAGTAGCTGTACCACTCGTCGAGGACCGCTTCTGTGAGGTCGCGCGCGCCCACCAGTTTCGGGAAATGCTTGCCGGCGAAGGTGAAATAACGGCGGTATACCGACCGCAGCAGGTCCTGCCGGGCGACTGGCATGTTCTTGGGGTCGCCCGTGCCGATGAAATAGTGGCACTTGTCCGTGCAGGCGCCGCATTTCACGCAGGTATCGAGATAGACGCGGAAGGCACGGTTTTTCTGCGCCAGTTCCTTCATTTTGGCGAGGGCGCGCTCTTTCCAGTCCGGCAGAAGCTCGCCGGGAAACCCGACCCCCGCCTGATGGTCGGGCGAGGCGACATAGGGCGAGGACTCGGCCATCGCGCCGCATTTCAGCTTCGGAATCTCGAGCGGATGCGCCAGTTGGGGAATATCGTTGCCGTCGGCGGCCATTCCGGGTCCTCCCCTCAGTTTTCGAGTTTCGCCGCCCAGGGGGCGATGTGGCGCTTCTCGCGCGGGTTATCGACCTGGTTGCGGGTCGGGCTGAAGAAGACGCCCGGCGCGTGCAGAAGCTTGGAGATCGGGAAAACGATCATCAGTGTCGCGACGAGCAGAAGATGGAGCATCAGGACCGGGTCGGCAGGCATGTAGCCGACTTCCAGCCGCAGGAGGCCGAGCATGTAGCTCTTGACGGCGATGATGTCGGTCCGGGTCACGAAGCGCATCATCATGCCCGAGAGCACGATGCCCATCAGCAATCCGAGCATCAGGTGGTCGGAGGGGTTGGTGATGTACTTGATCCGTTCGACCAGCACGCGCCGCGCCCAGAGCCCGCCCAGCCCGATCAGCATGGCGAAGGCGGCATAGGTGCCGAAAGGTTGCGCGATCTCGACCCACCACCACACGGGCTGGGTGAAATAGCGCAGGTGACGGATCAGCACGAGCCACATTCCCATGTGGAAGGTCCAGCCGAACAGCCAGATCCACTTGTTCGACTTGTAGAGGCTTTCGAAGAACACGACCTCGCGGAACATGCGCAGCACGACGCCGCCGCGCGTCTTCGGCGCCGGCGTCGTGGGGATTTTCAACGGGGCAGGCGTGCGGGCATAAATCCAGATCTTCCATGCCAGACCGACGACCAGGATGGCCGTCGCGGCGTAAAAAAGAATGGCATAGATGTAACCCAGCACGCGGTTTCCTCCCCTTGACCCGCCCGTGTCTTGTTGTTTTTCAGCGGGTTGGCGTGATTAGACGTCGGTTAGACGCAGCCGGTCGGTTTCGGCAGGCCGGCGATCTTGCACGCTTGCTTGGCCGGGCCGTAGGGGAACAACTCATACATGTATTTGTTGTTGCCTTTCTCGGGGCCCATCTCCTTTTTGATCGCCTTGATCAGCACGCGAACCGCGGGGGCGATCTGGTACTCGTCGTAGTAGTCCCGCAGGAAGTTGACGACGGCCCAGTGCTCGTCGGTCATGTCGATATTCTCGGTCTCCGCGATCACGTTGGCGAGCTCTTCGGACCAGTCGGAGAGCGTGGTGATGTAGCCTTCCTCGTCATGTTCGATCGTGTGACCGTTTACCTGGTAAGACATTTATATTCCTCTTCTTTCTTGTTTGTGTTGCCCGCCGAAGCAGGCGCAGTTTCAAAGCCAGGACTGGGTGCGGTCGCTCTCTGCCACGAGATCGACGAAGCCGTCATATCCGACCGGTTTCACTGTCCCGATCAGCTTCTCCGGCGCGAGGCCCCGGGCCTGTGCGTCGCCTTCCAGAACGTAGATCGAGACGGAAGGCGCACAGGTGGTAACCGCATGTTCGACCACCGATCCGGACAGAGCGCCATATACGCCGTCCTCGATCAGCAGCACCGCATCGCCTGACTTGCAGTGATTGATGCAGCTCAGAAGCGATCCGTGCCCGAAGGGCGACTTGTTGACGATGTGCAAGGTTGACATGGAATATCTCTCAGAAGCTCAGGACAACGTCCTGGTCGGCCATGATGTCAGCCATTTCCGCGCGGGAAACGATGTGGATGGAAGGTTTCTCCGCCCAGTCGTCATCTTCGTCTTCGTACGTGACCGCCTGCAGGTCTTCCGCCGCGAGCCCGCGCTCTTCGAGGGATTCCTGTTCGACGTAGAGCTTGGTCACCTCGTAATCGCCGAGCGCACGGAAGGTGGGCGAGAAGTTCTTCACCCCGATGCCGCCGGTGTCCTGGCCTTTGGTGAGCTGGAAAACACCGTCGTCGAGGAAAGCGAGCGTCACGTCCTGATCGAAGGCCGCGCCGATAAGAACCACTTCGAGGCTTTCGAGCGCATAAATCGTGCCGTAGGGCGCCTTGCGGTTCACGTAGAGGAATTTCTTGGTCTCGGACATGCCTCTCCCCCTCAGTCGCCGAACATGACCATGCGGTCAGTCTGGATGCCCATCTCGATCAGTTGCCCGAGACCCGATATCCGGAAACCTTCCGCGATGTTGTCGGCATCCTTGCCCTGACGCTGCGCCTCGTTGGCGTCGAGCAGCCCCCGGCGTTGCGCGGCGGCGATGCAGACGACAAGGTCGAGACCTTTCTTCTTGGCCAGTTCGGTCCAGTTCTTCTGGATATGGCGCTCGTCCTGCGGCGGCACCGAAAGGCGCGTCGAGACGTTGACACCGTCATGGTAGAAAAAGACGCGGGGCACTTCATGCCCCTTGTCCAGGGCTGCCTTCACGAAGTGATAGGCGGTGTCAGCGGCCTGATGGGTATAGGGACCCTCGCTGACGACAACTCCGAACTTCACGCAGTTTCCTTTCGCTCAAAAATGCAGATGGGCCGACATGTTCATCGTCTTCCGCGCACCTGTCCACGTGTCGAGGTGGTGCTTGGTAAAGGCCAGGTTGGTCATCTCGAAGAACCGGTTCCAACCGATCCGGTCGATCCATTCCCCCATGCGTTCCCAATGTTTCGCGTCGGCCTTGTAGGCCTCGACGATGCGCCGCACGACGTCATTGACCTCGGGCCAATGCGGGGCGTTGTTGGGCAGGTTCGCCACGGCGAGCTTGTGGAAGGTGGGCTTGGAGCGCGCGTTGGAATGCTTGCCGCCAACCCAGACCGCGATCTTGGTGGAATCGTCGCCGTTGATCTGCATCGGCGGGCAGGGCGGGTAGCAGGCGCCGCAGCAGACGCATTTCTTCTCGTCCACCTCCAGCGAAGGCTTGCCGTTGACCATCGCCGGACGGATGGCCGCCACTGGGCAGCGCGCGACCACGGCCGGGCGCTCGCAGACATTGGCCACGAGGTCGTGGTTGATTTTCGGCGGCTTGGTGTATTGCACGTTCACCGCGATATCGCCCTGTCCACCGCAGTTGATCTGGCAGCAGGAGGTGGTGATCCGCAGGCGGTTCGGCATCTTCTCCTGCACGAACTCCTTGTGCAGCATGTCCATCAGCCCCTTGACCACGCCCGAGGCGTCGGTGCCGGGGATGTCGCAATGCAGCCAGCCTTGCGTATGCGAGACCATTGAGACCGAGGCGCCGGTGCCGCCCACCGGGAACCCCTCCGACTCCAGCGCCTCGATCAGTGGCGCAACTTTCCCTTGGTCGGCCACAAGGTATTCAATGTTGGAGCGCGTTGTGAAGCGTACATGCCCGTCGGCGTATTTGTCGCCGATGTCGCAAAGTTTCCGGATCGTGAAAACGTCCATCTGCCTCTGCGTGCCGGCGCGCACGGTGTAGATCACATCGCCGGATTTCGCGACGTGACGCAAAACGCCGGGGCGCGGGCGTTCGTGCCAATCCCAGTTGCCGTAGTTGGCCTTCATCACCGGGTGCATGTACTGGAACGGATCCGGCACGCCGACTTCATCAGGTGTCCGGGGGGTGTTGGGCTGGTCTTTCATCTGTTTCCTCCCTGGACCGGTTCTTGATCCCGGCCCCGTCCTGTTCTTGCGTGTTCGCTTACTCGGCGCTGATCTGCAGGCCCGCCTCACGGGCCTTGCGCTCGAACCACTTGGCGGCTTCCTCGTCGAAATCGTCCGTGCGCACGTAGCAGGACGTCCGCGGGTGGTTGACCATGTTCGGGTCAGGCTCGATGTCGAGCGCTTCCAGGAAGGCCGGCAGGCCGATCCGGTCGATGGTCTCGCCGACGCGTTCATGTTCCAGGGCGTTTTCGGCAAAGAATTCCACGACGCGCTCAGCGAAATCCTCCAGCTTGTCGAAATCCTCGTCGGTCTTGAGCCGCATGAAGGGCACGACCATGATCCCCATCAGATCGCCGATCTTCAGGGCCCGCTTGCCGCCGATCATGATCGACACACCGCGATCGTCGCCGGGGCTCAGCGCCTTGGTCATGACATTGATGCAGTGCATGCAGCGGACGCAGGAGCGGTTGTCGATCTCAATCGTGTCATCGTCATTGAGCGAGATGGCGCGGGTCGGGCACATCGAGACGACGGTGTCGATCGTGTACTTGCGGCCCTTCTCGGCGACGTGCTCCTTCACCTTCTCCTGGTCGATCTTGATATCGTCGCGCCAGGTGCCGATCACCGCGAAGTCGGCGCGGTGGATGGCGTTCACGCAATCATTGGCGCAGCCCGAAAACTTGAACTTGAACTTATAGGGCAGGGCCGGGCGATGCATCTCGTCCAGCAGTTTATTGATGATCGTGCGGTGCGCCCGTACCTCGTCATAGCACGATTGCTCGCAGCGGGCATGGCCGACACAGGACATTGCCGTGCGCAGCGCCGGGCCGGCTCCGCCGAGATCGAAGCCGATTTCGTTCAGCTCGTCGAAGGCCTTTTGCGTGTTCTCCGTGGTGCAGCCCTGGAACATGATGTCGCCGGACTGCCCGTGGAAGGCGATAAGGCCGGAGCCATGGCGCTCCCAGATATCGCACATCTTGCGGAGGATATCGGTCGTGTAGTGATAACCCGCCGGAGGCATGACGCGCAGGGTATGGAATTCCTTCGACTCCGGGAACTTGTCGGCCACTTCTGAGAACCGGGGAATGATGCCACCGCCGTAACCGAAGACCGATACGGTCCCGCCCTTCCAGTAGCCCATCCTGTTCTCGTAGGAATGGTTCAGCTGACCGAGAAGATCGTTCATCATCTTCTGGTTTCCTTCGGAGCCTTCATCCCGCAGGCGCTTGATGCCGGTGATGAAACTTGGCCAGGGTCCGTCCTCCAATTCGTCGAGCAATGGGGTCGGGTGAACCTGGCGCCCGGCGTTCTGGGTTTCGTCGTCTTTCATTGCATCCTCCCTGGCTATTCATTGCCCGCACCATCTCCGCGGTCGGTCGCTGGAATGAGAAATTCGGTGCGACCTGCTCTCAGCAAATGAACTCAGCTGGCGTTTCCTGTTGAAGCATCTACATATTTTATTTTACGAATGTCAAAAGGTTGCGCAATACTTGTCTCAGGTGAAATAAAATTATCGCAGCGCAGCAAAAAAATGCCGCAATGCAGAGCGGGCGCAACTAGCGGAAAGAAAAACGAGAAATGACTTGAGATGAATCAAAGTGAAGCCATCTTGAACACTTTTGTCTGGAGCGATCTGTCACCCGGAGAGGCGTGGAAGGCGTGGCGAGAGACGAAAATCCGCCTGAGCGAATCTGTTCTGGATCGCCCACCGGTCGCACTGGACGCTCTGAGACACCCGGGAGCAGAGGCCGTCGCAGAGATGAAGTATCGCTGCTCGGTATGTAACTTCGCCCGGTACGAAGTGCCGGAGGCCGGCGAGAGCGTCGAAGCCACCAGCGAGGCGCTCATCGGGCTCGCGCGGCATTTCGGGCTGGTGGGCCCGGAGGATCACCGCTCGGCGGGCAGCCACGGTGTCGTAGCGCTGCGCACATCCTCCGACGAGGCGAAGAGGGGATACATTCCCTACACACGGCGGCCGTTGAGCTGGCACACCGATGGCTACTACAACATGGCATCGGAGCGCGTGCAGGGCTTCATCCTGCATTGCTTCCGGCAGGCTCTGCTTGGGGGGGAGAACCAACTGCTGGACCCCGAGATCGCCTACTTGCGCCTGCGGGACGAGAATCCGGACTACGTGCGCGCGCTGATGCATCCCGAGGCGATGGCAATTCCCGAAAACCGCGAACCGGATGGGAGCCTGCGTCCCGAGTCGGTGGGGCCGGTCTTTTTCCCGGACAAGATCACCGGCCGGTTGCAGATGCGCTACACGGCCCGGACACGCTCCATTCGCTGGCGGGACGACGAGACAACGCTCGCGGCCGCCGACTGGCTGCGGGACTACCTTTCCTCGGGCGACCCGCTGATGCGCCAGGTTCGGCTGCAGGCGGGACAGGGGATCGTCAACAACAACGTGCTTCACAACAGGACCGGGTTCGAAGACGGCGCGTCGGAGGAGGATGTGCGCATCGTCCTGCGGGTGCGCTTCCAGGCCCGGGTCGCGGAGGAACTTCATGGCGCAGCTTAGCGACCTGATCATCGGTCATCCCGAGGTCACCACTTTCTCGGAACTCGAACTGCTTGTGCAGCATGCCGGCGAGTCCGGACAGATGTTCCTGGAGTTCGACGTCAAGCCGGATTTCCGGGACACGCCGCGCAACTGGCAATGGGTGCTGGAGGCGGCCTTCACGCGAGGAACAAGCTATGGCTGACAATGTCACCGACCTGACCGAGTTCGAATTGCCCTATCGCCGCAAGGCGATCCTGCGCAAGGTCGAGTTCGAGAGCGGCATGTTCATGGTGCGCTTGATCCTCAAGGAAGGAAACAGGATCACCCAGGTGGACCTGGATTCCACGGCGGCAATCACGCTCGGCGAGGCGCTGGTCAGCGCCGCCACGCGGGAATGATGGGGCGCTGATGGATAACCTGCCGATTTTCCTGACCGTGAAGGACCGCCGTGTGCTCGTCGATGGCGGCGGATCGGTCGCGGCCCGCCGGGTCGAACGCGCCCTTTCGGCCGGCGCGCATGTCCTGTCGTTTGATCCGGATCCGGGCGAGGACCTAATGGGGCTCATCCGTTCCGCTCCCGCGGGCCTCACCTTCGAACGGCGGCTTCCGGTACGCGAGGATGTTGCCGATTGCCTCGTCGTCTACGGCGCTTCCGAGGACGAGGGGCGCGACGAGGCACTCTATGGCTGGTCACGCGAATTCAAGGTTCTGTGCAACATTGCCGATGTCACCGACAAGTGCGATTTCGTAACGCCGTCGATCGTCGATCGCTCACCCGTTGTGGTCGCGATCTCCACCGGCGGTGCCGCACCCGTGATTGCCCGCACGTTGCGGGCACGGATCGAGACCATGCTGACGCCCGCCTATGGGCAACTGGCCGCCTTCGTGGGGCAGTTCCGGGAGCGGATCGCCGCCGTGATCGAGGACGGCCGGGAACGCCGGCACTTCTGGGAGCGGATGATCGACGGGCCAGTGGGAGACCATTACCTTGCGGGGGACGCGGCCGGCGCGATGGCCCGGTTCGACAGCGATCTCAGACTGGCCGCAACCCATCAGGAGCGCCCGATGGGCGAGGTGTATCTGGTCGGGGCAGGGCCCGGCGACCCCGACCTGCTGACGTTCCGGGCGCTGCGACTGATGCAGCGGGCCGACGTGGTGCTCTATGACAGGCTGGTGGGTGAGGAGATCATCAGCCTCGTGCGCCGCGACGCCGAACGCATCTATGTCGGCAAACTGCCGAAAGAACACACCATGGAGCAGCACGATATTTCGGCCCTGATGGCGCAGCTTGCCAGGCAGGGGAACCGAGTGCTGCGGCTGAAGGGGGGCGATCCCTTCATCTTCGGGCGTGGCGGCGAAGAGATCGAGGCGCTGGCCGAGCAGGGCGTGCCCTTCCGGATCGTGCCGGGGATCACCGCTTCGGCCGGCTGTGGCGCCTATGCCGGCATTCCGCTCACGCATCGCGACCATGCGCAGTCCTGCCTCTTCGTCACCGCACATGGCAAGGACGGCGTTCTCGACCTCGACTGGGAAGTGCTGATCCGACCGGCCCAGACGGTCGCCGTCTACATGGGGCTTTCAAATCTCGCGACACTTGTGGAAGGTTTCCGGAGGCACGGCGTTTCGATGCAGACCGATATTGCGGTTATCGAGAACGGGACACGCCCGGACCAGCGGGTGCTGGTCGGGACATTGGGCGACATCGTCGGCAAGGTGAACCGGGAGAAGTTCCGCAGCCCGTCGATGATCATCATCGGAAGCGTCGTGCAATTGCGCGAACGGCTGGCGACATCGCGCGTGCGGGAAGAAGCACATGCCATGTCGCTGGTGCCAGAAGTTGCAGAATAACGATTCAGCGATCGCCTCCGGGTCCGGTGGCATGCGGGGGAGGACAAATGGGAACTGAAACGAGGATCGCGGCGCGACCGTCTCCCAAGGTTTCGGACGAGGTGCGGCAGACGACCTGCTACATGTGCGCCTGCCGTTGCGGGATCAACGTCCACCTTCAGAACGGCAAGGTGAAATATATCGAGGGCAACCGGGATCACCCGGTGAACAAGGGCGTGCTGTGTGCCAAGGGCTCGGCCGGGATCATGCAGCACTACTCGCCCGCGCGCCTGAAAGCGCCGATGAAGCGGGTCGGGCCGCGCGGGTCTGGCCAGTTCGAGGAGATCTCCTGGGAAGAGGCCTACGAGATCGCGGTGAGCTGGCTTAAACCGATCCGCGAGACCGATCCGAAAAGGCTCGCCTTCTTCACCGGGCGCGACCAGAGCCAGAGCTTTACCTCCTTCTGGGCGCAAGCCTACGGAACCCCGAACTACGCCGCGCATGGCGGGTTCTGCTCGGTCAACATGGCGGCGGCCGGCATCTACACCATGGGCGGCGCATTCTGGGAGTTCGGACAGCCGGACTGGGACCGCGCGAAGCTGGTGATGATCTTCGGGGTGGCCGAGGATCACGATTCCAACCCGATTAAGGCCGGGATTGGCCGGCTCAAGGCACGCGGCGGCAAGGTGATCGGGGTGAACCCGATACGCTCGGGCTACAATGCCGTGGCCGACGAGTGGATCGGCATCACGCCGGGCACGGACGGGCTCTTCATCCTGTCGATCATCCACGAGTTGCTCCGTGCCGGCAGGATCGATCTCGACTATCTCTGCCGCTACACGAATGCCGGTTTTCTCGTCCGGGTCGACGATCCAAAGGCAGAGGATCACGGGCTGTTCCTGCGCAACGATGCGGGCGTGGCGCAGGTGATCGACCGGGCGACCGGCAAGATTGCCAACTACGACGCGCCCGATGTGAAACCCGACCTGGCGGGGCATTTCGTGCAGGATGGCAAAGGGTACAAGCCTGCATTCCAACTCTTGGCCGAGACCTATCTCAGCCCGGACCATGCCCCTGACGCGGTGGCCGACCGTTGTGGGATTGCGCCGGACCGGATCCGTGCAGTCGCCGCCGAACTGGCCCGCGTGGCCTTCGAAGAGGAGATCGTGCTCGACCAGCCCTGGACCGACTGGAAGGGCGAGCGGCACAAGAAGATGATCGGTCGGCCGGTGAGTTTCCACGCGATGCGCGGGATCTCGGCCCATTCCAACGGGTTCCAGACGTGCCGGGCGCTGCACATCCTGCAGATCCTGCTTGGGTCGGTCGAGGTGCCCGGCGGTTTCCGCTTCAAGCCGCCTTATCCCAAGCCGCCCGAAGCGCATCCCAAGCCGAACGCGGTGGGAAGGCCGGGCCAGCCGCTTCCCGGGCCGCATCTCGGCTTTCCCATGGGGCCAGAGGATCTGCAGATCTGCAAGGACGGCAAACCGCTCCGCATCGACAAGGCCTTTACCTGGGAGAACCCGTTCTCGGTCCATGGGCTGATGCACATGGTGATTTCCAACGCCCATGCGGGCGATCCCTACAAGATCGACACGCTCTTCATGTACATGGCGAACATGGCGTGGAACTCGACCATGAACACGTCCGAAGTCATGATGATGCTGACCGACAAGGACGAGAATGGTGACTACGTCATCCCGCGCATTCTCTATTCGGATGCCTATTCGTCCGAGATGGTGGCCTTTGCCGATCTCATCCTGCCGGATACGACCTACCTTGAGCGGCATGACTGCATCAGCCTGCTCGACCGTCCGATCTGCGAGGCCGAGGCGGCGGCGGATGCGATCCGCTGGCCGGTGGTGGAGCCGGACCGGAATGTGAAAGGCTTCCAGTCGGCGCTCATTGACCTTGGCGCGCGCCTTGGCCTGCCCGGCTTCGTCAACGAAGACGGCAGCCGGAAATACGCCGATTACGCCGATTACATCACAAACCATGAGCGCCGCCCCGGCGTCGGCCCGCTGGCGGGATGGCGCGGCGAGGATGGCGCGAGCGAGGGCCGCGGCGCGGCCAACCCGGAGCAACTGGACCGCTACATCGAGAATGGCGGCTTCTGGATGGCGCATATCCCCGAGGAGGCGCAGTATTACAAGCCGTGGAACCAAGCCTACCAATACTGGGCCGTAAGGATCGGCCTGTTCGACAAGCCGCTTCCGTATGTCTTCAACCTTTATCTTGAACCGATGCGGAAACTGCAGCGGGCGGCGGAGGGGCATGGCGATTGCCAGCCGCCGGATCGTTTGCGGGAGCGGATCAAATCCACCTGCACGCCGCTGCCCGTCTGGTATGAGCCCTTCGAGGAAGCGGCCGTGGACAAGGCCGAATACCCCGTCCACGCGCTGACGCAGCGGCCGATGCACATGTACCATTCCTGGGGATCGCAGAACGCCTGGCTCCGCCAGATCACCAACGTGAACCGGCTCTATATTCCCGGCGCGATCTGGGAGGCCGAAGGCTTCGAGGAGGGGGATTGGGCCGAGGTCTCCTCCGTCCATGGCAAGATACGGGTGCCGGTGGCGCGGATGGACGCGCTCAACCCCGACACGGTCTGGACGTGGAATGCCATCGGCAAGCGCCGCGGCGCCTGGGCGCTGGACGAGCGGGCGCCCGAGGCCGAAAAGGGGTTCCTGCTCAACCACCTTATCCACGAGTTGCTGCCGCCCAAGGGCGACGGCCTGCGTTGGGCGAATTCCGACCCGATCACCGGACAGGCGGCCTGGTTCGACCTCAGGGTGAAGATCCGCCGCGCACCGCCCGGCGGCCCGTCCCAACCGAGCCATCCCGCGCAAGCATCTCCGGTGGGCCGTGGGCCGCGAGATATCCGCTTCGGGGAGGATTTCGAATGACCGCCTTGCCGAAAACCTGCCAGAAAAAGCTCGGGCTGGTAATCGATCTCGACACCTGCGTCGGCTGTCATGCCTGTGTCGTGAACTGCAAGGAATGGAACACCTCGAACTACGGTGCGCCGCTTTCCGACACCGACGCCTATGGCGCCAACCCGGTCGGCACGTTCCTCAACCGGGTCCACAGCTACGAGGTGACGCCAGCCGAAGGGCCCGCACAGACAGTGCATTTCCCGAAATCCTGCCTGCATTGCGAAGACGCGCCTTGCGTGAGCGTCTGCCCGACCGGCGCGAGTTACAAGCGCAGCGAGGACGGGATCGTGCTGGTCAACGAGGACGACTGCATGGGCTGCGGTCTTTGTGCCTGGGCCTGTCCCTACGGGGCGCGGGAACTCGACGCGCTTGCGGGCGTGATGAAGAAATGCACGCTCTGCGTCGACCGGATCTACAACGAGAACATCCCCGAGGAGGATCGCGTGCCGGCCTGCGTGCGCACCTGCCCGGCGGGCGCGCGCCATTTCGGCGATCTCGGCGACCCCGAGAGCGACGTCTCGAAACTGGTCGCCGCACGCGGCGGTGTGGACCTGATGCCGGAGATGGAGACGCGGCCGGTCAACAAGTACCTGCCGCCCCGAAAGAAGGACGAGCTCACGAAAGGGGAGGCGCTCGCGCCAAAATCCACCGAGCCCAAGGGCTTTCTAGCCTGGCTCGACAAGGCATTGGAGGCGCTCTGATGTATCCGGCACCCTCGGTTATCTACTTCACGACGCTCACGGGCCTTGGCTTCGGCCTGCTTGCCTGGCTCGGCTTCGGCTATCCGGATGTCATCGGAAAAACGGCGTTCTTCCTTTACCTGCTCGGTTACGGCTTCGCCGTGGGCGGTCTTTTCGCCTCGACCTACCATCTCGCCAATCCGAAAAACGCCCGCAAGGCGTTCAGCCAGTGGCGCACCAGCTGGCTCAGCCGCGAGGCTGTGCTGTCGGTCGCGGCGCTCGTGATCGTTGCCCCGCATGCCTTCGCGCAGGTCTTTCTCGGCGGCTCTGTCCCGGCGCTCGGCTGGCTCGGGGCGGTTGCCTGTATCGGGGCCGTGTTCACCACCTCGATGATCTATGCGCAGCTCAAGACCGTTCCCAGCTGGGCCACGCCGGCGACCCCTCTGCTGTTTCTGGGCTACGCCGCGGCGGGAGGGGCGCTATTTTCCGGGCAGGTCGTGATGGCGGCGATCCTGCTGGTGTTCGTCGGGATCGCCCAGCTCGGCAGTTGGCAACTCGGGGGCGAACTCTTCGCCGAGGCGGGTGCAAGCCTCGAAACCGCGACCGGCCTGCAGGGGCTTGGCTCGGTCCGGCAACTGGAGCCACCGCATTCGGGAACAAACTACCTGCTCAAGGAAATGGTGTTCCAGGTCGGCCGGAAACATGCCGAGAAGCTGCGTTGGATCGGGGGCGGGCTCGCCTTCATCCTGCCGGTGGTGCTCTTGCTCCTGCTGCCGCCGCATTTCCTGACGTTGGCGATCGCCGCGGGCAGCCATGTGGCCGGTGTTCTGGCGATCCGCTGGCTCTTCTTCGCCGAGGCGAAACATGTCGTCTCGCTCTATTATGGGAAATAGGCCGGTACGCTGGCCCAGAATGGAAAGATTCCGATGAAGAAAGTGGTATTGGCGCGGCTGTCCCTGATCACGCCGACGGGGATGCGAACCGACCTGTTGACCTCGGGCATGGTCGTCGCGGACGAAGTGCAGGTCGAAGACGGCAAGGTGATCGTACCGGTGAATGTTCCGGACGGTTTCCCGGGCGATCTTGCCGAGTTGAAGGCGACGATCGAGGATCGGCTCGGTGGCCTTGAAGAGGTCGAGAACCTGCTCGTCGTGCTGACGGCCGAGAGGGAAGCCTCCGCGCTAGCCCCCGAGCCGCCGAAGCTCAAGAAACGTCCGACCGAAGCGCCCGGGCGCGACATGCGTCCGCATTCGGCGAAGATCCCGGGGGTGAAGACGATCATCGCCGTTGCCTCCGGCAAGGGGGGCGTCGGCAAGTCCACGACAGCGGTGAACCTCGCACTTGGCCTGCGTTCTCTGGGGCTCAAGGTGGGCCTTCTGGATGCCGATATATACGGCCCCTCGATGCCGCGGCTGCTGGACATTACCGAGCGCCCCGAGATCGTCGGAGACCGGGTGATCCCGATCGAGAAATACGGGATCAAGGTCATGTCGATGGGCTTCCTCATGCAGGAGGACAACCCGGTCATCTGGCGCGGTCCGATGGTCGTCTCTGCGCTGATGCAGATGACGCGGGAGGTTGATTGGGGCACGTTGGACGTGATGGTGCTTGATATGCCGCCGGGTACAGGCGACGCGCAGTTGACGATGGCACAGCAGGTGCCACTTCAAGGCGCGGTCATCGTCTCCACACCACAAGATCTTGCGTTAATTGATGCACGCAAGGGTCTGAAGATGTTCAAGAACGTCGATGTCCCGATCTTCGGTATGATCGAGAACATGTCGACCTTCATCTGTCCGCATTGCGGCAAGCCCTCGGACATCTTCGGCCATGGCGGAGCCGAGGAAGACGCCCGCCGCCTCGGCGTTCCTTTCCTGGGCGCGATACCGCTCCACATGGCCATCCGGGAGAACTCGGATGCCGGCACGCCGATCGTGGTGGCGGAAGCCGACAGCATCCACGCAAAGTATTACCGGGATATCGCGCTCAAGGTGGCGGCCCGGCTGTTCCCGGAGGAAGACGAAGAGTAGCAAAGGGTATGTGCGGTTTCGCAGTTTAACCGGGCCAGGCAGGGTCAGATCGGGCGAAACCGGGCCAGTCTCCGCGCCGTGCGAGGATCGTAATCGCGTTGCCGGTTCTGTCCGGTGAGCGGACGGGCCCGCACGCGACCATATCGGGTTTTCTTATAGCTGCATTGGTATTTCGTTTTTCTTCCAATGGTCCGTCCTGGACTACGTTCTCTCTGGAACACTCAGAAGGACGATCGCTGCTGACATGGCGCGACAGGGAAAACACATAATCTGCATCACCAAGAACGGGACCAACCCGGCCTATGAAGGGGCCCGGATCGGCGCCCGCCGGGTGGCCGAGGCAGCGGGCTACGAGATGACCTCGCTCTATCCGGAGCGCCCGGACGATGCCGTGGCATCGGCGCCGCGATCGGAGAGACGCTTGCGCGCGACGGGTTCGACGTGGCGCTCACCCATGCCAGCGCTGCACCGCTGACCCCTTTCGAGGCGGTGGGTGCCACGATCACCATGCACCGAGCGGACATCCGCAAGCCAGAGGACGTCGCGGGCGTGTTTGACACCGTAGCGGCCAGCCACGGCCGGGCGCCCGATTGCGTCGTCGCCAATGCCGGGATCAACGTGCCGCCGGGGCCGATGGCGAGCTTCCCGGATGAGCGCTTCCGCGACCTGGTGGAGGTAAACATCGTCGGCGCTTTCAACGTATTGAAGGCCGCCGCCGCAAATGTCGCCGATGGCGGCACGATCATCGGCCTGACGACGTCGCTCGTGCGCGTCGCAGCCCCGGGCCTCGGCCCATATTCGGCGACCAAGGCGGCGGTGGAATGCCTGCTTCGCTCGATGTCCAAGGAACTGGCGGGGCGCAAGGTTCGGGTCAACGGGGTCGCGCCCGGCCCGGTGGACACGGACCTGTTCCGTTCCGGCAAGGACGAGGCCGCAATCCAGCGATCCGCCGCGATGAATCCGTTCAACCGAGTGGGCGCACCGCAGGAAGTGGCCGAGGTCGTGAGTTTTCTCGCCTCCGACAAGGCGTCCTGGGTGCATGGCCAGATCGTCCAGCCCAACGGGGGGCTCGTGTAGAGCGGGCCATGCCGGGGGGCGCCAGGTTGCAATGCAGATATCGGTTCCATTCAGAAATCCAGACAGCGTCCTGGATAGCTTGTGCCGCGACAGAGCCGCTTCTGCGCCCTCCGTTCACGAAACTGACGCCACAGCCTGGCTTGTGATGGGGGAAAGGCAGCGGCTAAAGAGCGTCTCCGAATATCGAAACGCGATCGGTTAAAGGACGTCTGAACCTCCGCGTGGGACAAATGGTGGCCAGCGGGCCATTGGGTGGACCGGTTCGAATTGGGTCGAAGCACCCCATCACCGCGACGGCAATGGCCATGCGCGACAGTTCAGGACGAACCTGGTCCGACCCGCCAAACTCGCGGTATCTCGTGCAGACAAGGCGAAGTTTTCAGTCGACCGGCGCCGCCACCGTTAACCCCAGCATGCGCCAACCCTGCATCCCGGCGCGATAGTAGTAGATCTTTTCGGCCGGGAAACCGGCCTCAATCATCCGGCGAGCCGCGGCCGGGGACTGTCCGCACCAAGGGCCGTTACAGTATAGCGCAACGGACTTGACGTCTTCGCCATCGCAGATCCAACCGTCGAAATCGGGCTCGCATCCGAGCTCGCCAAGCCTGTCGGCGGCTTCCGTATAGGGCACGTTGATCGCGCCGGGAATTGCGCCCGTCTGGTAATCGGGGCGCACGCGACCGTCGATAACGACGATATCCGGATCGTTCAGAAAGGAGAGCAATTCCAACTCGCCAATTGGCGTCACGCCATCGGCGGGGATCATTGGCTGAATGCAGAAGCTCGGGCAGGGACGCGCGATACGGGCGAAATCCCCTTCGATCACGGCGTCATTATCCTGAACGCGCGAAATTTCGACCACGCCCTGCGCGGTTTCGACCTCAACACTCATCATGTCTTTCGTGATCCCCACCGGATTCGCACCGGCCGTGTTCGCAGCGACGATCAACGCAGCAGTTAGAATACGCATGTTCTCCCCTCCCATTCTGGACACGCTTTTTTCCGTCACGAATCCAAATGACGCTCATTGGTACGATCTTTCGTCTGCTCACGCGAGCGAAGTGATCTGTGATTGAGCGTTTTTCGGGGTTTTCGTGCTGTCCACGAATGCCACGACCGCCATGCCTGCTCAGGTCCAAACGTACAGCGTTGCCATCTTTCCGGCTATTCCAGCTTGCTTTTCGCGTAACCCAAATTGTTCGACAGCAGCGAGCTTTTTCCAACGTCCTCCAGACCAAGGGCATAGATTTCGGCCGCTTTCGCCCAGTCGGTCTCGAAGCTTTGGCGTGCCCATTGATCGTAGAGATAGATCTTGATGTTGTGGAGGGTATCAGCGTCGAGTTCGTCCGAAACCGCGTTCACGAATGACAACGCGTCTTCAGCATGACCTTGTTGAACCTCTTGCCCGGCCTTTTGTGACAGCACGTTCTCCAGAACACCGGGCATGGACCTGGACCCCGGGAAAACCTCTTTCATGTCCTGCACTGCAGCCACGAAATCCTCCGCTTTGCCAGTTGCAAGAACCTCTCTCGCCCATTCCTGGAAAGCGTAGGGAACATTTCCTTTCAGATCGCTTGAATCGGGCACGATCTCCAGGCCGGTCTTGAGCGCGGCAAGCGCTCCCGCCCAGTCGTGCTGGCTGATCAGGTGATTGCCATAGTCGCGGTACAAAACGATTGTCAGCGACCGAAGTTCCTTGGGATCAAGGAACTCGCGGGCGAGCACCACTTGCGCTTTGGCTTCATCCAGCTGGTCCTCTCGTACCATTTGGGAAACAAGCCGTGTCAACGTGCGCGCGCCCATTTCTGCCACGGACTCGTCACCGGGGAACAAGGCAACCAGTGCTTCCATCGTCTCGGCAACGCCTTGGGCGCCCGCGGCCTTGCCCTCGGATGTCGTCCATTCCTGCGCAATATAGGCAACGTTGTTGGAGAAGATCCTGGGCTCGGCCATCTGGGCCCTGCCTGTCGCGTAGATCTGCGCAGCACGGCGCCAGTCCATGGCCTTCATGGCCGCATTTGCCTCATGGTCGATGATATAAAGCCGGAGCTCGCGGTAGGTTTCCTCGGAGAGCAATAGTTGTGCGCCGTTGAGGTAGGCGAGCGCCCCCGGGTAATCCCTGGCCTTTACCAGGTTGAGGACCTCGCGTTCGAGTTCCTTTTCACCGAAACCCTTGTTCTGGGCGAAAGTTGGAAACAGCAGCCGAAGTTTGCCAACCACAGCCTCAAGCTCCGAGTTTCCGCCGGACTCGAGAGCCGCGCGCTGCCATTGTTGTGCAACGTATCGTGCGTTCTGATTGAGGTAGTAGTCCTCCGCGAAGCGCTCCAGCCCTTCGGAATAGAGCTGGGCTGCGGCTGGCCAGTCGCTCTCGTCGATCAGCTTGTCGCCATAGATCCTGTAGACGCGCGGAGCCATTTCCATCTCGGTGCCAACGGAGGCAAGCAACGCGCCGGCGCGCTCGGCCATGTCCAGTGCCGCCTCGGTCGCGGCACCACTTTGCGAAGCCTCACGGATATGTTCGAGGACAAACCTTTCCGCTATGCCGTCAAGGCCCGAAACAGGTGCGTATTTTTCGGCGAAATCCGCGAGAACCTTGAGCCCGGCATCGAAATTTTCGGCATCGTCAGACCAGGTCTGGGCGAGATAAGCCTGAGCGCGGGGTATCGACGTGCTGTCCGGATAGGCCGTGCGCCCGTCGAAGAGAACCCTCGCCGCATCGTCGAATTGAGCGTTCTTCAAGGCCTGTTGTGACTGGCGCAGGTAGAGTTGCTCTTTCCACGAGTTCAGATCGTCATGCGCCTCGTTGCCGAGAAGGGCGAGACCCGTTTCAGCAAAGGAATACGCGGCGTCCCAGTCGCCGGACTCGATAGCCGCCTCCCCCGGTCGAATGAACAGGGCGGAGCGGAGTGGATCGAAGTCGGCATCGGGAACCGTATCCGCGCCGCGCTCCAGCACGGCAAGTCCGGCCTCCGGGCCTTCGGCTTCGGACACTGCCAGCGCGTAATCCTGCCAGATCCACATCTCGGCACCGGAGAGAGCGCGGTCTTCCGGTGCCAGTTTCCGTCCCAATGCCGCAACGCGCGCAGCGTCCTCCCATTGATCCGATTTCGCCAGATCACGGCTCCACCGGCCCATTGCCGCCAGCGCGTTGGTGGCGGCCGACGTAAACTCAGGGTCGAGGCTGAGCGCACGGAAATTGGCCAGCAGCGCTTCGTAATAGTTCGCGTCTTCCAGATACCCGACGCCATGGTTGTAGTAGATCAGCGCGGCAAGGCCCGCCCGTTCGATTTCGCGTCTTTTCGATTTGTTGGATTGCGGGATGTAAGCAAAACCGGTCAGTTTCTCGAACTCTTCGATCCGCTCGCGGTGCGGATTGAAGCCGCGGGGCGTCGTTGTCTCGATGTCGAAATGGTCGGCCCCGTCGTAGAGAATTGAGAATGCGTGGTCGGGCACCTCGATCGCGCGCAGATCCAGTCCCAGCCGTTGACCCAAGGCATTGTAGATCGTGGCCGATGACACGCAGTTGAAGTTCTTGTCCAAGAGAACGCCGGACAGGTTGGTCTGGCGTTCAACATAGCCCTCGGTCAGGACGGTTTCATGCAACCAGAGAAGGAGCGCTTCGCCAAGGTCCTTGGGCGGCGCGGAAACATCGAGGCTCTTGCGTGCTTCGGCTTCCAGATCGTCCAGTTGAGAAATCAGAGCGTCCCTTTGGGCGCTGTCACGCACGCCGGACGCGATCAGGGCGATGTTTTCGAAGTCGCGCTGATCGAGGGAATTGTCGCTCGCCTTGGCAAAGACTTCTCGTTCATCGTCGGTCAGTGAGAAATCAGCGCCTCCAAAAGCGGCGAGCTCGGCGATGATATCAAGAGCCTTTACGGGGCTTTCGCCGAATTTGTACCTCGTCTCGGGGGCGGAGGCCTGACCGCTCAACGCAATGTCGGCCAGCGTCAGCGACGTTGCCTCAGTGGTCGGATAGAGCCTGAGCATGACCCAGTTCGCGCCAGCCGTCGGCAGTTTGAACGTCTCGGAGGGCTTCAGCGCATCCAGGGCTTCATCTCGTATCGACCGGAAGCCGGTTGTGGCCGAGACCGTCGAGTAAAGAAGGTCAAAACGCGCGGGCCGGTCTCCGTTTGCTGGGTCGGAGTTGGTGACAACCAGCGTTTCCGGCGCCACGCCTTCGCCGGTGAAGGAAAAGACCAGATCAACCGGAACGGGATCGTTCGGATCGATCTCGAACCGTGCAAAGGTCGCTGGATCGCCATCGAGAAGTTGAGGCAGCTGTGCGGCCCGGTCTGCTGACACCAGGGAGTTGTCGAAACCGGCGGTGGCGGGATCGAGCAAGTTTACGGGAGTCTGGGCTGCCGAAATTGTTGCCCAAATGGAGAGTGTCGCAGCTGCCAGCAGCAGAGGTTTCAAGTTGAAGACTATGCCCATGTGAGCAGTCGCTGTCTGTTGCAAGGGCCCTTGAATAGAGTGCGGCGCCGTCCGTCCATTTCGGAAAAAACGGTCGGAGCAGCGCGGATAAAACACCCGAAAAACCTGTCTAGCACTGCGAAAATGGCCTGTATCGGCCTGGCCAGTCTCGAAAAAGTCGCGGATGGCAACAGCGGGCCTAAATAGCATAAAGGCCGTCAGCGCTTTCGGTCGCATGTTGAAAACTCCTTGACGATCCAATGTAGCGAGCAGTTTGTCGCCTGTCAGAACGCCAATCAAGACAGATCTCGGCACCCGTTGTCAGGCGATCTGCAGCGAGGGCGTCTGATCGATACCGGTCGTTCTGATGGATCCGGGGCGTTCCGATCTTCGCCTCCAAAAGCCGCAAGAGATGCACAGAGCTCCCGCGGTCAGGTTCGCAATGGCGGTGGCCGCCGGGCGAGATGTTCGTGAAGATCAACGGCGAGCGACGCCATCCCGATACCTTCGGGACTTACTCCGATCATACTGCGCGGGCTCGAAGGGACCGGTGCCCCGCAACTGTCGGAAACTGGCCGTCGGCTCGACAAGCGGGCAGGGAGTTCGATCCTGTGTTTCCGACGACGGGAACGAAGGGTGCAGCCCTTCCGACGAATACGAATGTTGGGTTCCGTCCACGCCTCGGTCCGCATTTATGCAAACTCGGGGGCGCGGTGCCTGGTCACGAGAAGGGCGGTATCGACGGACGGTTCGACAACACGGGAACACGCCGACTGGTCAGTCAGTGGGCCGTCCGGTCGCGATATCCCGAAGCGCGTCGCGAATAATGACCAGGGACGAGTGTAAAAAGAGCGCCGCAATCGCGAAAGCGACAATCAGGTCCGGCCAGGCTGTGCCGGTCAGGGCAACCAGGATTGCGGCCACGACAACGGCGGCATTGCCGATGGCGTCGTTGCGCGAGAACAGCCAAACCGCCCGTACATTCGCGTCCCCGGCACGGTGGGGGACAAGCACCAGTGCTGCCGCGACGTTCACGGCGAGGGCGACAAGCGCCACCGCGCCCATGAGTTCGGCTTCGACCGGCTGTTGCGCGAACAGGCGCCAGACCGTGTTGCCAACCACGCCCAGCCCGAGCGCTCCGAGGAACAAGCACTGAACGAGGGCCGATCGCGCCCGCCACAGCAAGCTCCAGCCAATTGCCAGAACACCAAGGAAGGTGATCAGACCGTCACCGAGGAAGTCGAGGGCGTCCGCCTTCAATGCCTGCGAGCCGGCAAGGAAGCCTCCGACCATCTCGATCAAGCCGTAACCCACATTGAGAACGATCACGATCCAGAGGGCCCGCCTGTATGCAGCCGTGATATGCGGCTGGGTCTTTAGCGGTGTCTTCGCGGCGTCGGGCAGCAGACGGTCGAGGTGATAGCCGGCCTCGGCGATGGCGCGCTCGACGTCGAGCAGGCGCCCATCGTCCCGGGTCACGTTGAGGGTGAGGATTTGGGACGCTGTCGAAATCTTCGGGTTCTCGACCCCTGCGGAGTGCACTGCCTTTTCGATCTTCGCGGCGCAGGACGGGCAATCCATTCCTGTCACTCGGTACTTTACAGCCTGGTCCAAGGCGGTGCCTCCAGATAGCTCCTTGCGGCTATTACTCCAATGCCGAGTGGCCGAAAAGGCCTCTCCCGTTCCGGGCGGGCCCTCCTGCGCCTGCTGGAACTCGACAGTGGGACGATCATCGTAGACGGGATGGACGTGCGCGGCTATGGCCCGAAAGGTCTCCGGCAGGCGCGGCGCCAGATGCAGATGATCTTCCAGGACCCTTTTGCCTCCCTCAACCCGCGCATCAGCGCCGGGCGGCTTGTGGCCGAACCGATGGTGATCCACGGTATCGCCTCCGGCAGCGCGTTGCAGGATCGCGTCGAAGACTTGTTTCACCGTGTGGGGCTCGAACCGGATCACATTCGCCGCTTCCCGCACGAGTTTTCCGGTGGCCAGCGGCAGCGCCTGTCGATAGCCCGCGCCCTGTCGGTCAACCCGAAACTGATCGTCGCCGACGAGCCGACATCCGCCCTCGATGTCAGTGTTCAGGCGCAGGTGCTGGAACTCATGCTGGAGCTTCAGCAAAGCCTCGGGCTGGCCTATCTGTTCATCAGCCACGACATGGCCGTGGTCGAGGAGATGGCCCATCGCGTCGCCGTCATGCGGCAGGGTCGGATCGTGGAGATCGGACCACGCAAGGCGATCCTGAACGCTCCCGCCCATCCCTATACCCGTGCTCTTCTGGCCGCGGTGCCGGTTCCAGACCCGACGCGCACCCGTGGCGCGATGCCGGAGATCGAAACAGAAACGCTTCCGATGGGAGCACTTGCAGAGGTGGCGCCGGGCCACATGGTGGCGCAGTGACGATCGGGATAGCAGTTCAACGGGCCGGCACGGCCCGCGCGGCAATTGCCGGGCTTGGCGCGGTGGAAGCGGTCGGCCGAGGCGCAATCGGTGGGTTCGTCAGCCTTGCCGCGCTGTCACCCGATGGCCAGCTTCTGAAACTTGATACGCAGAGGGGTGGTGCGAAGGCGATCCTCGCCTCGGCGGGGTGGGGCGCACTGGAAACCGCCCGCCATGCCGTTCTGATGTCCTCCGGTCCGGATCGCCCCGAACCGCTGTCGCAATTCACCCCCGCCGATCCCGCGGCCGGATTGATGACCGGCCATCGGTTGCCGAACATGCCGCGACCGGACGGATTGCCACCGAACATGGTCGCGCTCGCTGCGATGGCCAAGGGCGCCACGCCCACGCGAGCCATCGATGCTGCGCTCTCGGCCTATCCGGACCTGGATGCCGGGCTGATCGTTATGAATCTAAATGGCGAGATTGCCCTGTCCAACTCGTTGTCGGTCGATGCCCGGGACGATATCGGGTCCGCTTTGGTTTCGGACCCGTCCACGGGGCTTGCGATTGGCGTTCTGCACAACTCGATCTTTCCGCACAGTGCCATGGCCCAACTTGCCGTGTCGGCGATTATCGACTTTGCCTCGCCCGGCGATGCTTCCGCGCAACAATGTGGCATTGGCGGGCTGGCCGTACGGGAAGGGGATATGTTGCGTGCATTGGTCATCCATCCGGGGACGGACCGGCCTGTTGCCTTTCAGTCCTGCGATGCCGATTGGCGTCGCCCGGAATGGGAAGGGTGTCCGGTGCGCCGGGGAGATCCGGTGATTGCCGACAATCGCGTGGTGGGCCGGATCGTGCAGGAGGCCTATTGCATCCTACGCGACGGAACGACCATCGGAACCCGGGGCGGCGATGTCGTCTCCTGGGTGGAAAGAGATCAGGGATGAGCGGTGACTTTGAATGCGACCTGTTGATCCGCGGCGCGCAGGTCTTCGACGGTTCGGGGGAAGATCCCAAGATTGCCGATATCGCCGTTGCAGGGGGGCGGATCGTCCGGATCGGCTCCGACCTTTCGCTGTCGTCACGCGAGGTCGTGGAGGCGTCCGGTTACGCCCTCGCGCCCGGTTTTATCGATGTGCATACCCATGATGATGCCGCGGCGATCGTCCGGGAAACCATCCTGCCGAAACTGAGCCAGGGCGTCACCACGGTCGTTACCGGAAATTGCGGCATCAGCCTCGGCCCGAGCCCGCTCTCCCGGCGGAATGTGCCGGTTCCACCCCTCGACCTGATCGCGACGGCGGAAGAATACAGATACCAGAGCTTCGGTGACTTCCTGGACGCATTGCGGCGCGCCGGGCCGGCGGTCAATGTCGTTCCGCTTGTCGGACACACGGTCCTCCGGGCGCGCGCGGTCGAGGATCTGACCGGCCCCGCTTCGGCGGCTGAAATCGCTGCCATGCGAAGCGACCTCGCCGCCGCGCTGGAGCAGGGGGCCATCGGTCTGTCGGCCGGGCTTGCCTACCCGCCGGCGAAAGCCACCGCCACCGAGGAACTGCTCGCGCTCGTCACCGATGTCGCCAATGCCGGGCGGCTGTGGACCACGCATAGGCGCGACGAACATACCGCGGTGGTTTCTGCGGTCGCCGAGACGATCGATATCGCGCGCCGCAGCGGGGCACGCACGCTGATCTCGCACCATAAGTGCTGCGGTGAAGCGGCGTTCGGGCTTTCTCGAACGACGCTTGCGATGATCGAGGCGGCCCGGCAGAAAATTCGCCTCGACATCGACGTCTACCCCTTCACGGCCAGTTCCACTGTCCTGATAGAAAATTTCGCCCAGGACAGCCGAAAGGTGACCGTGAGCTGGTCCGACTCGCATCCCGAGATGGCCGGCCGCGATCTGGAGGAGGTCGCGGCGGGGTGGGGCGTGGACCAGATGACCGCCCTGAAACGGTTGAAGCCCGGCGGCGCCATCTATCACCAGATGGACGATGACGATCTTGAACGGATCCTGTCATGGCCGCCGTCGCTTGTCGGATCCGACGGCCTCCCGCGCGACAGGCGCCCGCATCCGCGTCTGTGGGGAACATTCCCGCGTGTTCTGTGACATTACGTTCGGGACAGGTCATTGCTGCCTCTCGCCTCGGCGGTGGCCAAGATGTCAGGCCAGACGGCTGCGGTTCTGGGGCTTTCCGATCGCGGAAGGATCGAGGTGGGCGCTGCTGCGGATCTCGTGCTCTTCGATGCTGCCCGGGTCAGGGACGCAGCGCGCTACGACGCCCCCGTGACGCCCGCGGAGGGGATCCTGAGAGTCTATGTCAACGGGCGTCTCGCGTTCATGCCCGGGACAGAGGTGACAGAGGCCTCAGGAAAGGTTCTCTGTGCCTGATTGACCGTCCTCGAAGTGGTCTTGGCAGGTGACCGCCAGTCCCACCACAACCGGCCCCGGTCTGCGTAACTGGCACGCCCGCAGCCCAAACCCGGTTCACGCGCCGGCGCGGATGGATCAGACAGGTTTGATCCGGGCGCCATCTCGCGGGTCGAAGAAATGGAGGTTGTCGGCATCGAATCCCAGACCGATGAACTCGTTCCGCTTGATCCGAACTTTCGGGTCGAGACGGGCGGTGAGTTCCTGCCCGTCCAGATCGCAGATCGCCATGGTGTCGGATCCCAAGGGCTCATAAACGTCGATCTTCGGCGTCAACAGCCCCTCGTCGAGCGAGGTCCAGTAGATATGCTCGGGGCGAATTCCGACATCCACATGCGTCGCGTCCGGGAGCGGCAGATCGTGGATCGGAACGGACGCCGCTCCGACACGGATCATGGTCTGTGCCCCGGTTCTGTCTATGACCGCATCGAGGATATTCATCTGGGGTGAGCCGATGAATTCGCCCACGAAACGGCAATTGGGCCGCTCGTAAAGTTCCAGCGGATGCCCCTCCTGCACCACGCGACCTTCGTCCAGCACCACCACTCGGTCGGCCAGCGTCAGCGCCTCAGTCTGGTCATGTGTCACGTAGATAGTCGTTGTGCCGAGCATGGCGTGCAGACGCTTGATCTGGGTGCGCATCTCGACCCGAAGCTTGGCGTCGAGGTTCGACAGCGGCTCGTCGAACAGAAAGAGCGACGGTTCGCGCACAATTGCCCGCCCCATGGCTGCGCGCTGCCGCTGGCCGCCAGAGAGCTGCGCGGGCCGCCGGTCGAGCAGTGATTCGATCTGCAATATGCGGGCGCTTTCCAGCACCTTCCGCTCGATATCGGACTTCTTCCAGTCGCGCATGCGCAACCCGAATCCGATATTTTCGGCAATCGTCATATGCGGATAGAGGGCATAATCCTGAAAGACCATTGCGACATCGCGGTCGCGCGGCTCGACCTCGTTGACGAGCCTCCCACCGATCGTGAGTCGCCCGGCAGAGATCTCCTCCAGCCCTGCAATCATCCGTAACAAGGTGGATTTCCCGCAACCCGATGGACCAACGAAGACAACAAACTCGCCATCGGCGACATCAAGGTCCACGTCATGGATCGCACGGAAGCCACCGTAATCCTTGACGATTCCTTCCAGCCGCACCTCAGCCATCGCCGCTCCTCCCGTCTTGACGGCCCCCGGGGCCGGTTTGCGCGACATTCATCATTGCATTATCGATAATTTGCTTGTTATCGATAATCAACCTGCAAGATTCACCCGTTGTCGGAGGGCGTAACACAGAGATGGTTTCCGAGACCGCTCATCGCCAAGCAGCCAGAACAGCCGTGACGCGACCGTCCGGACGGCGGAGCGAGACCGTCTATGGCGAGTTGCAGCGGGAGATCGTTCTGGGCCTGGCAGTCCCGGAAAGCGCCTTGATTGAACTCGATCTCGCCGAGCGCTTCGACTGTAGCCAGGGGACGATCCGCGAAGCCCTGATGCGGCTCAACGAGGAGGGGTTGGTTACGCGGCTGCCGCGCCGGGGAACGTCGGTCGCGCCATGCCATTCGGCCGATGCGCAGGTGCTGATCGCGCTTCGGCTGAGTATCGAATGCGACAGCATCGACCGCCTGATGCGATGGGCCGGTGCCGATCTCTACGATATCCTGCATGGCAAGCTCAACGACATGCGCAACGCCGCGCGGGATGCCGATGAATACGGGCTTGCGGCACATGATCGGGCATTTCACCTCGCGCTCTTCGAAGCCGCGGACCTACCGCTGGTGACGCCGATCCTCCGGCGGTGCCTGGTGCACGTCCATCGTTTCAAGATCATGAAATCCGGCCAGTTGCGGGACCTCGAGGAGACCGCGGAGCGGCATGTGCCGATCCTCGATGCCCTGCGTGCCCGCGACGCGCCGCGGCTCGCGGAGGTCTTGCGCCACCACATTTCGACCATCGTGGATTTCGGTCCGGACCTGACAGATGGGAACACCGCATGAGGCAGCCAAGCGCATCGATGCAGTCGATCCTCGACCGGCTGGAGAAGGAGGATGCGGGTCTGCCGCATCCGACCGATGTCTCCGCACCGCATGGGCGGACACTGGCATTGCTGAACAACCTTCGGTGGAACGAGAACCTGCCGGAGATGGCCGAGGCGAGAACCGTCCTGCACGCGGGCATGCCGTCGCGCCTGGTGGTTCCCGGGAATGACAGGGGCCGCGACGCGATCCTGCATGTGCATGGCGGCGGCTGGGCGTTCTGCTCGCCGGCAACCCATGAGGGCGCGGCCCGTCGGCTCGCAATCGCCTGCCGGGCGCCGGTTCTGACCATCGATTACCGGCTGGCTCCGGAGCATCCCTATCCCGGCGGTCTCGAGGACTGCCTTGCCGCCTGGGAGGCCTGTCAACCAGACCGGCGGTGGAGCATTGCCGGCGACAGCGCGGGGGCAAACCTCTGCCTTGCGCTCATGTTGCGGCTGCTCGCGGAAGGCCGCGACCTGCCTGCGGCGGCGCTGCTCTTCTACGGTGTCTATGGTGCGGATTTCGAAACGGACTCCTATGTCGAACAGGCCAATGGACCCGGCCTGACACAGGCAGGAATGCGGGCCTACTGGAACCTGTACGCCCCGCCTGAACAGCGCGCGGACCCTTTGGTGGCCCCGCTTTGCGCATCGGACTCCGACCTCGCCCGGTTGCCACCGCTCTACCTCAACTCGGCCGAACTGGATCCGTTGCGATCCGACACCGAGCTGCTGGTGGCGCGTCTCAGGGCCGTCGGACGCAATGACCGCCACGACCTCTGCGGTGGCGTGATCCACGGTTTCATGCAGATGGGAAATGCCCTTCCGGAAGCGCAAGACGCCTTCGAGCGGGTGGGAGAGGCGTTCAGGGAGATGATCCCCTGAGCGAACACAAAAAAGGGAGGAAACGAAAATGAAGACAACCATGAGACTGGGCCTGACGGCCAGCCTTCTCGCGCTCGCGACGGGCGCGGCCAGTGCCGACAGCACGGTGCGCTTCTGGTACCATTTCGACAATGCCGACAACCCGATGGACGAATTGGTTGCCGCGTTCGAAGAGGCCAATCCCGGTATCACGATTGAGGCCGAGAACGTTCCCTGGAACAGCTATTACGACACGCTCTACACCTCCATCGTCGGGGGCAACGCGCCGGATGCGGCGATGGTCAAGATGTTCGCCCAGCCGCGACTTCTCGAAATGGGCGCTCTGGAGCCGCTCGCAGCGCGGATCGACGCCTGGGAGGGCAAGGCCGACCTGCTGGACAACCTGCTTGACCTGACCAAGGCCGAGGATGGTGAAAACTATTATCTGCCAGTGCAGTACGTGGCACTCTACCTCTATTACCGCGCCGACATGTTCGACGAACTGGGCCTCACCGTGCCCACGACCTGCGACGAGTTCCGCGAGGTTGCCAAGGCCCTCACGCGGGACACCGACGGCAACGGGCAGATGGATGTCTACGGCTTCGGTTTCCGGGGCGCCAAGGGCGGGCACGACCACTGGGCCAGCTTCACGCTCAGCCGCGAGGGGGTAAACCTCGTCGGCGGCATGGAAAACGACGCAGCACTCGCGGGCACGCAGTTCGTTGTCGACCTCTTCCGCGAAGACGGCGTCTTCCCGCCCTCGGCCCCCAATGACGGGTTCCAGGAAATCATCGGCGCCTTCAAGGCCGGAACCACGGCCATGACGATCCACCATATCGGCTCGGCCAACGGCATGGTCGAAGCGCTTGGCGACAAGGTCTCGGCGGCGGCGGTCCCGGAATGCGGCGGCGGCCACTGGACGGCCTTCGGCGACGAGAGCACGGCGGTCTTCTCCACCGCCGAGGACAAGGACGCGGCGTGGAAATGGATCTCCTTCCTTTCGACGGCCGGCAACAACACGATGTTCAACGAGGCCACGGGCCAGCTTCCGGTGACGAAAACCGACAGCGCCGGCTGGTCGCTCCACCCGGAGCGTTTCGTCAAGGCGACGATGGACTCGCTGCCCTTCGCCCAGCTGCTCCCGAACCGCTCCGAAACCTCGGACTTCGTGAACACCGTCTGGCCGGTGTCGATGCAGCGTGCGCTCACCGGGGAAATCACCGCGGCCGAGATGAACGCGGAAATCGCCAAGCTCTTCGGAGAATAGGCGACAAAGAGACGACGGGGCGGCGGCATTCGTCGCCCCTCGCAATCCCAATGCCGGCGCAGCCCGGCCCGACAGAGCCCGAGGCCCGATGAGTGCCACCGATCCTTCCCGCAACGACACGCCCATGCGTCCGGTTCGCCGCTCGCTGGCCCGGCAGGTTCTGCCCTACGCGATGCTGTCGCCAGCGGTGCTGGTCACGCTCGCCATCGTCTTCCTGCCGATGCTGCAGACCGCCTGGATGAGCCTGCATGAGTACGTTCTTTTCCGGCCGAAGAATTTCGACTTCATCGGTCTCGACAATTTCCGTGCCGTGCTCGCGGACGACGTCTTCTGGATCTCGCTCCGGCACACGTTGATCTGGATCGGGGTCACCGTTCCCGCACAGCTTCTGCTTGGTCTCGTCACGGCGCTGCTTCTCAACCAGAACTTCCCGTGGCGGCCGCTCGCAAGGGCGCTCATCATCATCCCCTGGGCACTGCCCTCGGTGGTGATCGCGCTGATGTGGGCCTGGATCTACGACAGCAACTACGGCGTGATGAACGACTTCCTGCTGCGCCTGGGGATCATTCAGAGCTCCATACCCTGGCTTGCCGATCCCGACACCGCGCTCGGCGCCATCATGCTGACGCTCACCTGGCAGGGATTTCCCTTTTTCTCGGTGATGATCCTCGCCGGTCTTCAGGCCATTCCGAAAAGCTACTACGAGGCCGCCTCCATCGATGGCGCCTCCACCTGGCGGCAGTTCCGCCACATCACCTTGCCCGGCATCTCCGGCGTGCTCGTCACCGCGGTCCTGTTGCGCGTGATTTGGGTGGCCAATTCCTTCGACGTCATCTTCGTGATGACCGGCGGCGGTCCGGGCTACGCGACCTATACCCTGCCGCTCTATGCCTTCATAAAGGCCCGCACCAATCTGGATTTCGGCTATGGCTCCGCGCTGGCCGTCACCTTCACGATCCTGCTGATGATCATCGTCGTGATCTATCTGCGACGCACCGGAAAGGCTCTGCGCTGATGGCACTGAAACGAAAGTCCCTCCGCCGACGCATCCTGACGGTCGACCTGCCGATGCTGGCAATCCTTACCTTCACCCTCGGGCCCTATCTCTGGATGTTCCTCACGTCGATCACGCCGGAAAAGCGCCTCTTCACCGAAGGTCCCTCCATCGCCGGGGCAACAATCGAAAACTACACGCGCCTTTTCCGTACCGTGGGCTTCGCCGAAAACCTGCTCGACAGTTTCATCGTCGCAAGCGGCACGGTCGTCGTCGGCTTGTCGCTCTCCGTCACGGCGGCCTATTCTTTCTCGCGCTTCTCCTTCCGGGGGCGCCGCGTTCTGATGATGCAGTTCCTGCTCATCAACATGTTCCCGCTGGTGCTGCTGATCCTGCCGCTCTTCGTACTGATGCGGATCCTGGGACTGCTCGACAGTCACCTTGCGCTCATCATCGCCAATTCCACCATCGCAATCCCGTTCTCGGTCTGGATGATGACAAGCTACATGAACGGCATCCCCCGTTCGCTCGACGAGGCGGCGATGACCGACGGCTGCACCCGGCTCGGCGCCATGCTCCGTATCGTGCTGCCGCTCTGCCTGCCGGGGATCATCGCCACCGGCATCTACATCTTCATCACCGCCTGGAACGAGTACCTCTATGCCCTGACCCTCGGCGGCCGCAACGTGCGGACCATTACCGTCGCCGTGCAGACGCTGATCGGCGAATACGAGGTGCAATGGGGCCTGCTGACCGCGGGCGGCATCGTCGGCGCAATGCCGGCCACGGTCCTGTTCCTGCTGGTGCAAAAACGCCTGATCTCCGGCCTGACCCAGGGTGCGGTCAAAGGCTGATACGCGAAAGGAAGACCACTTGGACAACCCCGTCGGCATCATCTCGATGCAGTTCATTCGACCCTTCACGGGGCGCGACTTGCACTATTTTGCCCATGCCAAGGCACTCGGTTTCGACTTCGTCGAACTGCTGGTGCCGGAGCCGGAGGACGACCTTTCCCCGGCAGATGTCCGCACTGCCGCCGCAGATGCCGGGATCGGCATCGTTCTCGCGGCGCGGGTAAACCCGCAACGTTCGATTGCCTCGGAAGACCCCGCAGCACGGACAGGCGGGATTGAGTACCTGAAATCCTGCGTCGACGTGGCCGAAGCCATCGGGGCCAGTATCATCGGTGGTCCGCTCTACGGGGAACCGATGGTTTTCGCCGGCCGACCGCCAATGCCCCGAACCGACGAGGACATCGCGGCCCGCGCTGCCCGCACCATCGAAGGGCTGGCCGGCGTCGCCCCTCTGGCCCGGGCGGCCGGCAAGGTCTTCGCCGTGGAACCGCTCAACCGGTTCGAGACGGACATTCTGTGCACCACCCGGCAGGCCATCGAGGTTGTCGATGCCATGGATGATCCCGGCCTCGGCATCATGCTCGACACGTTCCACATGAACATGGAGGAACGCTCCATTCCGGACGCGATCCGCGCAGCCGGGCCGCGGATCGTCCATTTCCAGGCGAACGAGAACCACCGCGGCCACCTGGGTACAGGCCATCTCGACTGGCCCGCGATCTGCCGGGCGCTGGCGGAGGTGAACTACACGGGGCCGGTCTCGCTCGAACCCTTCCGGCGCGCCGATGACCGGGTAGCGCTGCCCATCGCCCATTGGCGCGCCCCGCGAGAGGACGAGAGCGAAAAGCTGAAAGCCGGTCTCGGCGTGATCCGGTCGGCGCTGGCACTGGCGGAGGTGGACCAATGACCCTGAATATCGGCTGGATCGGCTGCGGCCGGCACGCGCGCCAGATGCTTCTGCCACGTCTGTCAGATCATGGCATTCGGCTGGCCGCCCTGTGCGACCGGGACGGAGCGGCGATGGCCGCAACCGCGCAGGCTTATGGCGTCAAAGACTGCTACAACGATTTCGGCGAGCTTCTGCGGCATCCCGGGCTGGACGCGATCGGCATGGCGGTCGGCCCCGAGGTTCACCGGGCGGCGGCGATCGCGGCTCTGGAACGCGGATTGCCGGTTTTCATGGAGAAACCGCCCGCCGCCACTGCTGAGGGAGCACGGGACGTGGCCGCCGCCGCGCGCCGCGCCGGCAAGCCGGTGATCGTAGGCTTCATGAAGCGCTATTCCAGCGGCAACCGTATCGCGATGAACCTGCTCAGGCACGGCGATTTCGGCAGGGTCCTCGGCATCACCGGCAGCTACATGACCGCGCCGACCTATTTCGAAGGCGAACCGGACTATACCGGATTTTTCCTGCACCACTGCATCCATTACATGGACCTCGTCCCGTGGTTCGCCTCCAGCGAGTTTGCCGAACTGACCGTGCGCAAGGTCAGCCCGGCGCCGGGGCGTCTTCTGCTGCATCTCGGCTTCACGACACAGGCGGGGGCAATCGGCAATATCGTCATGGGCACGGTCCAGTCCCGAGGCACGCCGATGGAAGAGATCCGCATCATGGGCGATCACAAGCGGATCGAAGTGAACAATATCGTCAATGTCGAGCTTCACAGGGACCCGCCATTCAAGGTGGACGACCCGGCCGCGACGCTCAGCGACACCGTGGACACGCTGACATGGCAACCCAATTTCACGGCCGCCGCGAACGAAGACCACAAGGGCTACAGCGCGCTGATCGCCGATGCGGCGGCGGCCCTGCGGGGCGAGAGCCGCAATGCTCCCAACATTGAAGACGGCGTGCTCGCAATGGAGCGTCTGGAGAAGATGATCGCCTTGATCGAGGCGTAACTGTCGCAACGCGGCACGGCACCGGCTCAACGGCTGGTGTCGACCAGGTACCGGGTCAGCAGCGCGAACAGTTCCGACTGGGAACGAATTCCGAGCTTGGAATAGGCATGGTGGCGGTGAACCTTGACCGTGCCTTCGGCGATACCGAGTTCCGTGGCGATGCTCGGTGTCGAATGCCCCTGCAGGATCATTTGCACGATTTCCGCCTGCCGCCGGCTGAGCAGGTCGCGTGCAAAACCGCGAAGACGGTCTTGCGGCAAGGCGTCGGCCGCGGCGATGGCGGGCGCATCCGGTTGCCATGTCCGCAGCGCGCCGGCCTCCACAACCGGCAATATCCGGTTCACACGGTCCCGTTCACCCGCGTCAAAACGGTTCCGGCTCCGGGAGCGGGCAAGCGAAATCGCGATCCAGTCGTCGCCGCTCCCACGCAGCAGGATCGCCATCTCGTCGTGGATCCGGATCTTGCGAAAGAAGGTGGCGTAGTAATTCGAGCGCAGGAAATCCTTCGGCGCGAGGTCGAGCAGGCGATAGGCCCCGGGCGCCACGTTGTTGCGGCAGGCAAGATAGACCGGGTCGAGCAGATAGGGCCCGCTGGCATAGAACTGGACGGTAACCGCCGCCGAAACCTCGTCCAGATCGTGGTAGAGCGCGACCGGTGCGGCGTTTCCGGCATAGGCCGAGACCACCATGGAATCGAAGGGACAGACCAGTTCGAGACAGTTCCGGAGTGCGATGGCGAAATGCTCTGTTCCCGACATGCGCACCAGTCCGGCAACCGCCTCGATCCACTTGGGCGACGGCGGTTGAAGGTCATCCTGCGTGATGTCGGTTCTTTGGTCAGCGCCCATGACTAATAACAAGGATATATATCTGTCACGCAATAATCCGAATCGGCAACATGGTGCAACCTGCCGGCAAGCAATGATTTCAGGAGCAGGCGATGGCAGAGGATTCCAGTGTAAACCCGGTGACGGGCGATCTTGCCTTCACGCGCAAGGACGCGCGCGGAGTGGTAGCGGAGGCGAGCTATGCCGGCGCGCTCAGCTTCATGCGCCGGCGGTATACGAAGGACCTTTCCGGCGCGGATGTCGCAGTGATGGGGGTGCCGTTCGATCTTGCCGTCTCCAGCCGGACCGGAACGCGGCTTGGCCCCCGTGCCGTGCGCAGCGGATCATCCCATATCGCCTGGTCCGCGCCCTGGCCCTGGACGCTGGATCCGTTCGAGGCTTTGAGCATCGTCGATTACGGTGATTGCGAACTCGATACCGGCTATCCGCACAAGGTGCCCGGACAGATCACCGAGGCCGCGCGCGCCGTACTCGCGCAGGAAACGGCTTTGCTCTCGATCGGCGGCGATCATTACATCACCTATCCGCTGCTCAAGGCTCATGCCGAGAAATTCGGACCGCTGAGCCTTATCCAGTTCGACGCCCATACCGATACCTGGGCCGACGAACCCGACCGGATCGACCATGGCACCATGCTGTGGCACGCAACGCGCGAGGGGCTGGTCGATCCGTCCACCTCCGTGCAAATCGGCATCCGGACCCATAATCCCGAGCCGCTCGGCTTCAACATCATCGACGCCATCGAGGTGCAGCGGCTTGGGCCGCAGGCGGTTGTTGAAAAGGTCCGGGCCATTGTCGGCGCGCGCCGCTGCTACCTGACCTTCGACATCGATGCGCTGGAGCCCGCCTCGGCGCCCGGCACCGGCACGCCGGTGATCGGCGGGCTGAGCCCGTTCCAGGCACAGGAGATCCTGCGCGGACTGGAAGGGATCGACCTGGTCGGCATGGATGTGGTCGAAGTGGCGCCGTCCTATGACGTTTCCGAGATCACGGCGATTGCCGCGGCCACCATCGCCAACGACCTGTTGTGCCTTTACGCCGCTGCCCGCGCCAAATCCTGACGAACGAAGAGAGGTTTGACCGATGCATCATCGAACACGGATCACGTGGATTTTCGCCGCCTTGCTGGCCGGCAACGGTGCAGGCGCCGCGGCGCAGGAACTGGCGATCTACAACTGGGCCGACTATTTCGGCGAAAGCACGATTTCGAATTACGAGGCAGAGACTGGCGCCGAGGTGACGCTCGATTTTTACGAATCCAACGAGGTGCTGGAGACCAAGCTGCTGACCGGCGGTTCCGGTTTCGATGTCGTCTTCCCGGCCGCGTCCAATGCCGAGCGCGAATTCGCGGCCGGCGCCCTGCATCCGGTTGACCCCTCCCGACTGGAAAACTACGGCAATCTCGACCCAGAGATCGTTTCGGCGCTCGATCAACTCCCCGGTGGCCGACAACTCGGTGTGCCTTACACCTGGGGCACGGTCGGGCTGGCCTACAACAGCGCCATGATCGCCGAGCGGCTGGGCGACGTGTCGGTCGACAGCTGGGATATCGTGTTCAAGCCGGAACTGGCCGCCAGGATCGCTGATTGCGGCATTGCGGTGCTGGACTCGCCCATCGAGCTGGTGTCGATCGGTCTCGATTATCTCGGCCACGATCCCTATTCCAACGATCGCGATCAGCTTGACGAGGTCACCGGGCTGCTGACCGGGCTTGCCGGAAATACGCGTTATTTTGCCAACCAGAGGGCGGTGAACGACCTCGCGACCGGCGATATCTGCATGGCGATCCTCTACAGCGGCGATGCGGGCATCGCGCAGGCCCGCGCCATGGAGGCCGAGAGCGGTCCGGAGATCCTCTATGCGATCCCGAAGGAGGGGACGCTGCTCTGGATCGACCTGATGGCGATTCCGGCCGACAGCGGCAATATCGACGCGGCCTACCGGTTCATCGACTACATGCTGCGCCCGGACGTGATCGCCGAGGTCACCGACACGGTGTATTTCGCCAATGCGAATGCCGCGGCCGATGGCCTGGTCGATCCGGCGATCCGCAGCGATCCGGGCATCTATCCCGACGCCGCGACGCGCGAAGGGCTCTTTGCCGACCGGAACGTCGATGCAAAGACGCTGCGGGCGCGTACCCGGCTTTGGACGAAGGTCAAATCAGGGGTGTAAGGCCGACGAAAATCGTGGCGCGGTCCTGTCACATCAACCCGGTTTGAGGCCGGGAAGGGATCCGTCCGCTTTGTCCCTGACAAAGGTGGAAAACACCTGACCCGCCGCTCTAGACGAGCGGCGGGGTCGTTCGCGGCGGAAAGAGCCGCCAGCCTGTTCGCTCTGGCGCCCCCTCCAGACTGACGTTCAGATGCCCAGCAGATCCTTTGCCTTCTGCAAGGTGTCGACCGACTCCTGGTGACGGCCGGACTCATGCAATTGCTGCCCCATGGCTCTGAATTCCTTGACCTTTGCCATGTCGCCCTCGGGAATCATCGGGCTTGAAGCCAGCGCCTTGTCGATTTCCGCCATGTCGGCCGGGCAATGAAAGGCATAGGCAGGCGCGGCGAAAGCCAGGAAAAAGGTGACGGGAATAATCGCCTTCTTGAAACGAGTCATTTTGTGTCCTCCCTATTGAAAGCGCGCCGCATGATTGGTGATCGAATACGGTCGGGTGCAAGAGGCGGCGCGGAAGCAGTGTACCACGGAAGCTTTACCTTAGGTAAGTAAAGGCTTTGTGTCCGGCGTCCAGCGGCCTAGGCGTCCAGCGTCGCGGCAACCGAGAGCAGCAGGTTCTCGTCTCCGCGGCCCGCAACGAGTTGCATGCCGATCGGCAAGCCATCTGAAAGGTCCGCCGGGAAGGCAAGTCCCGGCAGACCCGCGGCATTGACCCAGCCGGTATAGACCGCGTGTCCGCGCGGACCGACGCTCTGGTGGTCGATCTGCGCGGGAAAGACATCTTCGGCAGGCCAGGGCAGGGCCGCGGCGGTTGGCATGAGAACGGCATCGTATCCCCAGAGCCCGCGCACGGATTCGCGCAGGGCGAAGACGCGGGTCAGGGCTTCGTAGAGCGTCACCGCGCTGACTTCGGCGCCACGGCCGGCCATGTCGCGGTATTTCTGCGCGGCCGCCGCAAGTACCGGGGGATCGCGCCAGCCGAGATGCGCCAGCCCGATCTCCGCCATCTGTGCCCAGACATCGTTCAGCGGTCCCAGGTCGAGTGGCAGCGGTCCTTCGGTCACGCTGTGGCCGAGGCCTTGGAGCCGCGCCACGCTTTCGGAGAAGGCGCTGCGAATGGCAGGGTCGCAGGGCGAGTCGTCGATCACGGGCACCGAAAGGATCCGTAGTGGACGCGGCTCGGTCCGACCCGGATTGCCCGTCAGAACCGACAGGAACAGGGCAAGGTCGCGGGCAGAGCGGGTGATGGGGCCAACGGTTTCGAAATCCAGCAGCACCTGCGGCAGGCCACCACCGCGCCGCACGGTTCCGATGCCGGGCTTGAGCCCCCAAAGGCCCGTATAGCCCGCGGGTCGACGGATCGAACCGCCGCCATCGGTTCCGAGACCGGCCACCGCCATGCCGGAGGCCACGGCCGCGACGACGCCGCCGGAAGAACCGCCGGGGGTCAGCGCCGGATCGAACGGGTTGCGCGTGATGCCGAAGGTTTTGTTGCAGGTATAGCCCTCTACGGCGAACTCGGGCGTGTTCCCTTTGCCGAGAACGATGCCCCCGGCCTTGCTTAGCGCGGCGACGGGAAGTTCGTCATGGGTGGGCACGCGCCTTGCGAGCTCCGCGTTCCCCCAAGCCGCCGGCAGTCCTGCCGAAACAAGATTGTCCTTGATGATTATGGGCACACCGTCGAGCGGCCCGGCCGGGGTGCCATCGGCATAGCGGTTTCGCGCGGCACGCGCCATTTCCAGCGCGTCGCCCGCGCGGCTGGAATAGGCGTTCAGCGCCGGATTCAGACGGTCGATGCGTTCGATATGGGCCGCGATCACGGCGACGGGGTCGGCGCGCCCCGTACGATAGGCCTCGACAAGGGCGGTCGCGTCGGGTGTTGCGTTCTTTTCTTCGGGCAAGCTCATCGTCCGATTGCCTCCGGCAGCCAGGTTGCAATGGCGGGCCACAGGATCAGGGCCGAGGTGAAGAGCAGCATCAGGACGGCATAGGGAACCGCGCCGGCGATCACGTCGGAAAAGGGACCGCGGTCGTTGCGCACGCCCTGCACAACGTAGAGGTTCATGCCGACCGGCGGGGTGATCATGCCAAGCTCGCACATGAGGACCACGAAGATGCCGAACCAGACCGGGTCGATCCCGTGGGCGATGATGATCGGCACCACGATCGGGATGGTCAGGACCTGCATCGACAGAACGTCCATGAACATCCCCAGGGCCAGGTAGAAGATCATCAGCACGAAGAGAAGCTCGACCGGGCTCAGGCCCAGCCCTTCGATCCAGCGCGACATGACAGCGGTGATCCCGCCAAGCGCCAGCGTCACGTTCAGCGTGAAGGCCGCGACGATGATCAGCAGGATCATGCCCGTGGTCTTGGCCGTTGTGCGAAAGCAGGTGTCGAGAAAGGCCATGCTGAGCTTGCCCTCGGCCCAGACGAAGCCGAGCGCCACGATCACGGCAAGGGCGGCGCTCTCGGTCGGCGTTGCGATGCCGAGATAGATCGATCCCATCACGATCAGGAAGACCGTCGCCGCCGGGACAAGGTGCTTGAGGGCACGGAATTTGACGCTCCACGGCACTTCCGACTCCTGGTAGGCGCCTCCGGGCGCCAGAATGTCCTGCGCGGCGATAAAGGCCATGAAGAGAAGCGTCAGGAGGATGCCGGGGATAATCCCGGCAATGAAGAGCTGGCCGACGGAAACGCTGGCGAGCGAGCCGTAGACGAGCAGGTTCACAGAGGGTGGGATCAGGATGCCGAGCGTGCCGCCCGCCGCGAGAGATCCGAGCGACCGCGAGGGGCGATACCGGCGCTCGGTCAGCGCGGGCAGGGCCACCGTTCCAACGGTTGCGGCGGTCGCGACGGAGGACCCAGAAGTTGCCGCGAAGAGCGAGCAGCAGCCGATATTCGTGTGCAGAAGCCCGCCCGGCAACCGGCCGAGCCAGAGCGCCAAGGTTCCGTACATGCGATCCGCGAGACCGGAGCGCAGCAGCAATTCACCCAACAGGATGAATAGCGGGATCGCGGTCAGGACGGGTTCGTTCGACGTGCCCCAGAGCACCGGACCCATGCTCTTCAGCAGGACCGGGCCGTAGAGAACCATGCCCCCGGCCACGCCCATGGCGACCATCACGGTGGCGACCCGAAGGCCGACCAGAAGAAGGCCCATCATGACGACGAAGCCGATCAATACATCGATAATGCCCATGTCAGCGGTCCTGCAGCTGTTCGAGCTCTTCCTTGAGCTCTTCTTCGGCGGTCTTGGCATTGAATTCCGCGGCCAGTTCCCGGTGACGGCCGCTCAGGAAGAGGCGCGTCGCACGGGCGGCCATGATGAAGGAGCACAGCGCGAAAACCGCGAGCCCCGCATACCAGGCCGATTGCGGCCAGATCAGCGGCGTGCGCCAAGGCGTCGCGGCGGTCGAGCCATATTCGAGTGTGTCGGCGATCACGAACCAGCCGACATAAAGGAAGAAAAGACCGAGCACCCCCAGCGTCAGGACCGAAAGCCAGTCGATCAGTGCCTGCAATTTCAGGGGGAAGCGTGCGTGCATCACGTCGATGCGGATATGCGCTCGGTCGATCATCGCGACGATGAAAGCAAGGGAGGCACCGAAGGCGAGGATGTAGCCGCCGAGTTCGTCCGCTCCCTGGAGAGAGGTGTTGAAGAACTTCCGCATGATCGTCTCGAGCGCGACGAAGGCGGACAGAAACAGGAACGCCCACCCGAAGAGGCGGCTGATCCAGGTGGCGAGACGATCCATGGTTCTCTCCTGATGGCTGGCGCCCGGGCCGTCGAGGTCCGGGCGCGGTGGGTTTGGGCGGTGGGCCTTACATGTCCTTGCCGGCGCCGACGGTTTTCATCCAGGCGTCGGAGCAGCCCGGGTTGGTCGCGTCGCAGACCTCTTTCCAGGCCGGGAAGGACACGTTGGGCACGGCGGTGCCGACCAGTTTCTTGTCGGCCTCGGTGGGCTCGACCAGCTTGAGGGAGTACTTGGTTCCCGTCTCGCAGGGCTCGCCGCCGGTGTTGCAGTTCACGGCATCGACGAAGAGTTCTTCCGAGTAGGTCCAGATCTTTTCGGACAGCTTGTCGAACCCGGCCTGCAATTTCTCCTGTTGTTCCGGATCCAGCTTGCTCCAGGTATCGAGATTGATGCCAAAGCCGTTCATGGCCAGCTGGAAGGCGATCGGCAGGGTGTAGGAGCTGACTTCCGGCCAGCCAGCGGAATTGGCCGAGGACGGACCGGTGATGGCGCAGTCAACCACACCGCGGGCAAGCGATTGCTGTACTTCGGGGAAGCCGATCGGAACCGGCGAGCCGCCGACGAGACTGACGAACTCGGCCAGGTTCTGGTCGTAGACGCGCACTTTCAGGCCCTTGAGGTCCGCCAGTGAGCCGATTTCTGGTTCGCAGAAGAGCACCTGGGGCCCGAACGGCCAGACGCCGAGCAGCTTGGTGTTGAATTTCTCCTGCAGCCGGGCGTCGACGATGGGGGCAAAGGCTTCGACTGTCTTGCGACCGGTCTCGTAATCGGGGTTCAGCCCCACGAGGTCGAGGCCGAGGATCGTCGGTTCGTCGCGCGACACCTGGCTCAGGCGCAGCGACACGATGTCGAACAGGCCATCCTTGAGGATGCGCAGCTGCTCGGTATCCTTGATGCCGGTCACGTCGACGGGCTGGTAGTCGGCGGTGAAGCCTTCCAGGCCGGTTTCGGCCGCGAAATTCTCGAAGAACGGCTGTTCGACATTCTTCTGGATGAGGCCTGTTGCGACGGGCTGACCCATCACGCGCAGGGTTTCGGCGCCGGCAGGCACAGCTAGGACGGCCAGCGCCGCGGCGCAGGTTGCGATCTTCCGGATCATGGGTGGTCTCCTTGGTGGGTGTCTGTCGTCAGAGTCGTTCGGGTGGACTGGTTAAATCGAGACCGGAGACACGCGAAAAGACGCTCCCCCAGCCGGTCACACGCACGGGGTCGAGCCCCACGACTTTCAGGCAATGCGCCGCCGTCACGGCGACCGAGTCGATCACCGGGATGCCGGTGGCCTGTTCG
The DNA here is from genome assembly GCF_900099935.1 of Aliiruegeria lutimaris. Taxonomy (GTDB): domain Bacteria; phylum Pseudomonadota; class Alphaproteobacteria; order Rhodobacterales; family Rhodobacteraceae; genus Tropicimonas; species Tropicimonas lutimaris. The sequence goes on along the minus strand of NZ_FNEK01000014.1, from coordinate 45,585 downwards.
ATGCGCTCGGCGACGGGCGCACCGCGGAAATTCGTGCAGACGATCGCGATGGCATCCGGCTTCGCTTCGGCCACCTGTTCGATCATCGCGCCAACCTGTTCGGGAGGGTAGGTGGCGAAGCTGTAATTGCCCTTGTCATCGAGCCGCGCCGTCGAGACGACGCTGATCCCCTGCGCGGCGTAATTGGCGATCATCCGCCGTTCGATATCCTCGATATAGGGCGTCACCAACCCGAGGCGCTTCACGTTCATGCCGCGGAAAAGGGCCTCGTAGGCCAGAATGGTCGATGTGGCGGGAATGCCGGTCCGCTCGGTGATCGCGGCGCAAAGCGCGCGGTCCTTGTCGAGCCCGAGCCACGATGCAGAGGTGCCGTTCCACGCAATGAGTTGCGGGTTCGCCTCGGCCAGCCGTTCAGCGGCGTCGAGGATCGGCTCCAGCGTGAACTGGGATTGGGAGGCGTCGGACATCGATATCTCCACCACCCGGAACCGTCCGAAATGCGCGCTGGCCTGCTGCCCAACAGGGGCGAACATGGCCGAGGTGTAGGGCTCCAGCACCGTGTTGGACGAAGGCGTCAGCATGCCCACGCGGCGACCGTCGACGGGAAGGAAACTCATTGGCTGTCCTCCGAGAGGGTGCGCATGACAAGCCGGGCCGCCCGTTGGCTGAGCACAAGACCCCAAGTCATGCCCGAGACCTTCTGGCGTGGGTGTTTCCGGCTGTCATCGACATCTTGGGAGCGTGTCCTTCGGGTTGCGTTCCCTTCACGGTAGAGAGAGTTTGGATTGCCAACTATAACAAAAGAAGTAATGATTCATTCTCAAAATGAGAATGAAATAATGGCGGCATCTGCATGAATTTTCACCTCGTTCCACGCCCGTTGCTCTATGTCGAGGCGGTGGCGAAACACGGATCTGTCCAAGCGGCCTCGCGCGCGCTCGGAATCGCGGCCTCGGCCATCGACCGGCATATCAAGTCTCTCGAGGAGGCGAATCGCGCACCGCTCTTCGAGCGTTTGCCGCGCGGGATGCGCCCGACGGCGGCCGGCGAGGCGATGGTCGTGATGGCACGTCGCTGGCGGTCGGATGCGGAGCGGCTCGAAACCGACCTGCAGGAGTTGCGCGGACAGGAGCGCGGCAGCGTGCGGATTGCCGCGATGGATTGCCTTGCAAACGGCGTTCTGGAGGAGCTGCACAGCTGGCTTCTGGACGAGCACCCCCACATCCGGCTGAACGTGGACATCGTGGCGCCGATCGATGCGGCGCGCGCGCTGGACGAGGGAACGGTCGAGGTCGCCATGGCCTTCAACATGCCGCGGTTGCGCCATCAGCACGTTGTCTGGAACCAGAAACTTCGCTTCGGCTGTATCGTCGCGCCCGGGCACCCGTTGGCCCGGGAACCCGAGATCACCCTGGCAAAGGCGAGCGGTCACGCGCTGGTATCGCAGAGCGCGATCCTTCCCACGCGGCAGTATCTCGACAACCGCCACGCCTGGTTCTTTGTCGAGAACGCGCCGGTGCTGGCGTCCAATTCCCTGCAACTGCTGAAATGCGCATTGCGACAGGGCGGGCTGGCGATGATCACGTCGGAACTCGACGTTCTCCCCGAACTTCAGCGCGGAGAACTGCTGCTGCTGCCGCTGAAGGACAAGGGGTTGGTAGCGCCCTCGATCTCCGTGGTCATCGATTCACGCCGGCCGTTGTCGCGCGCGGCGCGGTTGGTGTCAGAGTTCCTTGTATCGCGCACCACGGAGCGACTTGCCGAGGCGCGGGGAGAGCCGGTCACTCCAAAAGAGAGCTGATTTCGCCGAAGCCCTCTATGAGGCCCGCGACGTGCGTCCCGCCCGGGAAGTATTCGAGTCCCGAAAGGGATCCGGTGATGATCGTCTGACCCTTGCGGAACCCGCCGCAATGGTCTCCGACATGGGCGCAGAAAAGCGCGAGATTGGCGAGCGCCGAGCCGCCAGGGACGGTGGCTTCGCCGTCCACGACCTGTCGGTCGCCACATCGAAGGGACGCGCTGACCGCTCCGAAATCGGTGCCGTCCCAATCCTCCGGGCCGGCGCCTAGAATGAGACCCGCGTTGATCTGCATATCCGCGAGTTTCATCATCGGATCATCCGCTCCCCCGGCAAGACGGGTATCGACAAGCTCCAGAACGATGCGCGGTCGGAAGAAGGCCTTCGGATCTGCCAGAATTTCCGTCGTTGGCTCGGCGACCAGTTCGAACCCGATTTCCAGTTCGATCCCCATCTGGTCGCGAACGGGCACAGTTGCGCCGGACGGCAGGATCAGGGAGGCAGGGATGGGAGCTATGACAGGGGAGGCCTCGCCCCGACGCGCCACCTTGAACCCGCCGACCGGGCCAATCGTTGCCTGCACCCGCCGCTGGATCTCAAGCGCCTCGTCGTAGTCCGGAACCGGAAGGGTGCTCGCATCGAGGCGGCGCTCGGTACGACGCGCCTCCAGGAGCGCGCGGGAGATGGCTTCGACTGTCGTCATGTTCGGATCCTGATGGGGGGCGGCGATGGCGATGGCGGGAATGGGGGTCTCCGGACGTCAGTAGAGTTTTCCGCGTGCCGATACGGGCCAAAGCGTTTCCACCTTGCCGTCGCGAAGGCCGACATACCAGTCGTGCAGGTTGGCGGTCGGGTCGCAATGGCCCGGCACCAGCCGGAGCTTGTCACCGACTTTCAGCGCACCGTTCGGATCCGCGATGACCCCATGCTCGTCGCTGCACTTGATGTATTTCACATCGTCGCGCCTGTGGATGACCGGCAATCCACTGTCGAGCGACTGCGCCTTCAGCCCCGCGTCGCAAACCGCCATGTCCGCCTTCGCGTGGTTCATCACCTGGGTGAGAATAAAGAACGCATTTTCCAATTGCCCTTGATCGATGCGCTCGCCGTTTTCGTCCAGAACGCCGCCGTAATCGGCATCCATGAAGGCATAGGAGCCGCATTGAAGCTCGTTATAGACGCCGGAGTTGGACTCGAACTGATAGGATCCGGTGCCGCCACCAGAGACCAGCATCGGCTCCAATCCCGCCGTTTTCAGCGCCGCCACGGCTTCCTTGACCATCGAGATGGCGACATCCAGCTTCGCCTTGCGGTCTTCATGGCTGCGAAGATGTTGCGCCGCGCCCTGGTAGGCCTGAAGGCCGCTGAAGCTCAGCCCCGGAGCCGCGTCAATGGCGCGGGCCAGGGCCACAACCTCATCGGTCGATGTTACACCGCAACGCCCGGCGCCGCAATCGATCTCGACGAAGACTTCCAACTCGGTGCCATGCTTCTGTGCCGCCGCCGCCAGTTCCGCCACGTTGTCGAGGTCGTCCACGCAAACGATGATACGTGCGCCCAGTTTCGGCAGCCGCGCAAGGCGATCGATCTTGGCGGGGTCGCGGACCTGGTTCGACACCAGGATGTCCCCGATGCCCCCGCGCGCAAAGACCTCCGCCTCGGATACCTTCTGGCAACAGATGCCAACCGCACCGCCCAACCGTTCCTGCAACCTCGCCACGTCGACCGATTTGTGCATCTTGCCATGCGCCCTGTGGCGCATGCCGTGCGCGCGGCAATACTCGCCCATCTTTCGAATGTTGCGCTCCAGCGCGTCGAGGTCGAGAACAAGGCAGGGCGTCTGGATGTCGGCCGCGTCCATGCCCGGCAGCGCGGGAAAGTCGAAGCCGAGTTCAAGATCGTCGATGGGGATTGATGCGTTCATTGGCCTGTCTCTGTTCATTGTCGCCGGGGCAATCTGGCGTGGATCTTGATACCGTCGGCGTTCAGGCTCCAGAAGAGTTTCGGTGCATTCGGTAATATTCCTGTGCCGCCGCCACACCGCTGCCCAGCGAGATGTCGAGGCCGAGATCCACCATGCACATCTCAGCCGTGGCAATCCCGCAAAGCGCCATAACATCGGTCATGCTGCCAAGGTGGTTGATCCGGAAAACACGCCCCGCGACCTCGCCAAGCCCGACCCCGAAGGCGACGCCATAGGCGTCCGCCGCATGGGTCACGATATCGGTCGAATTGAAGCCCCTGGGTGTGCAGATCGCGGTGACCGTGTCCGAATAAAGCTCCGGAGAACGGGCGCAGAGATCGAGGCCCCAGGCATTCGCGGCGGCGCGGACACCTTCGGCAATCCGGTTATGGCGGGAAAAGACGTTCTCCAGTCCTTCGTCCAGCATCATCCGGCAGGCTTCGTTCAACCCGTTCAGCAACCCGAAGGCCGGGGTATAGGGGTAGGCGTTCTTGGCGTAGCTCTCGTGCATTGACTGAACATCGAAAAATACCCGCCGCAGCCCGGCCGACCGGCTGGCTTCCAGCGCCTTCGGGCTGAACCCGAGGATGGCAAGGCCGGCGGGCAACATGAACCCTTTTTGCGAGCCGGTCACCGCCACGTCGACGCCCCACGCGTCGAAGCGGAAATCCATCGAGGCAATGGAGCTGACTCCGTCGACAAGGAGCATCGCGGGGTGACCCGCCGCGTCCAACGCCCTGCGAACGGCGGCAATGTCGGATGTCACGCCGGTTGCGGTTTCATTATGCGTGGCAAGAACGGCCTTGATCTCGTGGTTGGTATCGGCGGACAGGATCTCTTCGTAGCGATCCACAGGCACCCCTTCGCCCCAGGGCGTTTCGACAACCTGGACGTCGAGGCCGAGGCGTTGACACATATCGATCCAGCGTTGTGAAAACATGCCATGCCGGGCGGCCAGAACCTTCTGACCGTCCGAGAGCGTGTTGGTCAGCGCCGTTTCCCAGCCGCCAGTGCCGGTAGAGGGGAAGATGAAGACCTCCGCGTTGTCGCTTTTCAGAACCTTCCGCACGCCCTCGCGGGCAGGACTCAGGATCTGACCGAACAGCGGAGAACGGTGATCGATCGTTGACATGTCGCATGCCTTGCGAAGGCGCTCGGGAATGTTGGTCGGCCCCGGGATGAAGACGGGATTCTGAAAACTCATTGGGGCTCCTGGAAGTGGCATGGCGCGCCGCCTCGGCGATTGCGTTCGCCGTCCGTCAGAAATTCGCAACCGCAAGGCAGAAGAACGGCAAGCATGTCTGGCGTGATCTTTCGGCGGTTGTTTCGGGCAGCCTAACGGGCGCGCGCATTGTCATCCATGTCAAAATTGGCAATGGCGCATTCTCGAATTGAGAACTCAGGTTGGCACCGGGTCCGGCGAGTGATCACGGGGCGTGGCAGAATGGATCATGGACCTGCAAAAAGCGGCGGGTCACCCTTCAGGGGCCGGTGGAACCGAACGGATGGAGGGCAGTCATGCGCGCGATGGTACTGGAGCGGCAGGGCGAACCGCTCGTCCTGTCCGATCTGCCACTTCCCCGGCCCGGTCCGGGGCAGGTCCTTATCGAAATAACGGCCTGCGGCGTTTGCCGTACGGACCTGCATGTCGTTGACGGCGATCTGACCAAACCCAAATTGCCGCTCGTTCCGGGCCACGAGATCGTCGGACGGGTGAGAGCGATTGGCGACGGAGTGAGCACTCTGAAGCAGGGCCAGCGCGTCGGCGTGCCGTGGCTCGGCCATGCCTGCGGCTGCTGCCGCTACTGCCGGGAGCATGCCGAGAACCTCTGCGACGCGCCGGGTTTCACCGGCTACACGATCGATGGAGGCTATGCCGAGGCCTGCGTGGCCGATGCGCGCTTCACATTCCCGCTTCCCGCGGAGGGCAGCGACGCGGAACTGGCCCCGCTGCTCTGTGCCGGGCTGATCGGCTATCGGTCGCTGAAAATGTCCGGGGATGCCGCAACGCTCGGAATCTACGGCTTCGGAGCCGCGGCGCATATCATGGCGCAGGTCGCGCTGTGGCAGGGACGCCGGCTCTTTGCTTTCACGCGCCCCGGCGACACGGCAGCGCAGGACTTCGCGCGCCGGCTCGGAGCCTGTTGGGCCGGGGACTCGACCGAGATGCCCCCCGAAGAGCTCGACGCCGCGATCATCTTCGCACCGGTGGGCGCGCTTGTGCCGGCCGCGCTGCGGGGCATTCGCAAGGGCGGGATTGTCGTCTGTGGCGGGATCCACATGAGCGACATCCCCTCATTCCCCTACGAGATCCTCTGGGGCGAGCGACAGGTCCGCTCGGTGGCCAACCTCACGCGGGCCGATGGCGAGGAATTCCTCGCGCTCGCCCGGCAAGCGGGTGTTCGCTGCGAGGTCGAGACCTTTCCCCTGGGAGAGGCCAACATCGCGCTCGACCGGCTTCGCCGCGGTCAATTGACCGGAGCTGCCGTCCTGCTTCCATGAAGCCCGGACATCGCCAACTCATTGGCGAAAGGAATGTATTGGTGGTATAATCAAGCCACGGAAACGCGATGTAAGACAGGGGGAGGCGGATAATGCCGAGTCTGCAACGCTTACCCAAAAGCGCAACGATCATTGTGTGTGACGCCCGAAAGGCGCTGTTTCTTCAAAATAGCGGGACGGCCATTCATCCATCGCTCAAGCTTCTCAAGACCATAGAGGCCGATGCGACCGGTGAGGAGCGGGACCTGAAGGGAAATCCGCCTGGCAGGCGGCCCGACAGCCATGGCGCCGCCGGCCCGCGAGGTCCGAAAAGCGCGATGGAACAGCCGGATTTCGCACGCCTGGACGAGGAGGCGTTTGCTACCAAGATCGCCGGCGAATGCGCAAGGCTGTTCGCGGCCGATGGAAGCGAAGGGTTGGTGGTTGCGGCGCCGTCCCGGATGCTGGGTGCCCTGCGCGAGGCCATGGTGCCGAAGCTGCGGGATAGCGTGCTGGCGGAGGTTCCCAAGACCCTGACCGGGCAGCCAATCGACAAGATCGCCGAACACCTGGTCGAGGCATGGTAGGCCATCCGACCCAATTGCCACCAGGATGCATGAAATGAGATCCGCGCTTTTTCGGGATCGCACCGAAGCGGGCCGCGCGCTTGGCGAGGCGGTTCGCGAGGCGCTTCGCAAGCTTCCGGGGGAGCCGGATCCGGTTGTTCTGGCGCTTCCGCGTGGCGGCGTTCCCATCGGCGCGGAAGTCGCGCGGATTTGCAGCGCGCCGCTGGACCTGCTGATGGTCCGCAAGCTCGGGATGCCGGGCCAGGCCGAGTTGGCCGTTGGCGCCGTGGTCGATGGCCATGATCCGCAGATGGTCGTCAACCCGGAGGTCTTGCGCATGGCCGGCATGACCCGGGAGGACCTGATCCCGATCAGGGACAGGGAATTGGCCGAGCTCGAGAGGCGGCGGCAAATCTACCTGCCCGGGCGGTCGCCGGTTTCGGTGGAGGGCCGCGATGCCATCGTCGTGGATGACGGCATCGCCACGGGCGCAACGGTGCGCGCCGCCTTGAAAGGCCTGGCACAGAGGCGGGCGCGCCGGGTATTGCTGGCCGTTCCCGTGGCGCCGGCCGACACGGTGGCAGACCTACGGACGCGTGTCGGTCTGGTGATCTGCCTTGAGACGCCGAGCCCGTTCTGGTCGGTTGGGGCACATTATCAGCGGTTCGATCAGGTCAGCGATGCCGAGGTCGTAGCGTATCTGAGAGAGAGTAGCTGATTGTTCGACAATTTCAGGTCGGAGCCGCTCGCCGTCCGTTCTGACGGGGCGGTCCTGCGTGCGCTTTTGCGAGAAGGCGGCAACGGAGCGATGCCGCCCGCGCGGGGCAGGGCGTCGGCGTCGCGGCCCGGAAGGACGAAAGACGAAGCCTTGAGGTGTTTCCGGACCCGCCGGGGGCATCGCCCGCCCGACGGTAGCGCGACATGTCCGCGTCCCTGCGTCCTTATACGTTCTCGATCCGGCTCCTGAAAACGACGTATCCGTGTCGCGGCCATGAACGCGCTGCGCTCGGAGGAACCAAAGATGTCATCGAGTTCGGTCTCCCGTACTGTCCTTCTGTTTCACTGGATCGCCGTCGCAATCATCGTCCTTGGCGCGTTGGTTACCGCCGGTTTTTTCCTAGCATAACACGGTCGAAGCGACGCGCATGCCGAAGATCGCCGCGCTCGATCGCAACCTGTTCAGCACCGCCGCGCACATTCGGGTCGGCATCGGTACGGTTGGCGTGGCGCTTCTCACGCAGGACGATCCGCAGCAAGCGATCCAAAAAACGGTCGCACTGACCGAAGAACTGCATAAACGCACCCTGCAAGAGCTTGAAACCTCTGGACTGCCGGAAATCGACGCTGCGACCGATACGTTCATCGAGGCCGCGCAGAGAGTGTCCATCAACACGAAACTGCTCTTCGAAGAGGCTGCCCGGCCGCGCGCGCAGCGCGATGTCGAACGGATTGAACCGTGGCGGCAGGCGATCTACGAGCTTGCCGAGGCGGCGCGGGGAGCCAGCTCGGTGATCGGGGCGCAACTTCATGCCGTCGACCCGGAACTCGGCGCCTTGCTCTCCGTGCGCGAGCTGTCCTATGCGGTCCGCGACCGGTATGCGCGACAATGCTCCCGGTTCAGGCAGTCCGTGCAGACCGACATTCCGCTGACGAGACAGCAGGTCTGGCGCTGGCGGGCAGACGTGGGCGCCTATAGCGAACTCTGGAACCGCATGGACTGGGCCGCGGGCGTTCTTCCCGACAGTGCGTGGATCACCGACGCCGTTGCGCAGGGCCGCAGGGAAACCGCGCGGGCACAGGCGGTCATGGACGAAGTGCTGCTGGGCCTCTCGAACTCCGGACGCTCCGCCTATGACACTGTTGGCTGGTTCGAAAACTGCGTTTCCGCTTATGACTCCATCCTTGGCATCGGCAATCACAGCCTCGATCTCATCGTCGACAGGGCGGAAGCCCGCAAGCGGCACGCCGCACTTGTCGGGGCTGCCTCCATTCTCGCGCTGTTGATCGCCGTGGCTTTCGGCGTGAGTTCGCTCCGTTTCGTCCGTCGTCGGCTCTCGCTACCGCTGCAATCGCTCAAGGCCACCGTGGAACGGCTTAACCGGGGGGAGTTGGAGAGGCCCGTTCCCGTCCCACTGCGAAACGACGAGCCGGGAGCCATCGCCGCCGCCCTGGAGGCGCTCAGGTGCCGCGAACTGGAGGGACTTCGCCTCAATCGGCAGATCGACGACATGCGCGATGCGTTGATCGAACATTCCGGCAAGGTGAACCGGGCCAAGTCGGAGTTCATGGCGACGATGAGCCACGAAATCCGAACGCCGCTCAACGGGGTCCTGGGCGCCGTGCAACTGCTGGAGGAGAGCCAGTCGCGCGGCGAACAACGCAAATGGCTGGATGTGCTGAAAGGCTCCTGCCAGCTGCTGCGGGAGCTTCTCGACGACGTGCTGGACTACACCCGGATCGAGCGGCGACGGGTTTCCGTCGAACGGATCCCGTTTTCGCTTTCCGAGAGGATTGCCACGGTTGAAGCGACCGTTGCGCCCTCCGCTTCACAAAAGGGCCTGGAGTATCGCTGCGCGATCGATCCGAATGTGCCTGACCAGCTTGTCGGCGATCCCCGCAAGCTCGGCGAGATCCTGTTCAACCTTCTGGGCAACGCCATCAAGTTCACTCCGGAGGGAAGCGTCGATCTGCATGTCCACCGGTTGGACAGACCGTCCGAGGCGGGACAGGTCTGGGTCGGTTTCACCGTCCGCGACACGGGGATCGGCATCGACAAGCCGGAATGGGAGGCGCTTTTTCAACCGTTTTCTCAGGCCGATTGCAGCGTGTCGCGCCGGTTCGGCGGCTCCGGGCTGGGGCTGGCGATCTGCAAGGGATTTCTCGATCTGCTGGGCGGCGAGATCGATATCGCGAGTCCGGGTGCGGGGCGGGGAACGACATTCACCTTCTGCATCCCGTTTTTCCTCGAGGAGACCTCGGTCGAGGCCGCTTGCCGGGAGACAGAGACGTTCACGCTGCCGCGGTTGGACGTCCTCGTCGCCGAGGACAATTCCGTCAACGCCCTGATCGTCCGGACGATGCTGGTGCGGGCAGGGCACCGTGTCGAGGTGGTGACAGCCGGATTCGAGGCGGTTGAGCGCGCAGGCGCCGCAGATTTCGAAGTCGTGCTCATGGACCTTGCGATGCCACAGCTGGACGGCACCGAGGCAACCCGACGTATCCGAGGATGCGCTCACGAGACGCGCGCCATGGTCCCGGTCGTGGCCGTCACGGCGGGGGGCGCGTCCGAAAACCAGGGCAACCCGTTCGACGGCTTCCTTGCCAAGCCCTATTCCAGAGAAGATCTCGAACGGACCATCGCAATGGCGATCGGAGCGCTGCCGCGGCAACCGGAGCATGCGTCGGTGCTGCGGACACTGGGGGCGCTTTCGGAACAGGCGCGCGATCTGGGGGTCGAGGGAGCGCGCAAAGTGCTCGAGCTCTACAATTCGGAGGCGCCCACCGCTTATGCGAGCCTGCTGCGGGCCGGGGCCGCGTGCGATTTCTGCGGCCTTGCCGAGATTGCACACCGGATGAAGCGGGCTTCCCGGCACGTGGGCGCGAACCGGATTTCGGAGTGGTTTTCGCGACTGGAAACGTCCGCAAATGCAAGGGATACCCAGAGCGTGCACCGCATCATCGAAGACATGGCGGAGAATTTCGTAACGGAACTGGAGGCCTTCGAACTGCGCGCCTCCCGGGAGCTGGCCCTGCTGGACCGGGCACCTTAGCTGACGGCGCGGATTACGTGACCGGTTCGGCAAAGACATAGCCGATACCGTACTCGGTCTGTATCATGCTCGGCTTGCTTGGGTCGGGTTCTATCTTGCGCCGGATGCGGCTCACGATCACGTCGATCGTCCGGTCGTTCGGATTCCACTCGTGCCCGCCGATCGCACCGATGAGTTCGTCGCGGCTCATGACCCGGCCCGGATGGCAGACCAGCGCCGCGAGCAGGTCGAATTCGGCATGGGTCAGGCGGACGGGATCGCCATCGGGCGAGGTCAGCCGGCGGTCACCGACATCCAGCGACCAGCCCGCAAAACGGCGCGCGCCGGTCGGTTCTCGCCCGCCCGGGATATTGGCTGTCGGGCGCAGCACGGTGTTTACGCGTGCAAGGAGCTCCCGCGGCGAGAACGGCTTGGTGATGTAGTCGTCCGCGCCGAGTTCGAGCCCCATGACGCGATCGACTTCCTCGGATTTGCTGGTGACCAGGATCACGGGCACATCCGTCTCGGCGTGGATCTGCTGCATCAGGATGAGGCCGTCCCCGTCCGGAAGGCGGATGTCGAGAAGGATAAGGTCGAACGTCTGCCGATCCAGAAGGCGCACGAGCGTGTCCACGCTCTCCGCGTCGAAAACCTGGATCCCCTCGTTGCGCAGATACGCGCCAAGTGTCTCGCGGATGATCGGTTCGTCATCGACAACGGCAATGCGGATACCCTTGGGGGATTTCCCGGGAATTCTCCACCTCATGCTCATGCTCGTCTCATTTCATTAACAATTGCAGTGGGTTCGTTCACAATTGCCGCCATTTGACTTTACATCCCGCGTCTAGATTGCCCGGACAAGTCGCTCCCAACGAAATAACAGACTGTCCCCGGACCAACAATGAAGAACCCTATCGCTCCGGTCTTCCGGTGGCTGACGACACCGGTTGCCATCGGTATCGCAGGCACGGCAGGCATCGTAATCGGCATGCTGTTTCTGGGTGGACTCCACACGGCGATGGAAGCCACCACCAGCACCGAATTCTGTATCTCGTGCCACGAGCTGCGCGATACCGTCTACGTTGAATACCAGCAGAGCCCGCACTACTCCAACGCCTCGGGCGTGCAGGCAAGCTGCGCGGATTGCCACGTTCCCGAACCTCTCGTCCCAAGTCTCGTCGACCACTACCAGGCCCTGGGTGAGCTCTACAGTTCCTGGAAAGGGATCATCGACACGCCGGAGAAATTCGAGGCCCACAGGCTGGAGATGGCCGAGCGGGTCTGGACCTACATGGAGAAGACCGACTCCCGCGAATGCCGCAGCTGTCATCAGCAGCACGCCATGAATGTCGAATTGCAGTCGGCGGATGCCGCAAAGCGGATGCAGGAGGGCTTTGCCAATGGCGATACCTGCATCGACTGCCACAAGGGCATCGCACACAAGATGCCCGACATGTCGAGCGGGTTCCGGGAAAAATTCGCGGCATTGCAGGCCAGCCCCGCAATCGAGGCGAATGAGGGTGACGTGCTGTTCGCGCTCGGACTCGACGGCATCTGGTCCGGCAATGAAAAGGCACAGGCCCATGAGAAGGAGGATGGACGCATCCTGCCGGGCACCCGTGTGACCGTCCTGGAGAGGGACGGCGATTTAGCGAAGGTCCGCATGGAGGGCTGGCAGCGTGAAGGCGCCGAACGCCTGATCGTCGCGCGCCAGGGCGAACGCATCATCGAGGCCGCCGTGAACGCGGAATTCGCACAGACCGCACAATTTGGCGAAACCATGGTGGACACGGATACCGGCCAGACCTGGAAGGAAGTCACCTTCGAGGCATGGGGAGCGCTTGCGAACCTCGTCTCCGACGAGGCGGCACTCTGGGCCTATGGCGAGCAAATGTACAAGGCGGCCTGTGGCGGCTGCCACAGCCTGACACCGCTCGGTCACTTCACGGCCACCCAGTGGATCGGGATCGTCGACGGGATGAAGAACAACACCAGTCCCGACGCGGCCGAGGTCTACTTCCTGAAATCCTACCTTCAATACAACGTGCCGGACGGGGAGGAACATTCCTAACCCTGCACGCCTGAGAGGAACGATCATGATGAGAGACGACAGCAACGAAACACTCGAAGCCGATCTTTTCAGGGATTTTGCGGTGTTTTTCGGAGCTCCGCTCGAACTGGAGGATATCGCCGCGTTGCGACGGGAGCAGTCCCTGTCCGCCCTGTCCTTCCTGGAGAAAGACGCGAGGTTTCGCGACGACCTTGCGCAGGCCCTGTCGGCGCTGCTCGAACCGCCCACCGACGCGGAGGCGCAGGCAAAGCTCAACCGGGCCTATTTCCTGCTGTTTCTCGGCGTCGCCGGCGGGAAGGGCGCCCCACCGTTCGAATCCGCCTATCGCGGAACGGGCCGGCTGTTCCAGGAGCCCGTCGCCGAAATGGCCGCTCTTCTGGAAAGCACCGGCCTGAAACCGGCCGAGGGTTTCGTGGAACCGCCCGATCACCTGACGATCGAACTGTCGCTTCTGGAGCAGTTCCTGCGGCTTGACGCCACGATCACCGGCATCGACGCGGAGCTGGCAATTTCCAATCTCCGCGCCCGTCTGCGCAGCTGGGTGCCGGCCTTCGCCAGAGCCTGCGCCGAGAATGACACCACCGGATTCTATGCAGCCCTCGCGAGGGCCATGACGACGTTGCTGGCCGAAGATACCGGCGACGCTGAAGCAGCCGCGTGACGCCGAACGAATTGAAGTCCGATACGGCACTACCACAACAGGAGATCATGTCATGAAAACACAGACGTCATTCCGTCTATCAAGGCGGCAGTTCCTTACCACTGCGTCGGCTCTGGCGGCCGGCGGGGCGCTCTCCACGCTGCCGTTCGGACTCCGTCCGGCCGCGGCCGCAACCGTGGTGGACGGAGAATATCTCCAGTCCTGCCAGTGGGGCGCTTTCTGGGCCAAGGTCGAGGAAGGCCGTTTCACCTCCTTGCGTCCGTGGGAAGGTGACCCGCACCCGACGCCGCAGTTGGAAGGTTTCCAGGACATAGTCTATTCCTCCAGCCGCATCCGCTACCCGATGGTCCGGCGGGACTGGCTGGAAAACGGGCCGGGCTCCGCGCCCGAAACCCGCGGCACGGGCGATTTCGTCCGCGTAAGTTGGGAAGAGGCGCTGGAACTTGTCGCCGGCGAGATCAGCCGCGTGCAGGAACAGGAAGGCCCCTGGGCGATCTACACGGGAACCTATGGCTGGCGCTCGAACGGCCGGGCCAACAACCCGCAGACGATGCTCAAGCGGCTGATGAACCTCACCGGCGGCAGTGTTGTCTCGTCGAGCAACTACTCCAAGGCGGGCATCGAGGCGATCATGCCCTACGTGCTCGGCCAGGTCGACGCCTTCGGCCCCCAATCCACCCACCAGACCATCGTCGAGAACACCGACCTGATCGTGTTCTGGGCCACCGATCCGCTCAAGAACAACCAGATCTCGGCGGCGATCCCGGACCACGGCGAATATGCCTGGTTCGAGGACATGAAGAAGGCCGGTAAGAAGGCCGTCTTCATCGATCCGTCGAAAACCGAGGGCTGCAAGATTCTCGACGGGGAATGGCTGCAGGTGCGTCCGCATTCGGACACCGCGCTCGCGCTCGGCATGGCGCACACCCTGCTGACCGAAGAGCTTCTGGACCGCGATTTCCTTGAAAACTGCACCACCGGTTTCGACATCTTCGCCGAATACCTGATGGGCAACGAGGAAGGCGTCGAAAAGACGGCGGAATGGGCGGCGGAAAAATCCGACATCCCGGCCGACACCATCCGCGACCTCGCCCGTCGCCTGACCCAGGGCCGCTCCATGCTGGTCAGCGGCTGGACGCCGCAACGGCAGCAATATGGCGAGCAGTTCCCCTGGGCCTTCGTCACGCTCGCGGCCATGGTCGGCCAGATCGGGTTGCCCGGCGGCGGCTTCTGCCAGCGGTATCATCTCGACAATCCCGGCGCTCCGATGGCCAACGGCCCGAAGCTCGGCAGCCCCTCCTTCGCGATCGGCGACCGCAAGGAGTTGAAGGAATGGCCGGCGGAGAAGGGGACCAACTCGATCCCCTGCGCCCGTGTCGTCGACATGCTGCTCAACCCCGGTGCGAGCTACGATCACAACGGCAAGACCTTCACCTACCCCGATATCAAGCTCAGCTACTGGGTCGGAGGCAACCCTTTCCACCACCATCAGGACCGCAACCGGATGGTCGAGGCCTGGAAGAAGATCGAGACCTTCATTGTTCAGGACTACCAGTGGACGGCGACGGCGCGTCATGCCGATATCGTCCTGCCGGCGACCTCCTCGGCCGAACGCAACGATATCGACCGTGTCGGTGTCGTGGCCAACAAGGCGATCATCGGGATGAAGCAGATCATCGATCCCGTGTTCGAAGCCCGCAACGACTTCGACATCTTCAAGGACCTTGCCACCCGACTGGGTGTCGAGCCGGAGTTCTCGGGCGGGCGGACGGATATGGATTTCGTCGAGGAAATCTATACCGCGGCACGTGAACAGGGCGCATCGATGGGCGTGGACATGCCCGATTTCGAGACGTTCTGGAACGGCGTTCCCCTTGTCGAGTTCGAAACGCCGGAAGCGGCGCTCTACCGGACGAAATATGCCGACTTCCGCGAGGACCCGCTTCTCAACGGCCTGCCGACACCGTCTGGCTTGATCGAGATCTACTCGAACACGATCGAGAAATACGGCTATGACGATTGCCCGCCGCACGCGACATGGTTCGAACCGGTCGAATGGCTCGGGCAGCAGGACACGACCTATCCGCTGCACGTAAACTCGAACCACCCGCAATACCGGATGCACTCGCAGCTAAATGGCAGTGCCAAGCTGCGTGACATCTACAATGTGGCCGGTCGGGAGCCGTGCTGGATCAATCCGCAGGATGCCGAGGCGCGCGGAATCAAGTCCGGCGACGTGGTGCGCATCTTCAACGGACGCGGTCAGGTTCTTGCCGGGGCGGTCGTCACCGAAGACACGCGTTCCGGCGTGATCCAGTTGCAGGAAGGCGCCTGGTACGACCCGGCGGACGCCAGCGAGGCGGGATCGGTCTGCAAATACGGCGATCCGAACGTGCTCACGCCGGACATTCCGACGTCGAAGCTCGCACAGGGCACCGCTGGTTGCACCTGCATGGCCGAACTTGAGTTGTTTCAGGGCGACGCCCCTGCCGTGACGGCCTTCTCCGAGCCGGTGCACGGCTAACGCCTCCGAAACCGTCCCTTCGCGGAAATGCTGACGATATTGCCAGCGGAAGGATCGCAAGAAAAACAACCGCAGCGGCGCGACCGCTGCGGCTATTTTTTGCGTTGTTGGGGAAGGGGGTAGGGACCAGCCCCGGGTGAGGTTTCGAGAACCGGGATGTGCAAGTCGGGCGCCCAGGCTTTCTACAAGGCTGGGCGCCCGACAGGATCAACTTCACGAGATACGACCGGGTCGGGCCGTCCTAGTCGAGCAGGCTCGGCAGTATCAGCGACACCTGCGGCACGTATGTCACCAGCAGCAGGATGAAAGCAAGAACGCCGATGAAGGGCAGGTTGGTCCGCGAGGTTTCCCATATCCCCGACTTGGCAATCGAACAGGAGGTGATGAGCACGGAGGCCACCGGGGGTGTCTGCTGTCCGATGGCGAGGTTCAGCGTCAGCATGATGCCGAAATGAACCGGATCGATGCCCACGGCGTTCACCAGTGGCATCACGACCGGCACGACCAGGATGATCGCCGCTGCGCCGTGCAGGAACATGCCGAGCACCAGCAGGAGCATGTTCAGCAGGGCCAACACGATCAAGGGGTTGGTCGTGTATTCCGTGATCCGCGCTGCTAGGTTTTGCGGCACCTGCGCCTGGGTCAGGAACAGGCCCAGTGCGGCGGAGGTGGCGACCAGCAGCATCACGACGCCGGTCTGGCTGATCCCCTCGAGCATGGCACGGCGCAGGTGTGCAAGGTCGAGATTGCCGTAGATGAAGACGCCGATGACGAACGCGGCGAACACGGCAAGCCCAGCGGCCTCGGTGGCCGTCACGATACCTGTCAGGATGCCGCCAAGGATAATCACCGGTAGGGTGAGGGCCCAGAAAGCTTCGCGGAAGGTCTTTGCGACAAGCCGCAGGTCGAACCCTTCGGCGCGCGGCAGGTCATAGCGAACGGCCAGGATGTAAGTGACGACCATCAGCAGACCGCCGCCGAGAAAACCGGGGATGATACCGGCGACAAAGAGCGTCAGCACGGATGTCTCGGAGATCGCGCCGTAGAGGATCATGGCGATGGAAGGCGGGATGATGATAGCGAGCGAGGCCGAGGAGGACGTGATCGCCGCGGCGAGCGTGCGCGAATAGCCCCGGCGCTTCATTTCCGGGATCAGCACGGTACCCGTGGCCGCGACATCGGCCACGGCGGAGCCGGAGATCTCAGCAAAGACCATCGAGACGCCGATATTGACCATGCCGAGCCCGCCGCGGACGAAACCGATCAGCGCTGTGATGAAGTTGATGAGCTTGACCGAGATGCCCGAAGTATTCATCAGGTTTCCGGCCAGGATGAAGAGCGGGATCGCAATCAGCGGGAAAGACGTCGCGCCGCTATAGAGCGCGATGGCCATGCTGGTGAGCTGCTCCGTCCCGGTGGTAAACGCGAAGCCGCCAAGCGCGACGATGCCAATGGCCACCGCGATGGGTACGTTGATCATGATCAGGGTGATCAGCACAACGGTCGTAGCAAGCAGGATCATGACCGGTTTTCCTTGAACGTGTAGGATTTCGCTTCCACCTCGGCTTCGGCGATGGCCTCTTCGATCTCGACATGCTCGGGATCGACGCCTTCGGCGGCATCGCGGATCGCCTGCGGCATGGTCAGCAGGGAACTGACGATCATCAGCACCGAGGAGATCGGAATGATCGCCTGGATATAGTCGAGAGAGAGCCACGGCAGGCTGAGCAGCGCGTCATAGGCCGCGACCTCGAGCACGAGGTAACCGAAATAGCCGGTGATGGCGAAATAGACGATAACCAGCAACTCGCCGAACAGGGCAAGCCCGACAGACAACTTGCCGGGAAGCGCGGTCACGAGCCCGGCAAAGCCCATGTGCTGACGCATCAGCATCGCGTAGGTGGCCCCAAAATAGGTGAGCCACGCGAGCAGAACGCTGGCGATCTCGTCATACCACGTGGGCGAGGCGCCAAGATAGCGCATGAGGGTGGAGTAGAGCACGGAGAGCGCCAGTATCACCAGCAGAGCAAGCGATATGGTCTCCACGAGGCGCAGGAGCGCCTTTTGGAAGTATGCGATCATGGGTCCTGTCCGAAGATCCGCCGGCCGGGAACATCCCGGCCGGCAGTGTGGGGTCTGTTACTTCGCGAGGGCCTGTGCCTTGCTCACGAGTTCGTCGCCGCCGGGAACTTTCTCCGCGAACGCCTTGTAGATCGGCGCGGCGGCCTCGATGAAGGCGGCCTTGTCAGCCACGTTCACTTCCATGCCGGCAGCCTTGACCTTGTCGACCAGCGAGTTGTCGGCTTTCTCGCCTTCTGCCAGCGCCCAGTCCTGAACGGAGGCGGCGACTTCCTCGACAGCGGCCTTCACGTCAAGAGGATAGCCGTCCCAGGACTTCATCGAGGTCAGCAGGTAGATCGGCGAGTAGACATGGCCGGTCAGCGACAGGTATTTCTGCACTTCCTGGAAATTGGCGCCGGTGATGTTGGTCAGTGGGTTTTCCTGGCCGTCCATGGTGCCGGTCTGCAGTGCGACGAACACTTCCGAGAAGGACATCGGCGTCGGGTTGGCGCCCCATTCCTTGAACATCATCACGCGCCATTCCGAGGACGGGGTGCGGATCTTCAGGCCGTCAAGATCCGCGGGCGTGTTGATGGGCCGGGTGTTGTTGGTGATCTGGCGGAAGCCGTTTTCCCAAGTGGAAATCAGCTTCAGGCCTTCTTCGGCCGCCTTGGGCGCGAGGACCGGCTGGACGATTTCCTTGTCGATCGCTTTCAGGTGATCCCGGCTCTGAACCAGGAACGGCATGTCGAAAAGCGCGAATTCGGGCGCGACGTTGGTCATGATCGACGAGATCAGCGTGAAGTTGACCGTGCCGAGCCGGATCTTCTGCATCAGTTCCTTGTCGTCGCCAAGCTGGCCGTCAGCATAGAACTCGACCGTGTGGGCATCGCCCAGCTTGGCCTGGAGATCCTCGGCGAACTTCTTGGCGCTCAGGCCCTGAAGACTGTTCGAGGCCGAGCCGACGGCAACGACATAGGTATCCGCCATCGCGGCCATTGCGCCGAGCGACACCGTACAGGCGAGCATGCCAGTGGTCAGGCGTTTGGTGAATTTGTTCATGAGACCTTCCTCCCTCTTGAATGGACGCAGACGTCTCTGCCTGCGCATTAGATCGGAAACAGTTCTCCGCCGCCGTTCCCATCGGCATTGGAGCGTAATTCCCGAATTCCTCCTGCACTGCGCGACGTGCCGGCCGATTGCGACCGCCACCACGTTCAGTGCTTTTCCTTCGTTCCCTCCTGCGTCGCGGCGAACATGTCGGCCACACGTTCCCAGGCCGCGCCCAGGTGTTGACCGATGACAGCCTTGAGCCGGTCAGGATCGCGCGCCTCCAGCGCTTCGATCATTCCCCTGTGTTCGGCAATTGCCCGGGCCCAGTTCTCGGGACCCTCGTGCCCCGCGTAGCGGAAGCGCTTCATGCGCGCCTGCAGCGTTTCATGGACCTGGGACAGGGCCGAGTTGTCAGCCAGATCGACCAGGTGCGTGTGAATCTGCTGGTTCAGGTTGTAGTAATGGCGCCTGTCGCCCTTTTCATAGGCGGCCTCCATGGCGTCGTGCAGCGCACGGATTTCGCCGATGCCGGCGTCTGATGCCTGCGCACAGGCGGTGACGCAGGCAAATTCCTCCATGTTTCGGATCACGGCGATCGTGTCGCGCACTTCCTTCGCGGAGAATTCCCGGACAACAGCGCCTCGGCTGGGGACGAGTTCCACGAGTCCTTCGCTGGCGAGCGACCTGAGCGCCTCCCGAAGGGGCGTCCGCGACACACCGAACTGGGTGCAGATCTCGACCTCGTTGATCCGCGCGCCGGGCGCGAGGTCGCCCTCGACGATCATGGTGCGCAAACGTGTCAGGATCTCGCCGTGCAGCGACCGCCGGTCGATCTTGACCGGCGAGACCGCGTTCTTCTCGACCCGAGATGACTCCGCGTCCATTCGTTCCTCCCTGTTACCCAAATTCGTAATCTGAGGCCTCTTCTCGAGTCAATACTGCGTAATGCATATTGCATACAAAATTTGATCCAGGTTGTCGGATGAGCTAAGACTTGGTCAGACAAGTTGAAACGAGGGCCGAATCACGACGGCCAGGGAGGCGTTTGATGGCGTTGTCGAGAAGCGTCCGCATCGCGGGCGGTGCGGCCCGCCTGGTTGGGCATCATCCGGAAAATGTACGTTTTCAAGAACTCTGTCGGACGATATCCGCAAAGCATTGAAACACGTGCCGAACATGGCATGGCCGCAACGTCCATGCTGACCATGGAACAGAAAGAACGGAAGAAAAGACCATGACGAGCTTCAAGGTTGCAATGGCGATCGGCGATGCCGGGGGGATCGGGCCTGAACTGGCCGCGAAGGTGATTGCCGATCCGGAGTCCAACACTGGAGACCTCATGGTCCTGGGTGATCGCCGCGTGCTGGAACGCGGTGCGGAAGCCGCCGGCGTGACCCTCGATCTGCCGATCCTGTCACCCGAGCAGGCCGATGCGGGCCTGCCGGAGGGCAGTTTCATGATCGATCTTCGCAATTGCGACCCGACATCGGTTCCTTTGGGCGAAGCCAGCCAGGCGGGCGGTCTGGCATCGGTGCAGAATTTCCGTGCCGCGCTGCTTGCCGCGAATGCGGGATATGCGGACGTGGTCTTCTTCACACCGTTCAACAAGCATGCGATGCGGCTCGGCCAGCCCGACTATGTCGACGAGATCGGCTTTATCGATGCCACGATTCACCCCGCCGAGAGCGGACGCGAATTCAACGTTCTGGACGAGGTCTGGAACGCCCGCGTGACCTCTCATATCCCGCTGAGCAAGGTCGCGGAAACGATCACGGAGGATCGGGTCTTCCAGAGCCTCGTGCTGACGGACAAGGTGATGCGGGGCGCAGGCTTCGCGCATCCGCGTATCGGCGTCGCGGCTTTGAACCCGCATGCGGGCGACGGCCGCAATTTCGGAACGGAAGATGAGGATGTCATCCAGCCCGCCGTGGAGCGCGCCAGTGCGCTTCAGCTGGCCGTCACCGGCCCGGTTCCGTCGGATACCGTGTTCGTTCGCGCAACGAAGGGCGAGTTCGACGCGGTCATGACGATGTACCATGACCAGGGCCAGATCGCGATGAAGCTCATCGGCTTCGACCGTGGCGTGACGCTGATTGCCAACTACCCGTTTCCGATCGTGACGCCGGCCCACGGCACGGCCTACGACATAGCCGGGCAGGGGATCGCGGATCTCGGGGCCACCCGCAACGCCGTGAATCTCGGACGCAAGCTGGCGAAGCTGGAAAAACGCGGCGACGTGAGCGAGCCGACGGAGTCTCTGGCTTCCTGCATCGCGCAGGCGCTCGACACGACGGCGGAATGGCGGAAGCCCGGCGCATAAGCCGGGCGGGGGGCGGACGCGTCTCCGCCCGAAATCCCGTTAGTCGTCAAGGATGTTTCACAAGGGGAGCCACCGACAGGGCTCCCCTTTTCACATATCTCAGTAGATCGCGCCGCCGGCTTCAACCGTAGCGCCAGGAAGCGGCCGGCGGTCGGGAAGGTGAAGACGCGCTTGCCCTTGAGATCGTCGAGCGAGTTGATCGGGACCTTGGTGGCGAAATGGCAGGAATGCCAGGAGTCGGCGGAGATGTGCTTGACGCCCACCGTGGAATACTCGGCATCCCAGATCTCGTTAAGCCCGTACTGGTTGATGAGCACGGTGATGGTGTCGATCTGGCTCTTCTTGCGCTCGGACCACTCGCCGTAGAACAGGTCCATCCGGACGTTGTCGCCCATCTGGATCGTGTAGAGGCCTCCGAGCAGGTACTTGGCGACCATGGCGAATGGCGCCATTTCCAGCGTCCAGAGCGCGATGACAGGAAGAAGGTTTTCGAAATCGAGGACTACAGCAGGATCGCCATGATCACCAAGATTTCGTACATCGCGATTTTTCCGATGATCCGGTTCAACCCGTCGACGAAATGGATGTAACGTCTGGCAATTTCCATGATCTGCCCGGCCTCGATCTGTCCGCCCCGGCATTCGAATGCGTCGGCGGCTGTTTCTTCTTCCTCATAGCGCTTTAGTTCGCATCCGGAGGGGCAGGGCTGTCAACAAGTCGTGGGGCGCGCGACAGGGCCGGGCAAGGATTTGTCTAGACGATCAAAATCCAGGCGGGCCGGCGAGCGCTTGCAGGAAGCGCGGTGGAACGGGTCGCGGCCCAGATGGTTCTCGCCGAACTGCCGTTGCGGACTTCCTTGAGGAACCGCTGATCCCTTACGAGGCGGATGAAGTCACAAGGCTGGTCTTCGACACCTTGGATGCAGCCGCCTTCGCACCCGTGGCCCACATGACCGTCGGCCATTTCCGGTATTCGCCGCGCTTGCCCCGGGCTCACGCCGGAAATGGCCGCGGTTGTCTCCAAGATCATGCGCAACCGCGATCTCACTGCCGTGGCGCACAAAGTCGAGGTCATCGCCGCGTTCCGCACTACGCTCGGTCTGCCCGGACGGCTGGGCTCCCGGCTCCAGCCCAACCACCCGGCCGACCATCTCGCGGGCACCGCCGCCTCGACGCTAGACGGTCTGACCTTAGGAGTGGGCGACGCGGTGATCGGCGTGAACCTCGCACCGGACAATATCGACACCGCCACGCGATCCCGGCGCAAACCTGCGTGCTGACCCATGTCACCAACACCATCGAAATGATCGAGGCCGATAGTCTGGGTGCCTATCTCACCTTTGCCCCGCACCCAGGTCGGCGCGACAGCGAACGCAACTGCATCTCCAACACCCAAACCCAAGGCGGGCTCGACCATGCCGGGGCCGCGCGCTAGATCGCGTGGCTCAGCCGAAGGTATTGGTTCTGGGACTGACGGGAACCGGTTTGAAGGAGAACGCCGACAAGGACCGGATGCTTGCCGATCCGGTTTCCGAAACTCAATTGCGTGATGAAAGCTGAGAAACCGGTTGCGCCGGGGCAGGGCGGTCGCGCCATGCCCCGGCACGTCGTCTCATGCGTTGGCGGATCGGAAGGACCCCGCCAATGCTGAGCGACAGTTGCGTCAGCTAAAGACGATCCCGCCATCCACGTTGAGAGTCTGGCCAGTGACGAAGGCGCTGTTATCCGAACAGAAGAAGGCAGTCGGGCCGGCGACATCCTCTGGCGCGCCGATCCGCGCCATGGCGGTCTTGTCCTGCCAGGCTTCGCGGATCGCCGGATCTTCGAGGTTCACCCGCCCCATCTCGGTCAGGATGATGCCCGGGCAGACGCAGTTGACGGTGATGCCAAGCGGGCCGACCTCCTGTGCCAGTACCCGCGAGAAGCCCATGATGGCGGCCTTGGAGGCCGAATAATGGGCCTGTTCCGGCGCGCCGTGCTTGCCGCCGATCGAGGCGATATTGACGATCCGCCCGTATTCCCGCGCCTTCATCGTCGGCAGGAAGGCCTGGATCATCATGAAGGCGCCCTTGGCGTTCACATCCAGAACCTTGTCCCAGACCTCCTCGGGAAGCCCGTCCACGGCGCCGGCGATCAGGATGCCGGCATTGTTTACCAGCGCGTCGATCTGGCCGAAATCGGCGAGGAATTTCTGCCCCATCTCCTCGCAGGACGCCTTGAGGCTCACATCTCCGAGGTAAAGCTCGGATTTCTGGCCCATCGCCCGGATCTTGTCAGCGACCTGCGAAAGCTCGCCTTCCTGTGTGGGAATATCGTTCAGACCCACGTCATAGCCGCGTGCGCCGAGCCCGAGCGCGATGGCCGCGCCAATGCCGCGGCTCGCGCCGGTGACGAATGCTGTTCTGTTCTTTGCCATGATGGTTCCTCCCAGGGGATCAGAGTGCCGTGTAGCCGCCATCGACGGTCAGCACGGTTCCGGTGATGTAACTGGCCGCGTCGGAGGCCAGGAAAACGGCGGCGCTGGCGATCTCGTCGGGATCGGCCAACCGCCCCATGGGCGTGCGCTCAAGCCAGACATTGTACCATTCCGGCTTCGAGCGGCCCGCAAGCGTCAACTCCGTCGCCGTGTAGCCCGGCGCGACCGCGTTCACGCGCACGCCGCTTGCCGCCCATTCCACGGCCAGCGATTTCGTGACCAGGTTCACGCCCGCCTTCGCGGCGTTGTAGGCGGCTTGCGGCTGCGGCCAGACAGGCACCTGCCCGCAGATCGAGGAGGTCGAGATCACCGAGCCCTGGCCGCGCGCGACCATCGCGCGCCCGAAGGCGCGGGCGGTACGGAAAACGCCGGAGAGGTTGACGTCGATCACCCGCTGCCAGTCCGCAATGCCGATCTCCGTCGAGGGGCCGTTATGGACGATGCCGGCGTTGTTGACGAGAATGTCCAGAGCCTCCAGCCCGGCAGCCGCCGCCTCGACGGCCGCTGCATCGGTCACGTCCAGCGCAATCGCGCTGCCGCCAAGGGCGGCGGCGGTCTTCTCGGCCTCGCGCAGATCCATGTCGGCCACGATCACCGAGGCGCCGGCGGCGGCCTTCGCCGTCAGCGTTCCGATCAGCTCGCCGGGGGCGGCCATGCGCGGCGGCCATTTCTCCAGCATTGCTTCCATGCCAAGCGCAGTCACCAGAGAGGCCGCCCAGCCGCCGGCATCGTTGCGGTAATGCCAGCGCAGCCCGGCGTTATCGAGGCTCGCGGCCCATTCGCCGGTCAGTTGATAGGTGATGTAGTCCTGATATTCGCAGATACGGTAGGCCTTGTCGTAGATCGCCGGCTCGTTGCGCTTGATCCAGAGCGACTTGGGGATCATCCATTCCGCCGAGACGGGACCTGCGCCATTGCCGTTCAGGCAGAGCGCGGGATCGCCCGTGGCGAGCACCGCGTCGGCCTCCGCGTTGGCGCGCACATCCATCCAGATCAGGGCCGGGCGCAGCGCGTTGCCGTTCTCGTCGAGCGCCACGACCGAGCAGCAGGTGGTATCAAAGCAGATCGCGTCGATCTCCGCCGGGTCGATACCGGCCTCGGCGATCGCCCCCCGCGAGGCGGAGACAAAGTTCTTCCACCAGTCCGCCGGGTCCTGCTCCGCCCGCGCGCCTGCCGAGAATTTCGTCTCGTAGGCGAGCGCGACACTGCTCAATTCCTTGCCAGCGAGATCATAGACCCGCGCGCGCAGGCTCTCGGTTCCGCCATCGGCCGTCAGTACATAGGCCATTTCTTTTCCTCCTCCCGGGCCGCGCCTCTCCGCACCCGAATACCTCCTTGGCAAGGTCCGGAATTGGCTCCACCCGATCCCGGGCCGCACATTTGTCAGGTCACATGCCCCTCTGGGGCAGGCTCAGGCGAGCATGCCCAGCGGGTTCTCCAGGTTGTCGACAATGGCCCCGAGCAGCTCCGCCCCGACCGCACCGTCGATCACCCGGTGGTCCACCGACAGGGTCACCGACATGATCGTCGCGACCGTCAATTCTCCATCTTTCCCGATGGCGGGCCGCCTCTTTCCTGCACCCACGGCGAGGATCGCGCCATGCGGCGGGTTGATGACCGCGTCGAAACTGTCGATGCCGAACATCCCCAGGTTGGAGATCGCGAAGCTGCCGCCCCGGTATTCCTCGGGCACAAGCCTGCGGTCGCGGGCGCGGGCGGCGAGATCCTTCATCTCGGCAGAGAGCGCCGAGAGGGATTTCATCTCCGCTGCCCGCAGCACTGGCGTGAACAGGCCGCCCTCGATGGCGACGGCGACGGCCACATCCGAGGATCTGAGCCGCAGGATCCGGTCGCCCGCCCAGACGGCATTGGCCGCCGGGACCCGTTGCAGCGCCAGCGCACAGGCCTTGATCACGAAGTCATTGACCGAAAGCTTCACCCCGCGCGCCTCCAGCTGTCCGTTCAGCTTCGAGCGGAAGGCCAGCAACGCGTCGAGATTGATCTCCCGGCGCAGGTAGAAATGCGGGATCGTCTGCTTGGCCTCGGTCAACCGCGCGGCGACGGTCTTGCGCATGCCGTCGAGTTGGACTTCCTCGAAGCCGCGTGCCGCGAACATCTGTTTCACCGCTTCGGCGGTCGCCCCCGATGGCATAGCGGCGCTCGCAACCGGGGAAGCGGCCTCGTCGGAGGCAGAGGCGTCACGCGCCAGAGCGGCTGCTTCGACATCGCTACGCATGATGCGTCCGCGCCGACCCGTGCCGGTTATGCCGCTCAGTTCCAATCCTTCGATCCGTGCGATCCGGCGGGCCAAAGGGGTTGCCCGCAGCGGCCCGCCGGCGGAGCCCCCGGCCTCGGCAATGACAGGCGCCGGGGCTGGGGCGGGAGAAGGGGCAGAGGAGGCCGGGGGGGAAATATTGGCCTCCTCTGATGGCTCCGGTTCCGAATCGGACCCGTCATCGGTCCAGTTCGGGCCGTCGCCCACGTCCACCCTGGCGATCGGCGTGCCAACTTCCACAAGCTCGCCGATCTCAACCAGGGTTTCAGTGATCACACCATCGCCAAGGGCGGGAAACTCCACGATGGTCTTGTCTGTCTCGACCTCCAGGATCTCCTCGCCTCGCTTGAAGGGCTGGCCCTGCTCGACCAGCCAGGCGACGAGCTTGCCCTCTTCCATGGTCTCGCCCATGCGGGGCATGTTCAGGACACCGATGGTCATGCCACGAGCTCCCGCGCGGTCTGCGCGACAAGCGCCGGTCCGGGCACGGAGCCCTTTTCCAGCTCAACCGACACCGAGATCGGAATATCCTCACCGGCGACGCGCACGACCGGATCCTCGAGGAAGTCGAAACATTCCTCGGTGATCCGCGCGGCGAGTTCCGCCGCCACGCCTGCCGTCATCGCGGCCTCGGAGATGACCATGGCCTTGCCGATGGGCTCCACGGCGGCGCGGATCGTATCGAAATCGAGCGGATTCAGTGTCCGCAGGTCGATAACGGTGGCCTCGATCCCCTCGGCGGCCAGTTCCTCGGCGGCCTGCATCGCGTAGTGGATCTGGCGGGAATAGGTGACCATGACGATATCGCGCCCTTCGCGGCGCACCACGGCCTTGCCCCATTCGGGCGGCGGGACGCTCAGGTCGACCTCCTCGGACATCGCGTAAAGGCCCTTGTGCTCGATGAAGACCACCGGGTCGGGCTGTTTCAGCGCCTGCCGCAGCAGGTGATAAGCATCGTAAACGGTTCCGGGCATGGCAAGGCGCAGGCCGGGCGTGTGCATCACGTAAGCTTCAAGCGACTGCGAATGCTGTGCGCCGGCGGAGCGGCCGATGCCGCCCTGCGTGCGCAGCACCATCGGAACGCCGATCTGGCCGCCGAACATGTAGCGTATCTTGGCCGCCTGGTTGCACAGCTGGTCCATCGTCATGCCGACGAAGTCGACATACATCAGTTCGGCCACGGGGCGCATGCCAGCCATAGCAGCGCCGACAGCGGCGCCGACAATAGCGGGCTCCGAGATCGGGGTGTCGACGAGACGCTCGGCCCCGAATTCCTCGATCAGCCCCTTGGTCACGCCATAAGCGCCACCATAACGACCAACTTCCTCACCGATGGCAAAAATGTCGGGGTCTTCCCGCATCGCGTCGATCAGTGCCTGCCTCAAGGCATCTCGATAAGCGAGTTTCATTTCTTTTACTCCCTTGCCAGAACGCGTTCGATCCGGCTGCGAACCGGTTCCGGCACGGGCTGGCCGGGCGCATAAACATCTTGGAACATGGTGTCCAAAGCGGGTTCCGGGGATGCGATGGTGAAGTCGATGGTCGCGTCCATTTCCTCGGTGATCTCCTTGTCGAGTGCGTCGAGTTCCGCTTCGTCGTGACCTTGCGCGATGAGCGCCTCGCGCGCGAATTTGACCGGGTCCTTCTGCCGTCCCACGGTCTCCTCTTCTTCGGTGCGATAGGGGCTCTTGTCCTTGCGGCCATGGCCATAGAAGCGGAAGCAATCGACGGCGAGGAATCCGGGTGTTCCCGCCCGCGCGCCCTCGACGATGCGGTCCGCCGCGGCGATCACGTCCATCACGTCCAGCCCGTTCACCGTTTCGGCGTTCAGCCCGAAAGCGGCGGCGCGCTCGTGCAGTTTGGTGGCCTTGGTCGCCTGGTCGATCCGCGTGCCCATGCCCCATTGGTTGTTGATGCAGACAAAGACGACCGGAAGATCCCAGAGCGCCGCCATGTTCATGCTCTCGTAGAGAATGCCCTGCTGCATCGCGCCATCGCCGAAGAAGGCGACTGAGATCTTGCCATTGCCGCGCCGCTTGGCGACCAGCGCCGCGCCGACGACAGCTGGAATGCCCCCGCCGACGATCGCATTCGCGCCCAGATGCCCCAGCCCCATATCGGCGATTTGCATCGAGCCGCCCTTGCCCCGGCAATAACCGTCTTCCTTGCCGCCGATCTCGGCCATCATGCGGTTTGGGTCGGCACCGCGGGCCAGGAAGATACCGTGACCGCGGTGATGGGTGGTAAAGGTGTCGCCGTCCGTCATCGCGTTGCAGAAGCCGACGGCGGCGGATTCTTCCCCTATGGAAAGGTGAAGCATGGAGCCCGCACTTTCACCGCGCAGATAGAGCTCTCCGACCCGGTCCTCGAAGGTCCTGATCCGCTGCATCTCGCGGTAATACGAGAGCAGGTTGGTGTTTGACTGCAGGCCCACTGGGCTGTCCTTGTTCATAAGAGCTTGACCTCACAGGATGCTGAGTTTCGTGGTGCGGGAGACGACAGCCACGGCAATGAGAATGATCAGGCCCTTGACGATGCTCTGGATGTAGGTGTCCATCCCGATCAGGTTCAGGCCGTTATTGATGACGCCGATGAAGAGCGCACCGCAGAAGGTGCCTATCACGGTCGAGGTACCGGGCCGGAACATCGTCATGCCGATGAACACGGTGGCCAGACCGTCGAGAAGGTAGCGCTCGCCCACGTTGGGCTGGCCGGAGCCGAGCCGGGCGGCCAGCAGCACGCCGGCGACGGTCGCGAAGACGGCGACGAGCACGAGAGAGGCAGTGCGGTAAAAGCTGACACGGATGCCGGAAAGCTCGGCGGCCTTCTGGTTGCCGCCAACGGCGTAGACGTAGCGGCCGAAGACCGTGCGCTCCATCGCGATCCAGGCGATCAGAACCGCGCCCAGCATGAAGAATGCGAGCACCGGGACACCCCAGATGCGGCCCTGGCCGAGCCAGAGATAGCTGTCGGGCAGACCGCCATAGATGGCGCGCCCGCCGGTCAGCAGGAAGTTCACGCCGAACAGGACCGAGCCCATGGCAAGCGTTGCGATCAGGGAGGGGATGCCGACCTTTGTCACCAGTAGCCCGTTGATCAACCCGATCACGAGGCCGACCGCCAATGCGGCGAGAAACGCCACGATCAGCGGGTAGCCATTGACCAGCAGAAGCGGCGTCAGGATGCCGGCCACGCCAACCGTGAAGCCCACCGAAAGGTCCACTCCTTGGCGGCAAAGCTGAAGGTCAGGCCGGAGCCGACAATCCCGAGAATGGCGATCTGTTGCAGGATATTGGTCAGGTTGAAGACCGTCAGGAAGCGGTCGACGAAGAGCGAAAAGCCGATGAACATCACGATCAGGACGATGAGCGTGGAATATCGCAGGATCCAGTCACTGCGCGGCGCGTCCGCCCGCGGTTCGTCCAGTGGGGGTGCGGCTACTGTATCGGTTGTCATGCGGCCTCTCCTGCCATCGCGTCTATGAAGCGTTGTTCCGAATAGTCCTCCGCCGGGATTTCCGGGCCGGGGCGGCCGGCGACGAAGGGAATGACCCTGTGGGTGATCTGCTGCACCTCCAACAGGTCCGAGGTCGCCACGATCACCGCGACGCCCCGTTCGGAAAACTGCCTGATATGTCCGTAGATCTCGCGCTTGGCGCCGACATCGACGCCCTCCGTCGGCTCGACGAAGATCAGCACCTTGTAGCGATCGGTCGCGCCGTACATCCACTTGCCCAGCGAGGCTTTCTGTTTGTTGCCGCCCGAAAGCGTCTTGATCGTCTGGCGCGGACCGGTGGCGCGGATATTGAGCTGATCCATGACCCGCCGGGATTCCTGCCCCTCGAGCCGCGGCCAGAGCAAGCCCCCGGACTTTCCGGCCTCAGGATGCACGAGGGACAGGTTCTCGGAAATCGTCCCTTCGGCCGTCAACGCGTTTTCCATGCGCGAATCCGGCACGAAGCCGACTCCAAGCCGTTGCAGTTCCCGCGGGTTGCGGCGCGAGACCTTCTGCCCGTCAACCACCATTTCGCCCGCCATCACGGCCATGTTTGTGTAGAGCGACCGGGCGAACCCGAAATGCCCCGCGCCGGTCAGGCCGACAAGCCCGACAACTTCGCCGGGCAGCAACTGGAAATGGGGCACCTCGACCCTGCCGACACGCCATCCGTTGACTTCGAGAACCGGAGGAGCGCTCTTCGGGAAACTGCCGCGCAGGCTATCGCCCGATGCAACGCCGCGCTTGAGCATCAACTCCACCATGTCCGGCTACGAAAGATCGTCCGCGGCCCCTGTGGCGACATGCGCACCATCCCTGAGAACCGTGACGGTGTCGGACAGAGCCTTCACTTCCGACAGGAAGTGACTGATCAGCACCACGCCGACGCCCTTCTCGGGCAGGCTGCGAATGATCTTCCACAGCAGGTTCTTTTCCCGCGCCTGCAGGGTCGCGGTCGGCTCGTCCAGGATCAGAAGCCGGATGTTGCTACGCAGGGCGCGGACGATCTCGATGATCTTCTGGTCGGCCATGTCCAGCGTGCCGGCTTCCTTGGCCAGGTCGATTTGGAGACCGGGGAACCACTCTTCCAGCAGCGCGCGCGCCCGCTGCAAAAGGGCGGCGCTCTGAAGGAGCCCGGACCGGGTTGGCTCGTCGCCCAGCAGGATGTTCTCCGCCCCGCTCAGGCTGCGGACGAGGCAGCCTTCCTGGCTTACAAGCGCAATACCCTTGGCAAGCGCGTCGCGCGCCGAGTTCAGCCGCAACGGTTCGCCATCCAGGGTCATCGTGCCGCTGGTCTGGGGCTGTGTGCCCGCCAGAATGCTGACGAGGGTCGATTTTCCCGCGCCGTTCTCGCCGATCAGTCCATGCACCTCGTCGAATTGAAAACGCACGGAGACGCCGGCCAGGGCGCGGGTCCCGGAAAATTCCATGACGATGTCGTGAAGGTCTATGCTCACCTTGGGCCTCCGACCGCAGGTGGGGAGGGGAAGAGGGGCAGCCATGGCCGTCCCTCCTGTCAGGTCTGAACTGCCCCTCCTGTGAAGGGGTTAGTTGAGGAAGTCGGCGCAGTTCGCCTTGGTCACCAAGGGGGCATCCATGTAGACGATCTTCGAGGGGATGACGTCTTCCGCCGGTTGACCGTCCTCAACAATCGCCTGGATCCACTCGCCGGCCTGCGCGCCCATGCCTTCGAAGGGCTGGGAAACGGTCGCGAGCATCATCGAGTCTTCCTTGCAGATCTCGGCGATGGCCTGCGGGTGGCCGTCGATGCCGGTGACCAATACATCCGTCAGGCCATTGGCCTTCAAAACGTTGATCGCTGCCTGTGCCGGCTCGTCCCACGGCGCCCAGACTGCGTCGATCTCGTCGCCGAAACGGGCCACATAGTCCTGCATCGTTGTTGTCGTGTCTTCGAAGAACGCGGTGTAGTCGATATTGTGCTCGGCCAGCACTTCCACATCGCCATATTCCGGCAGGATCGTTGCCATCACGTCACCACGCTTGCGGGTGCCGTGGTGCTCGGCCATGCGCAGGAAGATGATCTTGCCTTCGCCTCCGAGCGAGTCGAGCAGGTAGGGAGAGACGTCGGCGGACATCGCCCAGTTGTTCGTGGTGACATCGACGAGCGCACCCTCGACATACCCCGAGTCGACCGAGAAGATCGGGATGCCGGCTGCCGCGGCATCCTTGATGGCCGCAGTGGAAGCACGCAGGTCGGCCATCGTGATGATGATCGCGTCGACCCCGCGCGAAGCGGCATCCTGAAGGTTGGTCGCCGTGGCTTCGCCCGAACCGCCGGAATCAAGGAAGCTGACGTTCCAGTCTTTTCCGTTTTCTTTCAGCCAGGCCTCGAAGCCGGCTTTCGTCCGCTGTTCGGACTGGGCGGCGGCATTCGATTGAACCCACGCAACATCCAGTGCGAGAACCGGTGTCGACACGGCGAAGCAAACAGCCGCGAGCGCGGCCGTGCGAATGGACTTGTCCATCAGATTTCCTCCCTTGGAACTCCCGCTCATCCTCCTAAGCGGGTGAGGTCATGCTACGTCCAAGATTACCTTTGTCACGTTGGATTGCAAATGTAATGATTTGAATGATTGGGGAAGGGAGGTAAATCGTGTCTATGAGCGAAAGATCCGAAAAACAGCTGATGACCCGGGCAGCGTGGTTCTACTATGTCGGGGGATTGAACCAGGAAGCGACCTCGCGGCGGATGGGGCTCACCCGGGCGCGCGTAAACAAGCTTCTGGGCCAAGCGCGGGAGACCGGACTGGTCTCGATCACGATCAATGATCGCCACGCCGGCCTTCTTCATGTCGAGGAGGCCATCCAGCAGGAATTCGGTCTCGAATTCTGCCTGACCACGCCGGCCATGCAACTGACGGAGGAGGACCTGGCACGAAACGGCGCGCTGGCCGACCTTCCGCTGAAGGCGGTCGGAATGGCGGGGGCACGGTTCCTGCGCGAGCATCTCGCCGATCACCCCTCGACCGTCGTCGGGACCGGGGGGGGACGCACACTGGCCCATCTGAGCCAACAGATGAACGGCGTGAACTGCCCGAACGCCAAATTTGTCAGTCTCATGGGCTCTCTCACGGCCAATTCGGCCTTCAACCCGTTCGAAGTCGTCCAGGCCCTGGCACAGGCGGTCGGCGGCGAAGGCTACTTCCTGCCGATACCCTTCATTGCCGATTCCGTCGAGGACCGGAGCGTTCTGCTCGGGCAGAGCGCGGTGCTGCGGCCGCTCGAACTGGCGCGGCGTGCGGACCTGGCGCTGATCTCGGTCGGCGAATTGACCGAAGATTCCTCGATGCGCCGCCAGGGGATGATCACCCACGACGAGTTGCTCGAACTGCGCGCGGCGGGGGCCATCGGCGACACAAACGGAATCTTCCTCGGGGCCGATGGCCGCCCGGTCGATCACGCGCTGAACCACCGGACCAATGGCGTCGGTGTCGAGGACCTTGCGCGCAGCCGCTGTGTCCTGCTGGCGGGCGGACCGCAAAAAGCGGCGGCGACGGAGGCCATCCTTCGCGGCGGTTTTGTCCGCGGGCTGATCATTGACGGCGATCTTGCCATTGCACTGACGGAGCGGATCTCGGCCTAGCGGCGTCTGTTCGCGGGGCAGGGGCCTGGGAGCGCGATGCTATTCGGCCTGCGCCCCGTCGAGCCCCGCTTCCCGCGACACAGCCTGCCGAAGCTCCGGCGTCGAGGCAAAAACTGCCTTTGCGCCGGCCTTCGAGAGCCGCCCCCCGTGCGTCTTCCGGATACCGTCCAGATGTGAGCCGCGGGTGAACCCGAAGGCGCGCATACCGGCCGCGATTGCTCCTTGCACGCCCAGCGGCGCATCCTCGATCACCATGCAATCAGCGGGCGCGACGCCCAACTCGCCGGCGGCATGCAGGAACAGGTCCGGCGCGGGCTTTCCACGCGGGACTTCCTCTCCGCTGAAGATCCGTTCAGCGAAATACCCGGTCAGACCGGTGCTGGCGAGCGTCCTTCGGATTCGATCCATCCCGCTGCCGGAGACGATGCAGGTCGTCAGCCCGGCCGCCTTCACCATGTCGATCAGGTCGCACATGCCCTCTATGCGCGTCAGTTTCGCTTAATAGAGGGCGTAGAGCTTCTTGAAGTATTCATCGGTGAAGTCCGCCGGGCAGGGCCGGCCCAGCATACGGCCGATTTCCTCCCGGACATGGCCCAGAGATGTTCCCAGATAGCGATCGCGCAGGTATTCCGGCGACGCCTCGGCAATGCCGATCTCCCGCATCTGCGCGGACAGCGCGGCCATCGAAAGGGGTTCGCTGTCAACAAGACAGCCGTCGAGATCGAACAGAACAGCACGGATTTTTGTCATGGTATTTCAAGCGGTCGCTGCGAGGCGATGTTTCGAGTCTGTCGCCTGCGGACCGGCGTGCCCTGAGTGGCGTGGAAGCTGGCGCGATTCTCTCCGGACTCCCCAATCCGATCAAGCGTGGATTGCGATCTGCCATCTTTGGACGCATGGGGCGCAACGCACTGACCAGTTGCGGATCATCGGCTCGAAAACCCAGTGTCATGGGGCGGAATTTCTTTCGAGATTCAACGCGAATGACAGGAACTGCTCCTCGCTCAACGGGCAGGAAAAAAGATATCCTTGCAGGACGTTGCAGCCGATTTCGCGCAGCACCATCGCCTGTTCCTCGGTCTCGACGCCCTCGGCCACGGTGTTGATGCCAAGCGTGTTGGCGATCTCGACGATCGCGCGCACGAGGTTGCGGGCCCGGTTATCGCGGGCAACCGGAAAGATGATCCGCTTGTCGATTTTCAATGCCGATGGCGCAATCTCCATGAGCCCGATGATCGAGGCATGGCCAGAGCCGAAATCGTCGATCTCGATATCGATGCCAGCGGCGCGGATCTTCGCCAGGTGATCGCGGAAAGCGGCGTTCTCTTCCTCGATCAGGATCGACTCAAGCAATTCGAACGTCACCCGCGTGTTGCTGGCCGCCATCTGCGTGGCCAGGGCCACCACGCCGGGATCGTGCATCCGGCCGGACGAGACGTTGAAGCTGATCTTGGGAACCTCCAACCCCCTTTTGCGCCAGCGTCCAAGGGCTTCGAGCGACTTCTCCATCATGATCCGGTCGATATCCGCGACGAGCCGGAGCTGTTCGGCGACCTGCAGGAAAGCCTCCGGCGTCACCAGGCCTTTTGCCGGGTGACGCCAGCGGAGCAACACTTCCAGGCCAACGAGCCTGCCGGACTCCGCCGAGATCTGCGGTTGGAAAAAGGGCACGAACTGATCGTCCTCGATCGCTTCGTGGATCTCGACGGACAGCCGCCGGTCATGGAGAAGCGACTGGTGAAGATCGGGCGTGAAGAACTCCAGGCGGTTGCGGCCCGAGACCTTCGCGCGATAGAGCGCCGCGTTAGCGAACATCTGGATATCCGCCCCATCGCGGGACAGGTCCTCTGAAAAGGCAACTCCGAAGCTCGCCCCGAAACGACATTGCCGACCCTCGAATTTCATCGGCTTTTCCAGGTCGCCGCGAATGCGTTTGACGATTTCCCGAGCGCCCTTCTCGGAAGCGCCGGGAGCCATGAGAATCGAGAACTCGTCGCCGCCGATGCGCGCCGCGAAATCGCTTGACCGAACGGAACGGCCAAGAATTTCGGCGACATGGGCCAGGACAGCGTCACCGGCTTCATGGCCCAACGTGTCGTTGACATGCTTGAAATGGTCGAGGTCGAGGCGGATCAGAACCGCGTCCTTCGGCCCGCCCGATCGTGCGCGCTCCAGCCTTTCGCCGATCATCCGGTCGTAGAATCTGCGATTCGGCAGGCCCGTAAGGCCATCATGCAACGCCTGACGTTCGTTTTCAGCGCGCATCTGCTCGGCGAGAAGGTGGGCATGACGCTGTTCCTGTTCCCGCTCCACATCGGCGGTGACATCGAGAAAGGCACCGGTCCAGATGCAGGTTCCGTCCGGCTCCTTGCGGGGAACGGAGGTTCCGTGAAGCCAGACGATATCGCGTTCGGGGTGACGGATCCGGAACCGCCTTTGCCAGAGATCCAGCGTCTCGGCACTCCTGTGGACGCTTGCGAGAAGGGGCGGGATGTCTTCCGGCACGACCACGCTGAAAAGTTTCATCGAGTCCTTCATGATCGCGGAATGGTCGACACCTGCGAAATCCGCGAAACGCCCACTGCAGTAGGGAAAATCCAACCGGCCGTCCGGGGACAGGCGGAACTCGTACAGGCCGACGGGCGCGACATCGGCCACGAGCGTCAGATGTTCATGCGACCGCCGGAGCGTATTGGCCGTTTCGGCAAGGCGGACCTCGTTCTGCTTGAGCTCGTCGATATCCGTGAGGCTGCCGCAGATCATGATAGGAAGCCCCTCGGCGGAGCGGTCAACCCGTTGCGCCTGGCCCTTGAACCAGCGCCAGCTTCCATCGGCCCGCTGCAATCGGAAGGCGCCGCTGAGTTCCTCGATCTCGCCGTGATCCAGGGCCAGGAAGTTATTGTCCATGTCCTGGGCGTCATCGGGATGAAGCAGTTCGCGGAGTTGGCGAAACCCTATCTCGAAATCGGAGGGAAAGCCGAGGATCGTCGCCAGGTGGCCGGCCACATGACCCTCGCCGGTTTCCGGGATTCGATACCAGGGAACAACGCTGCTTTTCTCGGTCGAGTGGCGCAGGATTTCAGCCGCTTCCAGCGCTTCAAGGCGCTTGGCCTGCGCGTCCCTCAGCGCCGCATTCAGTTCGACCTCATGGGCTATTCTTTCGGAGATATCGTTAGTGACGCCACAGATCAGGTTGGAGCGCTTCTCGGCAGTTCCCGGAAGCAGCCGCGCAATACTCGAACACCACACATAATGGCCGTCCTCGTGACGCAGCCTGTGTTCGACCTTTGCAACGGCCTTGTGCCCGCAAAGCAGGCTCGCCAATTCCTGCCGCACGGCGGCAATGTCGTCGGGGTGAACGCGGGAAGACACGTCGGAAGAGTGCCCCACATCTCCGTCCATCGGCATACCGCTAAGGGTCTTGAAGCGCTTGTTCCTGATGAATGTGCCGGAACCAGGGTTGAGCAACCAGGGGGATATCCCGGCATTCTCGGTCGCCAGCAGCAGCAGATCCTCGCTCTTCTCGGCTTCTTCCCGAGCCGTCTCGGCAAGGCTCAGAGCTTGACGCAGACGTTTTTCGGTTTCCTTGCGGTGCGAGATATCGGTCAGGTTTCCACAGATTATCGGCTCCGACCGGCTGCCTTCCCGTTCATAGAGGCGGGCCGTGGCGTGGAACCACTTATAGGAACGGTCCTTGCACATCAGACGGAAATCGGTGTCGAAGCCGTCATTCTCGCCAAAGAATACCTTTCGCATGTTTTCAAGATTCTTGCCGGCATCATCGGGATGCAGGCGTTTCCTGATCCATTCGTGATCCAGGCTGACCTCGAGCGGGTCGAAGCCGAGAAGATCATAGAACGCTTCAGTCGCCCACATCCGCCGGGTTCTCGGGTCCGCAAACCATTGGGCAAAGCCCGCATGCTTTGCTG
The DNA here is from genome assembly GCF_900099935.1 of Aliiruegeria lutimaris. Classification (GTDB taxonomy): domain Bacteria; phylum Pseudomonadota; class Alphaproteobacteria; order Rhodobacterales; family Rhodobacteraceae; genus Tropicimonas; species Tropicimonas lutimaris. The sequence continues at coordinate 8,560 of NZ_FNEK01000014.1, read as the reverse complement.
CCTGAAACAGGATCTTCTGATCGAATGGACCCAAAGCACCCTGGTACATCTTGCTGATCGCCCATCTGTCGTCAGTGACACATCGTCGTCACATCTTGGCGTATCCGACAATTGTCTTAAGAAACCTCTGACCGGTGCCGCCCGCGAAACAGGCAGGTGACGCCGAAATGTGCTCACCTGTTGTTAAGATCTTGACGTTAGGTGATATATCAATCCATCAGATCTGCGTATCCGTTAGAGTTGGTCTGTAATTCCTTCGCGGCCCGCGAACGTTCGTCTCGTCCAGACGCCAGGTTTTGGTGGAGAATGCAGCAAAACGGGCACGTCAATGTTCACTCACTTACTCTCCCGGGTCTCCGTACGTATCTACATGATCGTCGGGGTCGCCTGTCTGATCACGCTCAGTCTGTCGGAAGTCCTTCAAACGGTCGCCACAGACAGTATCTATGAAATGCGCAGGGATCACCTCCACGACGTTGTCGAAACGGCAACCAGCGTGCTCGTGACGCTCGAGGAGGAAGTGAAGAGTGGCAAGCTCGACCGAAGATCCGCCATGGAAGAAGGCCGGCGTTTTCTGAACGACATGCGGTTCGACGATGACGGGTACTTTTTCGTTTTCAACTACGATCTTGTCATGGAAGTCATGCGGCCCAATCCGGAACTGGTCGGAAAAAGCCGGGCAACCTACAAAAACGCCGACGGTGTGAACATATACAAGGAACTGCGCGACATCGCCCGGGCCGAAGGTCAAGGTACGTTCAACTATCGTTTCATGAAACCCGGTGCGACCATCCATGAAGACAAGATCAGTTTTGCGCACGATTTCTCCGATTGGGGATGGATCGTCGGCGCCGGCTCGTACTTGTCAGATATCCAGGCCGAAATTTGGGTTATGAAAAAGATCAGCCTGATCGCTTCGGGAATCGGGCTTTTTGTTCTCGTCGTTTTGTCGACGTTGCTGGTTCGGAGCATCACGCGACCGTTGTCGGCTCTTATGGAGCGGATGCGCGGAATGACCGATGGCGATATCGAGGCCGAGGTGCCGCATGTCGACGGAAACGGCGAACTCGGCGCCATGGCGCGGGCAATCGAGACTTTCAGGGGGGCCATGGTCGAGCGACGGCAACTTGAAAAGGAACAGCAAGAAAAAGACGCCGAACTGGCCAGGCAACGCGAGGAAGCCCGCGAACAGGAAATCGAAATGGAGCGGCGCGAGTTGGCCGAGACCGAACGGCGCCGGGAGGAGGAGGAAAACCAACGCAAGGAGCGCGAAGAACAAAACGCCCTTGCAGAAGCGGAGCGCGAACGTCATCGGGCAGAGCAGGAAAGAGTCGTGAACGCCCTGTCGTCTTCCCTCAGCGCCATGTCGAACGGCGACCTGAGCGTACAGATCGACGAGGTCTTCCCCCAGGAATACGAACAGCTTCGGCGTGACTTCAATGGTGCCGTCGGCAAGATCGCGGTTCTTGTCGGCTCGATCGTCGAAAGCTCCCTTGCCATCCGGAGCGAGAGCGATGCGCTGGACGAGGCGGCTTCCGAAATGTCCCGTCGAACCGAGTCCCAGGCGGCGTCACTGGAAGAGACCGCCGCGGCCATCACCGAGTTGACCGCTTCAGTGGAAAACTCCAGCCAGGGGGCGAAGGATGCCGCCAGAACGGTTGTTCTCGCGCGTCAGAGGTCCGAAGCTGGCGGCGAAGTCGTCCAACGGACGATCCGGGCGATGACCGAGATCGCGGAGAGCTCGAGAAAGATCTCCCATATCACCAATGTCATCGACGAAATCGCGTTCCAGACCAACCTTCTGGCCCTGAACGCCGGTGTCGAGGCCGCGCGTGCGGGCGAGGCCGGGCGTGGTTTCTCTGTCGTGGCCTCCGAGGTCCGGGCCCTGGCGCAGCGCTCATCGGAATCCGCGCGCGAAATCAGTGCCTTGATCGCGACCTCGACGGAGCAGGTCGACGATGGTGTTGAACTTGCGAACGATTCAGGCACGGCGCTCGAGGAAATCGGAAAGATGATCCTGGACCTGAACGAACTGGTTGAAACGATCGCCGACACTTCGTCTCAGCAATCGACGAGCCTTTCCGAGATCTCTACCGCGGTGAACCGATTGGACCAGGTCACCCAACAAAACGCCGCCATGTTCGAGGAGACTTCCGCAACGGTGAGTTCGCTCAAGTCGCAAGCCGCCACACTTGAGGAGAACACAGGTAGTTTCTCTCTGGCGGGCGGTAAGCCGCCCCAGCGAGCGCCCGTCAGGCGTCCTGTCGAGAGGGCCGTGATACGTAAATCTGCTGCCATTCCCGCGGCGAGCACCGCGAGCACGGCCGAAAAGCTCGATGAGGGCTGGGAACAGTTCTGAACGGATTCGATCGGGTGCCTGCTCGAATTGCGTGCTGCGCCCGATGAACTCCGAGGCTGCCCAACCTCTCCCAAAAGGTGGTTGGGCAGTTTCGCTTTTTGAAGAATCCGGTTCGGAGCGGGTGGGCCTCTTCATCTTTGAACGGACGGTTCGATTCAACTGTTCTGAGGCAGAGTCGGATTTTTCCGGAGCAGTTCTTCTGGCAATGCGTTGTCGAAGAATAGGACGAAACGCAAAACGCTACGGATCAGGGGGAAAAACTGCCTGGATCGGCCCTCAACTTCCCGATCGTCGTCTGGATTGCCGCCCCTTTCGGGTTTGGCAGAATAGCCAGCGCGGCGGCCGGAAAGAGGGGATGTGGTTGAACAGGAGGCCAGGCACACCCTGCAGGATGGGCGACGGCACTCCCAACAATGACATGGCGCAACAATCAGTAAACCATTCGCGCTGGCTCAGTTTCCGAATAAGGGATTCCAGAAACAGACTGATCGGCGCGATGGTCAACGCAACGAGCAGATGCCCGGAGAAACCTGCTATTGCCCCGATCACCGCGGTTTTTGCCCCGATCAACGCGTTTCGGTGCGGCTCATGTGGAGAACGAAGAGGAACCCGCTATCGTGCTGAAGGACGTTATGTTCTGTTACTGACCGGAGTGCGGATCTGCACCGGCTAGTTTCCGCGACAGCTGGTCCAAAGCCTCGGCCTCGCCTTCATTGCGCGCAGAGGGCCGCAACCGTGCAACAAGAGACGCCGCGTGCTCGCAAGCCATACGGTCCGTTTTGACATAGGGCAGGCTGGCGCCGAAGGAACGCTTCAGAAGGGCAGGGAAGGTCAACTGTTTCTGGCCCATCGGTCCGCGCTCCACAGAATGAACCCCGCCCTTGTAAATCAGCGCCACATCAAGCGCGGCGTAAAGACGGTTGAGGCAGTCACACGCGGTGAATGGGTCGTTCACACCCGAGGACATCGCCCGCGCGATCATCTCGACCAGTTGATCGACGAGGAAGCTGGGGTTCTGGTCCTCTGTGCGTTCGTCTCCAACCGCAAAACAGGCGATCAACGCCGCCTCATCCTTCTCATCCAGTGCGGATTCTCGGGCAGTCACATAGACTTCCAGCACCGGCATTTCGGCAGTGACAAAATCGCCTGGCTCTGCTCTCAGCAGGATATGCCAATCCTCACTTTCCGCGAGTTGTTGGAGGCGGTCCGCGTCCAGTGTCTGCACATAGCCGGAACGCCTGAGACAGGGCTGGGCGTCCGGCGCGCCGGTCGGTGTCACGGCCGCTGGCTCCGGCGGACCGGCGTCGATTTCCGCGCGGATCCCGGCTTCCAGCCGTCGGCCAAGCGCGGAAGCGATATTGCTGACATTGATTGTTTCGGGAACGTGATGGACAAAATAGATCATCACACCCATTGAAATCAGCGTCAGCCACAGGGCGGCATTGAGCGACAGGTTTGGCAGGAAGGCCTCCGCATCGCCGCCCGCATGCACAGCGCGAAGGATCTGAAGACAGTAGGCGAAGGTACCGATGAGGATGCCGAGCGACCATTGCGTGCATCGGTCCCGCATGAAATTCCCGATCAGCCGCGGACCGAAATTGCCCGACGCGAAGGAAACCGCGACCATGGTCATGGAGAACATCACGCCGGCCACGCCGATCACCGAACTGGCCATCAGCGTTAGTAGCCCGCGCGCGCCCTCGACCTGCGTTTGGGAAAACGCGGAGGGCAGGGCAGAGACCAGCTCGGGATAGGCGCGGTCCGCCTGCAATGTCAGGGTCGCCACAAGATGTGCCGCGATCAGACAAAGGCCGGGAATGAACCAGTAGCTCGCGCGCAGGTCGCCAATCAGCTTGGCAAGCCAGGCCCGCGAGCCGGTCAGAGTTTGCCGGGGCCGGGATTGCCCTCCCGTCACCGCCGTTCCCTTTCATTGAACGGGACACAGGGGAATATTTTCCGAGAGCGCCGGTTCAGTCCTCCATTGGAAAACGGCAACGTCATTTGAAATTCCTTTTCAATGAAACCAATGCATGCGGCCCGGCATAGGCTTCAAACATGATCACCGTATTGTAACCCGGATTTTCCGTCACCCCCCAACCGCATTCGCGCGCAGCACATTGATGGCGAACGTGATCGTCGCGCGCGGATTGGTCATGACACCCGTCTTTGCAAAGGCCCTCACGACCGTTTCCGTGATTTCTGCCACCGGGCCATCGGCTCCGCTGGAACTGGAGCGGCGTTCATGGCCGATCGGACCATGGCGAGCACAATGGCGACCGGCGGCGGGAGCCCGGTCACGCCGGAACAGCAGTGGGTGGTTTGTCCGAATTGACCGAATTCCGTCTCGACCAGTAACAGCACCTTGAGCGGCAGGAAAAGGTTCGCGAGATCCATTACTTCGAACAGCCCAAACGCGATGGCTTGCACCCCGAACGGTACCATGTCGGCACCGCGGGTCTCTTGGCCGCCGAGGCCGGGCGGTTACGTCTCAGAATTTCTTGAGATATGTCCAGGTCGCCACGTTGGCGTCGCGGGCAACCGAGAAGGTCTCGGCATCGCCGAGATACTGGAAACCGGCATTGGTCAGGATGCGGGCAGAGAAGGGATTGTCCTGGAACACCTCGGCAAAGACCGTGTCGCAATTCTGCGGGTTGGCGGCCAGCAGCGCGCTGACTGCTTCGGAAGCCAGACCGCTATGCCAAAGGATCGGCGCGACCCAGTAGCCGATTTGCGACTGATGAGGTGCATCTTCCATGCGCGAAAGCGAGATGACGCCTACAAGTTCCCCCAGCCCGGCACCCGTTCCGTCAAGTGCCCACACATCCTCGTTGCGGCCCTGGGCCTGGCTGCGCGTGATGAACGCTTCGGCCGCGCCCGGTGGCAGCGGATGCGGGATAGACCGCGTGCTGGTCGCGATTCGCTCGTCACCGGCGTAAAGTTCGAGAAGGCCCCGATCGGACCGCTGTAATGGGCGCAACGTGATCCGTTCTGCCTGTATCACCGGTTGACCGGTTATCGTCTTCAATTCCATTTCGTTTCCCTCCTCCCGGGAAGCGTCAAAGATTTACCGACCTCGAGCCGCGCGTGCCCCTCCCAAGGTACGCGTGACAAGGCCGGGAACTCCGAGATTTGCCATACAGATGGCCACGAGACTCGCGCTCTGCAAGGCCAGCAGGGCCGGATCGGTCCCGTGAAAGCTGCTCATCACCCATTCAAGTGGCTGAATTACCAGCCGATACAGGAAGCCGGGCAAGCCGGTGGCAATGGCGTCGGGCTGCAGGCGGACCTGTGCCCCCTTGAAGGCCAGCCAGCTGACTTGCGCCAGCGATGCCCAGATCATCGCCCAGACCAACGGACGCACCCGACGGATCCGCGCCTTGCAGCGCAGAGAGACGATTGGATCCTGTCTGTTGCCAAGTGCAGCAGTCATCACATTGCCCTGATTGCGTTGAATCGCTGGGGGGACCGGCTTTATCGCCGATCCCCCCTAACAAAGACTGAAGGTCCGGGTTTCGACCTACTCCGCGGCTTCGGCGACCGGAAGTACCGAGATGAAGGTCCGGCCCTTGAGACCCTTGTGGAACTTCACTGCGCCCTCGGCGGTGGCGAAGATCGTGTGATCCTTGCCCTGGCCCACGCCTTCGCCCGGCCACCACTTGTTGCCGCGCTGACGCACGATGATGTTGCCGGGGATGACGGCTTCGCCGCCGTATTTCTTCACACCAAGGCGGCGACCGTCGGAGTCGCGACCGTTACGGGATGAACCGCCTGCTTTTTTATGTGCCATATCGCTAGTCTCCTATCTCTCAGGCTTCGGCCGGGGCCTTGGCGGCGCCGACTGCGGCTTTCACGCCGGTTTCGCCTGCGCCCGATTCGAGGATCTCGGTCACGCGCAGCAGGGTGAGCTGCTGGCGGTGGCCACGGGTCCGCTGCGAGCCGTGCTTCCGGCGACGCTTGACGAAGGTGATCTTCTTGGCGTCCTTGATCTGGTCGATGACCTCGGCCTGCACGGCCGCGCCGTCGATGAGCGGGGCGCCAACATTGCCACCCACCATCAAAACGTCATTGAATTGAACGGTTTCGCCGGCGGTTGCCGCCAGCTTCTCGACGCGAAGCACATCGCCCTTCTGGACGCGATATTGCTTGCCGCCGGTTTTCAGGACCGCAAACATGGGTCTTTCCTTTTCATGTATCCGCGTCGCTTCGGTCCCCAGATCTGGGCGTTACGGCCGGTTGCCGGCACCTCGGACAGCGCGCCCTTCCAAATGGGCGTAGTTCTTGTTCCCGCGACAGAGCATCCGCCAGCGGAGGCCTGCATATGGGCCAGAAACGGCAACGGGTCAAGGAATTCCTCGCCATTTTCACCCCTTGGAGCGCAAAACGGCCGAGTGTCACGGCGTTCTCACAGGATCAGAGGTCGGAGCCCCCCATGAACTGCGCCGCAGCGAGCCCCATTTCGCGCGAAACCACGCGGAAGACAACATCGAACCCCGAAAACAGCGCGGAATTGATCTGCTGGCCTGGCGTAGAGGTACAAAAGGCGATATAGCGCTCGATCTCTGCGTCGCTCAGCGGCTGGTACGCCATGGCGAGATAGGACATGACCCAGATGCCGGAGTCGAGCCGGATAGTCTCTTCCTGCGACCAGACCTCGCGCAACATCTCTTCCTCGCTGCGAAACTCGCCAAAGGCGCCTGCGGCGTTGAGACCGGTATAGAAGGCGTAGCTGGCATTCAGCGCGGCGGTGACATTGTTCTCGACCAGGTCATTGGTCTCGACGAACTCCTCCAGCAGCGCGATGCGCGGCGCGCCATCATCCTGCAGCATGGCCAGGTAGTCTTGCGCGGCGCGCTCCACCGAGGGTTGCAGCATCGCTTCGCGCGCCGAAATCTCCAGCGTCAGGATCCGCTGCCCGAGATCGCTGTCGAAAAAGTCCTTGGCGCCCTCGACCATGTTCTCCGGCATGTCCGCGGCCATTGCATCGGTCAGCATGCCGGTCATGCGCTCGGGGTCATAGATCTTGCGGACGAGCTCCGGCCAGCGCTCCTTGCCACGCCCCGGAAACATGTCCTTCTCCAGGTCCGCCGCGTGGGACAGGCCCTCCAACTGGACGATCTCGAACAGTTCTTGCAAATGCAGGCTTTCGATCAAGGGCGCGATCTCGGCGCGCTGTGCTTCGGTGGCCTGGACCTTGTCGCCCGCTCCGACCGGCACGCCGAACACCACCGCCAGCAGGATCATGAAGGGTGCCAGAAGCAGTCTTGCGGTCATGATCGGCTCCTGCCCATGGCGCGGTGCGCCGTTGCGGTGAATCGTTGCTGGCATCCAATTGCAAAGAATGTATCAAGTTTCTCGACCGGCGGCGAGAAAAGCACTTGCGCCTGCGGCTCAAGATTACTAAACCGCGCCCACCCTGACCACGGGAGCGCGGAGAGGTGCCGGAGTGGTCGAACGGGGCGGTCTCGAAAACCGTTGATCCTGCAAGGGATCCCAGGGTTCGAATCCCTGTCTCTCCGCCATTTTGCCAATAAAATCAATAACGTAAAAAAGTTGGTGTGTCGCTGGGTTACACCAAAGGTGCTATTGGTCGACGTAATCGGATTGTGTGCCGAAACGCCCAGTTGAGGAAGGAATCGGATCGCTCAATACTTCTGTTGTCTAAAAGTTGGTACAATGATGGCGAAGTTGACACCGAAAGAAATACAGTTGCTGCGCCCCTGCATCACAGCATTGGAAGCCTTGGCGTCGGGTAAGCGCCCTGCCAAAACCGATGCTCAAAGGTTGTTTCTCGATGCAGTGAACGGACGAAGGGAAGCTGTGACACCCTACGAAATCGCATACCTAAAATGGTCCGTTGATCTGGAGTGCCCCGTCTGAACTGGTCCACCGTTATGTTTAGGGAACGGAGGACTGAGAATGGCGAACAAGCGGCACAAGCCGGAAGAGATAGTTCAGAAGTTACGGCAGGTTGATGTGCTTGTCGGGCAAGGAATTGCGCGTGTGGATGCGATCCGCGAGGTGCGCATAACGGAGCAGACCTACTATCGCTGGCGCAAGCAGTACGGCGGGATGGGAACCGACCAACTGAAGGAGCTCAAGCGGCTTCAGAAAGAGAACGAACGGCTTCGAAAAGCCGTGTCAGACCTGACGCTGGACAAGCTCATCCTGAAGGAAGCTGCACGGGGAAACTTCTGAGCCCCG
>NZ_FNEK01000149.1 GCF_900099935.1 Aliiruegeria lutimaris | reverse complement strand
CTTGTCGGCGATGCGCGCCTCAATCCAGCCGGTCACGCCGGCCAGTTTGCGGTGACCACCTCCGTTACCTTGCGGTCGTGGTGTCAGTGATCCGGTTTCCCGCCGCAGCTTGATCAGATCGTTCACAAATCTCGGCGAAACCCGGAAGTGCCGCGCCGCCTCGCGGTGCCCGTGACCTTCATCGACAAAGGCGACGACGCGCTCGCGTAGCTCTATTGGATGTGGTTTGCCCATCTGAGACCCCTATATCTGCCTCAACAGAAGGGAATCACATCACAACCAATCTGGGAAGCCTGAATCAGATAGGCCGCGACACGCTCTAATTGCTGGCTCAAAGAGTACAACCACACCCGCCTGCATCAGGCGCTCGGAATGCGTCCGCTGGCTCCCGAAACTCTACTCAGAAATGGCCCATAGAAATGGGGTTGGACAGTACCGAGACCGCGGATCCGAGGGGATGGAGTCGCGGCTGGAGCCAGGTTCCGCTTCAGCGTGGTTGGTTCCTCCAGTCTGAATGTTTCGCTCCAGCCGAGTGAAGCTGTTACTGGCATGGAATCTTGACTCGGCCGGTTTAGGCGCGGGGGGCATTGACGGGGACGGGTTCGAATCCGTCACGACGACGCAATTCTATTGCAGGATGTGGCGTCAGAAACGAATATTTTTGCGTGATTTTTTCCATAGACGCAATGCGATGCCGAATTTCGAAACGTCCGCCAAAAGTGGGCGCACGGCGGTGGTCGGGCCGGCTGCGCGCTGTAGCACGTCCACTGGATCGCTGGTGTGGAGGAGGATCAAGGCGCTGGATTCGATCTCGTTCAGCAGCACCGGGCCACCGTGCATCTCAGGGACGCCGGTGCCGGAGAGCGAGCAGCCAAGCGAGAAAACCGGCGGTGCCGGGCCGGAGCGAATGGCGCGTGGTACTCGGGCGAGATCCGGCGCGTCGGCTACGGCGTGCCGTGGCCTGAGAGGAGCTGGGGCAGGGGCGTGGCTGCCGCGGTAGGCCAGCCAAAATCGGTGCGCCGGTGATGACACCGGCCGCGTGCCAGTCCTCGGCGATTTCGAAATCGTTCGGGCTCCGCTGCATCAGCGAGACTACCTCCTCGGGGGGCAGCTGACATGGCACCTCGGCAGGAACGCCGCTATGATATCTGGAATGCCAAGACGTCGTGCCGGTCTCGGTTCGGAACCAACCCGTGATCTCCAATTTGAAATTGCCGGCCCCACATAGGAAGAAGTCGCCCTGTGGGCCATCGACGATTCCAGCCGCCACGCCGGATGCAACGGGGACCGTCGCGCGGTAAGCCGGGTAGGCGCGGGCGGCCAGCAGGACTGCGTATCCCCGAGCGCCGAGCCGCAGCGACCAAGGTGCGACGATCCAGTTCAGCGTCTCTGCGCCAATGGCGGCGTCGATGGCGTACGGGGCAAAGCCCCTCCGGTGCCGTGACGGCAGCGCATGTCCAGCACCGCGACGGCAAGGCCGCAGCAGCGGAGCTCCAGGAACCGCATGCCGCCATGGCGGCGATTTCTGTGTGGGAGGTAGATGAGCATTGTCGGCGACCGGGCGCATTCTCTGGCAAGGTCGAAATCGCGGACCGGGCGTGTGCCGTCCGGCGCGGGTTGCGCCTGGTCCGGCAGGACCGGGTTGCCGGCCTTCGCCCGCGATGCTAGCGCGTTGCGGAGCGCGCTAGGATCTGTCGGTAGGGCGAGCACAACGGTCGCTCGAGTTTTCCCACTATTCCGGGCGACTGACCGTTTGTGACCGGAGGGTCAGTTGTGATCGGAGCGAAAGCGACCGGCTGGTCATTGTTGGCTGCGCACAGGATTTTCCCCTGGCTGGCCCCGTTTGCCAACAATCGGCCAATAGACTCGAAACGGCATCCCGCGGCCGCGACGCGGGCTTGTGCGCCCTGCTGCGCTGAGCGACTCAATGCTAGGGGCTTTACCGATGCCATTGCCGGGGTAGGTCAGCCGTGCAAGGGTGGGGGCTGGGTGTGCAGGACAGTGAACGCAGGAGGATCATGACCGTCTTTCCCGCCTCTGCTGTTTTCTTTCTGATCTGGCTTGTCCTGAGTTTTCGGGACGCCGACAGGGGGATTCCGATGACCATCGCCGTGCTGCCCTTCGGCATGTTCGCCGGGGCCGTGGTCGGCGGGCTTTCCATCCTGCTCGCACAGGCGCTGGCGATGCTGACCATCGGGGTGCTGATGCTGCGATGGGTCAGCTTGGGTGCGGTGCAGGCGAACGAGTCCGGCGGCATGCTGCCGGTGCTGCCGAGGGCGGCGCTGTGGCTTGCGATCTTCGCGCTCTATGCGCTGTTCTCTTCCTTGATCTTGGTTCGGCTGTTCCAGGGTAGGTTCATGGTGTTCCCGATGTCGGTGACCTTCAGTGGCACCCCTGTCAGCCGCTACTTCCCCTCCACCATGACGCCCTTGTACCCGAGCAACTCGAACTTCGCGCAGGCGGGATATATCCTGCTCTCCAGCGGGTTCTTCCTTGCCACGGTGCTGGTGGTACGCCGGCGGGGGCTGGCGTTCGTGGAGCGCGGAATGGTCTGGGCGGCGGGAATCAACCTTGCCCTCGGTGCGCTGGATTTCGCGGCGCTGGACGGGCTGCTTTCTCTGATTCGCACCGCCGATTACTCGCTCGCAAATAAGCACACGGTGAGCGGTCTGCCCCGCATCATCGGCGGTTTTGCGGAAGCGTCGAGTTTTGGCTCGGTCTCGGCAGGGTTTTTCGGCTATTTTATGATTTCCTATCTGATCGGCCGGCGAACGCGGGATGGCGCGCTGGCCTGGCTCAGTTTCTCGGCCACTGTGATGTCGCTTTCGAGCACAGGGCTGGCGGCACTGGGAGTGGCGCTGATGCTGGTGGCGCTGCACGCGCGCAGCTACCTCCGGCCGGGGATATCGCGGGTCTTTGCCCATGTGCTTGTGATCTTGGTAGCGGTACTTGCGATCGTTATCAGCCTAACGATGGTGCTTACTCCCGCGCTGGAGATGATATCCAAAGTGCTCGACAAGCTGGTCTTTTCCAAGGGAACGACGCTCTCGGGGATGGAACGCGGAGCCTGGGCGCAGGCGGGGTTCGACGCCTTCGTGGAGACCTGGGGGCTCGGTGCCGGGGTTGGCTCGCTGCGGTCCAACGGGCTTACAGCGGTGCTGCTGGGAACGGTCGGAGTACCGGGCACGCTGGCGTTTCTCGGCTTCGTCTGGCAGGCGGTCGGCCGGCCGTCGCAGAGCGAAGATTTCGAGGTGAGGCGCGTCTTCACCGCCGCCCGGATCGGCACGCTGACGATCCTGGCCTCGATGCTGGTCTCCGGCACGACGCCGGACCCGACATTGCTAATTGCGACCTTTGCGGCGCTGGCTGTGGCCGCGCAGGAGATCGGCGAACGCGCAGCCCGGTCCGGGTCCGACCCGCTGGACGAGGGGCAGAGGCTGGCTGTGAACGACAGCTGAGCGGCAACGCGCGAACCGCGCAGGGGCACTCCAATCCGCCTCAGTGTGCCAGACGTGTGTGAAAGTGTGTAAGCTCTTTGCAATAGTAGACTTATACCAACGGCCCTAGGTCGTGTTGACAAAAGGGATTCACACTCGGCGATAGGCGTGATTCAAGCTGGTATCTGCGATGGAGACCAGCTTGGCACGAGACCTGATGTCGGACGAGGAGTGGGCGTTCTTTGAGCGTTTCATCTTGTCTGTTCGCGCCCCGAATGGGCGCAAACCCACAAACCACCGGCGTGTTCTTGATGGTGTTTTGCCGACCTTCAATGCCCGGGTCATGGCCCTGCGGTTTCTTTTGGTCGTCACCTGCGGCCACGAAGACTTCACGCGGCACCTGCAGTACCGGCGCCAGCCGCGCAAACTGCCGGTGGTTCTGAGCATCGAAGAGGTCAGCGAGCTTCTGACGGTGGCCCCGGGGCCAGGGCTGAAGTACCGGGCCGCGCTCAGCATCTCCTATGGCGCCGGGCTGCGGGCGGCCGAGGTCTGCAGTCTCAAGATCGGCGATATCGACAGCGACCGGATGCTGATCCATGTCGAGCAGGGCAAGGGACGGAAGGACCGCAAGGAGATGTTGTCGCCGGGATTGCTGAACCTGTTGCGCGATTACTGGCGCGAGGCGCGGCCGGAGGGCTGGCTGTTTCCGGGAAAGCCCAGGATCAATGCGATCTCGTCGCGACAGCTGAACAGGGCGTTATTCGAGCGCGGCAGTCGGAAAGGGCCGAGATCGATCAAAACCGCCGGTCACGGGCTCGAACCTTGCCACCCCTTCCACAACCCTTCACAAAATCAGAAAGTTGCCGGCAATTATGACCGGAGAAATGTGTAATACCAACGGCCTCGAGCGCTGACTCGCGCGGGATTCCCATCGGCGTAAGAATCTGAATCACTGCCATCGACGGATGGAGGCTTCGATGGCAGTTGAGATCACGCGGAAGGACATGTCGGCTGGCGAGCTTCGGGCCGCGGCGACACGCACGAAGGATGCGAAGGCGGCCCGGCGGATGCTGGCGATCGCTCTGGTTCTGGAAGGCGCAGATCGCACAACCTCGGCACAGACCTGCGGCATGGATCGACAAACCCTGCGCGACTGGGTGCATCGCCGTAACACCGAGGGGATCGACGGTCTGTCGAACCGCTACTCAGCGGGCCCGACACCGCTCCTGAACGCCGAGCAGAAGGCGGAGCTTGCACAGATGGTGCGTGACGGGCCCGACCTCGCAA
>NZ_FNEK01000154.1 GCF_900099935.1 Aliiruegeria lutimaris | reverse complement strand
CCTGCCCCGGCCAATCCCGGTCGCGGCATAACTGAGCGGAACATACACTTAGAAAACGGCTCCAAACTGTTCAGACAAACCGAGCCACCTCTCTCTGTCGCTTCATAGAAGTTCGTTTCGGCTTCGGCTGGCGGAATGTTCGCGATGGGGCCGAGAAGGCGCCTGTTGTTGAACCAGTCAATCCATTTCAGGGTTTCCCACTCGACAGCATCGGCTGACTTCCATGGTCCCAGGCGATGTATGACTTCCGCCTTGAACAGCCCGATGATCGTTTCCGCCAGCGCGTTGTCGTAGGAGTCTCCTACGCTGCCGACAGACGGCTCAATGCCCGCCTCGGCCAGACGCTCGGTGTAGCGAATTGACAGGTATTGCCCGCCACGATCCGAATGATGGGTCAGACCATCAGCGGGCCGGCGTTCGTAGAGTGCTTGTTCGAGGGCATCGAGGACAAACTGGGTCTGCTGTGATCGGGACGCACGCCAGCCGACGATGCGATTGGCGAAAGTATCGATTACGAAGGCGACATAGACGAAGCCCTGCCACGTCGACACATAGGTGAAGTCGCTGACCCAGAGCGTATTGGGTGCGGGCGCTCGGAACTGCCGGTTTACCTTGTCCAGTGGGCATGGCAGCGCCGGGTCCGGGATGGTGGTCTTCTGAGCTTTGCCACGTATAACGCCCTGTATTCCAAGCTTTCGCATCAGGCGCTCTACGGTGCATCTGGCAACGCTGAAGCCCTCCCGCCGCAACTGGTGCCAGACCTTGCGCACTCCGTAGACCTCGAAGTTCTCTTCCCAGACCCGTTGGATCTCCGGCATAAACTCGGCGTCACGGCGGGCGCGATCACTGGCACGGGACGGATCGCGAGCAACCTAGAGCCCGGCATAGTAGGTCCCTCTCGGCGATTGCTTCCAATCGCCTGCCGGCAATGGACGGGGCAATCGGCAGCACCTTGCAGATCGGCTCGACCCAGTGTTCCATCCGGTGCTCGTCGATGAAGGAAATCATCTCTTCAGTGGGCGGTCGAGCTCCGCCTGGGCAAAATACGCGCTCGCCTTTCTCAGGATCTCGTTCGCCTGGCGCAGTTCTCGCACCTCACGCTCCAGCTCCCGGATTCTGGCGCGTTCGTCACTGGTGACCCCATCCCGGCGGCCCCGGTCCACGTCGCTCTGCGCAACCCACCTGCGCAGGGATTCCCGGCTGCATCCGATCTTCAGTGCAATCGCCCGGATCGCGGCTGATCGGTCCTGATGCCGACCCGCATCGTCCAGAACCATCCGAACCGCTCGCTCGCGGGTCTCAGGTGAATAGCGGTTCAATCTGCTGTCTTGTCCCATAGGCTCCATCCATACTTACTTCGGAGCCTCCGGTGAAACCGGGGCGGTTCAGTGGGCTCGGTTTTCTCCCTTGTCGCGGATAGGCAACTAGGTAAAGATGTATGGTGAGATTTAGTCGAGGTCGCTTGGCACGAAACGTCACTTGGCCGAAAGTGGCTTTCGTGTCACGGATGTCCTTCACACTGGCTTGGCGACATTGCCCGGGGATGGGAACTACGCCAATGGAATTGGTTGCAGATCAAACCCGAATAGGCTGTTTGAATAGCAAGGGGCAGCCTCGTTTCGTGATGATCAACCTTGCGCATGATCTTCTCACTTTCGTCATCAAACGGCAAGAAGTGACGCGCCGAGGGCACCGGATCGCGCTTGAACTCCGGCAACATGCTCCGGCCGAAAACCCAAAGTTTCTAAGGCTAATTGTCAACAGAAACCTCGCTGTCATTTCGCTGCTGCAACACTGCGTGCTCGAACGAAACTCGATAGCCCAGGAGAGTGTTTCATGACGCGGCTCGTTCCCGCTCAGGTGCGCGGGCAAGGGAGGAGTTCAACCGGAAGAACCCGACGGGATTTCTTCGGGCTTCGGGAGGCCGGAGCGGCAAACGCATCCGGAACCCTCGCCGCCCTCGCGGTGGGCCTGTCACCAATGAACTACCTGCGTTTCGACGCGATTTATGTCACAGCCTCGGACGTGGCGATGATTATGGCCTTCGTCGTCGCGCTGGCCACCAGCCGAATAAGTTTAAACTTCTTCGGCCCAGGCACCAGCCTCTGGCTGATCTCTGTTCTGCTCTTCTGCGGCGGGTTGATACTCGGGTCGCTGGTGAATGGAGACCCGCTGGACCTTGCGAGGGTTTTCTCCCAGTACTTCTTCTCCTTGGTGTTGCTGCCAGTCGTGCTGGCTGGGCGAAGCCACGCACAAGTGGTCGCGTTGCTCAAAGTTCTGTTGGCGTCCATGGTCTTCGTCAACCTGTTTGGAATTTACGTGGTGCATTTCATCGATGAGCCGAGCTTGCGCCTAGTCTCTGGAAACGGCCGGCTTCTTTCTCTTGTCGAGCGGGCAAACGAATGCGCCGCTCTGTCGGCCATCGCCATGGTGTTGCTTCTGGGGCTTCATCTAATGGGACGCCTCCGGGCCCGATGGGTAGTCCTCGGGCTGCCGATCCTGTTCTATGGTGTCCTGCTGACGGGGTCGAATTCCGGCCTGTTGACCAGCATACTGGGCATAGGGGCGATCGTGCTATTTTGCGGCACGGCTCGCCACATCGTTGCAGCGCTCCTTCTGGTAGTTGGAGCAGCAAAAGTATCTTTTGAATATGGGGCATATTTCCTGCCTGCAGTCTTTCAGGAACGTGTATTCGGGGCAATCGTCAGTGGGAGCGCGGCCGAGGCCGGTACGTTTGTCGGCCGGGCGCACCTAAATGAAGAGGCGCTGCAGGTGGCGCGCGACACGCTGATTTTTGGACTAGGCGCTGACCAGTATCGGGAGGCCAGCATGCATCAAAATCCGGTGCACAACGCCTTCCTTCTGGCGCTGACCGAGGGTGGCATACTGTCCTTGATGGGGCTTGTCGGGCTACTGCTGACTGGCGTTTTTTTGGCGATGCAGGCGATGCGAATGAGGCATTCCCAGAAAGATGGAATACTGACGCTAGTCGCCCTGCTAATCTTTACTCTAATGCTAAACATGCTCCCGTTCTTCTATGGGCGTTTTTTCAACGTACCCCTCGTTCTCTTTATGGCATTGAGTGCGTCTCGACTTTCCGAGGCGAACGCGTCTCTTAAAGCGGTTCCATCTCACCTTGAATCGTCGGGGATTCCTTTTGGGATAGATGCATGATTCCTTCCAGTCAGGAGGACTATGCCATGCCCAACG
>NZ_FNEK01000037.1 GCF_900099935.1 Aliiruegeria lutimaris | reverse complement strand
GTTCCGGCATCGTGATGTCCCCGTCCTGCCCGATGATCTCGGCGAAGAAGGCGCGATGCGGATCGAGCTTTCCCTTGCCTTTGGGACGACCTTGGGGAGCGGCACAGGCACGGCCCGTGCGCCGGATCGAGAGCGCCCATCTGGCCCCTGTTGCTGGCGACAGCTTTAACCGCAACGCTGCCGCGCGCCCGCTTAACCCTACTTCAACCAACTTCTGAAACCGCAGCCGCAGCACGTCCGGCAAAGGTGCTGACATGATCCATCCTCCCAAACAGGATGAATCACAGATCAGGCTTCAACGGAATCCCAACGATTCAGGTTTTTGGCGGTACGCTTTAGTGGCCTTTCTTGGGAGATGATACTGTCCCGGAGGACATGGGAGGCGAAAGCCCGGGGCGCTACTCGACGTGGGTTGTCCGGAAACGTTTGCAATCCAAATTGGACTTGACCCGCTTTGGTGGAGAGCCTTTGGGCTCCAGCCCAATCAATTTCAAAGCCACAAGATGACGGTTTTGGTCAGTGCGACTGAGGAAAGGAAAACCAATGGAGATTTGTCGTGTCGGGTGGTGACACGCTGCCAATCCTTCAACCGACCGGGCATGATCTCCATACGGTTGCGTTGCCTGCATCTGAGCCTGGCCCAGACGTGCTTGGGCAGCAATTGCTTGAGAGAGCGGAAGCCGAATTTGCTCTGCATTCGCGATGCGGCGGTTCTGAGAAGATGGAAGCCGACAGTCATACCGTCTCGAAACCCGGCGTCTCTCTGCGCCACCGCAAGTCGGCAACCTACCCCATAACCACGGATCGTGGTGACAAGGTCGTTCGAGGCCAAGGGTGGCAAGCGGGCTTTCACGTCACAGCGTCCGGATTTTCAGCGGCACGTATCTCAGGAAAACCCGGCTTCACTCAGGCGGGCACGCAACTCCCCCATCTTGCCGGTCGCCTTGATTGGAATCCTGTCGATCTCCGAGATACGGATATCGGGCAGAACGGCGCGGCAGGCCCGGACTGTCTCCTTTGCCTGCTCGGTATGCCCGAGCGCGACATGACTCGCGGCCAGGATGAAATGCGCGCGATACCAGCCGGGCATGCGGTGAATGGAGCGTTCGGCCCATTCGATGGCGACTTCGTAGCGGCCGGCAATGTAGTGCGCGAGGGCAAGACCGGAAAAACGGAAAAAGATGCTCGGGTCTCTCGGGTTCATTCGGATCGCGATCTCCTGGTTGCGAATTGCCCTGTCGGTTCGTCCCGCCAGTGCGAGGGCCGTCCCGAGACTGCCATGGGCGACCGAACAATTGGGGTTCAGGTCCACGGCCCGTTCGAGCGCCGCGATCCCTTCGTCGAGCCGGTCCACCCCCAAGCAGGAGAGACCAAACGCCCAATGCGCATATTCGTTTCGGTCGCCGAGGCGGGTCGCCCGCCGGCTAAGCGCATAGGCGGCTTCCATCGCCTGCATCCTGTCCGGCGCGAACCCTATGATGGCCTGATGATGGTTGACGAGAGACAGGAGCAGGTTGGCCTCGCAACTTTCGGGATCGAGCGCCAGGGCCCGCTCCAGAAGCGTCTTGGCGGCAGCTAAGGCCTCCGGGGTAAAGTCGTAGAGCAGGCGCCACGATCGCATCGTCAGCTCCCAAACGGTCAGGTCCGGTCGGCTGAGGCGTTCCACCGGTTCCTCGATCGTGTTCAAATGTACGGCGGTCTGGATCGAGGCGACGACCTGCCGCGTGATCTCGTCCTGCAATTCGAACACGTCCTCGATCCGGCCGTCGTAACGTTCGGACCAGATATGGCCGCCGGTCAGGCCGTCGATCAGCTGTGCGGTGACGCGGACCTGATCGCCGCCCCGGCGCACGCTGCCCTCGAGAACGAAACGAACGCCAAGTTCTGTCGCCACTCGCCGGACATCGACGCTCTGGCCCTTGTAGGTGAAGGTCGTGTTTCGGGCGATGATGAAGAGCCATGGCGAGCGGGAGAGCGCGGTGATGATCTCCTCGGTAATCCCGTCGGAGAAATACTCCTGCGCGGGATCGCCAGACATGTTCTCGAAGGCCAGAACGGCAATCGACGGCTTGTCCGGGCGCGGCGGAAATTCCGTCGCCGGGTCGATCGGGACGGCGCCGGCGATCAACTTGCTGAGTTCAAGCTTGGAAGACACGCCAAGCTTGCGATAGATCGTGGCCAGATGGGTGCGGACGGTCGATGGGGCGAGGTGCAGGCGCTCGGCGATCTGCTGGTAGGTGGCACCTGCCGCATAGGAGCTGGCGATCTCGATCTCGCGGGGGCTGAGCATCTCGTCGGGCGACATGGGCGGAA
The DNA here is from genome assembly GCF_900099935.1 of Aliiruegeria lutimaris. Lineage (GTDB taxonomy): Bacteria > Pseudomonadota > Alphaproteobacteria > Rhodobacterales > Rhodobacteraceae > Tropicimonas > Tropicimonas lutimaris. The sequence goes on along the minus strand of NZ_FNEK01000037.1, from coordinate 43,732 downwards.
ACTGTCCTCGTTCGAACGGCCGATCATCCTGTTCCGGGCGCCGGCATCACGCAATAATGCAAATGCTGTAGCAGAATACTGCACGGCGCGATGACAATTTACTACACCTGCCTGATATCCATGGCGCGATCCCAAGAGCATCCTTCTGTCATGTTTGACAGGGGATACGCCAATGACAATCGAACAGACTGCGCGTGATTTTTTCGAAGCCTGCGAGACGGGTGGAGGTTGGGCCGCCTGCAAGGCCTGGTGCAAGGACTTCGCAAGCTTTTCCTGTCAGGCCGATGCGCTGGCCGAAACGGAAACCCTCGCCGAATATGCCGAATGGATGAAGGGTCTGCTGGTGCCGATCCCGGACGGACGCTACGAACTGACGGCTTTTGCGGCTGACGAGGATCGCGGGACGGTGGTCGCGTCGGCGGTGTTCCGCGGCACCCAGACGGGCGCGGGCGGGCCAGTGGCTGCCACGGGGCGCGCGGTTGCGTCGGACTATGCCTATGTCATAGCCTTTGAGGGCGACAGGATCAGCCACATGACCAAGATATGGAATGACGCTCAGGCGCTGCGTCAGCTCGGGTGGGCGTGATGGTGGGCACCACTGCGGCGCGCATTTCGGCGCCTACCAGGGCCGGCATCGGGTCAGCGCCTGGTTCGAACGAAAGCACGGAAGCTGGAAAGATGACCTACAGGATATCCTCCGTGACGGAAGTTGCCGACCGGCCCGCGCTCGACGCGTTGCTACTGGAATATTACGGCGTCATCCTGAAAAAACTCGCAGTGGCCGGCGGCCCGCCTCGCTACACACCGCAGGACCTGATCGCCTCTTTCTGGCCTAACCTGCATAGGGTTCTACCCCCGACCGGACGGCTCATCCTGGTGCATGACGAAAGTGACCGGCTCGTCGGGTGCGGCACGCTGCACCAGGCGCGTACCGGCGCGGGCGAGCTGAAACGCCTCTATGTCCGGCCCGAGGCCACCGGCCACCGGCTTGGACGCGCCATCGTCGATGCCCGGATCAACGCCGCGCGCGAAATGGGTTGGACAACCCTCCTCGTGAACGCGCTCCGGAACAATCGGGACATGCTGCGTATTTACGAAAGCATCGGGTTCCGGTTCATCGACCGCTATCCCGAATGCTCCGATCCGATCGAGGTCGATCCCTATTTCATCTACATGCAATACGATCTGGATTGATGCGTTTGCGAATCCACCACATTCGGAGAGGGCCGACGACTGCCAGTCTGCGATCCTCGAGATACCTGGGCAATGGACGGCCAGATTGAAGCCTGTCTTCGAATTAGGGCTGTAGGGATTGGTTCGAGAACCGTCGGAAATGTTCTTTGGTCGCGGTGCTTCTCTTCCCTGTGCGATCCGGTGCCGGCGCCTCAACATTCGGGGTTCCCGTACCACGCCTTGCAGAAAATCCGCTCAAGATCGCGATAGCCTGCACGACTGGTCGTCGAGGGGCGTCAGCCGGCGTTTCTGACAACTGATTGGTGCCTGGCGCATGATATTTCGGCGGACTGGAAAGAGCAGGCCATCTTGTTGGGCGTTGGCTGACAAAGCACGTCCCCATACCGGAAAGATGATTTCTGCGAACTGAAACGCTTGCGGATTAGGCCGGCGCTCGCGGCGAGTTTTTCAGTCGCTGTAGTCGTGCGCGGTGCAAAAAGCTTTGAAGTCACGAGATGGTACTCTGTCTGTCTCAGTGCTCTCGAAATTGTCCGGCCCCCATTTCCACGGGCCAAATCCATTTTGAGTCTCGGGAACCGGCGGACGCATGCCGTACGCCGTTCTATTGTTAAAGGTTCCTTTGCTCCGTCGTTCTTGAACTGCCGAAAACACCATTCTCGACGCTTTCCATTCCATGAAAGCTCGGCGATCCTGTGCGAGAATTGAAAAGGAAAGCCGACAATGAACGCTACATCTCCGATGCCGACCGCAGCCGAGATCGCGCAGCAGGAAGACGCCCTCGTCTTTTCCCATTTCGACGAGGAAACCGCCATTGCGCTCGGGTTGGCGCTCGTCTCAGAGGCGCGGACAATGGCGGCCCCGGTGGTGGTCGACATTCGCACACCGGACCGCACGCTCTTTCACGCCGCCTTGCCCGGGAGCGCGCCGGACAATGACCACTGGGCGCGGCGCAAGAGCAACGTTGTGCTGCGCAAACATCGCGCCTCGATGCTGGTCGGTCTTCAGTTCGCTGCCGCGGAAAAGACGGTCGGGGCCGATCTTGGGCTGGACCCGATGGACTATGCCGCGCATGGCGGCAGTTTTCCGATCCGCGTGGCCGGCACAGGCGTTGTCGGGGCCGTCACCGTCTCAGGGCTCGCCTCGGAGGACGATCACGCCATGATCGTCCGCGTCCTCGAAACGATGCTTGCCGGGTAGCGAGCGCCGCCTTGGCATCTGTTGGCAGGGGGCAGTAGCATCTGCCAGGTGTCTCGGACTCCCGGTTCGAAACCGAACGGGGCGGGCGTCGCGGAACTGCGGGCGCGGAGGTCGGGTTTTCACTGGCGTGCCGACGCTCCCGCGAGAGCGCCGGCACGTGCAGATCACAGTGTATTCCGGAAGGCCTGAACCGTCTCCCAGGCGATGGCCTGGAGTTTTGCGGCCGTCTCCTTGGACATGTCCGAACCGATCGGAACGTCGCCTCCGACAGGCGACTGGATGTAAAGCGTCGCGAAGAAGACGCAGGCTGCAAGATAGGTGCCTTCCAGCGAGGGATGCTTGCCGTCGACGAAATAGAGTTCGATCTCCGGATGCTCCTGCATCGCCCGCGCGAAAGCCAGCCCGACGGGCGCAACATATCCTCCTGTCTTCTCGGCGATCTCGACATAAGCCCTGGCCAGCGCCTCGGTCTGTTCGGGATTGGCCTTGCGGGCCCAGGTCATGAAATAGACCACGCTCGAACCGGCGTCGTGCGCGATCCGTGCCATCTCGGTTGCCGATTCCGTGAAATAGGCGCGCGCCTCGGGTTTTTGGTGGATCTGTTCTATGGAATTGCCCTGGAAGATCACCGCGTCCCAGTGCTTTTGCTCGTTCTGGAACCGGAGATTGGGCAAGTGCCAGCCGAGGCGGGCACTGGAAATGCTCAGGCCGCGATAGCTGTAGCCCTTCGCATTGTTGGGCAGAAGGGAGCGGGTCAGGTCACGCAGGCGCGTGTTCAGGTTGTTGTTGTAGTGCGTGTAGGAGTTTCCGTAGATCGCCACGACCTTGGCATCGCCGACGAAGGCGGCATTGGGTGCGGCGGCGGCGACCTCCTCGGAAATCACCGGGGCTGCCTGGCCGAACAGGCCGAACAGGGCAAGCGACGCAATCAGAAGCTTACGCATTTCATACTTCTCCGATTTCGTAGGGGAATGCCGAAAGGTGTGTCACGGTCCTTTAAAAACAAGGGCTTAGAAAGGAGAGTGTACACCGAAAGGTGTGTGAAGGTGTCCCCAATATGCACCCTTTTGCAGGGGCAATTGGCAAAAAACTGACAAAGATGGACAGGGCGTTCGCGCGTCTGCCTGCGCCTCGAGCCGATCGCGCAGCGTGACGGGCGCGACACCGGCCATGAGCACCTGCTCGCCGGCGCCAGTCTCTTCCGTCAGTGCGTTTTCTGCCCTCGCTCCGCCCGAAGCTTCGCCAGAATTTTCTTGTGCGACGGGGTCATTTCCTTGCCCTCGTTCTCGTCCACCCGGAGATAGATCTGCGTCAACTTCTCTTCCGGGGTCAAAGCGGCTTCCTTCGAGGGGGTTGACCCCTTCGAGCTCTGAGACGGGTTTTGCATCGTGCTTCCCTCCGTTGTTGTCGATTTCCGCGTAACCATCAAAAAGCCCCTTCTCTTTCAACTCGCGGAACACGGATGACGGCTTGTCGCCGATCGCGTCCACATAGGCCGGCGGGATAATCCGGCCAGAACTCACATAGCGCCCGATCATTCGCTTGTAAGCGTTCTCGCTCGTCACGGCCATATTCACGAGCCGGATCTCGTAGCCGGCCGCGCGCAACCGGCCGGCCAGTTTCTCGATCGACGCGGCCGAGCCGCCCACTTTCGGGATAACGACATTGTAGCCGCCGGCGAGCAATTCGGCCTCAACCAGCTTCGCGAGATCCGAGCTTTCCTCATGGACCGCGCCGGCGCCGATCCCCCCGTCAAATTCAGGGATCGTTTTCTTGATCTCGTCGCTGTCTAGGATTGCGGCGCCGCGGGCGACTGCGATCTCGTTTGCGATCGTGGACTTGCCGGCCGCGGGCGAGCCCAAAAGCAATGTAGCCTCGCGCCCGCCGGGCTGCAAGGGCTCCGGCTCGAGATCGAGTTCCCGCCAGGCGAGCGACTTGGCGTCCTCGACTTCGCCGTAAAGCGCAATCATCTTCGCCTCGGCGTCTGCTACCTGCTCCGGCGTTGACGCTGGACCCCGCGCAATCTCATAGAGCTTGTGGCCGCCGCGTTTTCCCTTGGCCTCGAGCATCCCCGGCGGCCAGAATTGGAACTCGCCAAGCGTGCCGTCGTCAAAGACAACCACCAATTTCTGATCGAAATATCCCTGCGGCGTCGTCGCCCAGCCCTCGTCTATCACCCGGTAACGGCGCGCCAACGTGGCGATGAAAGTTTCGGTGCCCTCGGGCAAAAAACTGACAAAACACCTTACGTCTCAAGTGAGATCGAAAGATTAAAAGCAGTAATATCAGTGTGTTATGGGCAAAATGCGGCACTCTTTTGGTGCCAAATGGCAGTCCGTAGGGGAATCGAACCCCTCTTTCCAGGTTGAAAACCTGGCGTCCTAACCGATAGACGAACGGACCATGCTCATCGGTGAGGCGCTATTTAGGAAACGGCGCAGGGGCGCGCAAGCGGTTTTTCGCTTCGGGGATGGATTATTTCCAAGCGGGGTTTTCGTCAGCCGCCGGAAGCCTCGGCGGCGTCTTCCAGCCGGAGCTGCGGGGAGCGGCGGCCGTTCCATTCGTTAACTTCCAGCCGGCCAGCAAGGTGGAACCGCGCGCCGCCATTCTGTTCCAGCCGTGGGCCGAGCGGCGTGTCATAGGCGCCGAAGGCGATCGCGTCCATATGGGCGCCCAGCCCGTCGCCGAAACTGACCTTCAGGTGGTTTTCGCCGACCCTCTTGGCAAAGCGGATCGCCATGTCGGGCAGTACGAAGCGCGGGGCAGGGGCAGAGGCGCCGAAAGGGCCGGCAGTTTCGAGCTTCTCGATCAACTCGACGCTCGCGGCGCCCGGCATCAGGAGCGAATCCACCTTGAGGTCACGCGGGCCGCCGGCATCGGCGCCTTGCCGGGCCAGAAGCTCGCTCAGCCGCTCCATGGTGGCGTCCAGCTTGTCCTCGGCAACGGTCAAACCAGCCGCCATCTTGTGGCCGCCGCCCTTGATCAGCAACCCCTCCTGCGCCACACGCTGGATCGAGGCGCCGAGATCGATGCCCGAGACCGACCGGCCCGAACCCTTACCCTCGCCATCCGACAGCCCGATCACGACGGAAGGGCGGTTGGTGGCCTCTTTCAAGCGAGAGGCGACGATGCCTACCACGCCCGGATGCCAGCCTTCGCCCGCGGCCCAGACGAGCGCGCCGTCGAGGCCGCGCGCCTCGGCCTGTTCCATCGCCTCCTCGGTGACCCGCTGTTCGATCTCGCGCCGCTCGCGGTTCAGGCGGTCGAGCTGCTCGGCCAGTGCCTGTGCCTCGGCGGGTTCGACCGTCGCCAGCAGGCGGGCGCCGAGATCGGCCTTGCCGATGCGGCCGCCGGCATTGATGCGCGGGCCGAGCAGGTAGCCGAGATGATAGGCGCGGGGCGCCTCGTTGAGACTGGCCACATCGGCCAGCGCCCGCAGGCCGACGCGGTTGCGCTGCGCCATGACCTTGAGCCCGGTGCGCACCAGCGCGCGATTGACCCCGATCAGAGGGGCCACGTCGGCGACGGTGGCCAGCGCCACGAGGTCCAGCAGCGCCATGAGGTCCGGCCCGGTGGCGCCTTTGGAACGCAGCTGCCGGTTTACCTCCACAAGCAGCAGGAAGACCACGCCAGCGGCACAGAGATGGGCCAGATCGCCGCTCTCATCCTGCCGGTTCGGGTTCACTACGGCGAGGGCAGCGGGCAGAGTCTCGCCGCCAAGATGGTGGTCGAGCACGATGACATCCGCGCCCTTGGCGGCGGCAAGCGCCTCGTGCGAGAGAGTGCCGCAATCGACGCAGACGATCAGGTCATGGGCCGCGGCAAGGCGGCTCATGGCGGGCGGGTTGGGGCCATAGCCCTCGTCGATGCGGTCGGGAATATAAAGCGTGGCCGGCCGGCCCATGTCGCGCAGCCAGGAGATCAGCAGCGCCGCCGACGATCCGCCATCCACGTCGTAATCGGCGAAAATGGCAATGCGCTCGCCGCGCTCGGCGGCGCGCAACACGCGCGTGGCGGCGGGTTCCATGTCCTTGAGCGAGAGCGGGTCGGGCAGCAGGTCGCGCAGGGTCGGCTCAAGGAAGCCCGCAGCCTCCTCGGCGGTAATGCCCCTGCGCACCAGCGTGTGGCACAGCGGCCCGGGAAGCCGGGTCGCCTGCGCCATGGCTTCGGCGCGGCGTTCCTGTTCGATGGACGGTCCGACCCATGTCCGGCCGGTGAGCGATTGCTCGACCCCGAGGAACGCCGCCATCCCGGATCAGACCGGGTTGGAGTAGGTGATGCGGCGGACGGAGCCCGTCTTGGAACGCATCAGCAGGGTTTCGCAGGTGAACCGGTGCGGCTCGCGCTTCACTCCCGGCAGCAGGTTGCCGTCAGTCACGCCGGTGGCGGCAAAGATCACGTCGCGCGTTACCATCTCGTCCCGGTTGTAGATCTTGTCGAGATCCTCGATGCCGGCCTTGTGGGCGCGGGCGACCTCGTCCTCGTTGCGGAAGGTGAGTCGGCCATACATCTGGCCGCCCATGCATTTGAGCGCCGCCGCGGCCAGAACGCCCTCGGGTGCCCCACCAGATCCCATATACATGTCGATTCCGGTCTTGTGCGGCTCGGCGCAGTGCATGACGCCGGCCACGTCGCCATCGGTAATCAGGCGGATCGCGGCGCCGGTGGCGCGGACCTCGGCGATCAGCTCCTCGTGGCGATCCCGAAGCAGGATGCACACGTTGATGGCGTTGGGCTCGCAGCCCTTGGCCTTGGCCAGCGCGTGAACGCGCTCGGTGGGCGTCATTTTCAGCGTCACGACGTCCTGCGGATAACCCGGTCCGATCGCCAGCTTGTCCATGTAGACGTCCGGCGCGTGCAGCATGGAGCCGCGGGGGCCCATGGCGACGACGGTCAGCGCATTGGGCATGTCGAGCGCGGTCAGCGTGGTGCCTTCGAGTGGATCGAGCGCGATGTCCACCTCGGGGCCTTCGCCATCGCCCACTTCCTCGCCGATATAGAGCATGGGAGCTTCGTCCCGCTCACCTTCGCCGATCACCACCACGCCCCGGATCTCGAGCTTGTTGAGCTCGCTGCGCATGGCGTTCACGGCTGCCTGGTCCGCGGCTTTCTCGTCGCCGTGGCCGATCAGGTGCGCCGAGGCCATGGCGGCCGCTTCGGAAACACGGGCCAGGGCAAGCGAGAGCATACGGTCGTGAAATTCGGGGGGATGGTGCATGAGATGTTTTTCCTGGGTCAGAATAGCGTAAATGGTTCTTCAATCGGCGTAGCGGTGCAGCGCTGGCCCACGCAAGCGGTGTTAGCGCCGAAGCGTCAAAATGGCCACAGCTTCCCTTCGGTACCGGCGGATTTCCCGCGTCTGGCGACCGCGCACGGATGGGCCGGGGATCCGGCAACCCACTGAGAAACCAACTTGCACAAGCGCCTGCGGTGTTCTATCGCCCGCGGGTCGTTTCTGCACGCGCCGCGCATAGGTGATCCAATGAGCTCCAGACCCTTCATCAGGCATGTCGTTTTCTTCAGCGCCAGGGACAAGAAAGATGTTCCGACAATCGTAGAGGGGTTGTCGCGGCTGGGAAACATCCCGCATTCGCAGAATTTCGACGTCAGCCATAACCGGCGCAAGGATGCGCTGTCGGATGATGTCGATGTGATCGTCTACGCGGAATTCGAGAGCGAAGAAGCGCTCGCCGCCTACAAGGCGCACCCGATCTACCAGGAATCCATCGATATCGTCCGCCCGCTGCGTGAGCTTCGCATCGCCGCGGATTTCTGAGGCGGCCGCGACTTGGATCGGCTGCAGGTCCTGTTCGATTGCGGACCGCTCGGCGCGCCCACGGCCTTTCGCGCGCCGGTCAAGCTGATCCGTGCCGATCAGCCGAAGCAGGTTTCCGGGGCGATGGAGGCGTTGAAACAGGCGCAGGAAGACGGGAAATGGCTGGCTGGCTACGCGTCCTACGAGCTGGGCTTCATATTCAGCCACAAGCTGCGCTGGCTTTTGCCGGAACTGCGCGACTGTCCCTTGTTGCTGTTCGGCGTTTTTGATGCGGTCGAGCCTTGGGTGCACGCGGAGGCAGCCGGTCAAGCGGATCTGAAGCGGCCAGAAGCCCTGTGGAGTTTCGAGCGTTACTCGGAGGCCTTCGATCAGCTTCAGGCCCATATCGCGGCGGGGGACCTCTACCAGGGCAACCTGACCTTCCCGATGCGCTCGGAATATCGGGGCGATCTGGAGGCGCTTTACCAGCAACTTCGCGTCCGCCAACCGGTCCGGCACGGCGCGCTGGTCGATCTGGGCGGGCCAGCGATCCTGTCGCGCTCGCCCGAGCTGTTCTTTCGCTGCGATGCCGAGGGACGGCTGACGACCCGACCGATGAAGGGCACGGCACCGCGCGGCGCAACGCCCGAGGAAGACGCGGCCAATGCCGAATGGCTGCGGACGTCCGAAAAGAACCAGGCCGAGAACCTGATGATCGTGGACCTGCTGCGCAACGATGTCAGCCGCATCTCCGAGATCGGCAGCGTCAAGGTCCCGGAACTGTTCGCGGTGGAGAGCTATGCCACGGTGCACCAGATGACGTCGCGGATTACTTCGCAGCTGCGCGAAGGGGTGGGCCTGCCGGAAATCCTCGCGGCGCTCTTTCCCTGCGGTTCGGTGACTGGCGCGCCCAAGATCATGGCCATGACCCTGTTGCGCAAGCTCGAAGAGATGGCCCGCAATGTCTATTGCGGTGCGGTGGGCTGGGTCGCGCCGGATGGCCGCATGGAGTTCAACGTCGCCATCCGCACCCTGACCTGCTGGTCCGACGGGCGGGTGGATCTCAATGTCGGCGGCGGCATCGTCCATGACAGCCGCGCCCGGGAGGGATATGACGAAGCGCTGCTGAAATCGCGCTTCGCCTGGCTTGATTAAAGGGTTTGGGGAAGTCCCGAACTGTTCTAGACCCGCTCGATCCGGATCGCCACCGGCTCTCCCAGAACCACGCCGGTCCCACCGAAGGCGGCGAGCGCGGCGTCGAGCGCATCCCGGCTGGTTTTATGGGTGACGATCACCACCGGGGCGGAGGCGCTGTCGTGCCGGGTCTGGCGCATGCGGTCGATGCTGATGCCGGCCTCGCCCAGAACCGTGGCGATCTTGGCCATCGCGCCGGGTCTGTCGTTCAGGATCATGCGAAGGTAATAGGGCGCCGGCGCCGTGGCGCGGGCAGGGCGTGCTTTCTCCAGCCCCGCGGCCGGCTGGCCGAACGTGGTCAGCCTGGTGCCGCGGGCGATCTCGATGATGTCGCTCATCACGGCGCTGGCGGTCGGGCCTTCGCCCGCACCCGCGCCGCGCATCACGATCTGGCCGACGCTGTCGCCTTCCAGCACGACCATGTTCGTGCCACCCTGCAATTGCCCGATCGGGCTGTCGGCGGGAACGAGGCAGGGCGACATGCGCTGCTCCAGCCCGCGCCCGGTCATCTGGGCCACACCCAGCAGCTTGATACGGTAGCCGAGGCTGGCCGCGGTGCGGATATCGTCGATCGAAAGCTTCTGGATGCCTTCCAGTTCGACCGCGTCGAAATCCACCTGGGTGCCAAAAGCAATGGCGGCCAGCAACGAAAGCTTGTGGCCTGCATCGATGCCGCCGACGTCAAGGTTCGGATCCGCCTCCAGGTAGCCAAGCGCATCCGCCTCGGCAAAGACCTTTTCATAGGGCAGGCCGGCATCCTCCATCCGGGTCAGGATGTAGTTGCAGGTGCCGTTCATGACCCCCATGACGCGGGTGATCTCGTTGCCGGCAAGCCCCTCGGTAAGCGCTTTGACCACGGGAATGCCACCCGCGACGGCGGCCTCGAAGCGGATCACGTGGCCCGCTTTCTCGGCGGCCTCGGCCAGTGCCTGCCCATGAACGGCCAGCATCGCCTTGTTCGCGGTTACCACGTCCTTGCCGGCGGCAATCGCGGCTTCGGTCGCGGCTTTGGCGGGGCCATCGCTGCCGCCCATCAGTTCGACGAACACATCGACATCGTCGCGGGTGGCCAGCGCCACGGGATCGTCTTCCCAGGCATAGCCCGAAATCGGCACGCCGCGATCCTTGTCCCGGTTGCGGGCCGAGACGGCGGAGATCTCGATGGGCCGGCCGGTCCGCGCGGCCAGAAGGTTGGCTTTCTGGCGGACGATCTTGATCACACCGGTGCCGACGGTGCCAAGTCCCGCAATGCCAAGGCGAAGGGGTTGGGTCATGCTCGATACTCCCGTGTGGTCAGGGTTTGGTGTCCGTTGCCGCATCGCGGCTTTGGCTGATTAGCCTGTTCAGCTTTCCTGTGCAACGCGTGCCGCTTCGGCGCGCAGCTCCGCCGCCCGTCGCAGCAGTTCTGCTCTTTCTTCTGGCGAAATTACAGGCCCGCTTGCCGCTTCAGCGCGCGCTTGAAGGGCGGCGGCGCGGGCGAGCATCTCGTCGCGTGTCTCGGTGTCGAGCAGGGCTTCGGATGCGGGTTCCAGCACCACGGCATTGTCCGTGAGCACCGGGCGGTCGGCCTGCCGGGCCTTGTCGGTTATCTTCGCGTCCAATTCCGGAAACTGGGCGCAGGCCGTTGGCAACAAAAACAGGCATATCATGACAAGCAGGGGGACAGGGCGCATCGCGGGCTCCGGTTACTCTGTGCGCAACCTATCCAAGCCGCCCCCTCGGGAGCAAGACACACAATGTCCTCTTGAATTGAACGCTCGTTCAATGGATGCTCGGCCAATGGCAAGAAAGACAGGCTCCCATGCCGAAATCACCGGCCCCAGGATCCGCGACGCGGCGCTGAGGCTTTTTGCGCGGCATGGCTACGCGGCTGTCTCCATGCGCCAGATCGCGGCCGAGGTCGGGGTGCAGGCCGGCGCGCTCTACGCCTATACGTCCGACAAGCAGGCGCTGCTTTTCGACCTGATGAAGGGGCATATGGAGCATCTTCTGGGGAGCTGGAAAGAGGTTGCCCGATCGGCCGATCCGGCCCAGCAGCTCGAAACCTTCGTCCGCTTCCATATTCGCTATCACCTCGACCGGCCGGACGAGGTGTTCATTTCCTACATGGAGCTTCGCAACCTTGAGCCGGAGAATTTCGTCGCGCTGGAATCCCTGCGGCGCCGGTACGAAGACGCTCTGCAGGACATTCTGACCGAGGGTTGCGCCGCCGGGCAATTCACCATCAGCGATACGCGTGTGGCGGTTATGGGGCTGATCGCCATGCTTACCGGCGTCAGCACCTGGTTCCGCGAAAGCGGCCGGTTGAGCCGGTCCGATGTCGAGCAGGTCTATTGGGACATGACCCGGCGCGCCGTCGGACTCGCCGGGTGAGGTTTTTCTGGCGCTGCCTTAATGGGCGGGGCGGATGAAGGTTCCGTTGCGCAGCTCGGCAAAGGCCTTGCGCAGCTCCTCCTGCGTGTTCATCACGATGGGCCCGTGCCACGCAACCGGCTCCCGGATAGGTGCACCCGCCACCAGCAGGAAGCGCACGCCTTCTGGGCCAGCCTGCACCACCACCTCGTCACCGCGTCCGAAGCGGATGATCGTCCGGTTTCCAGAGAGGTCGCGGATATTCACTTCCCGCCCCATGACTTCCTTTTCCAGCAACACGCCCTGCGGCGCGGCGGCGTCGGCAAAGGCGCCGGCGCCTTCGAAGACATAGGCAAAGGCCTGCCGGTAGGTGTCCACCGGGAAGGTCTTACGCACCCCGGCGGGCACGAAGATGTCGAGATATAGTGGATCGGCGGCGATTCCGTCCACCGGGCCGCGGCGGCCCCAGAAATCACCGATGATCACCTTTACCCGCGTTCCGTCGTCTTCGAGAATCTCCGGGATTTCGGTCGAGCCGACATCCTGGTAGCGGGGCGCGGTCATCTTCAACTGGCCCGGCAGGTTCGCCCAGAGCTGGAAGCCATGCATCTGGCCGGTCTCGTTGCCTGAGGGCATCTCCTGGTGCAGGATGCCCGACCCGGCAGTCATCCACTGCACGTCGCCCGCGCCGAGCGAGCCGGAATTGCCGAGGCTGTCGCCATGCTCGACCGTGCCTTTCAGCACATAGGTGATGGTTTCGATGCCGCGATGCGGGTGCCACGGGAAACCGGCGAGGAAATCTTCCGGCCGTTCGTTGCGAAAATCGTCGAACAGCAGGAACGGGTCCATGAGTTCCGGGTCCTGGAAACCAAAGGCACGGTGCAGCTTCACCCCGGCCCCTTCCATCGTGAGGGTTGCCCGGGACTTGTGGTCAATGGGTCTGAGGGACATTTGCGCTCTCCTTTCCCCAAAAGTAGCTTCGCGGGAGCCTTGTTACAATTCGCCGCGGACTCTCGGGTTCGCGGTGGCAATGTGCGTTTTCGAACATGAACCATTTCCCCTCGCGCTTCGGACAGTTGGCGGGTAATCAGGCGCCATGATCGAAAATGACTCCCCCTCCGAAGAGATCCTGGCCACCATCTCGGCATCGGCGCCTCGGCGCATCCTTGGCATTGCCGTGCTGTGCACGCTGGGAGCGGGCCTTGTATATCTCGGTATCGTCAAGCCGCCAGCCGTGCTGCACTGGCAGGTCTTCCTGATCGCCCTTGGGGGATTGACCCTTTTCCTGGCTGAAAAGCTGCGCCGGGCGACGGAGAATTCGCTGGTGCTGACGGCGGAAGAATTACGGGAAAGTACCGGCCGGGTGGTCGTGCGGGTCGAGGATGTGGTGGCGATCGAACGTGGCGCTTTCGCGATCAAGCCGTCGAACGGCTTCCTGCTCCGCCTCTCGGTGTCTTCTCCCGATGGCAACCACTGGGCGCCCGGGCTTTGGTGGCGGGTCGGCAAGCGGGTCGGTGTCGGCGGCATCACGGCGGCGGGGGAAACCAAGTCGGTGGCCGAGATCCTCTCGGCGCTGCTGCTTGCTCGCCAGACGGGACAATCGCCCGACGCGCCGTAGAGTGCCCCCGGGAATGGACGCCCGCCACGGGGCGACCGACGCGCCCCGGTTCAGTTGTTGTAGCAGTGTTCGACGCTGTCGTTCGACTTGGTGTATTTCATCTGCCCGGACATGCGCGGGGCGGTGAAGACGATGTTCTCGAAAACCTGCGGATCCAGCCCGACATCGAAGGCGGGGCTATAGGCCATGAAGGTCTCGGCGACGATCAGTTCGTCGCCCAGCGGGAAGATTGGCACCTGGCTGGCACGGGCCTGCAGATCGGCCGTGGTCAGTATGGCGCGACCTTCGCTGGCCTTCGACCAGCAGACTTCCAGCACGCGCTCGGAGTCGTCTTCGCATTTATCGGTACATTCGATGATCGTCAGGCGCAGGTGGGTCTCGTAATCGCCATAGGTCAGGTAGTCATAGATATCGTCCATGCCTTTGAAATAGGCCTCGTCGATCCCGTCGGCCTCGCGGCTGATCATGTCGGCAATGGTGTAGGTCGCCTTGAGGTTGACGTTCTGCATCCGGAACGCGTCGAACCAGACGAAGGAGCCGACATAGACCGCGCAGAGCAACGGCATGATGATGGCGGCTTCGACCGAGAGCGAGCCGTCGGTCCGGTCACGGAGCTGACGAAGCGCGTGGAGGGTGGGGCGGAAAATGCGGTCGGACATGGTGCAGCGTTCCTCCCTTATCCCGGTTCGTTAACAAAAGCGGATTGGGTCATCAGCGCGTAGTGATCGTCATCGACTCGCGGAAGCCTCAGACCCAGACCGGTCAACGGGAAGAACGGCTCCTGCAATGCGCAGACCTGAACCAGCATCATCTCGTGCTGGACGCCCAGTTCGAAGGTGACAGCAGGCTGGATGGTGGCGGTCTTGTCGACACACAGCGAGGCGCCAGGCGTGATGGTCCAACTGCTCTCATCGACCGCGCTGAGATTGAGCCGCAGATTCTCGTTGCAATTTGGCAGGATCAGCGCCTCGTTGCAGATATTGGTCTTTACCTCGTCATAGGTCGGATCGTCCCATTCGCCGATGCGCAGCGCGCGCACGACGATGTCGGTGGCGCGGTCCAGCATCACCTGGCGGACCATCAGCAAGCCGATCTCGAAGGCATTCATGAAAAGGACCATGAAGATCGGGAACAGGATGACGAACTCGATGGTCGCGTTTCCGTCCTCCCTGTGCAGGCGTCCGCGCCAAGGGCGCAATATCGAACCTGTTCTCCCACTCATTCCACTATCCTCGGTTTCTCAAATCTCGTCCCAAATAGCATTTCCTGTTCTCCGGCCTGCCGCACTGGCTCTCGTGCTCCGGCTCGGGAGTCCTTGCCGGAATTCAACCGCGCCCGTGTGGCTGAATTGGGGCAAGAGAGGGTCAAACGCGCGGTTTGTTGCTGGTTCGTGGACGGTCACGACCGGTCTATCCGGCCGTGAGCGGTATTGTGTCAGGCGAAGCTGGTTGATCTGCAGCGCGATCGACGCAAAGGCGCTGGCGATGTCCACGCTCTGCACGTCGTAGTAATAGGACGAGAGCGTCGCACAGTCTTCTAGCGTTTCATCGGCCACGCTGTCGTCGGTATCCATGCCAATGGTGAAGACCAGGATGCCTTCCTCCTTGGCGGCGGAGCAGATCGCGGAGGTATAAGCGTTCTTTTCGTTGCCCAACCTTGTGGTCTCGTACTTGGAGCCGATGTCCCGCAGGACCTCGTTGAAGTAGGAATTCGCGTAGGAATGGCTGCCGTTGTGATTGACGGGCGAGAGGCACTCGTAGGCGAATTTGTAGACCGTCATGTCTGCCCAGACTTCCGCCCAGGTCATCTGGACGTTGTCGTCCACTTCGCCATAGGGCGTGTCGTACCAGTCATTTTCGGTGGTGCTGGAGTAGTAGCACCCCTTTTTCTTGCACTTTTAGGTGTAGGTGGTGCCTTCGCGATAATACTGATCGTCCTGATAGTAGGAATACTGCTCTTCCTTCGAATTGTAGAAGAGCGGCGACAGGCCGGATTTGTACGCGTCCTCGATATCGCGCTGATAGCGGTTCGCGCCGTCGGACATGACCACGAGGATCTTCATGGTGCTCGCCCGATCGTAGTCGAAGGGCTGTCCCTCGAGGTCGCCAGCGACCTTCTTTGCGTCGATCATTGAACTCAGGACGGACTGGGCGGAAGGATCGAGCATGGCCACCCCCCACTTCGTGCCGACATCGATGGAGGTCCAGCCCTTCGCATACATATCGTCGATCCGGTCGTAGAGCGTGTCCGCATCCGCGGTCCAGGGCGTTATGTCCCGCCCACCGGTCGTGTCGCAGATCTCCGGATCATAGACCGTCCAGCCGGAATTATCCGGATCGAAATAGGCCATCCGGCTGAGTTCGTCGGTCGGCTCAATGGCCGCGGAATAGAAATCCTCTTTGTCGAAGGTGACGCAATGGGTCGTGTCATGCTCGCTGGAGACATTGTACTGGTCGAGCAGCGTCTTGCCGACCGTGACCTGCTCGGCAAAGGGAACGAGC
This sequence comes from Aliiruegeria lutimaris, assembly GCF_900099935.1. Classification (GTDB taxonomy): domain Bacteria; phylum Pseudomonadota; class Alphaproteobacteria; order Rhodobacterales; family Rhodobacteraceae; genus Tropicimonas; species Tropicimonas lutimaris. The sequence goes on along the minus strand of NZ_FNEK01000037.1, from coordinate 27,921 downwards.
GATATGATCGTGCTTCCCTCATCCGAGGCCTCCTTGGCCACTGTCTCGACGAAATCCTTGGCCGCTTCCTGCAAAAGCTGCAGGCGCGTCTTGCCACTCGATGTCCACGATCCCATCGAGCCGGAATTGTCGAGAACCAGCGCGACCTCCAGGTCGGCCAGGGTTTCATTGGCCTCGCCGGCGGCCGGCACGAACAACTCGTTGATCCCCACCATGTCGAGAAAGATCGTCTCGATCTCGGCCCCGGCCTCGGCCGAGACCGTGCGGTAGTTGATCGCCTGCGAGACTTTCACATCCTTCAGGTTGTCGGCGAGTCCGGCCTTGTCGAAATAGTCCTCGACGACGAATTCCGGGTCGAGCGTCTGTTCCATGTTTGCCGCGGCAAGGACCGCCCGGTCCAATGTATGCTGCAGCTTTGCCCGGTTATACTCGAAACGCGCCACGTCGATCGCCATGCCGATGGCGAGCATCATGCACAACAGTACGAAGAGGCTGAAGACGACCAGCCCTCCGTCTTGCTCCCGAACAAACTCATTTACCTGACCGTGACACGTATGCGTCCGGCTCGGATTCTCCGAAATACACATTTTACTTCTTCCACAGCTTTTTTTGCTGCGTCCCCCTCCGAGGAGCAGATGCGTTATCGGGCACTGTGAACATGACAGAAAAGCGGCGCCCTCTAGGCGCCGCTTTGGTTAATCGTTCAGGTGCTGAAACAAAGCGTGTCCCTTTCGGAACCAATTGATTTTGTTTTAAAAATTACGCTAGGTAAATCTTTGATACGGTTCCCCAGGGTAACTTTCTCGTCTTACCCTGGGTCACCTTCTAGTTGGTCAGTCGCAGCTGGTTGATCGTCCTGGCGATGGAGGTGAAGGCCTGATCGAGGTCGTCGCTCTCCACGTCGTAGAAATAGGACGGACCGGAGGCACAATCGGCCAGTGTTGTATCGCCCTGTCCATAGGTGTCCATGCCGATGGTGAAGACCAGCACGCCCGCATCCTTGGCTGCTTTGCAGATATTGGAGGTGCGAGTGTTCTTGGTGGTGCTGGAGGGGCCCGTGACCACATCGGAATAGGTGGTTCGGTCAATCAGCCCGGGAACCTTCGCTTCGACCCTGTTGACGTAATACTTGACGCTCATCATGTCCCAGACCTCGGGCCAGGAAAGCTGCCTGGCATTGTCCTGGCCGGTGGGTTGCTGACGCCAGGCGCTGATGTCGAAGCGGTAGTACTTGCTGTCGCCACTGTGATCGGCGTCGTAGTAGGATAGGTTGTTGAGCGAGGCGGTATCCCCGTCGAGAAACAGCGGCGACAGCCCGTCGCGGTAAGGGGATTTGATGTCGTATTGGCTGGTATTTTCGCCATCGGACATGATGACGAGATATTTCATCCGGCTGACTTCGGCGTCGCTGCTGCCGTAGTCGAAGGGTTGGCCGGCGAATTTCGCGTCCACCGTCTTGTCTTCGATGAGCGCCGTCAGAACCGGGCGCGAGGACGGGTCAAGTAGGGCGGCCCCCCATTTGGCGCCGATCTCGATCGAGGTCCAGCCGGAGCCGACCATGGCGTCGATCCGCCCTTTCAGGTAGTCGACATCATCGGACCAGGGCGTGATCTCGCGGCTCGTATCGGTGCGGCAGACGCGCGAGCTGGAATACGGCGGCATCCGGGTGTTGCTCGGATCGAAATGCGCGGTCCGGTTGAGCGGCTGCGTCGTCGACAGCTTCGCCGCGGAGAAATCCGCGTCGTCGAAAGTAACGCAGTGAGAATAGCTGTGTTCATCGGAAACCTTGTACTGGCTAAGAAGGCCCGCACCGGCGGTAACCTGGGTAGCGAAGGGAATGATGGAGATGGCGACCTTGCCGTCGGAGCTGTCATTGTCGAGAACCTGTTCGACAAAGTTCTTCGCGGCCGGCTTCAGAAGGTTCATCCGGTAATTGCTGTTGCTCGCCATCGATCCGGAATTGTCGAGCACGAGGGCGATTTCCAGCTCGCTCACCGATTCCATGGCGGTGCCGGCGGCAGGGGCGGAGAGATCCTTGATGCCAACCATGTTCATGAACATCGTCGGCACGTCGTAGTTGGTCACGGCAGAGACCTGGCGCGAGTCGATACCCTGCGTGACAGTGATCTGCACGTCGTCGGGATTGAGGCCCGCACGGCGGAGATGATCCTCGACCACCGATTTCGGATCCAGCGTCTGGTCCAGATCGGCCGCGGCCAGAACGGCGGCATCGGTCACGTTCTGCATCTTGATGCGGGTGAACTCGGTGCGCACCGTGTCGATCGCCATGCCAATGGCCAGCAACATGCAGATCAGGATGAAAAGGGTGAATATTATCAGCCCGCCATCCTCTTCGCGTGTGAAGCGGCGCAGGGATGCGGACGTAGCAAAGGATTTCCGCGACGTGCGGATTCTCAAATCGGACTCAAACAACATTTTGGCACCCTTGCCCCCCGGCTAAATGGGCGCCCCTACCCAGGTCTTTTTTTTGCCACAAAATTGGCGCGACTTTTAGAAGAACCTGCCTAAATGATTAATGAAAATTGAAATACTGTTTTGAATCAATTAGTTGCGCTTTGGTGTGCCTCCCGGGGCGGTTTCCTGGCTGAAGACGATCGCAAATGACCTTCGGGATTGTCTCCCGGTCACGTCAAGTCGGCCCGAATTGAGGCCGAATCACCGCGTGAAAAACGGCCGAACCATGGCGACGATCTGGCGATATATGTCCGAAATGTGGGGACGCCCCTGAAATCGGAGGTTTTGCCCGGCTATCGGCCCATTGGCAGCCTGACGATGCCAGGGGGGGCGACCAGTCTCAGCGATCTTTGAGGTAGTGCCCTGACACGTATCCCTTGAGTTGGCGCACGTCGCGGAGCGAAACCTTGCACCAGGGTGTTCCTCCAACCCGGTCGCAGCCGTAATTGCGCACGATGGTGCCGTTGGGAAGCCCGACCACGACGCGATAGCCCAGCCCCGGGCCCGATCGCAGCTTGAGCATGTCGTCTTCGGCGACGCCCGCCACCTCGGAGAGGGACGCGGCCATGGCCGGCAGGCTCGACAGCAAGAAGGCGATCGTGGTCGCGAGATAGAGTGGTTTCATTGGACTGCTCTGTGTTTTTGTATTTGCGCCAGTTTCTCGCAGGTAGCCGATTCATGCAACCGCGAGACATGGCTGAGGCGGGACGTGTCGCAGCCCGGACGCGCCGTGTCGCGCAGGAAGATTGCATTGCCGGGGCGGAGTTGCTTTTCTGGACGCAACAAAAGGGAGGGCCGGGATGCGCTACAGCGCGCTGCAGATCCTGAAGCAGGGGCTGACGGGGAACCGGCGCTGGGAACGTGCCTGGCGCAAGCCCGATCCCAAGCCATCCTACGACATCATCATTATTGGGGGGGGCGGGCACGGGCTTGCCACCGCCTACTACCTGGCTGCCGTGCACGGGCAGAGCAACGTGGCCGTTCTGGAAAGGGGCTATTTCGGCGGCGGCAATGTCGGGCGCAACACGACCATCGTGCGCGCCAATTACGGGCTGCCGGGAAATTCCGAGTTCTACTCGCATTCGCTGAAGCTCTGGGAGGGGTTGGAGCAGGAGCTGAATTTCAACGTGATGCACTCGCAGCGCGGCGTCATCAACCTGTTCCATTCCGACGGCCAGCGTGACGCGGCCGCGCGCCGGGGCAACGCGATGATCAACCAGGGCGACGATGCGATCCTGCTCGACCGGGGCGATTGCCGGCAGATGCTGCCCTATCTCGATTTCGACCAGACGCGCTTTCCCATCTATGGCGGGCTCTACCACCCGCGCGGCGGTACGGCGCGGCATGATGCAGTCGCCTGGGGCTTCGCGCGGGGGGCGGACCAGCGTGGCGTGGACCTGATCGACAATTGCGAGGTGACCGGAATCGACATCCAGAACGGCCATGTCACTGGCGTTCAGACCACGCGCGGTGCCATTCGTGCCAAGAAGATCGGAATCGTTGTCGCGGGCAATTCCAGTCGCGTGGCGGCAATGGCGGGGATGCGCCTGCCGATCGAGAGCCACGTGCTGCAGGCCTTCGTCACCGAGGGGCTGAAGCCTGTGATCGATCATGTCGTCACCTATGGGATGGGGCATTTCTATATCAGCCAGTCGGACAAGGGCGGGCTGGTCTTTGGCGGCGATCTCGATTTCTACCCCTCCTATGCCAGCCGGGGGAACCTGCCGATGGTGGAGCACGTTATGGAAGCGGGCATGACGCTGATGCCGATGCTCGGCAAGGCGCGGCTGCTGCGCAGTTGGGGCGGGATCATGGACATGTCGCCCGATGGCTCGCCGATCATCGACCGCACCGGTATTCGCGGCCTCTACCTCAATTGCGGCTGGTGCTATGGCGGTTTCAAGGCCGTCCCGGGCTCCGGCAATTGCTTTGCGCATCTGATGGCGACGGACCGGCCGCATGACGCCGCCGCCCGCTACAAGCTGAGCCGGTTTGAAACCGGATTCGGATTGATGGACGAGGAGGGGACTGGTGCCCAGCACAATCTCCACTAGCGCCGGGGCGTTCTGCGCAGTGCTGTTTGCGTCTTCCGCGGGCCTTGCCGATGGTTCCGTTGTCGAGTGCTACGACCGCCTCTACAGCGACGATCACCTGCTCCGCCATCCGGCCCAATCCGTGCGCCGCATTACGGTCGCACTGGTCCAGGATCCCACCGAGGCTGCCGACTGGCATCATTGGATGAATGTCTGGGTGCGGTTTGCCGATCAGGGAATTGGCGGCAGGAATTTCGAGCCCGGTGTCGAATATGGGCAGCCGCTGCGCTGCCTGTCGGCTGTCGCGGGCGCGGAAATGTTGGAACCGGCCGGTACCCGGTGTGTGATCGAAGGCGATGGCGGAGCGATGGAAATCGTCAAGAGGCAGGCATCCGGACTGACCTTGCGAACCACCGGAATCGTCTTGGAGGAACCGGACTGGTCGAGCGACCAACCGCCGGCCGAACTGACCGCCGAGGGCAATGACAACGTTCTCTTCCGGCTGAACCGGGTCGATCAGAACGTATGCATGAACAAATGGTGAGCGCATGTTGATACCTTGTCCGCTCTGTGGTGCGCGCGATCTGCGGGAATTCACGCCGAAAGGGGCGGCGGTCACCTTGCATCGCCCCGACGTAGGCGCCGGGCTGGACGCATGGAACGATTACCTCCACCTGCGCGACAACCCGGCAGGACCTACGCGCGAACTCTGGTGGCATGGTTCGGGCTGCGGGGCATGGCTCGTGGTGGAGCGCAACACGCTCACCCACGAGGTGAGCGGGGCGCGTCTGGCCGAAGAGGAGGCCGGGGCATGAGGCTCGCCAGTCGCGGGCGGATCGACCGGTCCGTTTCGCTGCCCTTCTCCTTCGACGGAAAGCTGCTGACGGGGCATCCGGGCGATACGCTCGCCTCGGCGCTGCTGGCCAATGACATCCGGCTCATGGGGCGCTCGTTCAAATATCATCGCCCGCGCGGGGTGATGACCGCTGGTTCCGAGGAGCCGAACGCCCTGATGGAGATCGGCTCCGGCGCGGCCATGGTACCCAATGTCCGCGCCACCGTTCAGGAATTGCACGAAGGGCTGGAAGCGCATAGCCAGAACCGCTGGCCCAGCCTCTCGGCGGACCTGCTCGCGTGCAATGACCTCCTTGCGCCCTTCCTCGGCGCGGGATTCTACTACAAGACATTCATGTGGCCCCGGAGCTTCTGGGAGCGGCTCTACGAGCCGGCCATCCGCCACGCGGCAGGGCCGGGGCGGCTGACGACAGACCCGGACCCGGCGCGGCACGAAAAGGCCTTTGCCCATTGCGACCTGCTGGTGATCGGGGCCGGTCCGGCCGGGCTGATGGCGGCGCTCGTGGCAGGCGAGGCTGGCGTGGACGTGATCCTGGCCGATGAAAGCAGCGAACCCGGCGGACGGTTACTGACGGAGCAGGAGCGTGTCGGCGGCAAACCCGCGGCCGACTGGGTCGCGGCGACACTCGCGCGCCTCGCGCAGATGGACAACGTCCGGATCATGTCGCGCACGACCGTTGCCGGCGCCTATGATGGAGGTGTCTACGCCGCGCATGAGCGGGTGTCGGAACATCTCGGCGCGCGGTCGAAGGACCTGCCGCTGGATTGTTTCTGGCGGATCGCGACCCGGGCCGCCGTGCTCGCGGCCGGCGCCATCGAGCGCCCCATCGCCTTCCCGGATAACGACCGGCCCGGGATCATGATGGCGGGGGCGCTGCGATCCTACGTCAATCGCTACGGCGTGTCGCCGGGTCGAAAGGCGGCGCTCTTTGCCTGCAACGACGATGCCCACCGTACCGCGCGGGACTTGCAGGAAGCCGGGATGGAGATCGCCGGCGTCATCGACCCGCGTTCGGAACTTCCCAAAGGGGACTATCCGGTATTCTCGGAGGCGCGCGTCGTCGGAACGCGCGGGCGGCACGGGCTGCGGCAGGTGCAGGTCCAGTCCGCAAGCGGCACCACGTCCCTCGCCGCCGATGTGCTGGCCATCTCCGGCGGCTGGAACCCGTCGCTCCATCTGAGTTGCCACATGGACGGACGCCCCCGTTGGGACGAAACGATCGAGGCTTTCGTGCCCCGTCCGGGCGCGGTGCCCGGCCTGTTCGCGGCAGGTGCGGCCAATGGCGTCTTCGATACCTCTGGCTGCCTTTCCGAAGGCAAGCGCGCGGCGGGCGAGGCGCTTGCAACACTCGGGGTCGCAGCCCCGGATTGGTTGCTGCCGGAAGCCGAGAACCAGGCGGGATCCGGCAAGACGCTCTGGTTGGTGGAGGGTAGGGCGCGCGCCTGGCTCGATTTCCAGAACGACGTCACAGCCAAGGATGTGAAGGGCGCGGCGCAAGAGGGCTATGACAGCGTCGAATACATGAAGCGCTACACGACGCAGGGGATGGCACCGGACCAGGGCAAGAGCTCCAACGTCAACGCGCTCGCGATCCTGGCCGATGCGACGGGGCGCTCAATCGCGGCCACCGGCACGACAATCTACCGCCCACCCTACGCGCCGCTGCCCATTGGCGCCTTGGGGGCCGGTGCGCAGGGCAAGGGTTTCGCGCCGGAACGTTTCACGCCGTCCCATGCCGCCTGCCTTGCCCGCGGCGCGCCGATGATCGAGGCCGGGCTGTGGTATCGGCCCAGCTATTTTCCCGCGCCGGGCGAGACGACATGGCGCGAAAGCTGTGATCGCGAGGTGCGGATGGTGCGCAGCGCCGTGGGCATCTGCGATGTCTCCACCCTTGGCAAGATCGAGCTTCAGGGGCCGGATGTGGGCCTGTTTCTCGATTTCGTCTACGCCAACGGTTTTTCACGACTGAAACCCGGCCGCGTGCGCTACGGGATCACGCTGCGCGAAGACGGCCACGTAATGGATGATGGCACGACGGCGCGGCTGTCGGAAAACCATTGGGTGATGACCACCACCACCGCGGCCGCCGGGCAGGTGATGGCGCATCTGGAGATGGTGCAGCAATGCTTCCTGCCGCGGGCGAGACTGCGCTTCACCTCCACCACGGACAGTTGGGCGCAGTTTGCCATCGCCGGTCCTCGCGCGCTGGAGGTATTGAACACGGTTCTCGACAACCCGCTGCGCCCGGAGCAGTTCCCCTTCATGGCCTGCGGTGCGGTTCGGGTGGGGGGCGTTGAGGCACGGCTGTTCCGGATCTCCTTCTCGGGCGAGATGGCTTTCGAACTGGCAGTGCCGACACGAGTGGGGGCGAGCCTCTGGCGCCTGCTGCTGGCACAGGCGGAAGGCTTCGGCGGCGGACCCTACGGGATGGAGGCGCTCAACGTGCTGCGGATCGAGAAAGGCTTGTTGACCCATGCCGAGATGCACGGGCGGACGACGGCCTTCGATCTCGGGTTGCAGAAAATGCTGTCGCGCAAGAAGGATTTCATCGGCAGGTCCGCGTCGGAGCGGCCGGGTCTGTGCGACGAAGGCCGCGAGCAACTTGTCGGGCTGATCTCCCGTTCCCGCGAGATCGGCCTGCCGGCGGGGGCGCATCTCTTCGCGCCGGATGCCGCCCCAGAGCGCATCAATGACCAAGGCTACGTGACCTCTTCGGCCTGGTCTCCCACCCTTGAGCGGCATATCGCGCTCGGTTTCCTGCGCCAGGGCCGTGCCCGGCACGGCGAGAGGCTTCGGCTGGTTGATCACCTGCGCGGCGTGGATGTGGCCTGCGATGTCTGCGATCCGGTCTTTTTCGATCCCGAAGGAGGGCGCATGCGATGACCGTTCTGACACCGCAAAGGGCGCTCGACGGGCAGGAGCTGCGCCACGGAAATCTGCAATTGAGCACGGTCGCGCTTGGCCGCGTCACCTGGGTCGCACCCTATCCGGGGGAAGAAACCGCTCTCTCCCACGCCCTGCAATCGGCTTGTTCAATGAGTTTTCCCGGTCCGGGCGAAAGCCGTGAGAGCACGGCCGGGCGGATCCTGTGGTCGGGCCGGGCGCAGGCGCTGCTGATCGGTCCGCACCCGTCCGCAGCAATCGAGAAATGCGCCGCCGTCGTCGATCAGACCGACGGCTGGGCCGCGATGCGTCTCGGCGGGGCCAGTGCGGCGCAGGTCCTGGCGCGCCTGACGCCGCTTGACCTCAGACCCTCGCATTTCCCGCGGGGACGAACGGCGCGGAGCCTGCTGGGTCATGTGCCTGTGCTCCTCGTCGCCATCGAGAACGGTTTCGAAATCTTCGTCATGCGCTCAATGAGCGAAACCGTCAGGCACGAGATCGAGACCGCGATGCGTTCCACGGCTGCGCGAGAGAAGATACCAACAGCACACGCTTGAGTGGGGGGGCGCCGGCCAGAGGCCGTGCGGCGGTGGCGCCGCTGCGCGGCGTCGGCCTACGGCCGGCTTTCTGCCCTCCGAACGTGCAACCAACTTCTTTTCCTGCTCGTCTTCCTCTTTCCCGAAAATATCCCGGGGGAGTCGTCGCTCACTACCACGGGGGCAGCGCCCCCTCCTTCGGCGGGTCGTCATTCACCTTGTCCACAGAAAAGGCACGACCTCTAACCGGGACATCTGGACTTGCCTCCGCGCCGGGGCGATATTCCCCTAATGTCCCTGGCACCCGGATTCCTTGACGAGCTTCGCTCCCGCACCTCGCTTGCGCAGGTCGTGGGTCGAAAGGTCATGTGGGACGCGCGCAAGTCCAACCAGGCGAAGGGCGATCTCTGGGCTCCGTGCCCATTCCACCAGGAAAAGACCGCCTCTTTCCACGTGGATGACCGCAAGGGCTATTATTACTGCTTCGGATGTCACGAGAAGGGCGACGCGATAAAATTCGTCCAGGAAACGGAAAATGTCTCCTTCATGGAGGCCCTCGAAATCCTCGCCCAGGAAGCGGGCATGCAGATGCCGGCCCGTGACCCGAAGGCGCAGGAAAAAGCCGACAGGCGCACGCAGCTCGCGCAAGTCATGGAAGAGGCGGTGAAGTTCTTTCGTCTGCAGCTTCAGACAGGCGCAGCCAGCGAGGCGCGCAGCTACCTGACCGGCAAGCGGGGGCTATCGCTCCAGGCGCTGGAACGCTGGGAGATCGGTTTCGCTCCCCCGGGCTGGCAGAACCTCTGGAACCACCTGACTGCCAAGGGGATCGCGGCCGACCTGATCCTTGGTTGCGGGCTGGCCAAACCGTCGGACAAGGGGCGCGAGCCCTATGACACCTTCCGTAACCGGATCATGTTCCCAATCCGCGATGCGCGCGGCCGCGCCGTCGCCTTTGGCGGGCGCGCGATGGACCCGTCCGACAATGCCAAATACCTGAACTCTCCCGAGACGGCGCTCTTTGACAAGGGGCGCAGCCTTTACAATCACGGCCCCGCGCGGGAGGCCGCCGGCAAGGGCGCGCCGCTGATCGTGGCCGAGGGCTACATGGACGTGATCGCGCTCAGCGAGGCCGGTTTCGGCGCCACGGTGGCCGGGCTCGGCACCGCGATTACCGAGGACCAGTTGCGGCTGATGTGGCGGATCGATCCTGAACCGGTGATCGCGCTCGATGGCGACACTGCCGGTCTGCGCGCGGCGATGCGCCTGATCGACGTGGCGCTGCCACTTCTGGAGGCGGGCCAGTCGCTGCGCTTCTGCCTGCTGCCCGAAGGGCAGGACCCCGACGACCTGCTCAAGGCGAAGGGCGCGGAGGCAATGCAGGCGCTGCTCGATGCATCCGTGCCGATGGTCACGCTGCTCTGGCGGCGGGAGACCGAGGGCAAGGTGCTCGACAGCCCCGAACGCCGCGCCGCGCTCGACAAGCAACTCCGCGCGCTCATCAAGTTGATCAGGGATCCGGGGATCCGGAACCACTATGCCGAGGAGATGCGGCGGCTCAGGGCAGAGCTTTTCGGCTTTGGCAACGGTGCCCCGACCGCTGGCCAATCCCGGCCCGAGCGGCCTTGGCAACCCGGCGGGCGCAAGATCAAGCCGGCCGCCTCGCCGATGCAGGGCACGCGCAGTTCCGTTCTTGTCGGCACCGACGAGAACACCGCGCTGGTGCGGCGCGAAGCCGTCATCCTGGCGACGCTGATCGCGACGCCCGCGCTGCTCGATGAGTATTCGCATGTTCTGGAAGAAATGCATTTCGACGGCGAGGGCCACTCGGCGCTTGCCGCCGTCCTGCTCGGCTGTGGCCCGGAGGACACGGCGACCCAGATCGAAACGCGGATCGCCGAGACGCTGGATCCCGGCACCCTTGAAAGGTTGCGGGGGGAGCGCCATGTGTCCTTGGCTCCGTCGTTGCGAAAACCCGGGGATGCCGAACTGGCCCGCCTGTGCCTTGGCGAAGAGATCGCCAAGCTTGCCGCCCTGCGCGGCACCCGGCGAGAGGTCGACGAGGCTGTCGCCGGGTTCGCGGACGCACCCGAGGAGTGGATTGATCGCCGCCTGTCGCTTTCGGCTAGGGCGCGTGAGATGGCTACGAATAACAGCGACGGCGACAGGGCCGATTTTGACATTGCCGAGAACGGTGCCCGTATCGACCGGGACGAGCGCTCGGATCTGGACAGGCTGCTCAAGGCAATCGGCTTCTCGGGCGAAGACGAGGGTCCCAAGGGCAGCGAGTAGAGACGGGGCGGGCTTTCCATTCTGCCCCCGGATAGATATGCCGGTGGAAATCGGCGTTTTGAGCGCTAATGATTCGGAATGATTCGAATCGCGACGAATCACCCGCCCGCGAGACAGGAGTTCTAGATGGCCGCCAAGGACACCGAAGACCGCAAGCCAGATGATGGTGAGCAGGAAGTATCGCTCGACATGAGCCAGACCGCGGTCAAGAAGATGATCGCAGAAGCGCGTGAGCGTGGATACATCACCTATGACCAGCTCAACCAGGTGTTGCCGCCGGACCAGGTTTCCTCGGAACAGATCGAGGACGTGATGTCGATGCTCTCCGAGATGGGCATCAATGTCATCGAGGGCGAGGAAGCCGAGGATGATGACTCCTCGGACGGCAACAAGAAGAGCGGCTCGACCGAGGTCGTCGAAACCTCGAGTTCGCGCGAAGTGGCCGTCGCCACGAGCGAGACCGAAAAGCTCGACCGCACCGATGATCCGGTGCGCATGTACCTGCGCGAGATGGGCTCGGTGGAGCTTCTGTCGCGCGAAGGCGAGATCGCGATTGCCAAGCGTATCGAGGCAGGTCGCAACACGATGATCGCCGGGCTCTGCGAGAGCCCGCTGACCTTTCAGGCCATCACGATCTGGCGCGAGGAACTTCTCTCCGAGGAGATCCTGCTGCGCGACGTGATCGATCTGGAAACGACCTTCGGCCGTGGTTTGGAGGAAGACGCCGACGAAGCGCCGGTTGTCGAGAACCTGAACGTCGACGCGAGCGGCTCGGAGACGAAGTCGGACGAGCCGGAATACGACGCGGACGGCAATGTCATCAAGACTGACGATGACGAGGACGAGGACGAACAGGCCAACATGTCGCTCGCCGCGATGGAGGCCGCGCTCAAGCCAAGAGTGCTCGACATCCTCGACCGTATTGCCCGCGACTTCACTGACCTGGAGGAGATGCAGGACGCGCGGATGTCGGCGACGCTGAACGAGGATGGCTCCTTCTCGACCACCGAGGAAGCCACCTACCAGAAGCTGCGTGCCGAGATCGTCGAGTTGGTGAACGAGCTTCACCTGCACAACAACCGGATCGAAGCGCTGGTGGACCAGCTCTACGGCATCAACCGCAAGATCATGTCCATCGATTCCAACATGGTGAAGCTGGCCGACCAGGCCCGCATCAACCGCCGGGAATTCATCGAGGCCTACAAGGGCTACGAACTGGATCCGACCTGGATGGACCGGATGGCCGAAAAGCCCGGTCGCGGCTGGGCAGCGCTGTTCGAGCGCTCCTCGGACAAGATCGAAGAACTGCGGGCCGAGATGGCGCAGGTCGGCACCTATGTCGGTGTGGATATCCCGGAATTCCGCCGCATCGTTCAGCAGGTGCAAAAAGGCGAGAAGGAAGCCCGCCAGGCCAAGAAGGAAATGGTCGAGGCAAACCTGCGGCTCGTGATCTCGATTGCCAAGAAATACACCAACCGCGGCCTGCAATTCCTGGACCTGATCCAGGAAGGCAATATCGGCCTGATGAAGGCCGTTGACAAATTCGAGTACCGCCGCGGCTACAAGTTCTCGACTTACGCGACATGGTGGATCCGTCAGGCCATCACCCGCTCGATTGCCGACCAGGCGCGCACGATCCGTATCCCGGTGCATATGATCGAAACGATCAACAAGCTGGTCCGGACCGGTCGCCAGATGCTGCACGAGATCGGCCGCGAGCCGACGCCGGAAGAATTGGCGGAAAAGCTGCAGATGCCGCTGGAAAAGGTTCGCAAGGTGATGAAGATCGCCAAGGAACCGATCTCCCTCGAAACGCCGATCGGCGACGAGGAGGACAGCCAGCTTGGCGATTTCATCGAGGACAAGAACGCCGTCCTGCCGCTGGACTCCGCCATTCAGGAGAACCTGAAGGAGACGACGACGCGGGTTCTGGCCTCGCTCACGCCGCGCGAGGAGCGGGTTCTGCGGATGCGCTTCGGCATCGGTATGAATACCGACCACACGCTGGAAGAGGTTGGCCAGCAGTTCAGCGTGACCCGCGAACGGATCCGGCAGATCGAGGCCAAGGCGCTCCGGAAGCTCAAGCATCCGAGCCGCTCGCGCAAGCTGCGCTCCTTCCTGGACCAGTAAGGGGGCGGGGCCATGTCGCTTCTTTCGCGTCTGTTCGGTGGCGGCGGCAGCAAGCCGCAGGTCGAGCCGGAAAGCTACAAGGGCTTCGCGATCTTCGTGGAGCCCATCAAGGAAGCGAACGGCTTCCGGGTGTCCGCCCGCATCGAGAAGGAAGTGGGCGGCGAAACCCGCAGCCATACGCTGATCCGGGCCGATGTCTGCACCGATCCCGTGCAGGCAGCCGAGATTTCCGCGTCCAAGGCCAAGCAAATGATCGACGAGAGAGGCGAGCGGCTTTTCGACTGAATTCCGTGCCGTGCAGCCGCGACGGTCCTCAATCTGCGGCTGCATGATTCCGCTTGAAAATGTGAACTCTGCTCAGTTGCAGTGGCCTTCCGATACTGTCAGACAGGAGCGGAATGGCGGCGCGTTCGTGACCCTGACGGGGTGCGGCTCCGGGTGCCGGGCCGTTACGTCTGGCCGCCGCGATGATCGGAGATGGGTTCGATGCAAAAATCTGGGAAAATCCTCGCTGCCATCTGCGTGGTTGCTGGCGTTTCGGCGCTTCCGGCATCGGCACAGACCGTGCACCGGTTGGCCACCAGCAGCGGTCTCGTGGCCGTCGGTTCCAGTTCCAATTTCGAGGTCCTGACGCAAGCTGGGTCTGGCAAGGTGGATTATTTCTGTGCTGCCGGCGAATTCGCCAAACGCTGGCTGAACGCACGGAACTCTGATCGGCTTGTTGTCACCGGTGTGCGTGACCGGAGCCAGTATCGCGCGAACCGGTTGGCGGTTGCTTTCGAATTGAACGCTCCTGCTGGGCAGGGGGAAGATTTTCTCCATGTCGGCGGACCACGCGTCGGCCAGAGCATAAGCGTCGGTCACTCGGCCGCGCTCTGCGGGCGGGCAAGGATCAATACCGTTCTGGACGATTAGGGTGCGCCATGCGTCGGTCTGTATTCCTGCCAAGTCTCCTTTTGCTCTGCGCAACATTCTTCGCCTCGTCGGCCTCGGCGGATTTCGTGGCCCGTAACTGGATGAAAGCCGCCCCGAACCCGACGCGGGCCGGCTATTTCGAGGTGTTCCAGAAGGCGACAGCGGGGCCTTCCGATTATTGGTGCGCGGCAGGAGAGTTCGTGCGCTACGGCTTGCGCGAGCATAATACGACCCGGATTTATGTCGTGCGTGGCCTCGGGCCAAGCCAGGCCCGCAAGGGCCGGCACTCCGTACTCTTCTCCTACGTCAAATATGACAACATCCCGGATCTGAGCGACAAGGAGAAGGGGTATTCCGTCTCCATCAGCAAACCAGGCTATCATCTGAGCGCGGCGCATGGCTCTTCTTTTTGCCGTAAGAGCCTTCAGGATTTCCGGAAGCGGGGACTTCTCTAGGATGCCCGAGATCCTTGAACTCGATACCGTCGGCGCGGGGCTCTACGAGTTTACCACCGACCTGATTGCCTGGCTTCAGCAGATCGGTGCCGGGGATGGGTTGCTGACGCTGATGGTCCGTCACACCTCCGCCTCTCTGCTGATCCAGGAGAATGCCGATCCGGAGGTTCAGACGGACCTGCAGGCCTTTCTGGAACGCCTCGTGCCACCGGCGACCGACCCATCCATGGATTACCTGTGCCATACCTATGAAGGGCCGGACGATATGCCGGCCCATATCAAGGCGTCCCTGCTGCCGGTGACGCTGGGCATTCCCGTGCAGGATGGCCAGATGATGCTGGGAACCTGGCAGGGGGTCTATCTCTTCGAGCATCGCCACCGTCCGCACCGGCGCCAGGTTGCTCTGCATTTTTCCTGACGAATCAATCTCGCAACACCCGGATAGGGCCATATAGGGTATGTGGATAAATCCTCTACCCAAGCTGTCGAGGCTGCCCTATAGTCATTGCAACAAGAAGGGGTTGCACCCCAAGGGGCAGTTTTAAGGGGGACACGCATGCGATGCCCGTTTTGCGGAAATGTCGATACACAGGTGAAGGATTCCCGTCCGGCCGAGGACCACGTTGCCATTCGCAGGCGGCGGTTCTGTCCGGCCTGTGGTGGGCGATTCACGACCTATGAACGGGTTCAGTTGCGTGATCTGGTGGTGATCAAATCCAACGGTCGGCGTGAGGATTTCGATCGGGACAAGCTCGAACGCTCGGTACGGATTGCCCTTCAGAAACGCCCGCTCGAACCCGACCGGATCGATCAGATGATCTCTGGTATAGTCCGCCGGCTCGAAAGCATGGGTGAGACGGATATCGACTCCAAGATCATCGGCGAGATCGTGATGGAAACGCTCGCCCGGATCGACACCGTCGCTTATGTCCGCTTCGCCAGCGTTTACAAGAATTTCCAGGCGGCGGACGATTTCGACAAGTTCGTCAGCGAGTTGCGGCCCGGGGAGACCTCTACGGAGTGAATGACCCGGCCGAGGCCGACAGCCGCTACATGGCGCATGCAATCGCTCTCGGGCGTCGCGGCTTGGGGCGTGTCTGGCCCAATCCGGCTGTTGGCTGTGTGATCGTCAAGGACGGGCACGTGGTTGGCCGGGGTTGGACCCGGCCGGGCGGTCGCCCCCATGCCGAGACCGAGGCGCTGGCACAGGCCGGCTCGGCCGCGCGCGGTGCCACCGCCTATGTCTCGCTCGAACCCTGCGCCCATCACGGCAAGACACCGCCCTGTGCCGAGGCGCTGGTTTCTGCCGGTGTGGCGCGGGTTGTCTCGGCCATGACCGATCCCGATCCGCGTGTGGCAGGCGGCGGTCACGCCATTCTGCGCGGTGCGGGGATCGACGTTGTGACGGGCGTTCTGGAAGCAGACGCACGATGCGCGAATGAAGGCTTCCTGAAGCGCGTCACGCGCGGGCGCCCCTTCGTGACGCTGAAGCTCGCAAGCTCCTTCGATGGCCGGATCGCGACTGCAACGGGCGAAAGCCAGTGGATAACGGGCCCCGCGGCGCGGCGCATGGTGCACGGCATGCGCGCCTGCCATGACGCCGTTCTGGTGGGGGCGGGCACGGCGCGGGCAGATGATCCCTCGCTGACGGTGCGCGGGCTGGGCGTGGCGCATCAACCCGTGCGGATCGTGGCCTCGCGCCGTCTCGACATTCCGACCGATAGCCGCCTGTTCAACGAGATCGATGCCGCACCCGTCTGGCTCTGCCACGGGCAGGACGCGAAGGAGGCCCGGAAAGCCCCGTGGGCGGCGCAGGGGGCACGGCTGGTTTCGGTGCCGGTTCATCAGGGGCGGCAGTTGGAGCCCGAGGCGATGCTGGCCGAGTTGGGCAAGGCCGGGCTGACGCGGGTTTTCTGCGAGGGCGGCGGATCGCTGGCCGGATCCCTGCTGAATGCCGGGTTGGTGGATGAACTCGTGACCTTCACTGCTGGCCTGGGCCTTGGCGCCGAAGGGTTGCCCGGGCTGGGCGCGATGGGGATCGACGCGTTGGCGCAGGCGCCGCGCTTCCGGCTGGATCGCCTGCGGGCCGTGGGGCCGGATGTCATGGCGGTCTGGCGTCCAGAGCGGGGCTGAGCGCTCAGCGCCAGAAGGTCGTTCGGCTCGCCAGAAGCCCCTGGATTTTCGACAACAAGCGGTGTGGATGTGGTGAAAACCCTGCCTCGAGCCGCTCGACGACCACTTCCACGGGACAAGCCTGGCCAGACACCGGGTCGCGATAGCGCGGATAGCCGATCAGCGTCGCGTGCGTCAGGCCGGACAGGTTCGGCCGGGCCACGCGGCGGGCCGGCACCGGGCCGAGGTCACGCGTCAGGCCCCAACCGGCATAGAAGGGCGCGCCGAGGCAGGTGACCGGTAATTCCCGCAGAAGTGCCTCGAAGCCGAGGAGCGAGGTCAGGGTCCAGACCTCGTCCACCACCGGGAGCAGGGCCATCGGATCCGTCTCGCGCAGCACGCAATCGGCCAGCCCGCGGAGGTCCTCCTCGGCAATCGCGCCCTTGCGCAGGCCTGCTTCGACATCGGGATGAGGCTTGTAGAGCAGCACTGCGTCCGGATTGGCGGCGCGGGCCGCCTTGAGCAAGCCCATGTTACTGTTGGTCTCGTTGCAACCCAGCCGGATCGAAGCGTCGTCCTCGACCTGTCCCGGGACGAGAATGCGATGGCCTTCGGGCAGGTCCGGCAGGGCGGTGCTGCCGATATTGTATTTCGAGAGGGCAGAGCGGATCAGCCTTTGGCGAAGGCGCTCGGCGCGTTGCAGGTCCGCCTCGGACAGGTCCGCAGATGCAGAAATGAGCCGTTCGAGCCGGTTTTCGCGTGTCGGGTCGTAATAGATGCCGAGGTCATCGCGGACGAGCGACAGGGGCGGGACCAACTCGGCGCCGAGCCCGCGCGAGCGCAGGAAACCGTCTTCGACCCGGAACACCGGAACGCCGCTGGCTTCTGCCGGACTTTCGGTCTTTTCATCCAGACGCCCCGCCCAGCACAGCAGCGGCCGTGCTGTTTTCCGGGCCCGTTCCACCGCGCGCGGTCCCTCGACGAAGGCGAGCCCGCCCTTGGAGCCGAAAAACGCGCGCAGATGGTTCCGCTTCCACAACCGCATGCCGGTGGCGACATACCCATTCCGGTCTTCCCGAAAAGCACGAATGCGGGCCTCCAAGCCGTCAATGGCGTCTTCGAGGGAGCAAAGACTGTCTCTATAGGGATCATACCAGCGCGGGGCGAGGATCATGGCTGCCGCAAAGAGCTGCGCGCGCGTCAGCTTGCGCGTGCGGCGCGCGACGGGGGCTTCGTCTTCGGTCAGCCCCCATCCGGCATAGAATGGCTGGCCGAAGACGCGTGGACGGTGCCCGGCGAGGATGGCTTCGAAACCGAGCTGCGAGGAGACGGTATAAACAGCCACCGCGCCCTCCAGCAATTTCCAGGGCGAATGTGGTTCGGTGGAAAGTTCGACCATGCCCTGCGCCTGCTCGGGTCCGAAATGTCCCTGCCGGTAGCCGGCAGCCGTCTCGGGATGGGCGCGGATCAGGATGCGCTGGCCGGGATGTTCGATTTGTGCGACCGCCAGCATTTCCCGAAAACTGGTCTCAGAGGCCCCGGCATGGCGGATAGACGCGTCGCCAAGGGTTTGGTCGATCACCAGCACATAGCCCGGGGCAGGTGGTTCAAGATCTGTCCGGAAGCTGTTGTACTTGCTGATCTCAAGCTGCTTGAGGCGCGCCATGCAGGCGCGGGCGCGGTCAAGCAGTCCCGTTTCATCCAGAGGGGCCTTGGCAAGGGTCTCTTCGAGTTCGGATGGAACGCTGGAATCGAAATGGACGCCCTGGCGGTCAAGTTGCAATCCTGCGGGTGCCTCGCCCGAGCGACCGGGTTGAATCGATCGCAGAAAGGCGTCTTCGACACGCAGGATACGGGCGCCGCGCCGCGCCGCGATGGCCTCGCCGCGATGGGCGGTCGGGCTATGCCCCCAGACGCCGACCCAGTCTTCCGGTCCGGGCAGCCCGGTTGTCACCTGCCAGCCCGACAGTTCCAGGATCCGCCGGATCCGCCGGTTCAGGAAACCGCCATTGTAAACGAAAAGCCGCCGCGGAGCGGTCTCCGCGGCGGTATCAAAGCTTTGGCGCACAGGGCCGATCCTAGTTGACCAATGTCGAGTAATTTGCCAGCGGGTTGAGAGTGCCGGTGATGGCGGAAAGCGTCTTCTGCCAGCTTACGAAGGGCGCTTCGGTCACGTAGAGCGTGTCGTCGTCGCGGATGGCGAAGTCGCGGGCTTCGAACATGCCGTTCGGCTCGGTCAGGTCCAGAACATAGACGAAGCGCTGATCGCCGATGATGTCGGAACGGCCAAGCACGGCGCGGGCGACTGCCTCGGGCTCGTTGCGGAAGACGAAAACGCCGGTCGGATCGGCCAGGTTGGAGTTCAGGCCGCCCACCTGGGCCAGGGCCTCGATGGCCGAGAGGGTCTGGGTCTCGAACCGGACGCGGTTTTGCGTGCCGGTGGCGCCGAGCACGGAGAAGGCGCGCTTGTCTTCCTCGACCAGGATGCGGTCGCCGCCGCGAAGGGCGATATCGAGCCGCGGATCGGTATGCAGATCGTCGAACCAGATCTTGGAGGTCTGGCTGCCGCGCGACACGGTGATCTGGGCGATTTCGGTGGGTACGGTCACGCCGCCGGCAAGCGCGATCATCGCGGAGAGCGTGCGTGTCGGGCGGGAAATAGGATAGACGCCCTGCTTGGTGATGCCACCCATGACCGAAACCGTCGCCCCGTCGCCGGCGGCGCGGGTCACGAGAACCTGCGGGTCGGGCGTCTGGGCGTCGAGCTTCTCGGTGATGATCTGGCGCAGCCGTTCGGGCGTGTTGCCGGAGGCCTTGATGCGGCCGGCATAGGGCACGAAGATGAAACCGGAGCCATCCACCTGCACCTCTTCGAGCAGGGTGGCCGAATTGCCCTGATCGGCGAGCAGCCCGTCATCCACGTTTTCCCAGATTGTCAGCGCCAGCGTATCCCCGGAGCGGATCGTGTCGGATCCGACTTGTCCGGCATTCAGAAAGTCGCTGGAAAACCCGAGGACCGGGGTCACGGACGTGGCGCGGGTGACGCGATCATTTACGGAGACGACAAAGGCGTCGCCTTCCTTCATCACGGATCCGGAAAAGATTTCCTTCTTGCCGGGACCCGAACGTGGCAAGCCACAGGCTCCCACGGCACATGCCATGAAAAACAGGGCCGCAATGCGGGCCCAGCGGGATGTCGTTCTTTTCACTGCTCGGGCTCCTTAAACGGATTTTGCCTCAAGTTTTGCGGCTAACCCTACAAGACTCCGATAAAAAAGGAAGCCCGAGCTTCAGGCCGCCGGCAAGTGTTGCCTCCACGCCGCGTTCGGCAGGTTTCTCAGCTTGCGCTCTGGAGTTGATGACGCGGTGCGGCGGTGCCGGTCGCAAGCGCGTCATACGGGTCGAGCGGGGCGAGCATCATGTCGACCACTTGCCGCAGGAGCTGGCGTCGCCCGTCCGCCGAGTAGAAGCCGCCCGTGATCTGGGAGGTTTCGAGCAGGTAGGAGCGGTAATCTCGATAGGCGCGGCTGTCCGGTTTCGTCGGGTGGGCGAAAAAGGCTCCGATCGGCTGGGTCGAGACAAATTCCGGCTTTGCATACACGGCCTTGCCAAAGGCACGGATCGGCAGGCCGCGCCAGAGCGCCTGCTGTCCCGCGGTCGAGTTGACGGTCACCGCAGAGCGTGCGTGATCGAGCAGCGCGGCCAGCTTGCCGCCACGCACGTAATGCACCCGGTCCGGGACGTCGTGCTCCCGCGCCAGCCGCAGGACATCCTTGCGCAGCGGCGTCCGCCCGTCTTCGAGCGGGTGCGCCTTGAAGACGAGATGGTGATGTTTCGGCGCGCCCTCGGCAAAGCCGCGAATGCAGATTTCGAGGAAATCCGTCATCGTCTCGAAGGGGCCATGCTCCTGGAAGCTTGAATCATGCTCGAGCTGCAACAGCACGAGGTGATAGGGGAAACAGCCATGCGAGATGCGATGGGTGGCCAGTTTCCGGTCCAGCCAATGCGCCGGCATCAACAGCAAGCGGTTGAGATTCAGCTGGAACTCCCGGGTCACGGGCAGCGAGCGGTGTGGCCGGAAATGCGTGTAGTGGCGGTTCCGGAACATGACATGCCAGTGATAGAGCGCGCCGAACCAGACATGCTGGCGCATGTCGCCCCAATGCGCGGGCACGCCGGGCAATTCCACGTCGGATTGTTCGAGCGCCGCGCGCATCTCGTCCAGCTCCAGCGACATCAGCCGCGAATTGCCGTTCGATCCGCCGCGCTCATAGGTCACCCAGTAGGGGCGCAGATAGCCTTCCTCGAACACATGCACGGTGATCCCGCGCGCCTTGGCTATGGCCACGGCATGGGCATGGATCGGCCGGACATCGCCATAGAGGACAAGATCGGTGATCGCTTTTTGCGTGAGGATCTCGGCGAACCTGTCGGGCCAGTTCCCGGCGGGTTCGTTGTAACGGATGAAGTTTTGCCGCTCTTTCCAGAATGCTTCGTCCCCGGCATTGAAGCCGACCCGGAAGACCTCGGCTCCCGAGGCGCGGAGCTGTTCGGAGAGTTGCTGGAAGAACGGCCCATGCGGCCCCTGCAGGAACAGGAACCGGCATTCGCCGCCTCGGCGCATATGGGTCTGCACCCCGGTCACCTCTGCAATCCCATCCTTGGTTCTTCCAGACGGTTTCGGCTTTCCGGGCCGGTTTGTCACGCGTTCGTTGAATTTTCTGCATAATTCCATCGCGGCTGTGTCTTCTGTCGCGGGGGCAGCGCCGCTATGGCGCGCCCGGGCCCTCTTGCCCGCGCGCGAGCGTCCCGTTACCTGCTGGTGACGATCAACAGGAGTCGAACCCATGTTCACCGGCATCGTGACCGACATCGGCGAAATCAGGCAATTGGAAAAGCGCGGCGACCTGCGCGTGCGGATCGGCACGTCCTATGACATGGCGGGCGTCGACCTGGGCGCGTCGATTGCCTGCAATGGCGTCTGCCTGACGGTGATCGAGAAGGGGGCGGATTGGTTCGACGTGAACATCTCGGCCGAATCCGTGTCCAAGACCAATATCGGCGGCTGGAAGGAAGGCGGACGGATCAATCTCGAACGTGCGCTGAAAGTGGGCGACGAGCTGGGCGGGCATATCGTGTCGGGCCATGTCGATGGCACCGCCGAGATCGTGGCCATGGCGGATGAAGGCGACAGCACCCGCGTGACCTTCCGCGCCCCGGCGGGCCTCGCCCGTTTCATCGCGCCCAAGGGCTCCGTGGCGCTGAATGGCACCTCGCTGACCGTGAACGAGGTCAATGGGGCCGATTTCGGCGTCAACTTCATCCCGCACACCAAGGAAGTCACCACCTGGGGAGAGGCAGCCGTCGGGGACCTGATCAACCTGGAAATCGACACGCTGGCGCGGTATGTCGCCCGGCTTGCAGAAACGGTCTGATCGGCGCGCAACTCCGCGAACCCGGTCTCAAGCCGACGCTCCGCCGCTGGCGTTGCGTCCACAGGAAGCATTTTCCTGCGGTGCGCATAGGTGATGCCCAAAGCGCCGCATGCTTTCGGTGTTCTTGACGGCGTTTTCGGTTGAACCCGGGTGAATATGTCCATTTATTCGTCGGACAGCTCAGCAACGAGGTTCCGATGCAAACCATGTCTCCCACCCCCGTCCTTGATGCCGACCTCTCCGCCGCAGGGGATTTCGGCGAGCTGCCGGATTGGGATCTGACCGATCTCTATGCCGGTGCGGATGCGCCGGAGCTCAAGCGGGACATGGACTGGCTGGAGGCGGCCTGCCTCTCGTTCGCAGAGGATTACGAGGGCAAGCTTGCAGATCTGGACGCGAAGGGGCTGCTCGATTGCGTGCTGCGCTACGAGAAGATCGACATAGTCGCCGGGCGCATCATGTCCTTTGCGGGCCTGCGCTACTACCAGAACACGACCGATGGCGAGCGGGCGCAGTTCCTTGGTAATTGCCAGGAGAAGATCACCAATTTCACCACGCCGCTGGTTTTCTACACGCTGGAGATCAACCGGTTGGAGGATGAGCACCTGGAGCGGTTGCTGGATGAGAATGACGATCTCTTCCGCTTCAAGCCCATCTTCGACCGCCTGCGGGCGATGAAGCCCTACCAACTCTCGGACGAGCTGGAAAAATTCCTGCATGACCAGTCGACGGTTGGCGCGGCCGCCTGGAACAGGCTGTTCGACGAGACCATGGCCGCGCTGGAATTCGAGCTGGAGGGCGAGACGTATAACCTCGAATCCACGCTCAACTTCCTGACCGAACAAGATCGCTCCAAGCGGGAAGGGGCCGCGCGCGAGCTGGCGCGGGTCTTCGGCTCCAATGTCAAACTCTTCTCCCGCGTCCACAACACGCTGGCCAAGGAGAAGGAGATCGAGGATCGCTGGCGCGGCATGCCCAGCCCGCAAACCTCGCGCCACCTGGCCAACCACGTGGAGCCCGAGGTGGTCGAGGCGCTGCGCAACGCCGTGGTGGAAGCCTATCCGCGCCTGTCGCATCGCTATTACGATCTCAAGCGCAAATGGATGGGTCTGGATATTCTCGAAGTCTGGGACCGCAATGCGCCGCTGCCGATGGAGGACAAGCGCACGATCTCCTGGGCGGAGGCGAAGGAGACCGTTCTGGGCGCTTATGCCGGCTTCTCGCCGCGCATGGCCGAGATCGCCGAGCCGTTCTTCAACAAGGGCTGGATTGATGCCGGCGTGAAGCCGGGCAAGGCTCCGGGGGCGTTCGCGCATCCGACCGTGGTCGAGGTGCACCCTTACGTGATGCTGAACTATCTCGGCAAACCGCGCGACGTGATGACGCTCGCGCATGAACTGGGCCACGGCGTGCACCAGGTGCTGGCCGCGGGGCAGGGCGAGTTGCTGTCTTCGACGCCCCTCACGCTGGCCGAGACGGCCTCCGTCTTTGGCGAGATGTTGACCTTCCGCAAGCTGCTCGACGACACCAAGGACGATGCGAAACGCAAGGTGCTGCTGGCCGGCAAGGTGGAGGACATGATCAACACGGTCGTCCGCCAGATCGCGTTTTACGATTTCGAGTGCAAGCTGCACGAGGCGCGCCGTCACGGAGAACTGACGCCAGAGGATATCAACGCGCTGTGGATGTCGGTGCAGGGCGAGAGCCTCGGGCCGGCATTCTGCTTCATGGATGGCTACGAGACCTTCTGGTCCTACATCCCGCATTTCGTACACTCGCCCTTCTACGTCTACGCCTACGCTTTCGGCGACGGGCTGGTGAACGCGCTCTATGCGGTCTACGAGGAGGGTGATCCGGGGTTCCAGGAGAAATATTTCGAGATGCTCAAGGCGGGGGGATCGAAACACCACAAGGAGTTGCTGGCGCCTTTCGGGCTGGACGCGACGGATCCGAAATTCTGGGACAAGGGGTTGAGCATGATCTCGGGCTTCATCGACCAGTTGGAGGCGATGGAAGGCTGAGCTCTTCCTCCAATTGCCGACTCATGAAACGATCAGCATTGGCCAAACGGACTTGCCGCTCGCCCGGGGCGGAATGACAGGCGGGGGGCTTTGCCCCCCCACGCGCTCTGGTGAGCGCTCCCCCCAGGATATTTTGAGTCAGAAGAATTCAGAGGACGGTCCGGCGTTTCTTCTGACGCAAAATATCCCCGCCGGAGGCACGATCCGCAGGATCGTTCATGCGCCTCCGGGGAGTGTTCTTCTCGAAGCGTGGCGTCCCTTATTGCTGGAACACATATGTTCCGGGCGCCGCTCCGAGCGGGCGCAGGCCCTTGTCGGGCGCACCCATCGACGGCGGGTCGACCATCTCCTTCGAGCTGTGGCCGCTGAGGAAGGTTTCCCATTCCTCCCACCAGGAGCCCTGCTGCACGTCGTGATTGGCCAGCCAGGTATCGGGATCCATGTAGTGATATTCTTCCGCGCGATGCCCGATGCGATAGTGACGGCGCGGGTGGCCCGTCCGTGACAGGATGCCGGAATTATGCCCGCCAGAGGTCAGCACGAATGTGTGCTTGGCGCCGTTGAAAAGCCCGATCTTGTAGACCGATTTCCAGGGTGCGATGTGATCTTTCTCGGTGCCGACAACGAAGAATGGCGCCGCGATGTCCCGCAGGGCGATGACCTTGCCCTCGACGGCGTAACGCCCGCCCGAAAGCCGGTTCTCGAGGAAGAGCGCGCGCAGGTATTCCGAATGCATCTTGTAGGGCATCCGGGTCGCATCCGCGTTCCAGGCCGAGATGTCGAACGCCTTCTCCTGTTCGCCCAGCAGGTATTTGCGGATGGCGCGGGCAAAGATCAGGTCCTCGGCCCTCAGCGCCTGGAAGGCACCGGCCATCTGGTCCTGGTCGAGATAGCCCTGGTCCCACATCATGTCTTCGAGATAGGCGATCTGGCTCTCGTCGAGGAACATCATCACCTCGCCGGCCTCGGTGAAGTCGGTCTGTGCGGCCAGCAGGGAGACCGATGCGAACCGTTCGTCATCGTCGCGGGCCATCGTCGCTGCGGCAATCGACAGGATCGTGCCACCGAGGCAATAGCCGCAGGCATGCACCTTCTGGTCCGGCACGATGGCGGTGACCGCGTCCAGCGCCGCCATCACCCCGTCTTTCCGATAATCATCCAGCCCCACATTGGCATAGCTTGCATCCGGGTTGACCCAGGAGATGCAGAAGACCGTATAGCCCTGCGAGACGAGATACCGGATGAGCGAGTTCTTCTGGCTGAGGTCCAGGATGTAATACTTCATGATCCAGGCCGGCACGATCAGGATCGGCTCGGCATGCACCTTCGGCGTGGTCGGCGTGTATTGGATAAGCTCCATCAGTTCGTTGCGGAACACCACCTCGCCCGGCGTGCAGGCAATGTTTTCACCGATCCGGAATTCCTCCGGCATCGGCTCCTTCTCGTGCGAGATCTCGCGCACGAAATCTTCGAAGAAGTTGCGGGCGCCGGTCGCCAGGTTCTCGCCGCCGGTCTCCAATGTCTTCGACATCACTTCCGGGTTGGTCAGCGGGAAATTCGAGGGCGAGATCGCATCCAGCATCTGCTGCGTCTGGAACGCAACGCGATCGCTGGACTTGTGCCGCATGCCGCGCACCTCGGTCGTGGCGGCGGTCCACCAGTCTTCCAGCGCGAGGTAGCTCTGCTTCCAGGCATTGTAGGGCGGCGTGTTCCAGCCTTCATGGGTAAAGCGGTTGTCGCCCTTGCGCGGCTCGAAGCCACCGCTCAGGCCCATCATGCCAAGCCAGAGCTTGCGGGTGTTCTCTACGGCTTTCTCAGCCAATTCCTGCTGGCGGCCGGGGGCTTGGGCGATGTGCTTGGCCCAGTCCATCCACGCAGCGTGGGAGGCATTAACGGAAACGCCATTGGTCAGCTGCGCATTCTTGGCGCGGATCGAACGGTCGATATTCTGGTATCGCCGCTTGGCGGCCTGAGGCGCGGCGAGGCTGGGAACCTTGGGCTTCGGCGCGGGTCTGGCCGGCACGTTCGCGGCCGGAGCGGCGGACGTTGCCGGAGCCTCGGCGGAGGTCCGGGTCTTGGCGGTGGGAGTGCTCGTCATGGATACCTCGTGATATTCGCCGTGATGCTGCACTGCCGAGTCGGAGCGCCGCAATGCAGCGTAGATGGTTATCATCTGGAATTTTTCCAATGTAACTGCGACGAAGCTTCACCGTTAGCGCAACATCTTGCCGAGTTTCGCGGACGGGCGCGCCTTGTGCCGTCAGATCGGGCAAGGGCGTGGCGAAGCGACACTCCCGCGGCAGGCGGCTGTGTTTTGACATGACCCGCAGAGTGACCGAATGTGTTGCAGCGCCCGCGCCGTCCGGCCGGGGGCAGGCCAGATACGGAAGGAAGTTCGGCATGAAGATCATCCGATGGGGCATCCTGGGGGCGTCGAAATTCGCCCGTGAATACATGGGACCGGCGATCCACGCCGCCCGCGGCGCACAACTCGCCGCGCTGGCAACCGGTTCACCCGATAAAGCCGCCGAGTTCGAAGCGCTTTTCCCCGGTATCCGGGTGCATGCAAGCTATGACGCGCTTCTGGACGATCCGGAGATCGACGCGGTCTATATTCCGCTGCCCAACAACCTCCATGTCGAATGGACGAAGAAAGTCCTCGCCGCCGGCAAGGCGGTGCTGTGCGAAAAGCCCATTGCGCTCGCCGAAGCGGATTTCGACCAGCTTATCGCAGCGCGCGATGCTGCCGGCCTGCTGGCCGCCGAGGCCTATATGGTTGTTCATCACCCGCAATGGCAGCGGGCAAAAGCGCTCGTGGCCGAAGGTGCGATCGGACAGTTGCAGCATGTCCACGGCGCTTTCTCCTACAACAATCCCGACCCTGCCAATATCCGCAACCAAGCAGTCACCGGTGGCGGGGCGCTGCGCGATATCGGGGTCTATACGCTTGGGACAGCGCGCTTCGTCTCTGGCGAAGAGCCTGTGTCAGCCCATGCGAGCATCACCTGGGTGGACGGTTATGACACGACATCACACAGCCTGCTGAAATTCCCCTCCTTCGAGATGAGCATGATGCTCTCGACCCGGCTCGCGCCCTATCAGGAGATGGTCTTCCACGGCGATGCCGGGTTGATACGCCTGGCGTTCCCGTTCAACGCAAATGTCCATGGCGAGGCGCAACTGGAGTTGATCACCGGCCACCAGACGCGTGTCGAGCGCTGGCCGGGCGTGAACCATTACGTGCTCCAGGTGGAGAATTTTGGAGAAAGCCTGCGATCTGGCGCGCCCTATCCGTGCCCGCTCGAATTCAGCCGCGGAACGCAAGCCGCCATGGACATGATCTTCGCCGCCGACCCGGCACCTTGAGAAAGGGTCGGTTTATTTTCGGTGAAATGCCTGAAATTGACAGGGGGTTAGAGAGGCCGGGATTGAACTTCGGTGCATTTGGTGAACGGTCGCGGTCAAAGATGCTGCAGCCCGATCAACCGGTGCCCGGCCACCTCCTGCCGGTCAAGATTGGCAATTTCGTCTTGGAAGGGATGGGCGCCCTCGATACCTGGCAGGGCGCCAACGACCGTGTGCCCTGACGCGCGATCGGGTCCCGCAAACGCTCCAAGACGGGCGGCGCAAATGTCACGAAGCCCCCCAAGTTCGACAGTTGGAGGCGCGATTTGGTGTCCTTGGCTTGGCCGGCTTCAATGAATTCAATGGGTTGTGAGTTATGACAGGACGGAATCCGGGAGGTTCTGTTGTGGCACGCTGTATTTACAAAGCGTCTTTA
>NZ_FNEK01000038.1 GCF_900099935.1 Aliiruegeria lutimaris | reverse complement strand
TAGCTCGATGATATCCTCGGTCAACCGCTCCTCGTCTGGCAGACCGCAAGGGATCTTGCGCTGCGTGGAGCGATGCTGCCCAAGGATACGGCAAGCCCGGCGCTCAGATACGCCAAGGCTTTGCCGCACATGATCAATGCATCGACGGCGGCGAGAAGGGCTCAGAAGTTTCCCCGTGCAGCCTCGGCCAGAACCATCTTGTCCAGCGTCAGATCAGATACCGCGCGCCTGAGCCGCTGGTTCTCCGTTTCCAACTGCTTCAGGCGCTTCAGTTGATCCCGTCTCATGCCGCCATACTCCTTGCGCCATCGGTAGTAGGTCTGCTGCGTCACGCCAATCTGGCGAACGGCAGTTGCTGAACTAGTTGGCCCCGACCGAAGGGACGTTTGAGCGCCAACTGTGTTTTCCAACTCTTGTGTCTCAGATATGAACGGCCGCTTCCGCCCATCTGAACCATCCGACCAATTCCCTCAGATTTCCGCAACGTCGGCATTCCCGACCTTGCGGCCAGCGCACCATACTTGCCGATACCCACGGAGCACCGGTCCTAGGCTGCGAGGTCCGGTAACTGCGCATTCCGGACCTTGGGCAGTTTCGGTAGATGTCCGGTTAGCTGCAGCGGTGACCAGACATGATTTCTGTGCAGGTCCGGTCCCAATGCGGAACCGGAAAATGGGTTGTCAGGATGCGGTGAAGCGGTATCCTTCAGACGCCTTTTCGATGTTGCCAATCCCCGGATAGGCGAAGTGATACCCCAGAACTCGGTGTCCATCGGTCGCCACACGATCCAGAAGAGCCTTGCGACTGGCAATAGCCATGTCCGGGATCGAATCGAACCCGAAGGCCCAATCTGGATGCTGGACGCTCAGGAACTCGCTGGCCATCGCGTCTCCGGTGATGATCAGTCCGTCACCGCCATCGACAAGAACAGAGATATGGCCCGGTGTATGTCCCGGCGTGTCGAGCACGCTTACACCGGCAGCGATGCCGTCGCCTTCCTTGACCAGTTGAACTCGGTCCTGGACTGCCAAGAGATCACGTCGCGCACCCTGGGCGAACGGTTTGAAATCATCAGGCATCATCCCTTCGGTCTCAGGGTCGGTCCAGAAAGCAAACTCAGTTTCACCGACATAATACGTTGCATTGGGCAGAGCGAGCGAGCCGTCTTCCAGAAGCGTGCCCCAGACATGGTCTGGATGGGCATGGGTGAATACGACCTTGTTTATCGAGGCGGGGTCGATCCCATTAATACTGAGGTTTTCCAACAGTTTTCCTGCGGTCGGCTGGAATTTTTTGCCGGACCCGTTGTCGATCAGGATTGTCTCGCCTCCAACGCGCAGCAACGCATGGTTGGTCTCGGGCTGAACCGTTTCCGGGACCGAGCCCATGAGGCCCGTCATGAAGGCCTCGAATTCTTCCTTCGGTGCATTCGGGGCCAGCACGGCCGACGGGATTGTGAGGTGGCCGTCGCTGATCACTGTGAGTTCGATGTCACCGACCATAGTAGAATGCGTTTCGGACCCAAAAGCCCACCCTGACCGGGGCATGAATGGCGTGGCGGCGGCACTGACGGAAAGGGCCAGAAAGCGGCGGCGATGAAGATGGGTAATGTTCTCGTAAGTCATTGGCGTCCTCCCATAAGCCCCATCCAATTCGCAGAGCAATCTGCCGAAGTTTCCAATTTGGCGGGACAAAGGTGAGCATAGGGGCACCTGTCTCGTCCCACCAAGCGATATCTTTTCGGCTAGACACGGATGAAACTCGAAAGCCGACATCCGACAGATAACCTCGGATGTCTCCAATGTCGGCAAACTTGCCCTTCAGGCATCAGCGGTAGCGCCGGTGCGCCTTCGACGAGGCCGACGGCAGCGAACTGCGCAATCCTGCCGTTCACGCTCTGTGAGCGCTTCGCAGGTGCAGCATCACCCCCTGAACCGAAAGCAGCCATTCATGTTCGACGCAGAGAACGGCGGCAGGGAGCCCACTGCCGACCCATCGAGAATTCGCTGCGCGCGCTCGCAGAGAGATCATAGCAGCAATCCAGCGAAAACCGACAATACAACGCGACGAGAAAAGCCGCATTCGGGCAAGCCGCAGCAATGTTTCAGGGGCGAATGAGCAAGTTGCGGACGTTCCGGACTCGTACAGCCGCAGCGAGCGCGATTGCTGAAATCCGCGCCAGTTCTTCGCGACTGCGGCGACGCGAGTTCCCCGGCGCAGCGAATTTCCCCAGACCGGTCATTGGTGGGAGCCATCCACCCCATCTGCCCTGCAGGACCAGGCTGTTCTTCCACCCAAAAGTCAACTCGGGAATTGTGACCCCGTCGAATTGGGCAAAACAACTTGCAGGTCGTCTCGACACTTGCGGATGCCAGTCGGGACGGCATACTTGGTCCATGGCAATTCGATTTCTGTGTGTCCTGTCCCTTTTGATCGCGACACTTTCTTCGGCCTTCGCCGAGACAGATCGCCGGGTGGCGCTGGTGATCGGCAACGCGGGCTATAGCCACGTCCCGCTGCTCGCCAACCCGGCCAACGACGCGACCGATATCGCCGCCGCGCTGAAACGGCTGGACTTCGACGTGACGCTGGCGCTCGACGCCGACGACACCGCGATGCAGCGGCTGTTGCGCGACTTCGCAGGCGCCGCGCGTGAGGCGGACCTCTCGCTCGTCTACTACGCCGGCCACGGGATCGAGGTCGATCAGACGAATTACCTGATCCCGGTGAATGCAGAGTTACGCCGCGATCTCGACGTGGATTTCGAGGCCCTGCCGCTCGACCTCGTGATGCAGTCGCTCGTCGGCGCGGGGGGACTGAAGATCGTGCTGATCGATGCCTGCCGCGACAATCCCTTCGCCGCGCAACTGCAATTGGCAAAGGGCACGCGGTCGATCGGCACCGGGCTCGGCCGGGTCGACCCGATCGGCGGCGTGCGTGCGGGCGGCATCCTCGTTGGTTACGCCGCGCGCGAGGGCACCGTAGCGCTCGACGGCGCGGGGCGCAACTCGCCGTACGCGGCGGCGCTGCTCGAGTACCTCGAGGAGCCGGGGCTGGAGATCAGCCAGCTCTTCCGCAAGGTCCGCGACCGGGTGTTCGACCTGACCGGCGGGGCGCAGGAGCCGTTCACCTACGGGGCCTTGCCAAGCGGTGAGTTTTTCCTTGGTGAGGCCAGTGTTCAGCCTGCCGTTGCTCTGGCCCCACCGGTCTCCCCCCAGGTATCCCAACTCAACGACGAATTGTCTGTCTATTCCGCGGCAGAGAAGCTTGGCTCATTGCGTGGTTGGGCGTTGTACTTCGATCAGTTTCCGAGGGGACGATTGGAGAAAAGCGCAATCGCACGCGAAGAACAGCAGCTGATGAACGTCATTCAGTCACGCGTTTTCGGAAGGTATCGCGGTGCCAGCGAGACCGCGGCGTTGGACAACGAATTGCGAAAAAGCGCCCTTGGCATTTTCGGCATCGGCGATGAACTAGCGCGCGACATTCAGTCGGAGCTAAAGGACCGGGGCAACCAGATTGGTGTTGTTGATGGTCAGATCGGCGCAAGAACGATGCGCGCTCTTGCCGCTGTTCAGGCGGCAAACCGTCTGCCCATAACAGGTTTGCCAACTCGCGCGACATTATCGGTCTTGGGCCAGATCGGGCCCGAGGCGCCAGCGGCCGACCTGTCTGCCACATCCGGACCTATTGCCAAGGTGATTGACCGGGACGCGGCTGCATTGCTTGAAGGCGACCCTCGGCTTGATCGGCTTCTGCAGACATTCCACGAGCGAGAGATCATTTACGGGTATTTCGGCGGGCGTCTGTATGCTGCGGTTTATCTTGGCACCACGATCGGAGAGCCTGATCTGGCCCGGTACAATCGTGAGACGGGCGGCGCGCTGGTCGAGATCACCACTGCCGCAGAACAGGAATTTGTTTCGGACCTGGTCAGGTATGACCGCAAGCTCTGGACAAGGGGAAATTCTGGTCTTCGGTCGGATTATGGGCCAACCATCGGATTGTCGAAAGCAGGTGGACGGTTGCGCTGGCGTTCCGGAGCAGCGCTTGCTTATTCAGCCCCGGTTTCAACTTTTTCCGGCGTTACAAGCTCGGAAATCGCATATGGCCGGCTTGTGCCGGATGAGCCGCTCTCGAAGGATGCGCGGATTGTTGGCCGGGTTCGTTGGGCAATGTCGCTTCAACCATCGCACTCGATCATTCTCGAAATTGAATAGAGTTTAACGCGGGCGGATCTTCAGCTGCGTCCCCCGGTTGACTTCTCAACATCCACGACATCCTGGCAACGGCGATCCAACCCGAGTTTCCCAAGTGATCTGACGTTTTCGCTCGGGCGATCGGTGTATTTCTATTATTCTTTAGTCAGTTGAGCGGCATGAGGGCGATTGGTAATGTCTCACCCAGCGGGTGCGGGACAGAGGGACGATCTGAGGCTCGACTTCGACCGTCGCGTGCGGTCGCTCCCGCGGCGGACGACCGGTCTGGGTTTGGGCCATTTTGACCGAATTCAACGACTGCTTTCGGGAAGCTGTGCTGCAGCGCCGCTACGGATTTCGGAATTTGGCGATCTCATGGACGCAGGTTTTGCCGCACAAGCAAAAGGCAGAAACGTCCGCTGACTTGACCTCGGTTGGGCGTGTGACGAAGATCCGGTCCACTTTGCCGAAGGCAGTTGATGAATGCGCACGGGAGGCGATGCTGCGATGCGGAGAATGACCGCAAGGTCGGCGAAGCGGACCTACCAACGGTGCATTAAAGGGTTTTCTCTAGTATCCAATCGAGCACTGGAAATCAGGATCGGATCGGTATTCAGGTTCGGAATGTGATTGGACCGACAGGCGCAATTGGCGCATCGTTTCCACATGCACAGACTTGCTGCACTCTTGATGTCTGGAACACTCACCTCGATTGCCGCCGCCGATGGTATCGAGGTGGATCTCGAACTGGTCTTAATGGTCGATGTCTCCCGGTCCATGACGGAGAATGAGATGGAGATCCAGCGTCGGGGCTATGCTGCTGCCTTGCAGTCGGATGCCGTCTTCGCTGCGGTTCAGTCTGGATTGCTGCAACGGGTCGCAGTGAGCTACGTCGAATGGGCCGGCACGCAGGAGGTGATCGTTGACTGGCGGCTTCTCGAAACAAGGGAGGACCTTGCTGCCTTTGCGGAGACGCTGACGGCTGAGTTCAATCCGGCACTGCGGCGCACCTCGATTTCCGAAGCGTTGGTGTTTGGCGCCCAACTGATCGACACAAACATCTACGATGGTCTGCGCCGGGTTATCGACATTTCGGGCGATGGTCCAAACAACCAGGGACGGCCCGTGACCCAGGCCCGCGACGCTGTTCTGGACAAAGGCATCGTTATCAATGGTCTCCCTCTAATGACTCGAGAAGGCATGGGGAGTGATTGGCATCTTGAAGGTCTCGACGTCTACTATGAAAACTGCGTCACAGGGGGGGCAGGATCTTTCGTGATCCCGGTATTGGGCTGGGCTGATTTCGCTGAAGCGGTACGGCAGAAACTCATCCTGGAAATAGTCGGCGTTTCACAACCAGAAAAGCTTGTGCCTGTGCAAATGACCACGCGGAACCCGACCGACTGTTTAATCGGTGAAAAGATCTGGCGGCAGCGTCGGCTTTATTGGAACGAGCCATAGCGCACCACCCTGATCTGCCGCGGCTATGTACTTCAAAGATCCAGAAACGAACGCTGGCCTTTAGTTGCGAAGCAACTGGGGGGCCGGTAACTGCGCTTTACTGCCGGTGACTGCGCATGAACCCTTCGCACGTGCAGCATCTCCGCCAGTGCCGCGCCGAGAGCGATCTGACGGCACATATCCGTGTCGGCGCCGCGCGTGAGGGGCGAGCGCACGCTGTAGGTGCCACGTCCCTCGGCGTCGAAACCGGCTACGAAGCAATGGATATAGCCGGTCGGCAGTTCCGGGAAACGTGGGAAGGCGGCCGCGTCTGCATCGCTGATTATGACAGCCCACGGCTTCCCACCATTAATGAGAACGTGCTCGAAAGCCCGTGCGAGGACCCGGATAGCCCTCGGATCCGTTACGCGCACCAGGCGACCGTCCCTCCTGTAGTCGTAGCATGAGGACGCAAATGACCGGGCGATCCTGCTGGCGTCTTTCTTCATGGCCCGTTGCAGGGAGCGGCTCATGTGAGCGGCCATGCCATCGCTCTCTGCTGGGGAACACAGAGTAGCCTTAATAAGGCTACTTCCTCCAAAACGCTCTTACACGTGCGCGTACGCGTGTAACGCAGGAACGGGGAAAGTAGCCTTAATAAGGCTACTCTGCACTGCAGAATCTCAGTATGTGCATCACCTGATCTCAATTTGACTCCTCGGCTCGTTTTGTTGCGTCTTCTTTCAAGACCTCGCCGGCAGCTGAGAGATAGGCGCCCCGCAGAAACTTTCGGCCACCTGTGCTCGAAATCCTGGCTCCTTTTGACGTCAGCTTCGTACCAAGCCCACGATTGATCTGGGACGCGTCATTGCCAAGCGCCCATTCGTTATAAATTGTCCTGATCGTAGTCAGGGAGATGTCGTTCTGCACATCGGTGAAGACCAGGCAGTCATCCATGAAGCGCTGGATCACGTCCTGTTCGGCCAAATAAGCCTCGGTCTCCGCAGCGATGGATGGAGGCAGGTCGCCCATTCCGTCGCGCAGATAAAACGCCAGACCGTCAAGCATCCAACGCAGGATCCCCGGAGCTTCCTCGTGCAACCGGTCCTTAAGTGTACTATCCGGGCTGTCAGGCGTGTTGGGCCACGGCACCATACGCAACCGTCGACGAGTGGCCGCATCTACGGTTTTTATGGTCAGTTTCTCGTTGGCGACCATTGTCAGCTTTCCGGCCGGCCAAAATTCGAAGCTGTCTTGGCGCATGAAGTTGGCGCGCATGGGAGCTTCATTTCCGGACCAGGCTTTCACGCGGCCCATGTCCCATGCGCGGCCTTCCTCGGGTTCAGAAACCACGACGTGGCGCTTTCCCCGCAACACGGCGATTTCCTGTGCATGAGCTCGACGGCCGCTGCGGTCGATGGTGAATGCCGATTCCTGAGCGGTCACCTGGTAGTCACCCAGCGCGTATCCGATGGCCTTGATGAAGACGCCCTTTCCGTTGCCGCCGCCTCCATAGAAGAAATGGACGGTTTCCTCATTCATCTGTCCGGTCAGGCAGAGCCCGCCATATTTCTGAAGGTAGGCGATCACGTCTTCCTGCCCAGCGTGGGCCTCTTGCAGGAACTTCAGAAATGTCGGGCAATCGGCTGAATCGGCGGGCGTAAAGCGCCTCGGCTGGTCGGCCCGTTCCGGCAAGATCGTGTTGCGCATCGCCCTGCAACGTCTCGCCCGTCACTACGAAGAAGAATATGGACCGGGCCGCGGCATGATCGGTTGAGCCGACAAAGACGATTACCTCGTGTCTCGGGCGCTCCTCGGAGCGCCCGTTTTTTCGGGAGGTCCATCCGTACTGGCCGTTATTTCCGATCTGCCTGACGTGGCGTGCAAAAGCTCAGACGATCGCCTCGTCCACCGCCCCGGATAGTTTTTCGAGCGCGCAGGGGGCATTTCTTGACGCAAAACAAGGCGCGCCAGCCTGCCTTCGATCATACTGCCGACGACCCCATTCCGGTAGAGGGTTCGAGCCATGACCTACAGCATTCCCCTCAACGACCCGCCCGAAATCGAGCAAGAGGCGCACCAATGCTGGTCTGCAGCCTATGAAAGCTGGACCACGGCGTGTTCGCGGATCATTCGCGGTGCGCAGGCGGTCAGCGAAGAGGCAATCGAGGCCGAAATGGCGCGCTATCCGGGCGCGCTCACCGACGAAGGGTCGGCAACTCTGGGGGGCGTTGGCCTGTTGGAGCATTTCGGGAACGTTCATTTCGAACCCGTTTCCGGTGCCGCGCTGACCACGGACATGCTGGCCGCACGCCTCCGGCAATACGGCTATATCTACATGCTCTTCTGGGCGCGGGGGCGGACGGGAGATGTCTTCAGCCACGCCGTCGTCGTGTCGCATGCCCACGGCGGCAGGATGCGGGTCATGGATCCGGGAAGAGGACGGGGGCTGATGATGCGGCCCACGGATTACTATCGCAACGCGCTGGCGATTTTCGTCGGAACCCACGCGCGGGCGCACGAGTCCTGATTGCGGAACGAAACGTCTTCATTGCGGAACGAAACGTCTTCGGAAGTCCGGGAACACCGGTTTTCGTACCGAAAAACGCCCGGTCAAGTAGACCGGGCGATGCAAACGTCTCTTGATGCGTGCGGTCAGGCGGCGGCGCCGGACGCCTCCTCGCGCAGCCAGTTGAGGACCGTTTCCGGCGAAGAGACGCCATAGGGGTCCTCGCCATGGTTGTCGGAAATGCCGGGCTCTTCGAACCAGGCTTCGACCACGCCGTCCTTGATCACCGCTGCGTAGCGCCAGGAGCGCAGGCCGAAGCCGACATTGTCCTTGCGCACCAGCATGCCCATGCGGCGGGTGAACTCGCCCGAGCCGTCCGGGATCACCTTGACGTTTTCCAGTACCTGACCCTGCGCCCACTTGTTCATGACGAAGCTGTCATTGACCGACATGCAATAGATCTCGTCGATGCCAAGGGCGGCGAAATCGGCGAAACCATTCTCGAAACCGGGCAACTGGTAGGTCGAGCAGGTGGGGGTGAAAGCACCGGGCAGGGAGAACAGGATCACGCGCTTGCCGGCGAAGTAATCCTCGGTCGTCATGTCCTGCCAGCGAAAAGGATTGGGGCCGCTTACGGATTCGTCGCGGACTCGGGTGTGAAAGGTGACTTTCGGAAGTTTGTAGCCGACTTGCATTGGGCAATCCCCGTAAATGTTCTGAACGTCTGGGTCGCGCAGGACCGTCGCGCAAGGTAGGACCGAGGCTGCCAGGCGCGCTTTGGGGCAGGCATGCAAATGCGGCAAATCCGCCATGCATTGCGGGACATCCCGAAATCTGATGTTACATTTGACCATACGGCCCTATCAGACGGGGCGGAGAGGTAGCATCATGCGCGATCTGAAGATCCCCGGCGAACGCCATCCCGAAAAGGCCCACCGGTCGGACAATGCCCAGCCCAAGAAACCGAGCTGGATTCGCGTCCGCGCGCCGGGCGGAGAAGGGTATAACAGCACCCACAAGATCCTGCGCGAGAACAATCTGCCGACCGTTTGCGAAGAGGCCGGATGTCCGAACGTGGGCGAATGCTGGTCACGTGGCCACGCCACGATGATGATCATGGGCGAGATCTGTACCCGCGGCTGCACCTTCTGCAACGTGGCAACGGGGCGGCCCGATGCGCTTGACGTTTTTGAGCCGGGCCGTGTGGCCGATGCGGTTCAGAAACTGGGCCTGAAACATGTCGTCATCACCTCGGTGGACCGCGACGACCTCGAAGATGGCGGGGCGGAACATTTCGCGCAGACCATCCGCGCCATCCGCCACCGCTCTCCGGAATCCACGATCGAGATCCTGACCCCGGATTTTCTCAAGTGCGACCCGAAAGTTCTTGAAATCGTATTGGAAGCGAAGCCGGACGTTTTCAACCACAACCTCGAGACGGTGCCGGGCCTCTACCCGACCGTGCGTCCGGGCGCCCGCTATTTCCACTCGCTTCGGTTGCTGCAACGGGTAAAGGAAATCGACCCCACGATGTTCACCAAGTCGGGCATCATGGTGGGCCTCGGCGAGGATCGCCAGGGCGTGCTGCAGGCGATGGATGACATGCGCTCGGCCGATATCGATTTCCTGACCATCGGCCAATACCTTCAGCCGACGCCGAAACACCATGCGGTGGAACGGTTCGTGACACCCGAGGAGTTCAAATCCTACGAGAAGGCCGCCTATGGCAAGGGCTTCCTCATGGTCTCGGCCACGCCCCTGACACGTTCCAGCTATCACGCTGGTGACGATTTCGAGCGCCTGCGCAGTGCGCGCCTGAAAAAGCTCGGCCGCGCCTGAGAAAACCCGGCGGGCGGGCGCGTGCTTTCGCGCGCGCGCCGCTGCCAGAGGCTCAGGCCCCGATTCACTCGATCGGGGCGAGGCTCGCAAGGTAGAAGGCAAGCGCTTCCAGGTCTTCCTTGGGCAATTGCGCCAACCCGGCAATCACCGATTCCATCTCGTTGCTGGCGGTTTCATCCCGAGGGCTGTGACCGCTTTCGAGAAACCACGCGACCTCGTCCCGGCTCCAGTCCAGCGCGGCCGGGGTCACGTTAGGCGCGACGCTGCTGCCCGAGAGGCCCGGCGCGCCGGCCATCCAGCGGCTCCTGTCCAACCCGCCCCAACGATCCCGCGGCGTGTGGCACTCCGCGCAATGGCCGAGCGCCTCGGCAAGGTAACGTCCGCGTTCGACCCGCTCGCTGGGCGCCGCGCCGACGAAATTCGGATCGAGATAGCGTTTCTTCCAGAGCCCGATCGTGCTGCGTAGCGACCATGGCAGGGAAATCTCGTGCGGTTGCGGCACCTCGTCGGAGGCGGGCAGGCTGTCGAGAAACGCCTTGAGGTCGGCAATATCCTGCAACTCCATCCGGATATAGCTCGTGTAGGGCATCACCGGGTAGAGATGGCGCCCGTCCGGCGTCACGCCGCGCTTGAGCACGGAGGCTAGCCCTGCAAGATCGTAGCTGCCAATGCCATGCACCGGATCGGAGGAGATATTCGGCGTAATGAACTCGCCGAACTCGGTCGAAAGCCGTCGACCGCCCGACAGAATCGGCGCCTGCTGCGCTTCCGCACCCCGATCCGCATGGCATGACGCACAGCCCGCCGCGAGGAAGACCTGCCGGCCGGCAACGGCATCGCCTGCCATTTGGGGCAGTTCCTCGGAACTGAACGGGAGCGGACGTGTCAGCCAGAAAGCCAGCGCCAGCCCCCCGATCACCAACAGGAAAAACAGGGTTAGAACGCGGCGCATGCCGATTTTCCTTTCGGGACTCGGGCTTCGGGACGGAGGCACCATAGGGTTTCCCGCGTGCTAACGCAAAGGTTGCATCCTGTCCTTATCGGCATGGTTCCGCTACGGCAGGACGGGTGGCGATTTTCGAGGCAGGGCGTGCGGAAAACGCCGGCTTCAGAAGCGCGGCAGGCCCGGTCGGCGCCCAATCTGGTCCGCTTGCATCCAGTCCGGCAGAATGCCCAGCCGTTCCAGCCCGACAAGGGCCAGGCAGAGCGCGATCACGGCGAAGACGAGCAGAACCCGCTTGAGCGAGGGCGGGTGCTGCGCCCAGCGTTTCATGCGTATGAACCAGTGAGCGCTGAGCATATGGCCTCCGGGATCGGTTCTTGGTGCGCGGCTCAGACGGCCTCGGGGGCGTCTTGCGGATCGTCGATGAAACGGACGGTGCCGATATAGGGCAGGTTCCGGTTGCGTTGGGCGAAATCGATTCCATAGCCCACGACGAACTTGTCCGGGATCTCGAACCCGGTCCAGCTGGCCTTGTAGGCGACCTCGCGCCGGGCGGGCTTGTCCAGCAGGCAGATCGTGCGCAGCCGCTTTGGATTGCGCGCGCCAAGGAAGGCCGCGACGCGGGTCATCGTGTGTCCCGTGTCGATGATGTCCTCGACTACGAGCACGTCGCGCCCTTCAATTTCACCGCGCA
Organism: Aliiruegeria lutimaris; assembly: GCF_900099935.1. Taxonomy (GTDB): domain Bacteria; phylum Pseudomonadota; class Alphaproteobacteria; order Rhodobacterales; family Rhodobacteraceae; genus Tropicimonas; species Tropicimonas lutimaris. Next base: position 33,654 of record NZ_FNEK01000038.1, on the reverse strand, counting down.
AGTCCTTGAGAATACGAACTTCCCGACTGGATTTCATCGCGTTTCCATAGGAGGAGGCCTCGAGGAAATCGACCTCGACCGGCAGGTGCAACTCCCGCACGAGATCGGCAATGAAAACGAAGGAACCGCGCAACAGGCCGACGACAACGAGCTTGTCGGTATCCACGAATTCAGCCTCGATCTCGCGCGCCAGCTCCTCGATCCGGGCGGCAATGGACTTGGCGGAGATCAGCTGATCAATGACGTATGGTCGCGAAGACATTGGCTTCCCTTGAATTTGCCGTCCAACTCTACGACATGTGACGCCGATCCGAAAAAAGAACCCGGGGGCCAAACGCCGCACGATGCACACATTCTCCGACAAACGCGTCATGCCGTACACCGCGGACCAGATGTACGAACTCGTTGCAGATATCGAGTCCTATCCGAAATTCCTGCCATGGACGGCGGCTGCGCGGATTCGCGACCGGCATGAGGAAGCTGACGCGGTGGTCGAGATCGCGGACATGATGGTCTCGTTCAAGGTGTTTCGGGAGAAATTCGGCACGAGGGTCACGATGAGGGCTCAGGAACGCACGATCGTGTCGGAATATCTCGACGGACCGTTCAAATATCTGGTCTCGAAATGGGCGTTCCGGGACGTGGAAGGCGGCTGCGAAGTGGACTACCACATCGATTTCGAGTTCAAGAACAAGATCCTTCAGAAAACGGCAGGGGTCTTCTTCACCGAAGCGCAGCGCCAGATCATGGGCGCATTCGAAAAGCGGGCCAACGCGCTCTACGGCTGGAAAATGCCCTGAGCCCCTTCATCTTTCTCCAAATATCTCTGCCGGAGGCAACGGCCCGAAGGGGCGTTCCGCCTTTTTCATCGAAAAAGGCGCCACTGCGCGGCGCCTGCCTCCGGCGGGGATATTTCCGGTCAGAAGAAGCGGGAGCGGATCACTCCGCTCCCACCTTGCCTTTACGAGATGATGTCGTAGGCACGCTCTCCGTGGACCGAAAGGTCGAGGCCATTGGTCTCGGTTTCGGCGTCGACGCGCATCGGCGTGATCGCGCGAACCACGAGTACGAGTGCGATGGTGACGACCACGGTGAAGGCGCCGACAATGGCAAGCGCGCCGAGTTGTGCGGTCCATGACCCGGCGCCGAAACCCGCGATCATGATCGTGCCGAAGATGCCGCCGACGCCGTGGACGGCGAAGACATCCAGCGTGTCGTCGATCTTGAACACGTTTCGGACCAGGGTGACGGCTTCCTGGCAGAGGATGCCGGCGATGGAACCGATGATCAACGCCTCCACCGGGCCGACGAAACCGGAGGCCGGGGTGATCGATGCCAGGCCCGCAATTGTACCGGTGACCATGCCGACCAGCGAGGGCGTGCCGTATTTGATTTTTTCCCAGAGCGCCCAGGTGAGCGAGGCGGCGGCGGCCGAGATATGGGTGACGGTCATGGCCATCGCCGCGCCGCCATCGGCAGCAAGCTGGGAGCCGCCGTTGAAGCCGAACCAGCCGACCCAGAGCATGGCCGCGCCGATCATCACGAAGCCGGGCGAATGTGGCGGCCTGTTGCGGTCGCGGCGGGGGCCGAGGAAGATCGCCACGATCAGCGCCGCGAGGCCGGCGGTTTCATGCACGACGATTCCGCCGGCGAAATCCTTCGAACCGATCTCACCGAAAATTCCGCCATCGGCGAGGAAACCGCCGCCCCAGATCCAGTGCACGACCGGTGCGTAGCAAAGCAGCATCCATAGCGTTGAGAAGAGCAGGACGAAACCGAAGCCGACCCGTTCCACATAGGCCCCGACGATCAGCGCGGGGGTGATGATGGCGAAAGTCATCTGGAAGGCGAAGAAGAGGATCTCGGGCAGGGTGCCGGAAACCGTCTCGGGGGTGATCTCGAGCAGGAACATCTTGCCCAGGCCGCCCCAGAACCCGCTCGTGCCGTCGCCGAAAGCGATGGAATAGCCAAAGGCGAACCAGGCGATGCTCATTGCACAGGCGATCGCGTAGCATTGCATGAAAACGCTGAGCACGTTTCGCGCGCGCACCAGCCCGCCATAGAACAAGGCCAGCCCCGGCAATGTCATGAAAAGGACCAACGCCGTCGCGACGATGATCCAGGCGGTATCGGCTCCCACCATGTCCCTTCCTTCCCGTTTTTTTTGCCCGTTTCGCGGGCGTTTCGGGGTGTGAAGCGTGAAGGGGCTGCGCAGAAAAGAGGCTTCGACTGCCATTGGGTGGGCAAAATGTATGCGCGACGGCAAAAGATGGAAAATTGGGCTAAAACTGTGCAGGGTGATTAAATTCGAGCCGGGAATGAAACTCTGCCGGTCTCCGGCTTTGCGGCGTCAGAACGGGACGCGAGATGCGGGTTTCAGCGATTCCGAAGCGCGGCGAGCAGCATCTCCAGCGCATGGCGCAGCGTGGTCTGGCGGACCTCCGAGCGTCCCGGTGCGCCGAACTCGATGGTCTCGACGAGGGTGGGGCTGCCGGTTGCTGCAAGGCCGAAACAGACGCGCCCCTCGGGTTTGAACTCGCTGCCGCCCGGTCCGGCAATTCCGGTAACGGCGACGGTGATATCGGCGTCGGAGTGCGCCAGCGCGCCTTCGGCCATTTCGCGTGCGACTTCCTCGGAGACGGCGCCAAACGTCTCCAGCGTTTCGACCGAGACGTCGAGCATCTCCATCTTGGAGGCGTTCGAATAGGTGACGAAGCCTCGGTCGAACATGTCCGAGGAGCCCGGGATCTCGGTGAGTGCGCCGGCGATCAGCCCGCCGGTGCAGCTCTCGGCGGTGGCCAGCCTGATGCCGAGGCGCCGGCTGTGGGCGAGCAGGGTTTCGGCAATGTCGCTGATGGACAGGGCAGTTTCGTCGGTCATGTCGGCAGGGCCTCGGGCAGGAATCTGAGAAGTGCCAGCATGACCGCGAGCGTGCCGATTGCGGCAAGCGCGCCTGCCACGAGGTCGTCGACCAGGCGCAACACGGGCCGTGTGTCGCGGTCGAACAGGTGCCGCGGGGCGGAGAGTAGCAGCGTGTAGAGCAGCACGGGCGTTGCGAGGGCGATGATGGCGCCGGCGGAGAAACTGGAGCCCAGAAGGTCCGCCAGCGGGATCGCGGGCGCCGCGGCGAGCCATATCCCGGCATAGCGGTCGATGACGGTCACCTTCGCATCCGGATCCTCGCGCAGCGCGCGGGGCAGGGCCCAGATCGTCGCGACGAGCACGAGCGCCCAAATGGCGGCCAGCGGCTGCACCGCGCCGGTGCCCCGGTAGACAAGGATTGCCGTCACCAACCCGGCAAGTGACGCCAGCAGCCGTCCGAAAAAGGGAATGCAGCCGAGATAGCCGACGGTTGCCACGATTCGGAGCATTGCTCAGCCCATCAGGTAGGTGTGCGATATGAAGGCGGCGGCGGCGACGACAAGGGCCGCCATGACGCCGGCGATCACATCGTCGAGCATGACGCCGAGGGAACTGTGCAGGCCATCGGCCCAGGACACCGGCCAGGGCTTCCAGATGTCGAAGATCCGGAACATCACGAAACCGCCAATCCAGCCGGGATAGGGAAAGATGTCGCCATCCAGCCCAGCATGCCAAAGCCCGAAGGACAGCGGCCAGAGGGCGATCCACATGCCGACCACCTCGTCGATGACGACCTCGGACGGGTCCGTGTTCCCGGCCCCTTCGATATAGAGCGCGGTCGCGCCCCAGCCGGAAATGAAGGCGATGAGCGTGCCGATGGCGAGTGCCGGGAAGCCGCCATTCATGTGAAGGAGATAGGCGAACGGGATTGCCGCAGCCGAGCCCCACGTGCCGGGCGCCGGCTTGAGCAAGCCGACCCCCAAAAAGGTGGCGATCAGTTTCGCGCCCATCATGCCGACACCAGCGTTGCGGTTGCGATGGAAGCAATGCCTTCCTCGCGGCCGGTGAAGCCGAGCCGCTCGGAGGTGGTCGCCTTGACCGAGATACGGTCGGCCTCCAGCCCCATGATCGCGGCCAGCGCGGCGCGCATGGCGGACGCATGCGGTCCGATCTTGGGGCGTTCGCAGACCAGCGTGCAGTCGATATTGCCGATCCGGTAGCCACGGGACGCCGCCAGTTCCACCGCGTGGCGCAGGAAAATCTCGCTCGCGGCCCCCTTCCATTGCGGATCGGAGGGCGGGAAATGCTGGCCGATATCGCCCTCGGCCAGCGCGCCATAAATCGCGTCGGTGATCGCGTGCATGCCGACATCGGCATCCGAATGCCCCTGCAGCCCGCGCGGATGCGGCACCGTCACCCCGCAGAGCACCACGTGGTCGCCCGTGCCGAATCGATGCACGTCATAGCCGTTGCCCAGCCTCACATCCATTTTTTGTCCTTTCCGAAGGATCTGCTCGGCGCGCTCGAAATCGCTGGGCAGGGTCACCTTGATATTGTCCTCATGGCCTTGCGTGATGGCCACGTCCAGCCCGGCGGCCAGCGCCACCTCCACGTCATCGGCCGCGAGGCCGGGATGGGCGTCATGGGCGGCGCGGATGGCGGCGAGGTCGAATCCCTGCGGTGTCTGGGCCCGGAACAGGCCGTCGCGCGGAGTCGGGAAGAGAACCCGTCCGTCCTCGCCACGCCAAAGCGCATCGGTCACGGCCAGCGCCGGGGCGGCGCCGGGGAAGTCTGCCAGCGCATCGAGCACATGCTCTATGACCCTGTCCGGCACCAGCGGGCGGGCGCCGTCATGGATGAGAACATGGCTTACCTGCGGGCCGAGCGCTTCCAGGCCTGCTGCAACGGAGGCATCCCGGCTGTCGCCACCCGAGACAAGTGCTACATCTTCGGGCAAGAGCCGCTTGGCCAGCGGCGCGTCGTCGGGATTGATCACCACGACCACTTCATCCACCCGCGCATGACCGCGAAAGCGATCGACCGTGTGGGCAAGGATCGCACGGCCGGCAAGCGGCTGATATTGCTTCGGAACCGGACCGCCGGCGCGACTGCCCCGGCCCGCGGCGACGATCACGGCCGCGACATGCTCCACCGCTCGCGGGGGCGTGCTGTTTGTCTCGCTGGTTTTCATGGTTCCCGTCTATTCGGTGACGAAAGGCAGGGCAACGGCCAAGCCGAACGGCGGTCTGCGCGCCTAATTTTAAGGCGATGTTTGTTTTTCGGTCACTTTATGCCTCGGTCCACCTTGGAATAGGTGGGGAGTTCACGATACGACAGCTGAGTATGCACAAGGATTGAGCACTTGACGGTTTGCGTTGCAAACTTGACCCTGAAACCGCCTGTTCTTCTGGCCCCGCTGGCGGGGATCACCGATTTGCCTTTCCGGCAATTGGTATCCCGTTTCGGAGCGGGACTCGTGGTGTCCGAGATGGTCGCCAGCCAGGAAATGGTTCAGGCCAAACCCGGGGTCCGGGAAAAGGCCGAATTGGGATTCGGGCAGGGCAATACCGCGGTGCAGCTTGCCGGGCGCGAGGCGCACTGGATGGCCGAGGCGGCGCGGGTCGTCGAAGACAACGGCGCGCAGATCATAGACATCAACATGGGCTGCCCGGCCAAGAAGGTGACGAGCGCCAGCGGCGCGGGCGCCAGTGGCTCGGCGCTTATGCGGGATCTGGACCACGCGCTGAGCCTGATCGAGGCTGTTGTGGGAGCCGTGTCGATCCCGGTGACGCTCAAATGCCGGCTGGGATGGGATGACGAGTGCCGCAACGCGGCCGATCTCGCGCGCCGGGCCGAGGCGGCTGGCGCGCAAATGGTCACGATCCACGGCCGCACGCGGCAGCAATTCTACAAGGGGCACGCGAACTGGGACGCGATTGCCGAGGTCAAACAGGCCGTCTCGATCCCGGTGATCGCCAATGGCGACATCGTGGACAGCGCCTCGGCCCGCGCGGCGCTTGCGGCATCGGGCGCCGACGGGGTGATGGTCGGGCGTGGCGCGCAGGGGCAACCCTGGCTGCTGGCCCGGATCGCGGCCGATATCTATGGAACGCCGGCGCCGAAGGTGCCCAAAGGGCGGGAACTCGCCGAAATGGTGGCCGGCCATTTCGAGGCCATGCTCGCATTTTACGGGGCGCGCCTAGGCAACAAGATGGCGCGCAAGCATCTCGGTTGGTACCTCGACAGGGCCGGCGATCCCGCCGGTCTGCGCCGGCGCCTCCAGACAGAGAACAACAATGACGAGGTGCTGCGAATGATCGCGGATGCCTTCGCCACGAGCAGTATGGAGGCCGCGTAATGCCCGGTTCCGGAACGATCTGGGCCTCTTTGCCCATCCCCGCACTGGTCCTTGACCCAGAAGACAGGATCACGGCCATCAACCCGGCGGGCGAACTGTTCTTCAACAAGACGATCAAGGCGCTGGAGGGCAGCCTGGTCTATGACCGGCTGGCCATCGACGCGCCGGTCGAAAAGGCGCTGGCGCGGGTGCGCAAGAACCGCTCGCCGCTCTTCATCAACGACGTGGATGTCGGTACCGGGGAGAAGGCGCCGGTCATCTGCAACGTGCAGGTCGCGCCGATCTCGAACGATACCGAACGGTTGCTGTTCCTCGTCTCTCCGCGGGAGATCGCGGGGCGGCTAGGGCGGTCCATCTCCGCCGACAAGGCGGCGAAATCGGCGATCGGCATGGCCGAGATGCTCGCCCACGAGATCAAGAACCCGCTCGCCGGCATCACCGGCGCGGCCCAGCTACTGAGCATGAGCCTGACCAAGGAAGACCTTGAACTTACCGACCTGATCGTGGCCGAGAGCCGGCGCATCGTGAAGTTGCTCGACCAGGTGGAGCAGTTCGGAAACCTGCGCCCGCCGACACTCAAGCCGGTGAATATCCACGACGTTCTGGACCGGGCGCGGAAATCGGCGGTGCTGAGCTTTGCGGCCCATATGAAGATCGTCGAGGATTACGACCCCTCGCTGCCGCCGACCTTTGCCGATTCCGACCAGCTCCTGCAGATATTTCAGAACCTTCTGAAGAACGCCGCGCAGGCGTCGGGCGGCGCGCCGGGAGAGATCCAGCTTCGCACCTTCTACGATGCCTCCCTGCGCGTACGCCGCAAGGGACAGTCAACTTCGCGCGTGCCGCTTCAGATCGAGATCATCGATGATGGCCCCGGCCTGAAACCTGAAATTGCCGACGAGATTTTCGAGCCATTCGTGTCGGGCCGGGAAAACGGCACCGGGCTCGGGCTGGCTCTGGTCAGCAAGATCATCGCCGAACACATGGGCTGGATTTCGGTCGACTCGGTGCCTGGGCGCACCGTTTTCCGCATCTCACTGCCTGTCGCACCCAAACAAACAGCAGAACAACTCGACGAGGAGACATAGATCTAATGGACGGAACCGTTCTTGTCGCCGATGACGACCGCACCATCCGCACAGTCCTTACCCAGGCGCTGACGCGCGCCGGGTGCAAGGTTCACGCAACCTCCTCGCTGGTGACGCTCATGCGTTGGGTCGAGGAAGGCAAGGGGGATCTCGTGATCTCCGACGTGATCATGCCCGATGGCAACGGTCTGGAAACCCTGCCGAAAATCGCCGAGGAACGGCCCGGCCTTCCGGTGATCGTGATCTCGGCCCAGAACACGATCATGACGGCGATCCAGGCGGCCGAAGCGGATGCCTATGACTACCTGCCCAAGCCGTTCGACCTGCCGGACCTGATGAAGCGCGCCTCCAAGGCACTGGAGATGAAGCGGCGCGCGCCGGTGTCGCGGCCGATGAACGAGCTTCCCTCCAGCAGCACCGAGGACCTGCCGCTGGTGGGCCGCACGCCGGTCATGCAGGCGCTCTATCGGCTCGTGGCGCGCGTGATGAATACCGATCTCGCGGTGCTGATCACGGGCGAATCCGGCACTGGCAAATCTCTGATCGCGCGGGCTATCCATGATTTCTCCGACCGCCGCACGCTGCCCTTCGTGGTCGCGGGGACAGAGGAGCTTTCGACAACCGACGGCCCGGCGACCATCCTGGCCAAGGCGCGCGGGGGCTCGGTGCTGTTTGACGAGGTGGCCGATCTCGATATGGAAACCCAGGGCCGGATCGTGCGGATGCTGGATGCGCTGTCCGACAGCGCGCCGCGCGTCATGGCGACCTGCCAGGGCGACCTGATGCAGAAGATGGAAGCAGGCAGCTTCCGTCAGGATCTCTATTACCGCCTTGGCGGCGTGAGCCTGAACGTTCCGTCCTTGCGCGAACGGGTGGACGACATTCCGCTTCTGACCGAGCATTTCCTGGCCCGTGCAGAACGGGACGGGTCCGGAACCCGCCGCATGTCGCAGGCGGCCATGGATCTCGTGCGTGCCTATTCCTGGCCCGGCAACGTGCGGCAGCTTGAAAACACCGTGCGGCGCCTCGTGATCACCTCGCCGGAGGAAGAGATCGGGCGCAACGAGGTCGAGATGGTGCTGGGTAACCAGCCGGAAATCGAACCGCTCGTGGGCGGTGGCGATGGCGAGAAACTCTCGGCCTCGGTTGCCAAGCACCTGCGGCGCTATTTCGACCTGCATGGCGGCGTGCTGCCGCCGCCGGGGCTCTACCAGCGCATCCTCAAAGAGGTCGAGATCCCGCTGATCGAGATCGCTCTGGATGCTACGGGCGGAAACCAGGCCAAATGCGCCGATCTTCTGGGCATCAACCGAAATACGCTTCGCAAGAAGATCACCGACCTCGATATTCGCGTGACACGCCGCCGCAAGTTGATGTAAAACCGCAACAGAGCCGTGGCGTCGAGGGCACTTTACTCGTTCAGACTACGGGATATGGCGGTAAGTTGCCCGGAGTCCTCAAAATCTGGGTGGCATAATCATCACGGGGCACAATTTGGCAGGCGCTTCCAGGCGGTTGAATTGGGACGGAATCACCCGCATGCGCAGCGCGCGGCGGGTGCAGACAGCCGCGACCTTTGCCTTGGTCGTGCTGGCGCCCGTGCTCGTGATCTCGACATTCCTGCTGATGGGGCCGCTCGGGCAGGGGGTGGGATCGCCCGCCCTCCGACTCATACTGCTGACAGATCTGATTTATATTCTCGTCGTGGCCGCGATGGTGCTGCGCCGCGTGATCGCGATGTTTGCGGCCCGCCGGGCGGATTCGGCCGGCTCCAAGCTTCACCTGCGGCTGACCGCGGCCTTTGCAGTGATCGCGCTGATTCCCGCCGTGCTGGTCGCGATCTTTGCCGGGCTGACGATCAATATCGGGCTGGAGGGATGGTTTTCGGACCGGGTGCGCAACGTGGTCGGCGCCTCGCTGGCAGCAGCGGAGGCCTATGAGCAAGAACATGTGCGGGATCTGGGAACCGATGCGGGCATCCTGGCAACCTATATCAACGTGGCCCGCTCGACCCGTTTCGCGCTGTCGGATGGCGAGGTGCGGCAGGTTCTGACGCAGGGCCAGCAACAGGTGCAGCGCGGGTTGCGCGATGCGTTCGTGATCGATTCCGCTGCCAGGATCAGGGCACGCGGCGAGCGGTCCTACCTGTTCAGCTATGATCCTCCCACCGCGGAGGAAATCGCGCGGGCCGAGGCCGGCGAGACCGTGATCATCCAGGATTGGGATGCCGATGAGTTCCGCGCCCTGGTCAAGCTGAAGGCCTTTGGCGACAGGTATTTATTCGTGAGCCGGGAAGTGGATGGCGACATCCTTGCCCTTCTGGACGAGACCCAGGAATCGGTGCGTCTCTATAACCAGCTCGAGAACGAACGCGGGCGGATTCTGTTCGAATTTTCATTGCTCTATCTCGGGTTCGCGATGATTCTCGTGCTTGCGGCGATATGGATGGGGCTGTGGTATGCCGAGCGGCTATCCCGCCCGATCGGGCAATTGGCCGGGGCGGCGGAAGCGGTTGGCGAGGGTGACTTGTCGGTGCAGGTGCCGGAACAGGAGAGCGATGACGAGATCGCCACGCTGGGCCGCATCTTCAACCAGATGACCCGGCAACTGAGCGCGCAACGAGAGACCTTGCTGGAAACCAATGCCCAGATCGAGGCACGGCGACGGCTGTTCGAAACGGTGCTGACCTCCATCACCGCCGGCGTGATCGGGCTGGACCCGGAGGGGCGCGTGGATTTCATGAACCCGGCCGCCCTGCACCTGCTCAGGCTGCCGGAGGATGCCGGCGACCAGCATGAGGCGCTCGCCATGGCGGTGCCGGAGTTCGCAGGTGTTCTGGCGCGACTGCGCTCCGACGACCGCTCGGTGACCCAGGAAGAGATCCGCATAACCCGTGACGGTCGGATGGAAAACCTGCTGGTGCGGCTGGCGGCGCGGTTGGCGGCGGACGGGCGGCTCGAAGGCTACGTCGTGGCCTTTGACGACGTGACGGAGCTTGTAACGGCGCAACGGATGGCCGCCTGGGGCGATGTCGCCCGGCGGATCGCGCATGAGATCAAGAACCCGCTCACCCCGATCCAGCTTTCGGCGGAACGGGTGAAGCGCAAGTTCGGGCGCAAGCTGGAAGCGGAGGATGCGGAATCCTTGAGTTCGATGACCGATGTCATCGTGCGTCAGACAAACGACCTGCGCCGCATCGTGGACGAGTTTTCCAAGTTTGCCCGCATGCCGGAACCGGATCGCCGAGATTCGGACATGACCAAGCTGGTGAAGGATGCTGTAACACTGCAACGTCAGCAGCTTGGCGCGGCTCTGCGGTGGGATCTGCCGAAGGAGCCGACACCGGTTCTCGTGGACGAAACCATGATCGGGCAGGCACTAACGAACATCATAAAGAACGGCGGAGAAGCCATTGAAAGCCTTCAGGAAAAAGGTCTTCCAGAAGGGTTTTCTCCGGAGATCCGGGTAAGGCTTTGGACAGAAGGTACCCACGCTATTCTTCAAGTGGCCGATAACGGCATCGGTCTGCCAGAGGACCGAGGGCGGCTTTTCGAGCCCTATGTCACGACACGGGCGAAGGGAACCGGGCTCGGCCTGCCCATCGTCAAGAAGATCATCGAGGAACATGGCGGAACGCTGGAACTGCGCGACGCTCCTGTCTTCGAGGGAAATGAACATCACGGGGCGCTGGCCGAGATCCGGCTACCGCTCAAGGCCGCGACAGAGCAGGCGGCGGAATAGTATTAGTGAGGGAGATCAAGAATATGGGCGACATTCTTATCACCGATGATGAACGGGATATCCGCGAATTGGTCGGCGATATCCTGCGCGACGAGGGATTCTCGGTTCGGCTGGCGGCCAATTCCGAGGAATGCATGGCTGCCATCGAGCAGGAGCCCCCCGCGCTCATGATCCTCGATATCTGGCTGAAGGACAGCAAGATGGACGGGATCGACATTCTCAAGTCGGTCAAGCGCGACAAGCCTGAGATCCCGATCGTGATCATCTCCGGGCACGGCAATATCGAGATTGCCGTCGCCGCGATCAAGCAGGGCGCGTATGATTTCATCGAGAAGCCCTTCAATATCGACCAGTTGCTGGTGGTGATCCGTCGGGCGATGGAGACCTCGCGCCTGCGCCGCGAGAACACGGAGTTGCGCCGCAAGGACGTGACCTCGGCCGAGATGATCGGATCGAGCGCTGCCTTCAAGGCATTGAAATCGCAGCTCGACAAGGTCACGAAATCAAATGGAAGGGTGATGCTGACCGGGCCGGCCGGTTCCGGCAAGGAGATGGCGGCGCGCTATATCCATGCTTCGTCGAACCGGGCGGATGCGCCTTTCGTGAGCGTCAATTCCGCCTCGATCGAGCCGGAGCGGATGGAGGAAGTTCTCTTTGGCCGCGAAAGCAACGAGCGCGGCGTGGAGCCGGGCCTGCTGGAAGAAGCGCATGGCGGCATGATCTATTTCGACGAGATCGCCGATATGCCGCTCGGGACCCAATCCAAGATCTTGCGGGTGTTGGTTGATCAGCAATTTCAGCGGGTTGGCGGAGGTGACAAGGTTCGCGTGGATATCCGCGTCGTTTCGTCGAGCAACCGCGACCTGCCGGGCGAAATCGCCGCCGGCAAGTTCCGCGAGGAGCTTTTCCACCGCCTCAATGTCGTTCCGATCCGGGTGCCGGGGCTGGACGAGCGGCGGGAGGATATACCGGAGCTCGCCAAACATTTCATCGCCGCGTTCAATGAAAGCCAGGGGCTGCCCTTGCGGCGGCTGAGCGAGGATGCGGTGGCCATGCTGCAAACGATGCATCTCCCCGGGAACGTACGGCAGCTCAAGAACGTCATTGAACGTGTTCTTATCCTTGGAGATTCTTCCGGCGATATTGGCGCGAAGGAACTGGAAGGCGCGGAGCCGGGCGAGGCCGAGGAGGGGCGCGTGGTTCTCTCGGGGGCGCTGGCAACGCTGCCGCTGCGCGAGGCGCGCGAGCTGTTCGAACGCGAATACCTGCTGACCCAGATCAACCGTTTCGGGGGCAATATCAGCCGCACGGCGACCTTTGTGGGCATGGAACGTTCCGCCTTGCACCGGAAGCTGAAATCGCTTGGCGTGGTCACGTCTTCCAAGGCCGGCACGCGGGTTGCCCATCTGGAAGACAACCCCGAGGCGGCCGATTAACGCCCTCCTCGGCGAGGGGCCTTGTGGAGGCGGGCGTTGACGCTCCCCGCCGGCTCTGCCATGGCTGTCACAACAAGTTGAAAGCCCGGTACGTGAACAGGCCGGGATCGAGGCGCGATGAAAGTCATCATCTGTGGGGCGGGCCAGGTCGGCTGGCAAATTGCCCGTCATCTGGCCAGTGAACAGAACGACGTGACGGTTGTGGACAACAACCCCGAACTCGTTCGCCGGGCAACCGATACGCTCGATGTCCAGGGCATCTCGGGGTTCGCGAGCTATCCCGACGTGCTGGATCGCGCGGGCGCGCGCGATGCGGACATGGTCATCGCCGCGACCCATTCGGACGAGGTCAACATGGTCACCTGCCAGGTGGCCCATTCCGTTTTCGGCGTGACCCGCAAGGTTGCGCGTCTGCGCGCGCAGAGCTATCTGGAAGCGATCTACCGCGACCTTTACAAACGCGATCACATGCCGATCGACGTGGTGATCAGCCCCGAGCGCGCAGTGGCCGAGGCCGCCTTGCAACGGATCGCGGCACCGTCGACCTTCGACACCGAGAGCTTCCTTGAGGGCAAGGTGCAGCTTCTCGGGATCGATCTCGAAGAGGATTGTCCGGTCCTGAACACGCCGCTGCGGCAGTTGACGGACCTGTTTTCCACCCTGCGTGCGGTCGTGATCGGCATTCGTCGCGAAGGACGGCTTTTCGCGCCGGATCCGGGCGACCAGCTATTCGAGCAGGACCAAGTCTACATCGCCTCCTACCAGGGAGATGTCGAGCGCACGCTGGAAATCTTCGGAAAACCCGGGCGAAAGCAGGAGCGGGTGGTCATCATCGGTGCGGGCAATGTCGGCCTCGCCGTGGCCAAGGCGCTGGAAAAGAGCCAGACCCGCATTCGCGCCCGCGTGATCGAGCGCAATCGGGAACGCGCGGAGAAGGCGGCGGACGAGTTGGAACGCACGATCGTGCTCCATGGCGACGGGATGGATTCCGATGTGCTGGCCGAGGCCAGCATCGACCGGGCCGATGCCGTGATCTGTGTCACCGATGACGACAAGGTCAACCTGCTGGCGGCGGTGCGGGCCAAGTCCGCGGGGTGCAAGATGACCATCGCGCTGATCAACGATCCGACCATGGCCACGCTCATGGGGCCGCTGAATATCGACGCCTATATCAACCCGCGTGCCACGACGGTGAGCTCGATTCTGCGCCATATCCGGCATGGGCGGGTGCGCGGCGTCTACTCCATCGGCGATGCCGAGGCCGAGATCATCGAGGCGCAGGTTCTGTCCACCTCGCCGATCTCGGGCAAGGAGATCCGCGAGATCGATTTTCCTGAAGGCGCGTTGCTCGGGGCGATCCTGCGCAGCGGCGAGGTGATCAAGCCGGTCGGCACAACCCGGGTTCTGGAAGGGGATATCGTCATGATCTTCGCGATGGCGGATGACGTTCCCGAGGTGGAGCGCCTTCTTCAGGTCTCCATCGATTTCTTCTGAGCCCGTAGCCCGGTCATGTCGCGCCTGCTGTCCCTGCCGCTGATTGTCCTCATGATGGGGATAAGCGCGCTGTCGATGCTTGTCCCTGCTATCTATGCCATGTCCCTGCAGGAATGGAGGACCGCGCATGTCTTTGGCCTCTCGGCCGTGCTATTCGGGTTTCTCTCCGGCATCCTCGGCGTCGCGCTCGCCAATTACCGGGCGCCCAGCCCGTCGCGCAGCCACCTGGCCGCGCTCGTGGCGGCCTATACAGTGATTCCGCTGATGCTGGCCGTGCCGTTCCAGCAAGGGGTACAGTCGACAACCTACGCCAATGCCTGGTTCGAGATGGTTTCCTCCATGACCACCACCGGGGCGACGCTGTTCGAGCCGAGCCGGCTTTCGCCGGTCTTGCACCTGTGGCGGGCAATGGTGGGCTGGATGGGCGGTTTCCTGGCCTGGGTGGCGGCATTCGCGTTGCTGGCGCCGATGAACCTTGGCGGTTTCGAGGTGATCTCCTTCGAGGGCGTCGGGGCCGGGGTGCGGCCGGGGCGTCGGCATGGCACCATGATCGTGGGCGATCCGCGCGAGCGCCTGCTGCGGGTGACGCTGCAATTGCTGCCGATCTATGTCGCCCTGACGCTGGCGCTGACACTGCTTCTGGTGATGGTCGACGAAGAGCCGCTCGTGGCGATCTGCCACGCGATGTCGACAATCGCGACCAGCGGGATCAGCCCAGTCGGCGGGCTGAATGGCACGCAATCGGGGTTGGCCGGGGAGATGGTGATCTTCTTCTTCTTCGCCTTCGCCGTGACCCGGCAGACCTTTGCCGGAACCTTCACGCCGCGCGGCGCAAGCAACCTCGCAAAGGACCCGGAGGCCCGGATCGCGCTGGCTGTTGTGCTGACGGTGCCCAGCCTGCTGTTCCTGCGCCACTGGATCGGCGCCTACGAGGTGAACACGGTGGACGATCTGCAACGCGCGCTGCATGCGCTCTGGGGCTCCACCTTCAGCGTGCTCTCCTTCCTGACCACGACGGGCTTCGTCAGTTCGGAATGGGATGTCGCCAGCACCTGGTCGGGGCTCAAGACGCCGGGCCTGATCCTGCTGGGGCTGGCGCTTGTCGGCGGCGGGGTGGCCACTACCGCAGGCGGGGTGAAGCTCTTGCGGGTCTTCGCGCTCTACCAGCATTCCGCCCGCGAGATGGAGCGGCTTGTCTACCCGTCCTCCGTGGGTGGCTCGGGGCAGGCGGCGCGGCGGATGCGGCGGCAGGGGGCCTATGTGGCCTGGATCTTCTTCATGCTGTTCGCGCTCTCGATGGCCGGGGTCGCCAGCGCGCTGGCCATGACCGGCATTCCCTTCGACGAGTCCCTCGTGTTGACCATCGCCACGCTCTCGACCACGGGACCGGCGGCGCATGTCGTGCTGGACCACCCGCTCACTTACATGACGCTGGGAGATCCCGGGAAATTCGTTCTGGTCATTGCAATGGCGCTCGGTCGGCTGGAGACGCTGGCCTTGCTTGCGCTGTTCAATCCGCAGTTCTGGCGTCGGTGAGGCACCATGGAGCGGGATGCTTTGACGCAATCGCGGGAATCCGGTGAGGTTCGGGCTGGAATCTGCCCCAAACACATATCATAGTAGCTTCCAAGGGCGATGCCGCGCCCATCACGAGAGACAGCGATCCGCTAACTATAACAAAACAAGGCAAGAATAATGGCTGCAGATAAGCAGAACTTGCAGGATGCATTCCTTAATCACGTTCGCAAGACCAAGGTGCCCGTCACGATCTTTTTGATCAACGGCGTGAAGCTGCAGGGCGTCATCACCTGGTTCGATAATTTTTGTGTATTGCTGCGCCGCGACGGACAGTCGCAGCTGGTCTATAAGCACGCAATTTCCACGATCATGCCGGCGCAGCCGATCAACCTGTACGAGGGCGAAGACTGACCCGGCCCGAACATGAAGGCGACGCGCCCGACGGTACCTCCGAGCGGGCCTTTGTCCTGCACCCCGACATAATCTCCGACAAGGACCGGCGCGAAGCGCAGGCGGGCCTGGCGGAGGCCGTGGCGCTTGCCGCCGCGCTGCCTGGCCTGGAGATCGTGGGCAGCGAGGTGGTGAAGCTGCGCGCGCCGCAGCCGGGCACGCTGTTGGGCACCGGAAAGCTCGAGGAGTTGGGCGCGCGGCTGAAGGCGGCGGACGTCTCGCTGGTGCTGGTCGATGGACCGGTGACGCCGGTGCAGCAGCGCAATCTGGAAAAGGAATGGGGCGTAAAGCTCCTCGACCGCACGGGGCTGATCCTGGAGATCTTCGCCGACCGTGCCGCCACGCGTGAAGGCGTGTTGCAGGTCGAACTGGCCGCGCTCAGCTACCAGCGCACCCGGCTTGTCCGCGCCTGGACCCACCTTGAACGGCAGCGTGGCGGGCTTGGCTTTGTTGGCGGCCCCGGCGAGACCCAGATCGAGGCCGACCGCCGCGCCATCGACGACGCGATCATCCGCATTCGCCGGCAGCTGGAAAAGGTCGTGAAGACCCGCGCCCTGCACCGGGCCTCCCGTGCCAAAGTGCCGTTCCCGGTAGTCGCACTGGTGGGTTATACCAATGCCGGGAAATCGACGTTGTTCAACCGGCTGACCGGGGCAAATGTTCTGGCCAAGGACATGCTCTTTGCCACGCTCGACCCGACCATGCGCGGGGTGACCCTGACGACCGGGCAGAAGGTGATCCTGTCGGACACGGTGGGCTTCATCTCGGATCTGCCGCACCAGCTCGTCGCCGCCTTCCGCGCAACGCTGGAGGAGGTGCTTTCGGCGGATCTGATCCTGCATGTGCGCGACATCTCCCATGCCCAGAGCGATGAGCAGGCCGAGGATGTCGAGGCAATCCTGCACGAGCTCGGCGTCACGGACGAGACGCCGCGGCTGGAAATCTGGAACAAGATGGACCTGTTGCCGGATGCCGCCCGAGGACCGCTGGAAACGCTCGCCGCGCGGCGCGAGGATGTCCTGACCTTGTCGGCCTGGACCGGGGAAGGGATGGACCTGCTCGTAGAGGCGATCACGGAAGCGCTCGATGGTGCGCGCAGCTCCGAAACCCTGTCGCTGGATTTCTCCGAAGGAAAGCAACATGCCTGGCTGCACGAGCAGCGGGTCGTGACGGACGAGAAGCAGACCGAATCCGGCTGGCTCGTCGATGTCCTCTGGACCAAGGCACAGGCACGGCGCTACCGGGACTTGTAAGCACCAGATCTGTCGAAAGGAGTTGGCGCCGCGGGCCGGGCGCGCGCTTCGCGGGCGTGAACGATCCTGTGGATCGTGCCTCCGGCGGGGGTATTTCACGGAAAGATGAAACCAGACGGCCTCTCCATCATCTTTCCCCAAATATCCTGGGGGCAGCGCTCGCAGGGCGCGGGGGGCAACGCCCCCCTTTTTCACTCCTGTCCCGTCGTCTGGCGGGAATGGCCGCGACTTAACGTGGTTCCAGCAGCGTGATTCCAACAGCACCCGCCCGGGCCAGCTCCGGGTCCAACGTCATCGGGATATATTCCCCACGCCGCCAAAGCTCTCCCAGGTCGTCGTAGTGACGGCTGAGCGGGTGGCCGGACTGGCCCGTAGCGGTAATGAAGACCGAGGCATCGGGGTCGGCAAAATCATAGACGCCACGATAGCCGGCCGCCTGCACGTTGCTGAACGGCGCATCGCCTTCGCCAGCGGTAAGTGCTCGGTTCAGCGTGTGGTCGCCTCCGGATGTGGATTGGCGGATGTTGACGAACCATTTCAACACCGGCGTGTTCCCCAATACGAGGTGATCGTGATGCGCCTCGTGCGCGTCTCCCCAGCGCAGGCTCTCCAGAGCGCTGCCGTAGTTATCGGCGATCCATAAGAGCGCCTCGTCGAGCGCAATGCGGGCCGTGTCGGAGCAGGTTTCGCGGATCGTCGATTGCTGAATGTCACACCAGGCAGAAGCACCATCGATATCCCGGAACACCCGCTCGATGAAGAGCGGTTCGGGATGGATGAACGCCTCGGCCAGCGGGCCGAGATCGTCCACGATCAGTTTGTGCTGCAACTGCCGGAGCCAGGCAGCATAGATCAGTGGCTCGGGCAGGTGCTCGTTCATCTCGCCGTTCCAGTTGGCCAGAAGCTCCAGCGCGCGCTGGCGCTGGCGCTCCGGTGTTCCTTCCGGCGCGGCCTCGCCTGTATACCACAGGTCGCGCGCGATCAGGGGCAGCAGGGTGCGCGCGGTAGTGGAGACGGTGTCGAGCTGGGCCGCGATAAAGCTCTCGCGGGTGTGGACCTCGCGTTCCGCCATCAGCTTCTGCCAGCGCAGGATACGTTGCGTATCGCCCCACAGGTAGCTGACATGATTGGGAAAGGCGCGGTCCGTTGTCTTGTTGTTGGTATTGCCGACGATCCCGCCGGCGGGATCCACGATGCGCGGGTTCTGCTCATAGGGAAGAAACCCGTGCCAGCGGTTGCGTTCCTGCCAGCCGAGCGAGGGCAGGCGCCCCTTGCTGTCATGTTGCGGGTCGCGGGCGGGCAACCGGCCCATGAGCTGCAGGGCGACACCTTCCCGGTCGGCCAGGATCATGTTGACCGCGGGGGCGACATGATAGGCCCCGGCCGCGATCGCCGCTTCGATCGTATCGGCCTTCATCAGCCCCAGGGCGGCCCGGAACGAGCTGTCCTCGCTCGAAAGCGCCGTCCAGGCGAGGGCGGCGACATGGCCGGAGGGCGTAATGCCGTCGAGACCGAAATGACTGCGTGGCAGGACGGGGCCGTTCTCTGTCCAGCGCAGGGTGATCGTGACGGGATCGGAATCCTTCACATCGATGATGGAACGTTCTGTCCGGAACGCTTTCCACCCATCCGGCGCGCGGTAGCTCTGGGTATCGGCCGGGTTCAGTTCCTCCATGTAGAGGTCCTGATCATCGGCATAGGCCGAGGTCAGCGCCCAGCCGAGCTTTTCCGACCGTCCCGCCATGATGGCGGGAAGCCCCGGGATGGTAGCGCCGATGACGCCGCCCGATTCCAGTTCCAGCCGGGCCAGGTACCAGATCGTCGGCGCAGACAGGCCGAGATGGGGATCGTTGGCGACAAGCGCGGCCCCGGCGGCGGACCGGTTGGCGGTGGCGGCCCAGGCATTGGAGGCGCCGGAGAGGCGGGGCGGGTTGACGGGGTTCAACGGGTCGCGCGGCCAGACCGGTGCCCGGGCGAATTTGGGAAGGCCGGGGAAGAGGGAGCCGTAATCGGGCGCACCCATCTCTGCGTTGCCGGGGACGTCGGGCAGGATATCGACCAATCGCTCGTTGGGCAGAATGAGCGATGCGCTGGCGCGCAGGATCTCGTTTTGCATCTGCGTGGCGAGATCCAGCGCCATGATCTTGCCGATGGCAATGGAATCGGCTGGCTGCCACGGCGCGATCTGGGGTTCGAACAGGAAAAACTCCGGCGCGCCGCGTCCGAGCGCCTCGGTATTGATGGTCTCGATCCAGGCATTCACGCCTGCGGCATAGGCCTTGAGCGCGGCCAGGCTGGTCGGGTCCAGCGCGTCGACCGAGTCCGTGGCCGCCCGGTAGAGGTCCAGCCGGCGCAGGAATTCGTCGGTCTTGACGGTTCGGGCTCCGAAAAGCTCCGACAGGCGTCCCTGCGCGGTGCGGCGCAGCAACGTCATTTGCCATAGCCGGTCCTGCGCATGGGCAACGCCGAGGCCGAAGAACACGTCTTCGTCGCTCTGCCCGAAAATATGCGGGATATTGGCATTGTCGCGGACGATCTCGACCGGGGCATTGAGGCCATCGAGTTGCCATGTGGCGTCGTAATCGGGCAACGAGCGGCTGGCAAAGAAGTAAACCAGCATCGCGGCACCCGCCATCAATGTCAGCAAAGCCGTCAAAAGCCGCAATGTCCAGCGGAAGACCCGTTCCATACTGCCCCTTTCCGTTGACCTTGGCGCATAGCCCGTTAGGTCTGGACGCAACCTAGAGCAAGCACAAACAGGGGGAAAGATATGGCGCGTGTTGCATTTCTTGGATTGGGAGTCATGGGCTACCCGATGGCGGGGCATCTGGCGAAGGCCGGTCACGAGGTGACGGTCTACAACCGAACGACGGCGAAGGCGCAGGCATGGGTCGAACAGCATGGCGGCAAGCTTGGCAAGACACCGTCCGAGGCGGCGGCGGGCGCTGATTTCGTCATGGCCTGCGTCGGCAATGACGACGACCTGAAACAGGTCTGCACCGGCGAGCATGGCGCCTTCGAAGCGATGGCGGCGGGGACGGTCTTCGTCGACCACACCACGCTTTCGGCGCGGATGACGCGGGAAATGAATGCAGCGGCCGACGCTCGGCAGGTCTGTTTCGTCGATGCGCCGGTCTCGGGCGGGCAGGCGGGAGCGGAAAACGGTCAGCTCTCGGTGATGTGCGGCGGAGACGAAGGGGCGTTCCTTCGGGCCGAGCCGATCATCGGCGCATATGCAAGGACATGCCGTCGCCTTGGCGGGAGCGGTGCCGGGCAGTTGACCAAGATGTGCAACCAGATCGCCATTGCCGGGATCGTGCAGGGGCTCTCCGAGGCGTTGCATTTCGCCGAGAAGGCCGGGCTGGATGCGCATGGCGTGGTCGAGGTGATCCGCGGGGGCGCGGCGGCCTCCTGGCAGATGGATAACCGGGCAAAGACGATGCTGGAAGATCATTACGATTACGGCTTCGCGGTCGACCTGATGCGCAAGGACCTGAAGATCTGCCTTGGCGCGGCGGATGAGATCGGGGCCACCGTGCCGGTGACGGCGCTGGTCGACCAGTTCTACAAGGACGTGCAGAACATGGGCGGCGGGCGTTGGGATTCCTCGGCGCTCTTCAAGCGGATGCGTTCGCTGGGCTGAGCCGACGCGGACACAGATTTTCCACGCCGCGCAGCGGCGCGACCCCCGCTCGGGCTCTGCCCGGCGGGGATTCCCTGTCGTCGGTTCCAGCGCCTGCCACTGGCTGCGGCAGGGAGCGCTGCCCCCGTCGTCGCAAGCGACGCCCCCCCCCCCGGGATATTTTCGGTCAGAAGAAGCCCGGCGTGGTCGGGATTTCCCCTCTTCGTCATATTGCGGGTATTCTCAAAACAGTTTCCGCCGGATTGTCGCTTCGGGGTGAAAGCCCCTTCTAATCCGTTGACTTGTGGGCATAGATGGAGCCATGGATGAGAGCCAGCCCGTCGATGCGCCTGAAGCGGGGCCCGTGAGGCGCCGCAAGGTGATCTATGTGCCCGGCTACGACCCGTTCAATGCCCGCAGGTACCGCGAACTCTACCGAAGCGAGTCCCGCGAACAGGCGGCGCTCTCGGGCTATTCGATCACCATTTCCGCGCGCGACAAGCCAGAGCATTACGGTTGGCATGTCGCGGCAGACATGGAAGGCGCGCAGGTCGAGAGCGAGGTGGTCCTGTTGGCCTGGTCCGATATCGTCAAGGAGTCGATGGAGCGCGGGTTGTGGCAGACCTATCTGCAAATGCTGCGCACGATGCGGGTCTATGCCTGCTCGGGGGCGTTTCGCGGCATCTTGCAGTTGAACAAGGGGCCGGTCATCGGCGCGTTCTACCCGGTCGTCTTTCTGGTCCTGCAATTATTATTCGCGCTGGCAGTCGCCTTTGGTCTCGGCTGGGGGATCGCGCAAATCGCGCCGTGGTGGCTGGGCTTGGCCGGGCTGGCGGTCGTGGCGCCGATCCTGCGCTGGTTCGCGCGGCATGACAACTTGATCCTTGCCCGCTACCTGCTTCACACCTTTGCCTTTTCCTGCGAAAGCGGCGGCGCGTACCCGCCGGCCTTGGAGGCCCGGATAGCCACGTTCGAGCGGGTCGTTGCCGAGGCGCTGGAAGCGGATGTGGACGAGGTACTGGTCGTGGGGCATTCGCTGGGTGCGCATGTCGCGATCTCCATGCTGTCGGACCTGATCCGCGCTGGTAAGCACCGCCCGCATGGGCCGGTCCTGTCGCTTCTGACCCTTGGCCATGTGATCCCCATGGTCTCGTTGTTGCCGGGAGCGGCCCGGTTGCGGGCGGATCTGAATTTCCTCTCGGCCTGCGAGGCGTTGTGCTGGATCGACGTGACCGCGCCGGGGGATGGCTGCACCTTTGCGCTGACCGATCCGGCGGCGATATCGGGCGTGGCGCCGGAGAACCAGCGATGGCCGCTGATCCTGTCGGCCGCCTTCAGCCAGACGCTGAGCCCGGAGCGGTGGAAGGCCCTGCGCTGGCGCTTCTACCGGTTGCATTTCCAGTATCTCTGCGCTTTCGACCGCCCGAACGACTATGATTACTTCCGCATCACGGCGGGGTCGCAGACGCTGTGCCAACGGCTTGGCCACCGCAAACCGTCGCCCGGTGTGAAGCGTCGATGCGTGTCGAAACAGACCAGCATGGAGCTACGCGATGTCTGATCTGCCGCCGAAACCGCGTGCGCGCCCCGAGCGGGTGTCATTGCTGCGCTATGTGCGGCTCTTTCGGCAGGATATCCTTTCGGCGCAACCGGCGAAGCTTTACAGGGCCTGGATGGCCGAGTTCCGCACGCCGTTCTTCCATTCCTACATGATCAACCAGCCGGATCTGGTGAAGACGGTGCTGGTCGAACGGCCCGACGATTTCCCGAAATCGGATCGGGTGCGGGAGGGGTTGGAACCGCTCCTGGGCAACAGCGTCTTCGTGACCAATGGCGAGGTTTGGAAGCGGCAGCGGCGCATCATCGACCCGGCTTTCGAGGGCGGACGGCTGCGCGAGGTGTTCCCGGCGATGTGGGACGCGACGCAGGCGGCGGTTGCGCGGCTCTCGGCGCGGGCTGGCGCGGAGCCTGTGGAGATCGAGGCCGAAACGAGCCACGCCGCCGCCGACGTGATCTTTCGCACGCTGTTTTCCATTCCCATCGAGCACGAGGTGGCGGCGGCGGTGTTCGACGAGTTCCGTGCTTACCAGCGCACCCAGCCGCTGGTGAACCTTGCTGCGTTCCTGCCGATTCCGCGCTGGTTGCCGCGTCCGCACCGCCGTTCCACGCGTCGGAGCGCGGAGGTGATCCGGGGGTTGATCGCGCGGTTGACGGAGGAGCGGCAGGCGCAAATCGCCACCGGAACCGCGCCGGACGACCTTGCCACCAAGATCATGACCACGCGCGATCCGCAGACCGGCGAGCGTTTCGATTCCGCCGAGATGGTCGACCAGGTGGCGATTTTCTTTCTCGCCGGGCACGAGACGTCCGCGTCGGCGTTGGCCTGGGCGCTCTACTTGCTTGCGCGCTATCCGGAAGCTCAGGAGCGGATCGCGGCGGAGGCCACGGAAGCCCTGAACCCGGAAAAGGAAGATTTTTCAGCGATTTCCAGGCTGAACTTTACCCGAGATGTGTTCCGGGAAGCGCTGCGCCTGTACCCGCCGGTGCCAATGATGGTACGGCAGGCCACAAAACAGGAGCGCTTCCGGGATCGCGTGGTGCGAAAGGCCAGCCAGATCGTGATTTCGCCCTGGCATCTGCACCGGCAGCCGCGTCTTTGGGACAATCCCGACGGGTTCGACCCGGACCGTTGGAAGACCGCGAATGGCAAGCGGTGCCAGCGCGAAGCGTTCATTCCGTTTTCCGCCGGTGCGCGCGTCTGCACCGGCGCAGGCTTCGCGATGATCGAAGGTGTCCTGCTGCTGGCGATGCTTGTCCGGACATTCCGGATTTCACCCGTCGAGGGGCGCGAACCGGTTCCGGTGGCGCATCTGACAGTGCGGGCAAGGGACGGGATCTGGCTGCGGCTGGAGCCGCGTCAGGTCTCGGAGAGCTTGCGCTGATACTCGCGCAGCACGAAAAGGCGGATTGCCGAGGCGAGGCCCATTTCCAAACCGCGATCACGGTCGATCTCGGCGGCGAGCGCGTTGATCGGCTGGCCGCGTTCGGCGGCGATCTCGCGGAAGGCCTTCCAGAACTCGTCTTCGAGCGACACGCTGGTGCGGTGACCGGAAAGGGTTAGCGAGTGCTTGACCGGACGGTTCACCGCCGCCGCTCCGCGCGCAGGCGGATTTCCGGGCCATAGAGGTCCAGCCCATGTTCGAGATCCGGGAACCGAGCCAGCACCTCGGCGCGCTGGCGGCTGTTGCCGGGGAGGGGATGCAGGGCATTGGCATGCAGGGTCTCGACCGCCAGCCCGTCCACGGCGATCAGCGCGTGTTCCTCGGTCATCAGTTGGACGTAGGTCACCGCACGGGCGGGCGCTGCCTTGATGCCGAGCAGGCCGATCATCTCGCGCGCTTCGATCAGCACGCCATTCTCCGGGCCGCCCGGGAGCGTCAACAGCAGCCCGGCCAGGGGCGAGAGGCGAATGTCCATGCGCGGGCTGCCGCCGGCAAGGGCGTTGCGTGGTACCGTCACCGGGCCGATCTCGGGCATCTCGGCCATTTGCTTGGGGCTCACGGCGCGCTTGCCGATCCAGTGCAGGGGCAGGGCGCCCTTGTCGATGGTCAGGACCACATCGTCGATTTGAAGCTGGCCGGCTGGTTTCGGGCCTTGTGGCGTCATCACCCGAGTCTCGGCCGCGATGGCCGATTGCAGCCAGGCGCCGGGCAGAAGCGGCATGTCGGGAATGTCGATCCGCGCTTCAGCCGTCAGCACAAAGGGGCGCGGCGCCGTGCGCGCGGCGTTCACGGGGCGTGCCCGTGCAAAGGCCTTTCCGGGGATGTTTTCCATGCCCTGGCTCTCTCGCTTTCCTGCCTCGATCCGCCCATGGGCGGCGGCGTCTTGTGCGCCGTTCGTTGTTGCGAGAATCATCGCTCCGCCGCTGCGTCTCAGCAAGCGCGCAGAAGGGGAATGCCGGGTCTTGTGACGATTTTGCCCTAGTCTTTCCCGGTGTCGTCCGGGTCCAGACGGCCTTGCTCGTGCAGCTTGCTCTCGCGCAGGGCTTCGTCGCGGGCACGCTTCTTCTCGGCCTTGGTCAGGCCATGCAGCACCGCGTTGCGGTCGGCCTGTTCCCTAGCCTGTTTCCGGGCCCGCTCCTTGCGGGCCCGGTTGAGATTGATCGGCTTCGCCAAGATCAGGCCTTCGGCTTCGGGCCGACCATGTTCTCGGGGCGCACGACGGCGTCAAAGGTCTCCGCGTCCACGAAGCCGAGCGCGATGGCCTCTTCCTTCAGCGTGGTGCGGTTCTTGTGCGCGGTCTTGGCAACCTTGGTGGCGTTGTCGTAGCCGATGGTGGGCGCCAGTGCGGTAACCAGCATCAGGCTCTCGTCGCGCAGCTTCTCGATGCGCTCGCGGTCGGCCTTGAGGCCCACGACGAGGTTGTCGGTGAAAGCAGAGCAGACATCGCCGAGAAGTTGCATGGATTGCAGCACGTTATAGGCGATCATCGGCTTGTAGACGTTGAGCTCGAAGTGACCTTGCGAGCCGGCCATGCCAACGGCCATGTCGTTGCCCATCACGTGGCAGCAGACCTGGGTCATGGCTTCGCACTGGGTCGGGTTGACCTTGCCGGGCATGATCGAGGAGCCGGGCTCGTTCTCGGGCAGCAGCAACTCGCCGAGGCCGCAGCGCGGGCCGGAGCCCAGCAGGCGGATGTCGGATGCGATCTTGAAGAGCGAGGCGGCGACCGTCTTGAGCGTGCCGGAGATCTCGACCATTGCGTCGTGGGCCGCCAGCGCTTCGAACTTGTTGGGCGCGGTGACGAAGGGCAGGCCGGTGATCGCGGCCATGTTGTCGGCGACCTGCACGTCCCAGCCCTCGACAGTGTTCAAGCCGGTGCCGACGGCAGTGCCGCCCAGGGCCAGCTCGTTGATGTCATCGAGCGCGATCTCGATCCGTTCCATCGACTTGGCAACCTGGTGCACGTAGCCCGAGAACTCCTGGCTGAGCTTGATCGGGGTGGCATCCTGGGTGTGGGTCCGACCGATCTTGATGATACCGTCGAACTCCTCGACTTTCGCCTCCAGCGCGGCATGGAGCTTCTTCAGGCCCGGCAACAGCACCGCCTCGGCCTGCATCGCGGTGGCGATATGCATGGCGGTCGGGAAGACGTCGTTGGAGGACTGACCCATGTTGCAATGGTCGTTCGGGTGGATCGGATCCTTGGAGCCGATCACGCCGCCCAGCATCTCGATGGCGCGGTTGGCGATGACCTCGTTGGAGTTCATGTTGGACTGGGTGCCCGAACCGGTCTGCCAGACGACGAGCGGGAAGTTGTCATCGAACTTGCCGTCGATCACTTCCTGGGCGGCGTCCATGATGGCCTTGCCGAGCTTTTCGTCCAGCTTGCCATTCTCGACATTGGCCATCGCGCAGGCCTTCTTGATGACGCCGAGCGCGCGGACGATCGGGATGGGCTGCTTTTCCCAGCCGATCGGGAAGTTCATGATCGAGCGCTGCGTCTGCGCGCCCCAATACTTGTCTGCGGGAACTTCGAGCGGGCCGAAGCTGTCGGTTTCGGTGCGGGTCTGGGTCATGGATGATCCTCCGGGTGAACGTTGCCAGCCGTTTATCCTCCACAGGACGCGGGGGCAATTGAACGGTGCGCCGCAGGGGGGCAGCGGGGGCAATCACGCAGGAATGCAGTTCAGCGTGTCGCCCTTAGCGGCAACTCGGCGTCGAAGGGTCTTTCGGGCTGTGTCGACCGATCGCAACTCTCAAGCTGGCTTAACCAAGTGGCGTCCCGGTCGCCTTGCGTCCAGAACGGCCGGCGGACGCGCGACGGATCGCGGGCCTGTAGGAATTGCAGCAGGAAGCGTGTACGGTCTCGGCCCTCCTCGACGTCGAGCACTTCCAGTTTCCCGGGATCCGCGCTCATCACCGGGCCACGCGCGCTGCGGGCGAGCCCAGAAACCGTGCTGACCGCGTCGCGATAGATCTCGAGCCCCTTTCGAAGCGGCACTTCGAAATAGTGCCGTGGGCCTGTGTCGCGTTCGACGAACATGTAGTAGGGCAAGATTCCAAGCCGCACCTGATCTGTCCAGTTCCGCGCCCAGACCTCGGGATCATCGTTGATTCCCTTGAGCAGCGGACCTTGGCTGCGCAGCACGGCGCCCGCGTCGCGAAGGCGTCGGATGGCTTCATGCGCTACCGGGTTGTCGACCTCGCGCCAATGGTTGAGATGAACCATGATCGCTATACTTCGGCCGGCACGCGTTACCCGTTCCACCAGGCGCAGGAAGTCGTCCGCGTCCGGATCGGTCACAAAGCGCTGCGGCCAGAAGGTCAGGCTCTTGGTCCCTATGCGGATATTCTGCACACGGTCCAACTCGGGCTCCAGAAGTGGGTCGATCAATTCGGCAAGACGATGGGTTGCCATGATCATCGGATCGCCGCCGGTAAAGAGCACGTCCGTCACATCGGGGTGCGCATGAAGATAACGGCGCAGGTTTTCCGCCTCTTTGCTGGCGAATTTGAGCGAGGTGTCGCCGACGAACTGCGCCCAGCGGAAGCAGAAGGTGCAGTACGCGTGGCAGGTCTGACCGCGGGCGGGAAAATAAAGCACGGTTTCGCGATACTTGTGCTGAAAACCTGACAAGTGCTCATTGCCGACCTTGGGTACGTTTTTCTCGCGCTGCCCGGAGGGGTGCGGGTTCAGGTGAGCGCGGATGTTCTCAGCGGCGCTCTGGATCTCGGCCATTGGTGCGTCCTTTTCGACCAACTTGAGGATATGTCCGTAGTCGCTCGGTGCGAGCATCTCTGTCGCCGGGAAGACCAATCTGAAGATCGGGTCGTCTGGCCCGCAATCCCAGTCAATCAAGGTGGATGTAACATGGCTGTTAACGCGGAATGGCAGAACCTTTGCAACGATACGGAGCGCGAGCCGGGTTTCCTCGTGCAGGCGGTGCCATTCGGGCATGCGGGACAATGTCTCGGCGCCAATAGCACGGTATCTGGTCTCAGAGACGGGCACTTGCATATTCTGTTTCCAAATCTAACGCGCACGCTTGGAAGGTAACGAGCCGTTACGTCATCCAGATCGACAGCCGATGCTGTCCGGATCGCGCTTCGACATTTGCCGTCCCAAAAATGCGCACACGGCGCGGCGCCTAATCTCGTGGCGCGAAATCTGTTCGTAGCTGAGGAAATGTTAACGATTCGCCTGAAGCGCGCAAGAAATTGCTTCGTAGCGTCGACCAGGAAACGAAAAACGCAACCAATAGGTTGGGATTTCCGAGGATCGTCCACGAATTGTCAACAAGCGGATCGCGATGAAATTCCGCTTTCTCTGCCTGCAAGGCCGGGTTCAGGGGAGCAATTAGCATTCCGACTAGCCGGCACCAAATTTGTAGTTGCCTTCCGACGATGCCCTACTTCCGGAAACTGTCGAGGCTCACGATCTCCGCGTCGCGCTTCTCGTCCTCGGCGGGCACGACATTTTCAGCCAGCGGTGCTTCCGGAACGTCTCCGTCTTCTTCGACCTCGGAGAGATAGTCTTCATCGTCGTCATTGGAAGAGTTTTCAAAGCGCAGGCCGAACTCCACGGACGGATCAACAAAGGTGTAGATCGCGTCATAGGGAATGTAGAGCGGCTCGGGGCTGTCGCCGAAATTGAGCGTGACCGAGAAGCCCTCGTCTGTGACGTCGAGATTATCGAACCAGTGCTGAATAACGACCGTCATTTCCTCCGGATAGCGGTCATGCAACCAGTCCGCGATGGCAACATCGGGATGCGTGGTATCGAAGGTGATGAAGAAGTGATGCTGGCCGGGCAATCCAGTCCGGGCAACTTCTCCCAGCACATTCTGGATCAGGCTGCGCATGGCCCTATGCATGAGCTTTCCGTAGTCGATGCCTTCCGACATGGGCCTCTGTTTCCTTCTTGTCGTACCACCCGTGATGTTGCGCTCAGCATAGGGGATTCGAAGGGGATTGGTAGTCCTCCCCGTGTGGGCGCAGTGATCCCGAAATTGATTTGTTTCGACCCTTGTAAAAATACGGGGTCTCTACTCCGCGAGCTTTGCAGCATTCGGCGGGATTGTCGCGTGTTTTTCAGCAGCTGCCTGAGAAAATTCCGGCAAGAGATTGCTAAAGAACGAAAATTTTGGAAATTTTTGCCGGGGTGCCGCTTGCTTCGCATCATTTGCGGGTGCTTCGGCTGCACCTGGGGGCCGGGGCGAACAGCGAGGGACCATACATATAGCCAAAACTGATCCCATTTGGCTTTGTCGTTCTTGCGCTTGCTGGCTGCGCGTCCGAGCCTGAGCCGGTCTAAGTCCAGCCGACCTTCGACCAGGAACTGCCAGTTGCTTGGCAGGGTATGAACTGGCCGTGCTCGAAGATTCCGGCGCAACTGTCTGCACACCGATTCAGCAAGGCGATTCCGGCGGCCTCTCAGATGGGGACCGCCAGAGCTTGTTGAGATGAACGCGGATCTGCATCGTCGACTCACGCCGGCGACATCAATTTAGGCGCGCGTTTTCGTTCAGGAAAGCCGCTGGCCGGTCATGCACAGGGCCAGCGCGTTTTCCGGGACCAATCCCAGTTTTTCGAAAAGACCGAGGAAATCTAGGCAGTTGAACGCCTCGACAATGCGTCCATCCACGATGCGCGCCACCAGCATCCCGCTTCCGGAGATCGTCTGACCGGTCATCAGCACGGTCGCGTCGAACGTGGCCATGACCGAGATCCACTCGCCTTCCTCGACGGTTTTCTCAAGCGTGACCCGCGTCACCTTGAGCTGTTCCAGCAAGGCGGCGACGAATTCGTGGAATTCCTCCCCGCCAATCTCAAGGTCGGGCATCAGCCCGCTGGCCTCTGCCGAAGCATCGAAAAACGCCTCGGCTTCCTCAACGGCTCCTGCAACCCAAACTCGGTCGTAGAAAGCTTGAATCAGTTCCATTTTTCCTGTCATTGCGCACCTCTGTTTTGCACAATGCTAGGCCAAGGGACTGAAAAAACCCTGAACGGATACTCGCCTATAATTGGAAAGGTGCAGGTTTCTGTTGCCAGGTACCTGCGAACCCCGCCAGACCTTGCTAGAGGCCTGGGCTTAGATTTCGGTATTGGTCACTGCATTACGCAGCGACGGCCACCGGAGCACGATTGTCATTGGCAATTATGCTTTACGGACCGATAACGGTGGTACCTCACCGAGCAAAAGCTAACCCCTTTAGACGTCCGTCGATCCTATTTCGGCCCCATGATCCCCCAATGCGGGATTTATGGTGGAGCCGCCGGGTACCGCCCCCGGGTCCGAGCCGTTTATTACGAGCGCGTTTATCGCCATAGTCCCCGAGGGAACGTACCAAAAGTAAGCGCTTCCTGGCCCCGGTTCAAGCGGCAAGTCAGTATCTTTGCATGATCTTTGCATCCGGGACATCGAAGGTGTAGGCGAAGAAGACCGCAGGTCTTTCCGGAGGACGCCGATGCCCAGTGTTTTTTCGTCCAAGATGCGTTTTCGCAATTTGAGCGAGGCCGAGATCCTCGCCCTGGCGATCTCCTCGGAGGAGGATGACGGCCGGATCTATCGCAATCTCGCTGCCAAGGTGCAGACTGAGTACCCTTCGACGGCCGCCATATTCATCGACATGGCGGAGGAGGAGGACACGCATCGGCAGCGGCTGATCGAGATGTTCCAGGCGCGTTTCGGCTCCGACATCCCACTGATCCGCCGCAGCCATGTAGCCGGATTCTATGACCGGAAGCCGGAATGGCTCACCAGCCAGCTCCCGATTTCCCGGATGCGCGAGATCGTGGCCGAGATGGAGTTCGAATCGCGCAGCTTCTACGAGAAGGCCGCGGCCAGGGTCACCGATGCCGAAACACGGCGTCTTCTGGGCGATCTGGCGGCGGCGGAGGCCGGGCACGAACACAGGGCCGGCGAGCTGGCCGAGACACATCTGACAGAGGAAGCCCTTGGCGAGGAAAATCTGCAGGCGCATCGGCAATTCATCCTGACCTGGGTGCAACCGGGACTGGCGGGTCTGATGGATGGTTCGGTCTCGACCCTGGCGCCGATCTTTGCCGCGGCCTTTGCCACAGGCGATACCTGGAACACCTTCCTTGTCGGGCTCGCGGCCTCGGTGGGGGCGGGGATCTCGATGGGCTTTACCGAAGCTGCCTCTGATGACGGCGCGATTTCCGGGCGCGGCAGCCCGCTCAAACGCGGCATTGCCTCGGGCGTCATGACCACGCTGGGTGGGCTCGGCCACGCGCTGCCCTACCTGATTCCCGATTTCTGGACCGCCACGATCATCGCCGTGATCGTCGTTTTCATAGAGCTGTGGTCGATAGCCTGGATCCAGAATCGGTTCATGGAAACGCCTTTCTGGCGGGCCGCGATGCAGGTCGTGCTTGGCGGCGGTCTCGTTCTGGCCGCCGGTATCCTGATCGGCAGCGGGTAACGCCGCGCCGCAGCAGAAACGCTTGACAGCATCGCGCTCTGGCGCATCCTTTTTTGCGAAAACGGGGAACAGGAACCAGGGCCGATGATAACGGTCGAGTATGTGCGCCTCATGGCGCGTTACAACCTTTGGCAGAACAATGCCTTGATCGCCGCGGCCGAGACGCTGGATCAAGCCGCGCTTGACGCCGATCGTGGCGCCTTTTTCGGCTCGATCCTGGCGACCTTCAATCACCTGCTATGGGCCGACCAGATATGGATGTCGCGGCTGGATGGTTGGGCAGCACCACAAGTCGGCATCTCCGGCAGCGTTTCGCTCTGGCCGACGCTCGCGGCCTGGAAGGCCGACCGAATGCGCGCGGATGGCCGGATTCGTCTGTGGGCGCAACGACTTAGGCCGATAGACCTGCGTGGGCCGTTAATCTGGTATTCCGGATCGCAGGGCCGGGACATCTCGCGGCCCGTTGCAACCTGTGTCATGCACATGTTCAATCATCAGACCCATCACCGTGGTCAGGTCCATGCGATGCTGACGGCGGCGGGCGCGACGACGACGGATACCGACCTGGTGTTCATGCCCGAAGACACGTGAAACGAGGCGCCGCGAGCGTGGCCCTCTAGCAAGGAGAGTGCCGAGATGCGCGCATTGATCGTTGAAAAGAACGAAGACGGTAAGACCTCGGCAGGGGTGCAGGAGATCGACGAGAGCCGACTGCCCGAGGGAAATGTCACCGTCGCGGTCGAGTATTCCACCGTGAACTACAAGGACGGGCTCTGCATCGGGCCGGGCGGCGGGCTGGTGCGCGTCTACCCGCATGTACCGGGGATCGACTTCGCCGGTACGGTCGAGACGAGCGACGATGCGCGCTACAAGCCCGGCGACAAGGTCGTGCTAACCGGCTGGCGCGTGGGGGAAGCGCATTGGGGCGGCTATGCCGAGAAGGCCCGGGTGAATGCCGATTGGCTCGTGCCGCTGCCCGAGGGCCTGAGCACGAAGCAGGCCATGGCGGTGGGAACCGCCGGCTTTACCTCGATGCTGGCGGTGATGGCGCTGGAAGCCCACGGGTTGAAGCCGGAGAATGGTGAAGTGCTGGTCACCGGCGCCTCGGGCGGTGTCGGGTCGGTCGCGACCGCGATCCTGGCCAACCTCGGCTATGACGTCGCCGCGGTGACCGGGCGTCCGGAACAGTCGCAATATCTCGCCAACCTGGGCGCTTCCAAGCTGGTAACCCGGGACGAGTTGGCGGAGACGATCAAGCGGCCGCTGGAAAAGGAAACCTGGGCAGGCTGTGTCGATGCCGTGGGCGGGTCGATGCTGGCACGTGTTCTCGGCCAGATGAAATACGGCGCCTCTGTCGCGGCTGTCGGCCTCGCCGGCGGCGCACAACTCCCTGCGACGGTCGTTCCTTTCCTGCTGCGCGGCGTTAACCTGCTTGGCATCGACTCCGTCATGCAGCCCTATGAGAACCGTCTCGTAGCCTGGAAACGCATCGCCTCCGACCTGCCGATGGAAAAGCTCGAAGGGATGATGGTGGACGCGACGCTGGCCGATCTGCCGAAGCTGGGCGCCGACATCCTCAAGGGCCAGGTGCGCGGCCGCGTTGTTGTGGACGTGAATGCCTGACGGCGGTCCCTTCGGGCATATCTCCGTTTCTTTTGCTTCATGGCGGCCGCGAGAAACCAATCGCGGCCGTTGACAGGGGCTTCGCCGCCACGCTCTTGTCAGCACCCTCCGGAAGTATTTTTTCCGGGAAGAAAAACGGCTTCTTGTTGGCGGAAATACTCTCGCCGAAGGCACGATCCAAAGGATCGTTCGCGCGTGAGGGGCGCGCGCTGAATTCGGGGCCCTGCGGGAGACTGGGAAGAATTCAGGCCAGGAGGCAATTTTTCACTTGAAGCCTCCGGCGAGGGCCGGTACATCCCCGCTCACTCTCGGATGCGGGCGTAGCTCAGGGGTAGAGCATTACCTTGCCAAGGTAAGGGTCGTGAGTTCGAATCTCATCGCCCGCTCCAAGAGAGACCGGAAATCGGTCACATAGCCAGTGAAGCGCGGGCGTAGCTCAGGGGTAGAGCATTACCTTGCCAAGGTAAGGGTCGTGAGTTCGAATCTCATCGCCCGCTCCACTGTCAAGAAATCAGACACACCCTCTATAAAATTTGCTTATTTATCAGATTTTTAGAGCAAAACCGTCGGGTCAATCTAAAGACTATCTTTGCGGATTGTGGCAAAATCAGAGAGAACTGATTTCAGTCGAGTTCGAATCTCCAAACTGTAGCCAACACGACGTTGAAGCACTAGAGCGTGTCGCGGCCTATCTGATTCAGGCTTCCCAGATTGGTTGTGATGTGATTCCCTTCTGTTGAGGCAGATATAGGGGTCTCAGAT
>NZ_FNEK01000086.1 GCF_900099935.1 Aliiruegeria lutimaris | reverse complement strand
TCCCGCAAACACGGCCTACCTGTCTGCTCGCACGGCATGCAGGAGTTGCACATCTCGCTGGTTTCGGCGCAGCCCAATGGCGGCTGGGTCGAGCTGCATTCTTTCCCGATCGACCGTTACACGACCCGCCCCGTCGTGCTCGAGGACAGCCTTGGCGTTGCCCCCGACACGCCCGGCACCGGTGTGAGCTTCGACTGGGACAAACTGAACGCCGCCACGCACATGGCGGCCTGAAGAGATCTGGTCCAATGGAAATCAGAAACAACGTGAATTTCATCAACGGCGCGTTCGTCGAGGCATCGACAGATGAGGTCATCAAGGTCCTGAACCCGGCCACAGGAAAGGTGATCGGTCAGATCCCGGCCTCGCCGGTCAGCGAAGCAGAGCGAGCCCTTCTTGCCGCAAAGGCCGCACAGAAGGATTGGGCGGCAACGCCTGCCCGCGAGCGCCAGGCCATTTTGCGCCGGTTCGCGCAGGGCATACGGGACAGGCTTGAGGAACTGTCCAGGATGGTAACGCTGGAACAGGGCAAGATCCTGGACCTGGCGCGGATCGACGTCGGAGCGGCCGCAAGCTTCGTCGATTACGCCTGCGACAATGCCCTGACCATCGAGGGCGATATCCTCCCCTCCGACAGCCGCGACGAGAAAATCTATATTCATAAGGTTCCGCGCGGCGTGGTCGTCGCCATCACCGCCTGGAATTTTCCGGTGGCGCTCGCCGGTCGCAAGATCGGCCCGGCGCTGATCACTGGCAACACGATGGTTCTCAAACCGACCCAGGAAACCCCGCTTGCAACGACATTACTGGGCGAGATTGCCGACGGGGCCGGCATTCCGCCCGGTGTTCTGAACATCATCAACGGCAAGGGGGCGGTGATCGGGAATTACCTGTGCGAAAGCCCGCTGACCGCGATGGTCACCATGACAGGTTCCACTTTCGCCGGGAAACAGATCTACCAGGCGGCCGGAAAGCACATGATCCCGGTCATGCTGGAGCTGGGTGGCAAGGCGCCCTTCGTGGTCATGGATGACGCGGATCTGGAAATGGCAGCCGACATCCTGATCGGAGCGCGCTTTACCAATTGCGGCCAGGTCTGCACCTGTGCCGAGCGGGTTTACCTGCACGAGGCGATCGCCGAAGAGTTCATGGCGGTTTTTCTGCCCAAGGTGGCAGCGCTCAGGATCGGCGATCCGCTCGATCCCGAAACCACTCTCAGCCCGAAGGTCAATGCGGCGGAAATCGAGAATATCGACAAGATCGTCAGGGAAAGCGTGGAGCAGGGAGGCGAGCTGCTTACGGGCGGCAAACGCGCGACTGTCGAGGGGTTCGAAAAGGGGTTCTGGTACGAGCCGACCGTTCTGAAGACGCGACACGAGAACGTGGCGGTCGAAGAGGAGACCTTTGGACCAATCCTGCCGGTGGTGACCTTCAAGACTCTGGATGAAGCTATCGGTTATGCATCCGACAGCATCTATGGGCTGGCGGCCTATTTCTACTCCCGCGATCACGCAAACATCCAGAAATTCATCAACGAGATGGAAGCCGGGGAACTCTACATCAATCGCCCAATGGGCGAGCAGCATCAAGGTTTCCACAATGGCTGGAAGCAGTCCGGCATGGGGGGCGAAGACGGGAAGTTCGGCCTCGAGCAATATCTGGAGAAGAAGACCGTTTATCTCCACGAGAAGTGATGACCTGCTCCCGATGGAGACCGTAGATACTTGGCTAAGGACCCATAGATTTCAGCTGAGCTGAGTGATTCAGCGCCTGAAAAGTGAAGTGGTATGAATCGCCCCGGTATCACCGGAGGCTCCGAAGTCAGTTTGCGGGGAACTGACCCGGAAGCTATCCGCAACGTTGGATGCGTCAACCGAGTTCGCTATCGCAACACGCGGCGGCCACGCAGCGGTTCAGCTTCAACGGCTTGACGCTGCACGGGTCTCAAATGTCCATTAGCTCTGCGAAACGCCTGATGTCTTTCATTGCGCTCCAAGGTATCCGCGATCCTGTAAAAGTTGATTGGATGCCTGACGACCATGATCTTGAGCCGTTTCAAAGCGTCCTCGATCGGGTCGTGGCAGAACAACTGGCTAGCGGCCTGTGTCGGTGTCACCAATAAAAGGCCCCGGGAACGTCCGACTGGGCACCGTATCGGACCCGCCGCCTTGTCCAGATCGGCCCGGTCGTATTTCAGGTCACCAAGAACCGAGATCAAACGCAGGCAGGTATTCGCGACAGAGAGATGCGGGACCCGTTCGAAAGCGGCCATCTGGCTGGCGAAACCCGACTTGGACCGGGTTTGTTGCGTTACGCGCGAATGAACCGGGCCGACGATGCCGAATATCGCGGCCAAATCTCGGATCAAGGCAAAGATCTCGCGCATCTGCTCTAACCGGCAGGGCCGGTTGGGGGCCAAAACACGATCTGGCGCAACGGTCTTGAGGGGGGCAGGGTAAGCGAATACCCGCTTCGGGTCTCGACAGGATCGTCGATTGGCCTATTTCTCTATATTGATCAATGAGAACTCCAATATTCCTACGGTCAAGGCCATGATGAAAGACAAACGTACAGATCTTGACGGCGAAAAGCAGAAGCGTTTGCTTCTCCGGCTGGTGGCGGAAATGAGCCAGACCGATACGGATCTTTACTACCACCCCACGAGCGCGATCGCCCAAAAGCTGAGCGAACACGTTTCCAAGGCGCCGGGTCTTTCATCAGACGAGCGGTCTCTTCTCACAGGTCTCGGCTGGCGAGATATCCAGATCCTGTTGAGCATGAACTAGACCGCTCCCCTGTCCTGCGCTAACCGGTTGCACCTGTGGGCGTCATGCTCGTGGATAGAGCAGGGGGCGGTTTCATGAACACGAAGGTAGGGGTATTTCCAGCGCGGAGCCGTCCTCAAACGTGCCGGACGCTTGAAACGAGGCACTCTGAAGCAAGGCTGTCGCTCCCCGGATCTCGTCGTTGGTCACCGTGATCTCCCTCACGCCGCTCGTGTCGTCCACGTCGATCGTAAATGCCACGGTTTCGCCCGAGGGAAAACGGCTCAACCCCAGGGTCACCGAGCGGTCACCATCGCTGACGACGGGCATTTTGCTAACAAGGTGTTCACCCGCAACCATTTCGAGCGGTTGAAAGACTTCGACCCCCGCGCCGCGCGCTGTCACGTCAAAAATGATCCCGGAGGCTGAGCTTGAAAGGTCGAGCTTGATGCTGAGCTCGCTCAGGTCACAAGCTCCGTTGTTGGTAACAACGAAACGATCCTTTGGCGCACCTTCCAGGAAAGCGACCGTTACATCGGCCAGAGCCTGTGACGAAAACAGCAGGCCCGAAACCAATGTAACGATCTTTTTCATTCGGACGTGTCCGTTCGATTACTTGGGGAGGATCACAGCATCGATGACGTGAATGACGCCATTCGAGGCTTCGATATCGGCCGTCACGACGTTTGCGCCGTCAACCGTCACGCCGCCTTCGGTCATGATCGTCACATCGCCGCCCTGAACGGTGGTGGCCATCATATTGTTGCTGAGATCGCCACTCATCACTTTGCCGGCAATCACGTGATAGGTGAGAATAGCCGTGAGCTTGTCCTTGTTCTCCGGCTTCAGGAGGTCCTCGACCGTACCTTCGGGCAGAGCTGCAAATGCATCATCGGTCGGAGCGAATACGGTGAACGGGCCTTCGCCCTTCAGCGTTTCCACAAGACCGGCCGCCTCGACCGCGGCCACGAGCGTCCCGAAGGATCCGGCACCAACGGCGGTGTCGACGATGTCCTTCGAGTGGCCATCGGCCATAGCGGTGGTTGCGGCGAACATGCCGGAAACGAGGGTAGCGGCGACAAAAGTTCTGCGAAGCATGATATCTCCATTCATCCTTGTTTGCGCCCATTTTGAGCGGGATATCAGGGTTACGGAACGCTGCCTCGGTCGGATCATCATCAATGGAAAGATCGTGGTCACAGAGTGGTGAGCGTGCGCGTGAGAACGCGTGATCGCGTTTTCTGTGTTGACTCATTCGAGCCGGATACCGCCCAGTCGGGCGCGAACGGAACTGCGCGTGTCATCGCTGTCGGACGAAACTGCCATGCCCACCAGAACGGATTTCTCGCCACCGAAGGCGCGTTGGAAATCCGCTTCCAGATCAACGGTTTCGCTGTGACTTCCCGTGCCGGCCGGACGCCTTATGATGGTCTTGCCGCGCTGGCCGAGATAGGGCGACGGCAGAATGTCGCCGCGTGCATGATCTCCACCCCAGACATACATCAACACCCGCGCCTCGCGCGTCCGAAGCATCTTCCGTACGCTGGCGTTGCGGCTTGCCTCGGCCTGCTCGGGCGGCATGAACACGAAGTAGAGCGCAAGATTCCGGTCGTCTCCGCCTTTGCGCGTGAGCAGCGTGGCGGGCACGCTTTCGGACACCGACCAGCTCCAGGATGCGCGGGTGGCCGATCCATCCGCCGCCTCAATCCGCGTCCAGAGCAGAGAGACCGACATATCGGAGCGGACGTCCACGCCGTTGGCCGACTGGATCCACTGGTTTGCCGACAGGCGCGGAAATGTCTGCTCCGACCATTGTCCGAAAGGCACCGCAAAAGCGGATGAAGCAGCGATGCTCATCGCAAAGACAAGGGCGGGCATGGCTTTCATGATCTCTCTCCACTCACAGCCGACGTGCACCTAGACGATAGCGCGCAAGGCAAATCTGCAAACCCCGGCGTATGTGGTCATCAGTGACGCACATTCCGCAAACGCGAGGGATCGTACCCGTTTTGCCGGAGCACGGTTTCCGCCGTGGCACGTTCTTCGTCGGAAATCTTGGGTGTTCGTGCGAGAATCCAGCCTGTTGTCCCACGAGGTGCGCCGACAACGGCGAGCGTGTAGTCCTCGTCGAGATACAGCACCCAGTAATCGCCCCGCGCAAAGGGAAGCCAGGGAACAAAAGTGACCGAAAGTTGGCCGGTACCCACAACCTTGGCCTGGCCGTCGGCTGTCTTGATTTCTCCGTCCGGCGCGCCCTCGCGGCAGGTGTTCAGCACGGAGATCTTGCCGTCGGTCCGAAGCGCGTATTCGGCCGTGACACCTTCGCACCCTCGCTCGAACCGGTTGGGGAAACGTGCGATCTCATACCACTTGCCCATGTAGCGTTGTGGCTCAAACTCGGAGACAGAGACCATTTCCACGTTACGGTCGCGATAGGTCTCGGCGAGCGCCGCGTTCGCTAGAATAAGCATAAGCCCCGAGGAAAGGGCGTGCCAAATGAGCTTCATTTTCGTTCTCCATGTTCAATGGCAATAGGATTTGTGAAACGTCGAAACAGGGCTGCATTCAGCGACCGCGTGAACGACGGACGGTTAGACGAGTATTGCGCGTCCGCGTCAAATGGCACGATCAGACACGGACTTGCGCCCAGACATAGTACAGAAGATCCTCTTTGTCGTCGCAGTTGGCTGCGCCACGTCAGTGATACTTTGGAACCATTCTGGCGCAGGGCCTGCCTGTCGACGTGAGAGCAATACTGGGCGCCGCGATCCGTATGATGGGTGCAGCCCTCGGGCTGTTGTCGCAGGGCGATGGCCATTTGCAGAGCGCGGATTGCCAGGTCGCGCTTCATCCGGTTGCCCACCGCCCGGCCAACGGCACGCCGGGGATGCAGGTCCACGCTCGTCACGGTCCGCCATTCGTTTCTTTCGGCAGGAACATCGTCCTTTTACGCGCGTACCTCGCCGCAATTCTGGGGTTAAAAGCGCCGCCCGGAGGCGTCAAACCGCATCTCGACATCGTCGCTCCACGACAAGCCGACCTGATCTCCCTCGGCGGGGATGGCAACCGCACCGTCCTGACGGACGGTAAAAGCCTCGCCGCCGGCGATGGTGAGGTGAATGAGCGTTTCGGCCCCCAGCGGTTCCGCATAGAGGACCAGCCCGGTCGCATTGCCTTGTCCGACGGGCGCGATGACCACGTGCTCGGGGCGGATTCCGGTTTTCGTGCCTGCTTGTCCGCCGATGGTTTCCGAGGCGATGAAATTGGTTGGTGGAGAGCCAATGAAGCCGGCAACGAACTCGGTCTGCGGGTTGGCATAGACCTCCAGCGGGGCGCCGATCTGGTCTACCGCGCCGTCATTCATCACGATCATGCGGTCCGCCAGCGTCATCGCCTCGACCTGGTCGTGGGTCACGTAGAGCGCGGTGACGCCGAGCTCGCGCTGAAGCTTCTTGATCTCCAGCCGCATCTGGACACGCAGCTTCGCGTCCAGGTTGGAGAGCGGCTCGTCGAACAGGAAGACCGAGGGCCGACGGACAATCGCGCGCCCCATTGCGACGCGTTGACGTTGGCCACCTGAAAGCTGACGCGGGCGGCGTTTCAGGTAAGGCTCCAGTTGAAGAAGTTCGGCGGCTTCCGCGACCCGCGCGTTTATCTCCGCCTTGGGCATCTTCGCGATCTTGAGCCCATAGGCCATGTTCTGCTCGACCGACATATGCGGGTAGAGCGCGTAATTCTGGAACACCATCGCGATGTCGCGATCCATCGGCTCCTTTTCGTTCACGCGCTCGCCGTCAATGCGGATCTCGCCTTCCGAGACGCCTTCCAGCCCGGCAACCATGCGCAGCAGGGTGGATTTTCCGCAACCCGACGGGCCGACGATGACGATGAACTCGCCATCTTCGATGTCGATGTCGACTCCGTGGATGACCTCGGTCTTGCCGTAGGATTTTTTCAGGGATTCAAGGGAAACGGTTGCCATTTACTTCTCACTGTCCACGAGGCCACGGATGAAGAGCTTCTGCATGCCGATGACGACCACCACCGGCGGGATCATGGCGAGGATCGAGGTTGCCATGATGACCGGCCAGTCGGCGGTGTCGTCGCCGCTGGGGAACATCTGCTTGATGCCCATGACGATGGTGTTCATCGACGGGTCCGTGGTGATCAGAAGCGGCCAGAGATACTGGTTCCAGCCATAGATGAAGAGGATGACGAAAAGCGCGGCGACATTCGTTCGGCTCATCGGCAGAAGGATATCGACGAAGAAGCGCATCGGCCTCGCACCATCGACGCGCGCGGCTTCCGCCAATTCGTCGGGCACCGTCATGAAGAACTGCCGGAACAGGAAAGTGGCCGTTGCCGAGGCAATTAGCGGGAAGATCAGGCCGGAATAGCTGTTGAGCATGCCGAAATTCGCCGCGACCTCGTAGGTCGGCACGATACGTACCTCCACCGGCAGCATCAGCGTCAGGAAGATCAGCCAGAAGAACAGCTGCCGCCCCGGAAAGCGGAAATAGACGATGGCAAAGGCCGAGAGCAGCGATATCGCGATTTTCCCCAGCGAGATACCGAGCGCCATGATGGCCGAGTTGAGCAGCATCCGCGCGACAGGAGCGTTGATGCCCGAGGTCAGGGCCTTGGAGTAGTTTTCGTAGAACTGGTCGCCGGGCCAGAGCGGCATCGGCGGACGGACGATCTCGGGCTGGGTCACGGTCGAGGCGACGAAGGCCAGCCAGATCGGAAAGAAGATGAAGGCCACACCGATGATGAGGCCGAGGTGAGTGAGCCAGAGTCCGGCGCCGCGGCGCTCGACCATGCCCGCATTCGCATCCCGTGCCATCAGTAATGCACCCTTCGTTCGATGAACTTGAACTGAATGACCGTGAGCACGCTGACGATCAGTAGCAGGATCACCGATTGTGCCGCCGAGGAGCCGAGATCCTGACCGACGAAGCCGTCGGCATAGACCTTGTAGACAAGGATCGTCGTCGCCTGTTGCGGCCCGCCACTGGTGATCGTGTGGATCACGCCGAAGGTTTCGAAGAAGGCGTAGACGATGTTCACGACCAGCAGGAAGAAAGTGGTGGGCGAGAGCAGCGGGAAGACGATGGTGCGAAACCGCATCCAGAAGCGGGCGCCGTCGATCGCCGCGGCCTCGATCACCGATTTCGGGATCGCCTGCAGCCCGGCGAGGAAGAAAAGGAAGTTGTAGCTGACGCGGCCCCAGGAGGAGGCGACGACGACGAGCCCCATGGCTTCGCCCTCGTTGAGCACGTGGTTCCAGTCATAGCCGAGCTGACCGAGATACCATGTCACCACGCCGACCCGGGTGTTGAACATGAAGAGCCACAGCACCCCGGCCACGGCGGGCGCGACGGCATAGGGCCAGATCAGGAGGGTGCGATAGGTGCCCGAGCCCTTGATCAGGCGATCCGCCAGCACGGCGAGATAGAGCGCGACCCCCATCGATACAACGGTTACGAGGATCGAGAATACCGCGGTTGTCGCGAAAGAGGCCCGGTAATACGGGTCCGAGAGAAGGAACTCGAAATTGCCGAGTCCGACCCATTGCATCGAAAGGCCGAATGGATCGGGGATGAAGAGGGACTGCCAGACCGCTTGACCGGCCGGGTAGAAGAAGAAGACGGCGGTGATCAGCATCTGCGGCAGAACCAGCAGCAGTGGCAACCACATGCCCTTGAACGTGACCCGTTTTTCCATTGTTCGTAGCGGCGCCCCGGTTATCCGGGGCGCCCTCGTCCTTTAGCGTGCGGATTGCTCGAAACGGCGTAGCAGCGCGTTGCCGCGCTCGACGGCGCTGTCCAGCGCTTCCTGTGCCGTCTTGTCACCAGCCCAGACGCCTTCGAGTTCCTCGTCGATGATGCCGCGGATCTGGTCGAAGGAGCCAAGCCGCAACCCCTTGGAGTTGGCAGTCGGCTCTTTCGCGGTCATCTGAATCACCGCCACATCGGTTCCGGGATTGGAATCGTAGAACCCTTGGCTACGCGTTAGTTCGGAAGCTTCGGCAGTAATCGGCAAATAGCCCGAATCCTGGTGCCATTTCGCCTGCACTTCCGGGGAGGAGAGGAACTTCAGGTAT
Source organism: Aliiruegeria lutimaris (assembly GCF_900099935.1). Lineage (GTDB taxonomy): Bacteria > Pseudomonadota > Alphaproteobacteria > Rhodobacterales > Rhodobacteraceae > Tropicimonas > Tropicimonas lutimaris. The sequence continues at coordinate 10,639 of NZ_FNEK01000086.1, read as the reverse complement.
TCCGCAACCCCTTTGTATTCCTCGGGATCGTGGCCGGCCATGACCCATAGCGAAGCGCCGCCAATGATTGTGTTTTGCGGCGCGTTGCCCACGCCTTCCCAATACGGTAGCGGACGAATGTCGAAGTCGAACTCGGCTTCGGTGCTGATGCCGCCATATCCGGCCGACGATTCCGTGAAGAGCGCGCATTCACCGGCACGGAAGTTCGCCCCACCCTCATTGCGCCGTCCGGTATAGATGAATTTTCCGTCCTTTGCCCATTCGCCCATCTTGGAGATATGCGCGACCTGAGCTTCGCTGTTGAACGCAAGTTCCGTGTCGGTACCACCGAAGCCATTCTCCTTCGTGGCAAAGGGAACATCGTGGTAGGCCGAGAAGTTTTCGAGATGGATCCAGCTTTGCCAAGCCGTGACTAGTGGACAGTCGGCGCCGGCGTCCTTCAGTTGCGTGAGGGCCACGTCGACCTTCTGCCAGGTTGAAAGATCCATGTCTGGGTCGAGTCCGACCTCTTCGAACTTGTTACGATTGACCCAGAGAACAGGAGTCGAAGAATTGTAGGGCATTGACAACATTTCACCGTTGGTCGTGGTGTAATAGCCCTTTACGGAGCCGATATAGATGTCCGGATCCCAATCGATCCCCGCCTCGGCCATGACCTTGTGGACCGGCTCGATCGCGCCTTTTGCGGCCATCATAGTCGCTGTTCCCACCTCGAAGACCATCAACATATGGGGCTGCTCGCCCGCTCGAAACGCTGCGATTCCCGCATTGAGGGTCTCGGAGTAATTTCCTTTATGGCTCGGCGTGACCTTATAGTCGCTCTGGCTTGCGTTGAAGGCTTCGGCCTGACCGACGAGCCGATCGCCGTTGGCACCGGTAAAGGCGTGCCAGAACTGGATTTCGGTCTGTGCCGCCGCCATTCCAGCAGTTGCAGCAATGGCAGCAAATGCCATCATCGAGGTTTGCAGTTTCATGTTCTTCCTCCCTTGAACATAGTTAACTCACTTGTCGAATGCGTACTTATCGTCCCCTCGAAGAGAACTCCCCCGGTTGATAACGAAGGAGCTGTCCTGTCCGTCGGTATTTTTTTGGCGGGCGTGCCCGATGCCGGGCCGGAAAAACTCCACCCCGGCGAACTCGGATCGCAGATGTCACAAAACATGCTCATGGCCGCTCCAGAATAAATTCAGGTTAGATCCGAATGGGGCAATTTCATAGCCGGCATGGTATCCCGCGGAAAAACGGTAATCCATAATCATGGCCGAAGCGATACCCGCGATTTGCGCCCGAAAGATTTCCAGATGCAGGTTATCTTCCACTATCGCGTCTCTTTCGTGTGTCCAGGCCTCAGGCCGTGCGAGTACATCTGAAAACCCGACTTCAGAGCCAGATCGATTCATCGTCAATCCGATCCGCCAAATGCGGGGACTGAGTACCCAGGATGAACGAGACGATTGCCCGCCATTTGGCAATTCGGCAAGGCGGCTCGTCGGGCACCGATTGACTGGCCGGATTTGACGTCAGCCTCCGCGCCGCCCTCTCCGTTTCAAAGATGGAAATCGGCGACAAAAACGCCGATAAGTCTATCAACGGCATTTTCCCAACGCACCCGGCGGACATCCAAAGGAGATGGCGATGAAGGCTCGTGCAGCAGAAAATACGACCCAGCGGGAAACTCTGAGTTTTGAGACCGATCAAGGCGCGTCTCGCTCGGTTTGGATCGCCGGCGCGCTTTTGGTGGCGATAGTTGCCTGGATGGGAAGCGGTCTGATCTTTCCATCCGACACGTCCGAACCGATAACACGCCGCGGCGAACCGCAGCCGGTTTCAGTGGCCGTGCGCCAATCGACCGCAGAGACAGTCACGCAGCTCTTTCAGGCAGAAGGTCAGGCCCAGCCAGACCGGGACTCTGCACTTCGGGCCGAGACATCAGGAACAATCGACGAGGTCTATGTGGTCAAGGGCCAAATGGTCGAACGAGGGGCTGTCGTTGCCCGGTTCGATCGAACCGAGGCCAATGCGGAACTGGCGCGAGCACGGGAGGACCTCGCACAGGCGCAGCGCGAGCTCGAAAATGCGCAGACCCTGTTCCAACGCGGCGTCGCAACAACGGATCGCCTGGTGCTGGCCCGGGTCGCGCTCGCGGCGGCAGAGTCGCGATTGACAAACGCCAGAGAGGAGGTCGTCGATGCCGGGATCACAGCGCCATTCACGGGTCGGATCGAAGCCCTGGACCTGGATCCGGGCGAGTTCATTTCTGCCGGAACCGAAGTCGGCCGGATCGTCGACAATCGTCCGCTGACGGTGACGATCCAAGTGCCTCAGCAATCGCTGACCCGCATTCACGACGGGCAGACGGCAACCGTTCGCTTCATCACGGGCGAGGTTCGCAAAGGCAAAGTGATTTTCGTCGGGACTGCAGCCGCGGCAGAAACGCGAACCTTCCTTGCCGAGGTCCGCGTTCAGAACCTGGATGGCGCCATCCCTGCGGGCATATCGGCCGAAGTGGAGATTCCGACCGGCGAAACGGTCGCCCACTTCCTGTCGCCGTCAGTCGTATCACTTAACACAGAGGGAGAATTGGGGGTCAAGACGGTCAGCGCCGACAACATTGTGCAGTTTCACCGTATCGCCATCGCACGTTCCCAGCTCGATGGGATCTGGGTGACCGGGCTGCCGGAAACGACCGATATCATCACGGTTGGCCAGGGATTTGTGCGCGACGGCGAAACCGTTCGTCCAAGTGCCGAGGAGGCTGGACAATGAACGCGATCATCTCCGCTGCCTTTGCACGTACGCGCGCTGTCGTTATGGCGCTGGCCGTGGTGCTGGCAGTGGGGGCCTATGCCTATGTCTCGATCCCGAAGGAGGCGGATCCTGAAGTGCCTCTGCCCTTCTTCTATGTTTCGACAGGGCTTGACGGCATCAGCCCCAGCGATGCCGAGCGGCTGTTGATCGAACCGCTGGAAACGGAATTCGCCTCGATCAGCGAGTTGGAGAGTCTCGAATCTTATGCCTCCGAGGGGTCCGCCACACTCTTGCTGGAGTTCAGCGCCGGCGCCGATAATGCCGAAGCGCTCGACAAGGTCCGTGTCGCCGCTGACCGCGCTGAGAGCGAACTGCCCGACGACGCCTATGAAATTACCATCACCGAGGTGAACACGGCACTTTTCCCGGTCATCACGGCCATCCTGTCCGGGCCGGTGCCAGAACGAACGCTCAACCGGCTGGCCGAAGAATTGCAGGACGAGATCGAAGCGCTGGAAGGCGTGCTGGAGGTCGATATCGGCGGCAAGCGTTCCGAGTTCCTCGAGGTGTTGGTCGATCCCACCGTATTCCAGACCTACAACCTCAGTTTCGACGAACTGATCGGGCAGATCCAGCGAAACAACCGCCTGATTGCGGCGGGGGCTATCGAGACCGGTGTCGGGCGCATCATCCTGAAAGTGCCCGGGCTGATCGAGGACCTGGACGATGTCATGTCCATGCCGATCAAGGTGCGGGGGAATGCGGTCGTCACCTTCGGTGACGTTGCCATGATCCGTAGGGCATTCGAGGATCCCAGTTCTTTTGCCCGCATCAACGGTCAACCGGCCCTGGCGCTCGAAGTCAAGAAACGCGCCGGTGCCAACATCATCGAGACGGTGTCGGCAGTCAAAGCCCTGGTAGCAGAGATGCGAACCGACTGGCCAGACACTGTGAACATCACCTACCTGCAGGATCAAAGCAAAACGGTGAAGGACCTGCTGAGCGATCTGGAGGCCAACGTCATCGCCGCCGTGATCCTGGTGATGATCGTCATCTTGTTCGCGCTCGGATTGCGTTCGGCGATCCTTGTCGGGTTTGCCATTCCGGGTGCCTTTCTGGCCGGCGTCATCGCGCTTTGGATTATGGGATATACGATGAACATTGTAGTTCTGTTCTCGTTGATCCTGGTGGTTGGCATGCTGGTGGACGGCGCAATCGTGACCACCGAGTTCGCCGACCGGCGCCTGCAGGAAGGCGCATCGGCGCGCGAGGCATATGCCCATGCTGCAAAGAGAATGTCGTGGCCGATCATCGCTTCGACAGCCACGACGCTCAGCGTCTTCTTCCCGCTGCTGTTCTGGTCCGGCATCATCGGGGAATTCATGAAATTCCTGCCGATCACCGTGATACTGACCCTGTTCGCATCGATGTTCATGGCGTTGGTTTTCATTCCTGTGCTGGGCGGTGTTCTCGGCAAGCGTCAGGCCCAGACCGCCCGGGCAAAGGCTGCACTGCACGCGGCCGAGTTCGGCGATCCGCGCAGAATGGGCGGGGCCACCGGCGCCTATGTCAGGCTGCTCGAATGGGCAATCCTGCGCCCCGTGACGACGGTCCTGCTGGCAATTGCGCTGCTCCTGGGCGGCTTTGGCCTATATGGTCAGTTCGGCAGGGGCTTGACGTTCTTTCCCTCGGTCGAGCCGGATTTCATGCAGGTGCAGGTCCGTGCGCGGGACAACTCCTCGATCTTCGAGCGCGACGCGCTGGTGCGAGCGGTGGAAGACCGCCTGCTTGGGTATGACGAGATTGCCAGCATTTATGCGCGCTCGACGATGAGTGCCGGCCGGGGCGACGAGGAGACCATCGGCACGCTCCAGCTTGAGTTGATCGACTGGAGCAAGCGCCGGACTGCGGAAGAAATCGGTGCCGACATCCGCTCAAGCGTGGCCGACATTGCAGGCGTCGACATTCAGGTCCAGACAGACAGCGGCGGTCCAAGCTCGGGTAAGCCAGTCAATCTGAAGGTCACCTCCCGGTCGCCGGAAGACCAGTTTGCAGCGGTCGAAGGCATCCGGCAGATCATGCGCCAGATGGGAACGTTTACCGACGTTACCGATACCCGGCCCTTGCCCGGCGTCGAGGTTTCCATCCTTGTCAACCGAGCAGAGGCCGCGCGCTTCGGTGCCGATGTCAGTTTGCTGGGACAGGCGGTGCAATTGCTGACGCAGGGCATTACCGTTGCGGATTACAGACCCGATGACACCGACGATGCGCTGGACATCCGAGTGCGGTTTCCGCGGCAGGAACGCTCGCTTGCTGAACTGGGCAATCTGCGTGTGCCGACCTCCGCCGGGCTGGTGCCGATCTCGAACTTCGTGACATTCGTGCCAACCCCGCGCACCGGTATCATCAGGCGATTGGACCAGAAACGCGTGACAACCGTCGAAGCAAACGTACTTCCCGGCCTTCTGGTCAACGATCAGGTCAAAACGCTCAGCGCCGCGCTAGAGGCGGCCGACCTGCCGGAGGGCGTCAGCTACAGCTTTGGCGGCGAGGCCGAAGATCAGGAAGAAAGCATGAACTTCCTGATCGGGGCCTTCATATCGGCAGTATTTCTGATGTTCGGCATACTCGTGCTGCAATTCAACAACTTCTATCAGGCGTTGGTTGTGATGAGCGCGATCGTCTTTTCGATTGCCGGGGTGTTGTTGGGTCTGTTGGTGACAGGGCGACCGTTCGGCGTGGTCATGGGGGGCATCGGAGTGATCGCGCTAGCCGGGATCGTGGTGAACAACAACATCGTCCTGATCGATACCTTCAACGACCTCAAACGCGGGGGGCAGAGCCCGCTGGAGGCAGCCCTCCGGACCGGCGCCCAAAGATTGAGGCCGGTGGTCCTGACATCGCTGACGACCTCCCTCGGGCTCATGCCAATGGTGATCGGGGTCAATCTGAACTTCTACACCCGCGAGGTAATCTACGGTGCCCCGTCCACGCAGTGGTGGACAGAACTGTCCGCGGCCATCGCGGGTGGCCTGTTTGTTGCTACGGTTCTGACTTTGATCGTCACGCCCGCGATGCTGATGCTGGGTGAGAAACGGGCGCTTCGGGGCGTTCCGTCACCGCAGAAAGATTGAGCCCTGCATAGCGAGCGCCGACGATGGGTTTGTCGGAAAAAACGGCCCGGTGCGGGCGTGTCAGCTCTCCCTGTCAAAATCCAGTGAAATCGCGCAATTGAGGGTATTGCTGATCGTGCAGATCGATTTTGCCTGCCGAAGCAGTTCGACTGACAGGTCGGCATCGTCCGTCAGCTTCCCAACAACCCGGATATCGACCGAGCCCAGTCGGTTGGGAAGGTCGGTCGCCTTCTTTCCGGTCACTTCGACCGAGAAGGGGGAAAGCGTCTGCCCGCGTTGCGCGGAGACAATCTCCAGTGACTTCGCGATGCAGGCGCCGACAGACGCCAGGAGAAGGTCGACCGGTATTGCGTACGGAGGGACGGCATCGAATACTTCGTGTTGCCCGGCGTAGAGCAGCGCTCCATCACCATTGGACCGGACATAGATCGGGCCGAACGACTTCGGTTTGATCCTGATCCCCATTCATGAACTCCCTGGCCTGGACACCGCATGGCGCAGATGCTGCGCTTCATTTCCTGGCGCGTCAATCGACCTTTCCCGGCGGCCATGTGCATGGCTGAGGGAAACGCACACGGCGACGATCCAGGTATTCGGCCTACGGGATGCAGGAAATTGCGATTGCGCGCTTTCGCATTCGTGGCACAGTGAATACAACGACAAGTACACTGAATGCCGGACAACAATCCGGAGAATTCCGAAAACAGGACTGACGTCCAGGAGGTAAGAAGATGAAATACCTGATCGGTAGCCTTGCCATGGGGGTTGCCCTCTCTGTGTCACCAGCGGTGGCCGACGAGTGGCGCGTGAACAACTTCCTGCCGGAGACGCGTCCGGAGTCCGCGGAACTGGAGCGGTTCGTTTCCGAAGCAAACGAAGCACTTGGCGGCGAGCACGAGCTGAAGCTCTATAGCGGCGGATCTCTGGGCCTGCCCAACACCGACACTCTGCGCTTCCTGCCCAAGGGCGCCGTCGAGATGAGCCTCATGTGGGCCAATTACCTCGGCCGAGACGCACCGGCGCTCAGCTCGGTTGTTGTCCAGGGGACGATCGGCTCGATCGATGAGTTCGAAAAGGCCATCCCCGTGGTCAAGGAGATCTACGAGGAAGAATTCGCCGACTGGGGCGTGTCCTCCGTAGGCTATGTGGCCATCCCGATGCTCATGGTCTCGGTTTTCTGCGGCGAAGAGCCGGTCAACACCCTTGAAGATCTGAAGTCGAAGAAGCTGCGCGTCTGGGCGCGCGATCAGGTCGAGACCTTTACCCGTCTTGGCGTCTCGGCGCAGATCATTCCGCAGGAGGAACTCTATGTGGCGATGAAGACGGGCGTCGTCGATTGCGCTCTCTACCCGGCGCTTTACGCCCACACGGTCTCGTTGCAGGAAGTGTCGAAATACGCCTCCTTCCTCTACCCGATGGCATCCGGTCCCTACGTGATCGGCGTTGCATCGGACCGTTGGGAGGCCGCCGACGACACGTTCAAGAACGCGGTCATGAAAGCGGCTGACGACCTTTGGAACCGCACCAACCAGTATGACGACGATCTGGATCGCGAGATGAAGGCGCGCGAGGAACTGGTCGCTCAAGGGCTCACCTGGGGAGAGGACTTCCCCGAAGCCGACCGCGCCCTGTTCGTCGACGCCGTGACTGAAGTCTGGGCTGAACTCGCCGAAGAGGCCGGCGGCAACGCGCAAGGCTATCGCGAGCGCGTTCTGGAAGCACTCGGTCGCTGAACGGGACAAATCCGATGGCCCGATCTTTCGGTTTCCTCGTGGCGCAGGTTCTGCGCGGGTTCGCCTTCGCATGCGCCATCGCGGGATCCCTGGGGATCGCGGCCATCGTCTGTATCATCTCGACAAGTGTCGTGATGCGAAAGCTCGGCACACCGCTGCACGTGACCGAAGAGGTCGTCGGCCTGTTGCTGAGCGTCTCGCTCCTGCTGGCGCTTCCCATGATCACCTTGCGGTCCCAGCACGTTCGGGTGGCGCTTCTGGTCAACGCGGCTGGCGGCGTCTGGCTTCGGGCATTTAAGGTTCTCGCGATACTGTTGAGCCTCGTCTTTTTCGGCTGGCTCATGCTCGAGATCGTTCCATGGTTCGAGTTCGCCTTTGACCGCAACCTGAAGACACAGACCTCGCGCCTGCTGCTCTACCCGTGGATGGCGGTGATGCCAGTGACCATCATGCTGACCATGGCAATCCTGTTGGCCCGGCTGTTCGGCATTCTGCCCGAAGAGCAAGACGAAGAGCGGCCGGGCTTCACCGATCAAAGCGAGACAACGACCTGATGTTCTGGACAACCCTGATTGGCGGGCTCGTTGCCACCGCGGGCACCGGCATGGCGCTTGGCGCCGCGCTCGGGTTGACCGGGCTGGTGATCCTGCAAGTCTTTTCCAACGGCGCCACCTCGCTGGCCGTCGATGCGATCTGGAACGTCTTCAATTCCTTCACCCTCAGCGCCGTTCCGGTCTTCATCCTGCTTGGGGAGATCCTGCTGCGCAGCGGTGTCAGCGAGCGCGCCTACTCGGCCTTCTCGCCGATGTTCCGCCGTGTTCCGGGCGGGTTGCTGCACACCAATATCGCCGTTTGCACCCTGTTCGGGGCGGTAAGCGGCTCGAGCCTTTCCACTGCGGCGGCCGTGGGCTCCGTTGCCTATCCGGAAATGACGAGGCGGGGCTACAACAAGGATATGGTCGTGGGCAGCCTTGCCGGTGGAGGGACGCTCGGGTTGCTGATCCCGCCGAGCTTGTCCTTTCTCATCTACGGTGCGCTGACGGAGACCTCCATTGGCCGTCTCTTCGCCGCCGGCATCGTGCCGGGTTTGATGGTTGGCAGCCTCTTCATGGCCTACCTGCTGATCCGCTGCGCCCGTGACCCTTCGCTTGCTCCACGCGACGAGAGCCATGCGTCGCTGTTCGAGATCATCGCCGGGTTCCGCCAGATCTGGCCGATCCTCGCGCTCATCGCGGCGGTCATCGGAAGCATTATCGGTGGGCTGGCAACGCCCACGGAATCGGCCGGGCTCGGGGTGATCTTCGCTATCGTGCTGACCTCGATCTGGGGCGACTTGACCCTCCGCAAACTGCTCGATGCCATCTACCATTCGGCGCTGCTCTTTGCTTCCGTCGGTTTCCTGGTGCTTGGCGCCACGATCCTCGCGAAATCCGTGAGTATTCTCGGTGTGCCGCAACAGATTCTGGAGACCGTCGCCGAGAGTGGCCTCGGCGCCTACACGGTGCTCCTGATCGTCGTGCTGATCTATCTGCTGCTCGGATGTTTCTTCGATGGCCTGTCGCTGATGATCATGACCCTGCCGGTGGTGTTTCCGCTGCTGACAGGGCTGGGCTTCGACCCGATCTGGATCGGTGTGGTCATTACCATCGTCATCGAGATCGGCCAGGTGACGCCCCCGGTCGGGCTGAACCTCTCGGTTCTGACAGCCCTGACGAACAACGAGGTAAGCCTTGGTCGCGTGGCGATTGCCACGGTCCCCTATTGGCTGATCCATCTCTTCGCAATCGTGTTGCTGAGCCTGTTCCCGATCCTGGCGTTGTTCTTGCCCAACCTGCTATTTTGAAAGCCTCCGAGTTGTCCTGAAATAGACTACGCTCAGCGGCAGTTGCAGTCTCGGCGCCCTTGCCTCTCCAGCCCAGAGAAAACTGGCCTTAGGTGTTGGCGCAGAGGTGGTCGCAGATTTTCGGACCAGTCGCTAAGCTGTAGCGCCTGAGGAAGAACAGACCTGAGATGACGAAAGGAAAGCGATGTTCTGCGGAGTTCAAGGCGAAGGTGGCGCTGGAAGCCATCCGCGAGGAGCTGACGACAGCTGAGCTGGCCAAGAAGTACAGCATTCATCCGACGATGATCAGTGTCTGGAAGAAGACGGCGATTGCGAACATGTCGTCTGCGTGCGGGGGGGCTCGTCCGCCGGGCCGACGATCTCTGAAAGGGATGTCGAGAGGCTGCACGCCAAGATCGCGCCGGTAAACAGCTTCGGGTCATAGCCTAGCTTCTCGGCCTGCGGCATTGCGACGGTCGCTACAGTTGCGGCAGTGGCCACGGAAGATCCAGAGGTCGCGGAAAACATTGTTGCCGTGGCATCGTTGGCATGGACCAACCCGCCCGGCAACCAGGACACCCAGCGGTCAAGCGCAGCAAAGGTCCGTGTTGCAACCCCGCTGCGCAATGGGATCGGAGCCTGGATCAGATATTACAACACAAAACGCCCGCACTCATCGCATGGGCTGCTGACCCCGGAAGAGGCCTACAATACGCCAACCCAGAACCTGAAAGCCGCCGCTTGACATGAAACCAATGCCATAGCTAATCGCGGCGCAATACTGGTCGAAAATCCAGGACCACCTCTGACCACCTCTGTAGGAACTGTCGCTCTGGGCTTATTTCGTTTAAAAACTCCCGTTGTTTTGGGCCGTGATCGCTGATTCAATCGTCTCAATTGAGAGGAGGTTTCGGCGATGATGGGACCGCGACAGGAGGCGCAGGGTGCGCTGTTCTACGACTTTTCGCTGGAAGATCCTGTACCCCGAGACCATCTGCTGCGGTCGATCGATCGTTTCGTCGACCTGAGCAGCATGCGCTCGCACATCGCGGCGTTCTACAGCCACACCGGACGTCCTTCGATCGATCCCGAGCTGCTGATCCGAATGCTGATCGTCGGCTACTGCTTCGGTATCCGGTCGGAGCGGCGGTTGTGCGAGGAGGTGCATCTCAACCTGGCGTACAAGTGGTTTTGTCGGCTCG
>NZ_FNEK01000182.1 GCF_900099935.1 Aliiruegeria lutimaris | reverse complement strand
TCGGGTTTGTCTCGCTTTCCAGCCATCGTTTGGTCCTCCTGAAAACGGGATAAAGCTATCCCAGTTGGTGGACCACTTCATTGGGGGCACTCCAACATAGGCAACGCCAATGGCTTCCCGTGCGAGGCTGAGAGGGGCACGGCCAAAAGGCGCGCGCAGGTGGATGATGTTGGCCGCCGGCTCGGGGCGGTTGTTGATCTTGTAGCTCGGCTCGCCCGTGTTCTGGTCATATTCGACCGAGATGACGCCGGGTCGATACCGGATGATCTCGACAGGCTTGCCGTTCACCCGGTTTACCCAGGCCAGCCCGCCCACGTCCTGCTTGAGAGCATCGATCACCAGATCCCGGATCAGGTCATAACCGGAGGTCCATTCGTTGGCCTCGCTGGTGAGAAGCTGAAGCGCCGGGTCATTGTCGATGGTCTGCGAACCATCTGGCGTCTTCACCGATACGTCGAGGCTGGCCACAGCTTCGGAGATGACGCGGATAGCAGAGCTGACAGCCGGCACCCGCAGCGCGGTCTCTGCCGAGATGGTCACGCCGGTCGAGGTGATCGGAAGAATGCCGAAGGTCTCCAGCAGCGCGTCGTCGGGCGCGGCGAGAGACTTGGCTTCGGTCTTGGGTGTGCGAGTGAATGGCCACATGCAAGGAATTTACCCTGCATGTGGCCTCGGAATAAGCTGAAGGTTTGAGCTAAGTCGTTCTAAAACATAACTAATCGTTCACCACGGAAATCCAGATTCCTGCAAATCTTGCGCAAGTATCCCCGCGCCGGTCCCCCCCGGTAGCCCGGAAAGTTCAGGACCACCTCCCCCTAGTCGTATTCAACGCGAGGGCGGCGGGGCTAGGAAGATGCTGCGGGTCTTCTGTTTGCGGAAGAGTTCCTTAAGAGCGTCATCTTCGCCGCCACCATACCGGCGAAGGTCCGCATCCCAATACCCATCAGAGAGCCGCCGTCGGTAGCAATCCAAGCCTTTAGTCTTGGCAACCTCTTCTATCTCGGGTGTCAGCAGACCCGCACCAGACATTTCCGAAACAACAAACATGACTCCCCATGCCGCATGACGAATCTCATCCAGCGACCCACCTTTCGCCAGATCGCATTTCTCAAGGGATGCATTGAACCTGTCGACCATGTCCTGTTGAGAGAATGCTGGTCCCGATAAGCATATGAGACAACAAAATAATGCAGAGGTCAGTTTCATATCAGCTTCTGATAGATTGGAATGGACGAATGTTATTCGATCTTTGCACCTAACCTAAAGTTAGGTCAAACGGCATGCCCACCAGAAAGCCCCATCGCCAAATCTGCGGATTGCCGAGCAGTCGCAGGAACCTTTCCTGCTAGTTCGGCCAAGAGGTGAGTGGTTTGCCGTTGTCGCCAAAGAGCACTGCTAGTGGAGTGCCCCGTCTGAACTGGTCCACCGTTATGTTTAGGGAACGGAGGACTGAGAATGGCGAACAAGCGGCACAAGCCGGAAGAGATAGTTCAG
>NZ_FNEK01000039.1 GCF_900099935.1 Aliiruegeria lutimaris | reverse complement strand
GTCCTGCCCGATGATCTCGGCGAAGAAGGCGCGATGCGGATCGAGCTTTCCCTTGCCTTTGGGACGACCTTGGGGAGCGGCACAGGCACGGCCCGTGCGCCGGATCGAGAGCGCCCATCTGGCCCCTGTTGCTGGCGACAGCTTTAACCGCAACGCTGCCGCGCGCCCGCTTAACCCTACTTCAACCAACTTCTGAAACCGCAGCCGCAGCACGTCCGGCAAAGGTGCTGACATGATCCATCCTCCCAAACAGGATGAATCACAGATCAGGCTTCAACGGAATCCCAACGATTCAGGTTTTTGGCGGTACGCTTTAGCGTCACTTTCGGTTCTGTCGAAATCCCGTCCTTCACATTGGCGTTACCGGATCGGGGTGTCGGCGCATGTTGTTTCGGCCGCAAGGCGGTTGAACAGTCCGGTATCGGCTGGGGGCTGCGCGTTCCTACCCGCCGGTATGGCTCATATGGCGCGGCATCTGTCCGTCCACCTTCTGGCGTGAATAGTCGAAATCATGCCCCTTGGGCTTGAGCCGGATTGCGGCGCGGATGGCCTCGTCGAGCGCCGGCGCGGTGGAGGAACGCAGGGCAGGGCGCAGGTCCGCGCGGTCTTCCTGGCCGAGGCACATATAGAGCTCGCCGGTGCAGGTCAGCCGCACGCGGTTGCAGCTTTCGCAGAAATTATGGGTGAGCGGGGTGATGAAGCCGATCTTCTGGCCTGACTCGTTCAGCCGGATATAGCGCGCCGGGCCACCTGTGTTCTCGGCGAGGTCGGTGGTGGAATAGCGCTCTTCCAGGCGCGCGCGCAGATCCTTGAGCGACCAATATTGGTCCAGCCGGTCCTCGCTGCCCATATCGCCCATCGGCATGACCTCGATAAAGGTCAGGTCCATGTCGCGGGCGGCGCACCATTCGACCATGTCGAAAAGCTCGTCCTCGTTGAACCCCTTGAGGGCAACGGCGTTGATCTTGATCCGCAGACCGGCCGCCTGGGCGGCGTCGATCCCGCGCATCACGGAAGGCAGGCGCCCCCAGCGGGTGATTTGCGCGAATTTCTCCTCGTTCAGCGTATCGAGCGAGATGTTTACCCGCCGCACGCCCAGCCCGGCCAGATCGCCGGCGAATCGATGCAACTGCGAGCCATTGGTTGTCAGCGTCAGTTCATCGAGGGCGCCAGTTTCGAGATGGCGCGACATCGCCTCGAAATAGGTCATGATCCCGCGACGCACCAGCGGCTCGCCACCGGTGATGCGCAGTTTGCGCACGCCAAGCCGGATGAATGCCGTGGAGACGGTGTCGAGTTCCTCCAATGTCAGCAATTCCCGCTTGGGCAGGAAGGTCATGTCTTCGGACATGCAGTAGCTGCAGCGGAAATCGCAGCGGTCCGTGACAGAAACCCGAAGATAACTCACCGGGCGTTGGAAAGGGTCGATAAGCGGCGCATCCATGGCGGGCAGGCTACGCCGAGTGCGCTGGTGGTGCAAGAGCGGCAAAGCCTGTTGCCTGTCGCTGCGTCGGGCGGCAGGGTGTTGGCGAAAGAGAAGCGGCAGGGGAACAGAGATGAACACGCGAAACTGGATCGTGCTTCTCGCGCTCGTGACTGCCGGTTGCGGTGTGGGGGCAAAGCTTCCCATTGGCAAACCGGTTGCGACTGTTGCCGGGACGGATGCCGAGATCGGCACTCAAACCAATGTAAGCGCGCCGGTGCCGGCGTCGGATGCGCAGACGGTCGAGCAGTTGGACACCACGACGGCGCAGGAACGCGCCGCAGCGGCGGCCGCGCCGGCCGTGATCTCCGAAGTGCGCCTCGGCACGACCATCGCCTCGCTCGGCGATCCCACAGATCCCGGTTTCTGGGCCGAAACCGGCCTCGTGGACCAGGTCGTCATGGGACGGTTGGAATATCCCGGCGCGGGCACATCGGTTCAGGTAGAACTGCGCCCTTCCGGCGGCTCGCCGGGATCGGGAACGCGGGTGAGCCTGCCGGCGATGCGGGTCCTGAAGGCGCCGCTGACGGAACTGCCGGAACTCGTCGTCTTTAGCGGCTGATCAGTGCTCTGGCGTCACGCATTTTGATCACAGGTCAGGCCGCCCATCCCTTGAGACAAGAATATCCGCGGCCTGTCGAAGCAGTTTTTTCCCGCTTACCAGTCCCGCGCCTCGCCGTGCAGCGCTGAGAGGGCGCCGCTGATACGGCGATGCAGATCCGTGATGCGGCTGCGTTCTGAATCGGGTGCGCCGCCCGAGCATTCGGGTTTGGCCAGTGCCATGCTCAGCTCGTTGCGGGTTTTTTCCAGCTCTTGCGTGATCGCGCGGATCCGGCCGGTGGAATCGGTAACAATGGACATGGGTGACCTCAGTAAGTCAGTGGAACTGGGATGCGGGCGTCCTGCACGACACGCGCGGTGATGCCGCCAAGGTTGTCCTCGCGGGAATTCGAATGTTCACGGTCAGGAAGCGTCCGGCGGACGCCTTGGGGCAGCATTGGTTCGGCATGGCGCGCGACGAGCTTCTCGCTGTGGCCGGATATTGCGATTGCGCGAAGGGGCAAAGGGGCAGCAGGCGGTTGGCGATCCTGTACCCGGAACGGGTGGCAGGGCCTGTCGCATGTCTGCTCATTCCGGGAAGCGGCGTGGCGTGGCGCAGCGCGGATCCTGCGCTGGCGCCGCCGTCGCGCGAGACGAGAATGTTTGGGCTTCTCATGCCTCTACCTCCTGGACCGCCCGGTTCGAGCGGGAAACACAGACCCGGCTATTGGCCGGTCGCGGGCCCGTCGCATAAACCCGGATGCGTTCCAGTTAAACCCGTCCTTGATGGAAAAATCCACAAGCGCGTTAATTCGGTCCCGGGCCGTGTCGGACCAAACCGGACTCCGCTCCCGCTCGGTGGCCTCCTTCGGGCTCGGCGACCGTGTCGGTGGCGATCCGCGGTTGGTCTCCTTCGCGGTCGGCCGGATTGTTCTTGCGGACCTTTCGCGGCCAGCCGCTCACATCTTCCTGATGCCCGTTGCCGGATGCGAAACCCTCCGCTAGGGTCCCGCGCATGATAGTAGAACTTGGCCATTTCGCCCTCGTCCTCGCCGCGCTTGTCGCGATCGTTCAGATGACCGTCCCGCTCGTGGGCGCCTCCCGCCAATGGCCGGGATGGATGGCCGTGGCCGAGCCTGCGGCCATCGTGCAATTCCTGCTGGTCGCCTTCTCCTTCGGGGCGCTGACCTACGCCTTCGTCACCTCGGATTTCTCGCTGCGGCTGGTGATCCTGAACTCCCACACGGCCAAACCGATGCTCTACAAGGTCTCGGGCGTCTGGGGGAACCACGAGGGCTCGATGCTGCTCTGGGTGCTGATCCTGGCGCTGTTCGGCGCCTGCGCGGCAGTGTTCGGCGGCAATCTGCGGTCCTCGCTCAAGGCGCGGGTGCTGGCCGTTCAGTCGGCAATTTCGGTGGCCTTTTACGGCTTCATCCTGCTCACCTCGAATCCGTTCACCCGGCAAGGCATGCCGGTGCCGATGAACGGCGAGGATCTCAATCCGCTCCTGCAGGATCCTGGCCTCGCCTTCCACCCGCCGTTTCTCTACCTCGGCTATGTGGGCCTCTCCATGGCCTTCTCCTTTGCCATTGCGGCGCTGCTTGAGGGCAAGGTGGACGCCGCCTGGGGGCGTTGGGTGCGGCCCTGGACGCTGGCGGCCTGGCTCTTCCTGACCATCGGCATCGGACTCGGCTCCTGGTGGGCCTATTACGAGCTTGGCTGGGGCGGGTTCTGGTTCTGGGACCCGGTGGAGAACGCCTCCTTCATGCCCTGGCTACTGGCCACCGCGCTGCTGCATTCGGCCATCGTGGTCGAAAAGCGCGAGGCGCTGAAGAGCTGGACCATCTTGCTGGCCATCATGGCCTTCGGCTTCTCGCTGATCGGCACCTTCCTCGTGCGTTCAGGGGTCATCACCTCAGTGCATGCGTTTGCCAATGATCCCGAACGCGGCGTGTTCATCCTGATGATCCTCGCCGTCTTCATGGGTGGCGCGCTCACACTCTACGCCGCCCGCGCCTCCGCGATGGAGGCCAAGGGTGTCTTCGGCATGATCAGCCGCGAAAGCGCGCTGGTGACCAATAATATCCTGCTCGCCGTCGCCTCTTTCGTCGTCTTTGTCGGCACGATCTGGCCACTGGTGGCCGAGATGGCTTTTGGCCGCAAGCTCTCGGTCGGCGCGCCCTTCTTCGATGCCGCCTTCACGCCCTTCATGGTCGCGCTCACCGCGATCCTGCCCGTAGGCGCGATGCTGCCGTGGAAACGCGGAAACCTGAGGCGCACCATGCAGCCGCTCTGGGGCGTGCTGGCGCTTTCCATCGCCGGTGGCGCGCTGGTCTGGGTGATGCAGACGGGCGGCTCCATGCTGGCGCCCGTGGGCTTCGTGCTCGCCACATGGGTGACGCTTGGTTCGCTCGTTGATCTGTGGACGCGCACCGGGCGCGGGGACCTCTCCAGCAAGCTGCGCCGCCTGCGTAGCCTGCCCGGCGGCGACTGGGGCAAGAGCACGGCCCATATCGGCCTGGCGATCACAGTGTTCGGCGTTTCCGGGCTGACGGCCTGGGAATCGGAGGATATCCGTGTGGCCTATGTCGGCGAGCGTTTCGAGCATGCCGGCTACGAGATCGAGCTGCGCGAAGTGCACGATGTCCAGGGGCCGAACTACATCGCCACCACGGCGAGCATGGCGATCTACCGCAATGGCAAGGAAATCGCCGTGCAGCACCCCGAGAAGCGGGTCTACCCGGTGGCTGCGATGCCCACCACGGAGGCCGGGATCGACAACGGGTTCTGGCGCGACATCTATCTGGTCATCGGGGACCGTCAGAGCGATGGCGGCTGGGCCGTGCGGACCTATGTCAAACCCTTCGCCAACTGGATCTGGGCGGGATGCATCGTGATGGGGTTGGGCGGAATCCTGTCGCTCTCCGACCGCCGCTACCGCATCGCCGCAGGTGCCCGCCAACGCAAATCCAACGCCACCGGGGTGCCCGCCGAATGAAACGACTGATCCTTGCCCTGTTGCTGGCGGCCGCGCCGGCGCTCGCGGTGACGCCCGACGAGGTTCTCGACGATCCCGCGCTGGAGGCCCGCGCGCGGGAGATCTCCAAGGAGCTACGCTGCCTTGTCTGCCGTAATGAGAATATCGATGAATCCAATGCCGAACTGGCCTCCGATCTTCGGGTTCTGGTGCGCGAGCGTCTGGTCGAGGGCGACACGGACGAGCAGGTTGTCGATTACGTCGTCGGCCGCTACGGCGAATATGTCCTGCTCAAGCCGACCACGACGGGCGCGAACCTGATCCTCTGGATCACCGGTCCGGCGCTCTTGCTGATCGCGGGCTGGGTGGGCTTCGGCTATGTGCGCGGCCGGCGCAAGGCGCCCGATGCGTCCGCCACCGGGCTCAACGCCGAGGAAGAGGCGCGGCTGAAGGATCTTCTGGAGGAGTGACGCGCGGTTTCGCGTGCAGGGCCCTTTCCTGCGCCGACGCCATGCCTATTGTTCCCGCCGACGAGCGAAAGGGAGACCCAGTTGCATTACGACACGATCCGCTACGCGATCCGCGACGATATCGCCATCGTGACCATGAACCGCACCGAGGTGATGAACGCGCTCAACACCCAGATGCGGGCCGAGATCGCCGATGCGATGAAACAGGCCGCCGGCGAGGCGCGGGTCGCGGTGCTCACCGGCAAGGGGCGCGCCTTCTGCTCCGGGCAGGATCTGGGCGACCGGGCCAATATCGGCAATATCGACCTCGAACGTACCCTGCGCGACGAGTACACGCCGCTGCTGCAATCCATCTATGACAGCCCGATCCCGACCATTGCCGCCGTCAACGGCGCCGCCGCGGGGGCGGGGGCCAACCTCGCGCTCGCCTGTGATGTGGTGATCGCGGCCGAGAGCGCTGTCTTCCTGCAGGCCTTCGCCCGGATCGGCCTGATGCCCGATGCTGGCGGAACCTACTGGTTGCCGCGCCAGATGGGTTTTTCCAAGGCCATGGGCGCCTCGCTCTTTGCCGAGCCGATCACGGCCAAACAGGCCGATGACTGGGGCATGATCTGGGAAGCAGTTCCCGACGAGGGCTTCGCCGATCACTGGTGGCGCCGCGCGTTGCACCTCGCCCAGGGCCCCACCGCCGCCTATGCGCATATCAAGCAGGCCCTTCGCGAAGGCTTCGATAATACGCTGGAAGCGCAGCTTGAACTGGAGGCGCGCCTTCAGGGCGAGTGCGGGCACACCCGTGATTTCAAGGAAGGCGTGGTGGCGTTTCTCGACAAGCGAAAGGCAGCGTTCGAGGGACGCTAAGCGACCACGCCGGACGGGTTTGTCCAGAACGTTCCGGATTTGCGGGTCGGTTTGGCCCTGCGGGTATTCTGGCAGGGCCCCGTTCAAAATCATCCCGTTGAAATGGGAAAATGCCTTCAGACCAGCTTTCGATTGTTCTTGCTGGCGCTCGGAGCCTCTTCCCGCGCCGGCCGGTCCTTGGCAGGGAGTGGACGATGCCGGACATGCGTCTCGACCTCCCGCATCAGATCGCTTGCCTGCGGGGCGTAGGCGAGGTTCTCTGCCTTGGCCTTGAGGAAGTCCACGATATCCGGATTTGCCGCTTCCCAGGTCCTGAACCGGGTTTCGCCTTTCCTGAGGCGAACGGCGCGGTCTTCCTTGGACAGGAACTGGATGGTCGAGCGTTCGACGGGCGACAGGAAGGCCTGGACCATCGCCTCATGTTCGCGCCACGCGCAACAGCGCGCCTCGCCGGCAAGGGCGCCCGTGGCGCTGAAAAACGCGATTGCTTGGTAGAATGCCAGTATGGCTCTGAGGTCGGGCAAGGTGCACTCCGATCGGGAGGCACGGATATGCGCAAGGAGCACGGTTTCCGCGCCTCCTCCCGCTTAGTTTTTTCCTAGGTACCGACGTAGCATGTTGTGAGCGGCTTTGTCTTCCCGAGTTGGTGCCATGCAGCAACGATGTTGCGGGGATGGAACACCGGGATTCCGCAACCAATAGAGAACCCTTGCTCAGAACTTCTCCGGCTGCGCCTCGCGCGCCATGTGGTCGAGCACGGCATTGACGAATTTCGGCTCGCGCCCCTCGGGGAAGAAGGCCTTGGCCACATCCACGTATTCCACGATCACCACTTTCGGCGGCGTCACGGCCTCGACCAATTCCGCCCCGGCCGCACGGAACAGCGCCCGCAAAGTCGGGTCGATCCGCGCGATCGGCCACTTGGCCACCAGCGCGCGGTGGGTCATCTGGTCGATCTTCGCCTGCTCGTTCACCGCCGTGAAGACCAGTTTGCGGAACATCTCCGGATCGGCCTCGGCGAACTCGCCGATATCGTCATAGGTGGCGCCAAAGCGCAGGTCCTTGAACTCCTTGACGACCGACTCGGTCGTCTGCCCGGAGCTTTCCATCTGGAACAGGGCCTGCACGGCATAGAGCCGCGCGGCCGAACGCATCTGTTTCTTGTCGGTCATGCGGTTTTGGACCCATCCGGTTCGCCGGCGAGCAGGATCTCGTCGCGCAGGGGTTTGAAGCCGATTTGTTCCTTCGCGCCGCCGTATTTACGGGTCAACGCGATCAAATGCAGCGCCGCCGCCGCCGCGCCGCCGCCCTTGTTCTGCCCGGCGGCTTCCGCGCGGGCCACGGCCTGGCCGCGGTTCTCCACGGTCAGGATGCCGTTGCCGATACAGGCCCCGTCCAGTCCCAGCAGTTGCAGTGCGCGCGAGCTGTCATTGCAGACCGTGTCGTAATGCGTGGTCTCGCCGCGAATGACACAGCCAAGCGCGACGAAGGCATCGAAATTCGCCTGGCGATAGGCGATGCGGATCGCGGTCGGCACTTCCAGCGCACCGGGCACCTCGACCAACTCCCATTCCCCGCCAGCCTTCTCGATCTCCGCCTTGGCACCGGCAACCAGCTCGTCGGCGATGTCCTTGTAGTAAGGGGCGACAACGATAAGCAGCTTCACGGGCTTGTCGAAGCTCGGTAGCGGAAGCGTGTAGTGGGTCTCGGCTTGAGCCATGGTCTACTCCGTGATCGGGCGGGTGCCGGTGATGGTCAGCCCGTAGGCGTCGAGGCCGACATAACGCGTGGCCGGCGAATTGGTCAGCAGTACCAGCTCGTTCAAACCCAGCTCCGACAGGATCTGCGCGCCAAGCCCGGTATGCTTGACGGTGCGTGGGCCTTCTTCTTCCTCGCGATGCAGCTTGGGCTGCGGCTCGCGGAACAGGCAGACAACACCACGGCCTTCCTTGGCGATAATCTCCATCGCACGCCCCAGCAGGTCGGGCCGGACCACGCCAATGCCCAGCAGGTCGGCCAGCGGGTCGAGCGCATGGGTCCGCACCAACACGGGCTCCGGCGTGGTGATGTCGCCCTTGACCAGCGCCACGTGCTCCGTGCCTTCGGTGCCGTCGGTAAAGATGCGCATTTCCCACTCGCCGCCGAAATGCGAGGTCACGTTGCGGCGCTCGGTCTCCTGCACGAGGTTGTCGTGCCGGCGACGATAGGCGATCAGGTCGGAAATCGTGCCGATCTTGAGCCCGTGTTTCTGGCCGAAAGCGATCAGTTCGGGAAGGCGGGCCATGGTGCCATCGTCACTCATGACTTCGCAGATCACGCCAGAAGGGTTGAGACCGGCAAGCCGGGAGACGTCCACGGCGGCCTCGGTATGGCCGGCCCGCACCAGAACGCCGCCATCGCGTGCGCGCAGCGGGAAGACATGACCGGGCGTGGCGATATCGGCCGCCGTCGCGGCGCTGTCGATGGCCACGGCCACGGAGCGGGCACGGTCGTGGGCCGAGATGCCGGTGGTCACGCCCTCGCGGGCCTCGATCGACACGGTAAAGGCCGTCTCGTGGCGCGAGGAATTGTAGGAAGCCATCAACGGCAGGCCGAGCGCGTCGATGCGCTCGCCGGTCAGCGTCAGGCAGATCAGCCCGCGCCCATGGGTGGCCATGAAGTTGATCGCGTCGGGTGTAGCCATCTGGGCCGGGATGCAGAGATCGCCTTCATTCTCGCGGTCCTCGTGATCGACAAGGATGAACATGCGGCCGTTGCGGGCGTCTTCGATGATCTCCTCGATTGGAGAAATTGCTTCGGCATAGGATTCGGTCAAGGTCGGCTCCCCGGAAAATGTAGGCTCTGGTAGCCCAAGGCGGCGCGCTTTACCAGACAGAGCGCCCCGGAACAAGCAATCCCAAGCCCGACAACCGCGAAAACGGCCCCAATCATCTTTCCGGAAATACTTCGGGGGGCAGCGCCCCCCTGCGACAGATGCCGCAATCACGCCAGGGGTGGTCAGACCGCGCGGCCAAACAGCTCCGCCGTCGCGTCGAAAAAGGCGCGCCGCGTCGCTTCCGGTTCCATCATCACCTCATGTTCCGCCCCGGGGATCTCGATCAACTTCCCCTTCGGCCAAGCCGTCATCTGCCGGCGAATGGCCGGAATGTCGACAATCCGCTCATTGCCCCCCACCCAGGTCAGGCAGGGCAGGTCGGGCGCGGGCATTTCCCGCAGCGCGCGCAGCTCCGTGAAGGCCTCATGCAGCCAGGTCATCGACGGCCCGCCCAGGGCAAGCTCGGGATGGGCGCGAAGCTGTCCGCGCATCCAGTCGAACATCTGCCGGTCGGTCGTCAGAGTGTTATCCTCGAATGGCGCTTCCAGAACATAGGTCTCCGGCTTGGTCGAGGGCGCGAAACTATGCCCGAAACCGGTCGAGTGGCCGAGAGCGGCCAGAATCTGCGCTACGGGACGCAGCATGGCGGGCAGGGCGATGCCCCACATCGGCCCGGTAAAGGCTGCCGCTCGCACAGGCAGCTTGCCGTGCAACGCGCGCAATCCGATGCCGCCACCCATGGAATGGGCAATCAGAAAGAAAGGCGCGGGCAGGGACAACGCCTCGGCTGTCCGCATCAAACCGTCGATGTCGATCTGGTACTCGGAAAACCGTCCCACATGGCCGGTGGCCGGGTCGTCGAGCGGACGGTCCGAAAGGCCCTGGCCGCGCCAGTCCAGGCTCAGGCAGCCATAGCCGCGTGCCTGAAGCTCGGTAGCGGCGGGGCCGTATTTCTCGACATACTCCGTGCGGCCGGTGAACAGCAGCACCGTGCCCCGCGCATCCGCCGGCGGCGGGGCGAGCAGGGCCACGCGCAGGCGCACCCCGTCAGCAGCCGTTACCCAGAAGGCCGAGGCGCCCTCGGGCGCGTCGGCAATGTCATGAAAGAAGGGAGCGCGCTCCATTCCCACTCAGGACAGGACGCTGGCCAGCTGCATGGCAAGGCCCATGTCGCCGTCAACGGTGAGCTTTCCGGACATGAAAGCGCCGGTCGGGTTCAGATCGCCTTCCAGGATCTGCTGGAACACGTCCGCATCGGCGGTCAGCGTCACGTCGGCCTCCTCGTCGCCCGCGCGTACGCCCGCAGCGTCGATCATGATGGTGCCTTCGCCCGACAGCACGAACTTGGCAGAGCCGGCAAGTTCGCCGTCCATACGCTCGCTCAGTGCCGCCACGGCCTTCTCGATAAGTTCACTCACGCGTTATCCTCCAATGATTTTGATCGGCGGCTTGTTGGATTCTCCGGCGATCTCGTTAGACTTCGACCGTTATGATTAGCTATGCACGCTCTCTCAACCGGTTCGTTGCGGCATTTCTTGCCGTTAACGTAATTTCTTTGCCCGCGTTCGGGCAGGCTATGGGATCGGAGGAGGTCGAGCGCCTCCTTGGTGAATTGGCGAAACCCGAACAACCCGGCTGGGTTCAGATAGAGGATAGTATACTTCAGCAATGGGCCAAGTCGGGATCTCCCGCCATGGATCTTTTGCTGCGCCGGGGAACGGCCGCGCTCGAATCGGGTGATCTGGACACGGCTGTGGAACATCTGACGGCGCTGACGGACCATGCGCCCGATTTCGCCGAAGGCTGGAACGCCCGCGCCACGGTCTTTTTCCACATGGGCGAACTCGGCCTCTCGCTGGAAGACATCCGCCAGACGCTCGCGCTCAACCCGAATCATTTCGGCGCGCTGATGGGGCTCGCGGTGATCTTCGAGGAGTTGGGTCACGAGAAGGAAGCACTGGAGGCTTATCGCGCCGTCGAGGCTATACATCCCCACCGCCCTGAATTACACGAAGCCATCGAACGGCTGTCGAAAACCGTCGAGGGCGAGCATCTCTAGGTCGGCCTTGGCAAGAGAGGGGACTTGAGATGTGGCATGAAGGACCCCGGCAGACCCGAACGATCCGTTTCCAGATGAGCGCAGACAAGAGGGGCGTGACCCCGGACAGGGTGCCGACCCCAGCGGTTTGACTGGGGCGCCCTGAGCCCAGCCGATATTCACTCTCGTCCCGAACAGATCGAACATAGACCCCTCCCAGATGCGCCAGACCAACATCACCGCGGTGCTCGGCCCCACCAATACGGGCAAGACGCACTACGCAATCGAGCGGATGCTGGCGCATCGCACCGGTGTGATCGGCCTGCCGCTCAGGCTGCTGGCGCGCGAGGTCTATGACCGGATCGTCAAGCTGCGCGGCCACTCCGTGGTGGCGCTGGTCACCGGCGAGGAGCGGATCGTGCCTCAGCGGGCGCAGTATTGGGTCTGTACGGTCGAGTCGATGCCGACCGATATCGGCGCCGACTTCCTCGCCATCGACGAGATCCAGCTCTGCGCCGATCCCGAGCGCGGCCACGTCTTCACCGACCGGCTGCTGCATGCTCGCGGCCAGCATGAAACCATGTTTCTCGGTGCCGACACGATGCGCGGGGCCATCGCCGCGTTGGTGCCCAAGGCCCATTTCCTGCGCCGCGAGCGCTTCTCGGACCTGACCTATGCCGGCTCCAAGAAGATCTCCCGCATGCCGCCGCGCTCCGCCATCGTCGGTTTCTCGGTCGAGAACGTCTATGCGATCGCGGAGTTGCTGCGTCGGCAGAAGGGCGGGGCGGCGGTGGTCATGGGCGCGCTCTCCCCGCGCACTCGCAACGCCCAGGTCGAACTCTACCA
Source organism: Aliiruegeria lutimaris (assembly GCF_900099935.1). Lineage (GTDB taxonomy): Bacteria > Pseudomonadota > Alphaproteobacteria > Rhodobacterales > Rhodobacteraceae > Tropicimonas > Tropicimonas lutimaris. The sequence goes on along the minus strand of NZ_FNEK01000039.1, from coordinate 32,764 downwards.
GTCCGGCGAGGTCGATTATCTGGTTGCCACCGACGCCATCGGCATGGGCCTCAATCTCGACATCACCCATGTCGCGCTCTCGGGGTTGCGCAAGTTCGATGGCCGCCGCATGCGCGACCTCACCCCCAACGAACTGGGCCAGATTGCCGGCCGGGCAGGGCGCTACAAGACCCATGGCACCTTCGGCGTCACCGGCGAGGCCCCGCCGCTCGACGAGGAGGTGATCGAGGCAATCGTCAACCACCGCTTCGCGCCGATCCGAAAGCTGCAATGGCGTAACTCGGATCTCGAGTTCGGCACCGTCCCCCGGCTGATTGCCTCGCTTGAGGAGCGCACGGACGACGAACTCCTGACCCGGACACGGGAGGCCGATGACCTGATGGCGCTGAAGGCGCTGACAGCCGAGCCGGAGGTGATCCACCGTGTCCGCAACCCGCGCGGCGTTCGCATGCTCTGGGACGTGTGCCGAATCCCCGATTTCCGTGGCATCAGCCATTCCGAACACGCGAACCTGCTGGGTCGCATCTTCGGTTTTCTGAACGATGTCGGTCGGGTGCCCGATGACTGGATGGCCCGACAGGTCAAACGCATCGATAGAAGTGACGGCGATATTGATACATTGTCCAAAAGACTGGCGTATATCCGCACATGGACGTATGTCGCGCAACGTTCGGGCTGGTTAGATGACGAAATGCATTGGCGCGGGGAAACACGCGCGGTAGAAGACCGCCTGTCGGATGCTCTTCACGGAGCTTTGACTCAAAGATTTGTTGACCGGCGTACGAGCGTCTTGTTGCGGCGGTTGAAGCAGAAGGAGAGCCTTGTGGCCGAGGTGAACGACAAGGGTGAAGTGACGGTTGCCGATCAATTCGTGGGCCGTCTGGAGGGGTTCCGCTTCTCCCAGGACACATCGCAAACGCCGGAAGAGGCGAAGATGCTGCACCAGGCGGCAATGACGGCACTGAGGCCGGAATTCCACCTGCGCGCGGATCGCTTCTACAACGCGCCCGATACCGAGATCGACTTTACCGAGCAGGGCGGGTTGATGTGGGGCGAGCATGCCGTCGGCAAGCTGGTCAAGGGCGGCGATGCGTTCAAACCCGCAGTGCAGGCTTTCGTCGAAGAAGATGCCGGCCATGACGTGATCGAAAAGGTCACCCGCCGCCTGCAGCATTTCATCGACCGCAAGGTGGCAACGCTCTTCGAGCCGCTTCTCAGCATGAGCAAGGATGAAACGCTCACCGGCATGCCGCGTGGCTTCGCGTTCCAGATGCTCGAAGGCTTCGGCGTGTTGCCCCGCGACGGCATCGCGGCGGACGTGAAGGCGCTCGACCAGGAGGCCCGCGGTCTGCTGCGCAAGCATGGCGTGCGTTTCGGTCAGTACACGATCTTCATGCCGCTTCTGCTCAAGCCCGCGCCGACGCGCCTGCGCCTCGTGCTCTGGTCGCTCTGGAACGATCTCGACCATTTCCCCGAGGCGCCGCCGCCGGGACTCGTGACCGTGCCGGTGCCCGAAGGCACCCCGCAGGAACATGCCGCCATGTCCGGCTACCGAATCGCCGGCTCGCGCGCGATCCGCATCGATATGCTGGAACGCCTCGCCGACCAGTTGCGTGGCGAAGACAGCCGCGGCGGCTTCGAGGCAACGCCCGACATGCTGTCGATCACCGGCATGACGCTGGAGCAATTCGCCGAACTGCTGCAAGGGCTTGGCTACCGCGCCGAAAAAGGCGAGCGGGCCAAGGTGAAAGCGGCCGCGCCGGATGCCAAGCCGGAGGAGGCCGAGGCTGCCGACGCGCCAGAGGCCACCGCAGAAGACTCTCCCGCCGAGGTCGAGGACGCAGCGCAAGCCCCTGAAGAGGTGGCTGAAACCCCGGCTGAGGACGCCCCGGTCGAGGAGGTGCCCGTTTCTGCCGATGTACCCGCCGAGGGATTGGCGACCGAGCCGGAAGCCGCTGCGCCTGAAGCGCCGGAATCCGAACCCGTCGCCTCCATGGAAGAGGCTCCCGTCGCCGCAGAGGCAGCCACCGAGGCCGAAGCTGTCACCGAGACAGAGACCGAAGCGGTCGCGGAGGTCGAGCCGGAACTCGAGATCTTCTACACATTCAGCTGGGCTCCCCGCCGCCAGGGCGGCGGTCGCCCGCGCCGCGACCAGCAAGGGCAGGGGCGCGGCCAGCAAGCCGGCGAAGAGCGCCAGGGACATGGCGGCAAGCCCCGCGGCAAAGGCGGCAAGGGCGGCAAGCGCCAGGATGGCAAGGGTGGTGGCGGTCGCGACCGCGATCACCGTGGCGGCAAGGGCGGCGGCAAGCCGCAAGGCGCCAAGACCTACCAGGCTCGCCCGCCGAAAAAGGAAAAGCCGATCGATCCGGACAATCCCTTCGCCGCCGCCCTCATGGGGCTCACGGAGAAGAAGTGACGGCGCGCCACTTGCCGTGCGCCGGACGAGAGGATTTCATCTTTCCCGAAATACCTCGGGGGGAGCGCTCGCAAGAGCGCGGGGGGCAGCGCCCCCCATCCTCCCGCTTTCTGGCGGAATGACGCCCCGATGACCGAAACACCGTCGCTTCGCATCGACAAGTGGCTCTGGCACGCGCGTTTCTTCAAGACGCGCAGCCTTGCCGCGAAACAGGTCTCCGAAGGCAAGGTCCGGGTGAACGCGACCAGGATCTCCAAGCCGGCCCGCCCTGTTTCCGCGGGCGACGTGCTGACCTTTCCGCAGGCAAACGCCATCCGCGTGGTCCGCATCCTCGCCCTCGGCACCCGCCGCGGCCCGGCGCCGGAAGCCCGGGCGCTCTACGAAGACCTTTCCCCGCCGGAGGAACAACCGGCGCAAAAACCACTTGTCGGTGGTGGTCCGCGACCAACCAAAAAAGAACGCCGCAGACTCATCAATTCCCGCACCGAGTCGCTTGATTAGCCCGTGGCACTCGGCTAGCACCTATCGAAACGCCAATCCGGAGGTCCCCATGACCTATGTCGTCATCGAAAATTGCATTGCCTGCAAATACACCGACTGTGTCGAGGTCTGTCCTGTCGATTGCTTCTACGAGGGAGAGAACACGCTGGTGATCCACCCCGATGAATGCATTGATTGCGGTGTCTGCGAGCCTGAATGCCCCGCCGATGCGATCCGTCCGGATACCGAGCCGGACATGGAAAAATGGGTCGAGTTCAACCGGAAATATGCCGAACTCTGGCCGGTCATCGTCTCCAAGAAGGACCCGATGCCGGGTTACGAGGAAATGGACGGCAAGCCGAACAAGATGGAGTTCTTCTCCGAGGCCCCCGGCGAGGGCGGCTGAGAAGCGAATCGCGACCGCCCGACATTCCGGGGCTCGCCGAACGGCGCAACGCATACCGGCACGGCACCTTTCCGCCTGAATCATATGATTTCAGGCGGTTTTCGTCCTTGCCGCGCTGCGGCACTTTGAAAACGTCAGAAAATCTGCTATATATGTCCGTGATGAAAGCTGAATACTGACACCCGCCTGCTGGGGCTGCTCACCAGTATGGTGTTTACCAAGAGCCCTGAATCAAAGCTTCTCCGGAGATTTTCCTTTCCGGCGGGGCTTTCGTTTGCGCTGACGGGTTTGGGAGATGTCGAGGGGATAAACATGACAAGAACCAAAAAACTCGAGTTCCGTCCGAATGATTTCGTGGTGTATCCGGCCCATGGCGTTGGCCGGATCATTTCCATCGAGGAACAGGAAATCGCCGGGATTTCACTCGAACTCTTCGTGATCGATTTCGAGAAGGATAAGATGAAGCTGCGGGTGCCGACCAACAAGGCCGTCTCCGTCGGCATGCGCTCGCTCTCCTCGCCCGATGTGGTCTCCAAGGCGATGACCACGCTCAAGGGTAAGGCCAAGGTCAAGCGGGCCATGTGGTCGCGCCGGGCGCAGGAATACGAACAGAAGATCAATTCCGGCGACCTGATCGCCATTGCCGAGGTGGTGCGCGACCTGCACCGCACCGACGAGCAGCGCGAGCAGAGCTATTCTGAGCGCCAACTCTACGAAGCCGCTCTAGAGCGCCTGACCCGCGAAGTGGCCGCCGTTTCCGGCCTGGGCGAGACGGATGCCCAGAAGCAGGTGGACGAAGTTCTCGTGAGCCGCGCCGCCTGACCTGCCGATCAGTGCTAACGAACAAGAAAGGCCGTGGCATTTGCCGCGGCCTTTTTCTTTGCCTGTCGCGTTGCGCCTCCCGGCGCCCCCCTACCGGGCGTCACCCGGTAGCGAGGCGAATGCCCATGAAGACGATCCCCGACAGTATCGCTGCCGCCGGAACCGTGACGATCCATGCCGCGGCAATCGTCATCATGTGGGCGCGACGCACGAGCTTTCTCTGGCGCCGCTCGTTCGGGGTATGCACGGGGCGATCCGGCACCAGGTGCCGCGCGCGCAGCAGCCTGCGTTCCGCGTACCACTCACGAAAGAAGCCCACGCCAAAGATGCCGCCAACGGCGATATGGGTCGAGCTGACCGGAAGGCCGAGCCAGCTGGCGATGATCACCGTGATCGCGGCGGACAGCGCCACGCAGAAGGCGCGCATCGGGTTGAGCTTGGTGATCTCGCTGCCGACCATTCGGATCAATTTCGGCCCGAACAGGAACAGCCCGAAGGAGATGCCAAAAGCGCCGATCATCATCACCCAGAATGGAACGCTGATGGCAGAGGTGAAATCACCGGTTTCGGTGGCGCTGACAATTGCGGCCAGCGGCCCGACGGCGTTGGCCACGTCATTGGCGCCATGGGCAAAGCTGAGGAAGGCTGCCGAGACGATCAGTGGGATCGAGAACAGCACCTTGAGCGACCTGTTGCGGTTTTCCAGCCCTTGCGACCGCTTTCGAATCACCGGGATCAGGATCAGCCAGACGCCGATACCGATGGCGAGACCGATGCCGAGCGCGGTTGTGAAGTCGATCTTGATGATCTTTTTCAACCCCTTCAGCGCCAGGTAGGCAGAGAAGGCGCCGGCCATGATCCCGACCAGCACCGGAACCCAGACCCGCGCGGCGGCGATCTTGTCCGGCTGGTAGATGATGCGTTCCTTGATGAACCACAGGAAGCCGGCGGCGATGAGCCCGCCCAGCAGCGGCGAGATCACCCAGCTGGCCGCAATCGCCGCCATGATCGGCCAGTTGACCGCGCCGAAACCTGCGGCCGCGATCCCCGCTCCCATCACGCCGCCGACGACGGCATGGGTGGTCGAAACAGGCGCACCGATCCATGTCGCGATATTGACCCACAGCGCGGCGGCGAAGAGGGCCGCCATCATCGCTTCGATGAAGATCTCTGCCGACGGCGTCGATTCGGGCGCCACGATCCCCTTTGCCACGGTCGAAACAACGTCTCCGCCAGCAATCAACGCGCCGGCGCTTTCAAAGACGATGGCAATCGCGATGGCGCCGCCCATGGAGAGCACATTCGCCCCAACCGCCGGCCCCATGTTGTTGGCCACGTCATTGGCGCCGATATTCACCGCCATGTAGGCGCCCAGAGCCGCCGCAACCACGATGACCATCGTGCCGGTGGTGCCATCCATCAGCAGGGCAGCGAGGAGCCCGGACAGCAGGATGAAGGCTGCCGCCAGCGCCGGCGCCGCCATTGGGCGGGCAACGAATGCGTTGGCTGCCTCAAGTCTGGAAAGGCGATCGAGGTCTCGGTCGAGGGTCTCGAAATGTCGCGGCTCGTAGTTCTTGTCGGACACGTTGTCCCCCAGTACCTCGGATTTACGGCGCTCCCTACAGAGCTTTTTGGCCTCGATCCATGTAACAAACGTGCAACATTTGCGTAACGACAATGTGACGCACATCGCGCCGACGCGGTGCGCCCCAGGCCGATCTGCGAAAAAACAAGCGCGGATATGCGGTTACGAAAACAGGACAGTTGCTGCCGCGAGAATCGCGATTTCGCTCACCTGCTGCGTTGCGCCGAGGATATCGCCGGTCTGCCCGCCGATCTTGACGCGCGCAATCATCGCGCACCCAAAAGCCGCCAGCCCGGCTATGGCCAGCAGAAGCAGGGCCGTCCCGCCAATCATCGCCAGCGACAACCCGGTCGCCAGCACCATGGCCAGCCCGACCGTCACGCCCCCCGGCCGCCCGATGGAGCGCGACATGCCACCGTCGCGCGCATTCGGCAGCGCGGCCATCTCTGCCACGATCAGCGCCCGGCTCAGGAGCGCTGCCACCAGCAGCGCTGGCAGGAACCCGGCTCCGAGCGCGACCAGCGCGTTCCATCGCAGCCCGAGCGCCAGCACCATGGCCAGCACGCCATAGCTGCCGATCCGGCTGTCCTTCATGATCTCGAGCCGCCGCTCGCGGGTCCAGCCGCCCCAGAGCCCGTCCGCCGAGTCCGCCAGCCCGTCCTCGTGCATGGCGCCCGTCATTACCACCTGTCCGGTCAGCACCAGCCCCGCCGCCAGCCCCGGGGACAGACCCAGCCACAGCGCGGCCCAGCCGATCCCGCCCGCGATCAATGCCACCAGCAGCCCCGCCAGCGGGTAGGCCCAGGCCGCTCCCGCGCCCCGCCGGGCGGCAAAATCGGCATCGACCGGAACGGGCAGGCGGGTCAGCAAGGCACAGGCGAGAGCAATGTCGCGGGGAGCTATGATTTGTCGCTGCTCAGCCATCCGTTATCCACTCCCGCGGCTCTTGTCCTCCCGCCCTTATCGTCGCAGAAGCGGGGAAACAAGACAGAGGTCCACGATGACTGCCAAAGCCCCCTTTTCAGATCTGAACGAAATCCGCGCCGCCCTGGCCAACCTGCCGCAGCCCGATTCCGAGGCACTCGCCGCGGCGCAGGCACGCAATGGCATGCTCACCAAGCCGCCCGCGGCGCTTGGTCGGCTCGAAGATCTTGCAATCTGGTACGCGGGCTGGGTCGGCAATGCGCGTCCGAACCTTGAAAATCTTCAAGGCATTGTTTTTGCAGGAAACCACGGCGTTGCCGCCAAGGGCGTGTCGGCTTTCCCCATCGAGGTGACCGTGCAGATGGTCGCCAATTTCCGCGCCGGCGGTGCCGCGATCAACCAGCTTCTCACCGCTTTCGGGGCCCGCACGGACATCGTGGAGCTGGAACTTGACCGCCCCACCGCCGACTTCACCGAAGCCCCGGCCATGAGCGAGCAGGACCTCGTCGCCGCCATGGCCGCTGGCTGGGAAGCGGTCGATCCCAAGGCCGGGCTGGTGGTGACTGGCGAGATGGGCATCGGCAACACGACCTCCGCCGCGGCCATCGCTGCCGCGCTGCATGGCGGCGGGGGAGAGGCTTGGGTCGGACGGGGCTCTGGGGTCGATGATGAAGGCCTTGCCCGGAAACGGGACGTGGTCGATGCGGGGCTCGCGCTGCATGCCGACGCGCTTTCCGACCCGCTCGAAGTGCTGCGCCACCTCGGCGGGCGCGAGATTGCGGCCATGGCCGGCGCCATCCTCGCCGCGCGCCATCACCGTATCCCGGTTATCCTTGATGGCTTCATCTGTACCGCCGCCGCCTCCGTGCTCGAATCCGTCACACCCGGCGCGCTCGACCATACCGTTGCTGGTCATGTCTCCGCGGAAGGTGCCCATTCCATGATGCTGGAAAAGATCGGCAAGGAGCCACTGCTCAGCCTCGGCCTGCGCCTTGGCGAAGGCTCCGGCGCCGCACTCGCCATCGGTGTGCTCAAGGGCGCCATCGCCTGCCATTCCGGCATGGCCACCTTCGGCGAGGCCGGCGTTTCCGGCGGCTGATCGGTTCAGGTCCGGGCGGCTGCATTCGCCGCCCGCCCCCGACCAATGGCTTCTTGTTGGGATAAATACCCTGCCGGAGGCACGATCCGCAGGATCGTCCCCGCGCGCCTTCGGGCCCTAATCCACGGTGGGGCGGGGCGGATCGTCGCCGTGATCGCGCGCTTCCAGTTCCTGGACCTCGAGCGCCGTCACCAGCGAGGTCTCCAGCACCTTGTTCAACTCCCGCGCCCGCTCAAGGTAGGCCGGGTTGTCCTTCAGCGAGCGCGCCGGATCCCAGAGCGGTGCCAACTCGCGCAGCGTCATCCGGTCATGCTTGTAGAAGGTCTTCTCCATCTCGTTGGCCTCGAAGGCCGAGAAATCCATGTTCTCCAGAACGTAGCGCCCGGCCCGGAGCGAGCTGTCGAACATCTCCCGCACGATGTCATCGGCGCCCGCCTGGTAGAGTTGGTAGACATGTACGCGGTCATGCGCGCGCGCGATGATATGCAGGTCCGGCCGCTGGGAACGCGCATATTTCACCAGACGGGTCGTTGCGTGCGGGTCATCCAGCGCCGCCACCAGAACCCGCGCATCCTTCAGCCCCGCCGCATGCAACAGCACCGGACGGGTCGGATCGCCGTAAAAGGCCTTGAACCCGAAATGCCGCATCAGCTCGATCGCGGCGAGGTCATGGTCGAGCACGGTACATTTCAGCCCCGCCATCTCCACCATTCGGTTCACCACCTGCCCGAAACGCCCGATCCCGGCGATTATCACCGGGGCCTGCTCGTCGATATCGTCATGCTTGCGATGCACATCCGTCGCCTCGGAGTGATCGCCGAGGCGGTGCGCGATATAATCGTAGAGGATAAAGAGCAGCGGCGTGATCAGCATCGACAGCGCCACCACCAGCAACAATATCTGTGCCAGCCGTTCCGGTAGCACGTTTTCCTGCAACGAGAAGGAAATCAGCACGAAGCCGAATTCGCCCGCCTGCGCCAGCCCCAGCGTAAACAGCCACTTGTCCCGCTTGCGCAGTCCGAAGAGATTGGCCAGCAGGAACAGCACTAGCCCCTTTGTCAGCACCAGCAGCGCCGTCAGCCCGATCACCGTGCCGACATTGCTCGCCATGACGGCGAAATCGATGCCCGCGCCCACGGACATGAAGAACACGCCCAGCAGCAACCCCTTGAAGGGCTCGATATTGGCTTCCAGCTCGTGTCGGAACTCCGAGGACGCCAACACCACCCCGCCCAGGAACGCCCCAAGCGCCGGCGAGAGGCCGACCAGCACCATCAGGTAGGCGATCAAAAAGACAACGAACAAGGCCGTCGCAGTGTGAATCTCGCGCAGCTTCGCCATGTGGACGAAGCGGAAGAGCAGGGGCGAAAGATACATCCCCGCCAGCACGACAGCCACGATCACGATGATGATCACGAAAGTCGCCTGCCAGCCCGTCAACCCGTCGATAAGCGACAGCGCGTGGTGCACCTCCTCGCCACTCGCCCCTTCGCCGGGGCGCAGGATCACGCCGGACGAGTCAAATTGGGGCACTTTCGGCATCGCGAGCAGCGGCATCAGCGCCAGCATCGGGATCACGGCGATATCCTGCGTCAGCAGGACCGAGAATGTCGCCTTGCCGCCGCCGGTCTTCATCAGCCCCTTTTCCGAGAGCGTCTGCAGTACGATGGCGGTCGAAGACAGCGCCAGGATCAACCCGATCGCAAGCGACATGTTTAAAGTCTCGCCCATCAGCCAGGCCAAGGCCGTTACCGCCGCCGTGGTCAGCCCGATCTGCAGTCCGCCCATGCCGATCAGCTTGTCGCGCATCTCCCAAAGCGTGCGCGGCTCCAACTCCAGCCCGATCAGGAACAGCATCATGACAACGCCGAACTCGGAATAGTGGCGCAGCGTCTCCGCCTCCATGCCGGCCAGCGTCAGCAGGGGCCCGATCAGAATGCCCGCCAGCAGGTAGCCCAGCACCGAGCCGAGCCCGAGCCGCGCCGCGATGGGAACGCCGATGACGGCGGCGCCGAGCAGAATCGTCGCGTCGTCAAAAAAGCCTTCCATCAATCACCCTTTCTCAAAACGCGCAGGAAAAGAGAGGCCGCGCTCGCATTGTGTGCTGGATCCGCGAGTATGCAGCACGTAGCAGGGCGGACAAGCAAAAGCTGCCGGGATACGCCTCTTGTTGTCTGCGTGACAGCTTTCCGCCACCTCTTTGCGCAGGGCTCAACCCTTTGGCATCTTGAGCGTCACCGTCCGGCCGCCCTTCTGGTAGCGCAGGTCGCTGGTGCCGATGGCGGCGACGCGTCCGCCATCGATGCGGTCGCCGACCTTGACCTTCAACATCTTTCCCGATGGCAGGCGGACCAGCGCCCTCCGCTTGGTGGACGTGCCGTAGACCCCGATAAGGGAAACCTTGCTCAGCGAGATCTGGTTCTTGACCGTGGCCTGCTTGGCAACGGTCGCCGAGGTCGTGCCGGTGGGATTGGCGCGTTCGCTGCGCGGAACCGCCGGCCCCGAGGACTTGGCGGCACGCTCCTCCTCCTTGGCGGCCTTGGCGGCGGCCTGGATCGCCTCTTCCTTTTCCTTTGCGGCCTGAGCGGCGGCGGCCTGCTTGGCCGCTTCCTGCTGGGCCGCTTCTTCCGCGGACTTGCGTGCCGCGGCGGCGACGGCGCGTTCCTGGCTCAGCGCGGCGGCCTGTGCGTCATCGCGGGCCTGCTGTTCGGCCTCGGCTTGCGCCTGGGCGTCCTGTTCTGCCCGCTTGCGGGCCCGGTCGGCGATCTGCGATATGTTTGACGGGCGCAGACGCGGCTGCGGAGAATTGGCAACCGCGCGCCGCGTGGCGGAGGCAAGATCCAGTGCCAGTGCCTGATCCTGCAAGCTCAGGGCTTCGGTTCCCTGCTGGCCTTCCACCGTCTCCGCATCTGCCATGCGAACGGCCGCATCCAGCGCCTCTGCGGTCTCCTGAACGGAACGTGGGCGCGCATTCGGGCGGATTTCCGCCAGTTCGGAGCGCGTGTTGCCGCCAAAGGTCGCCCGTTCATTGGCCTCGATCAGCCCCTCGGGGCGAGACCGTGGCCGCTCTCCGCGCAAGGCACCTTCCGCCGGGTTGACCCCGGTTTCCGGGGCGGTCTCTGGCGCAGATTGCGCGGCCGGTGCGAGGTCGGCGGGACGGCGGGGCGGCACGATGCTGGGCTTGCCGCGCACGACTTCGACACCATCGGGCGCGATTTCCTCCCCATCCAGCGCATCGCTGGCCTGCGCCGGATCGGGCTCCGGCTCGGGCACGACGGGCGTGGCCGCTGCCCGCGGCAGCCTGTCCGGAGCGCGGTCCAGCGTCGGCAGCGCATAGGCGTCCTGGCTGGGAATGGTCGGGTCGATCGAAGCGATGTAATACTCTTCGGTCTCTTCCTCCAGCGCCTGCTGGCTGCGCTCGGGCGCGCGTTGCCAGATGCCGCTGACGGTATAGGCGGCCAGCGCGGATATCGGGTCGAGCGGGGTCGGATCGACGACCATCGGCGCGGCGACGCTGTCCTCCGGCAAGCTTTCGGCCAGCGCGTTCCCGCTCTGCGGTGTCAGGCTTCCGTCCAGTGGCTGCTGCGAGGTCGACAGGTTGGCAAGCGTTTCCTGCTGGCTGATGCCGACCGTGCTGGCCTCGTTCTGGATGGCGGGCTGCCTGAGGTCCTCGGGCGCGCCATCGTCCGCCGGCGGGGGAAGTGCGGCGGCGCCGGAAACCTGGGAAGTTGCCTCTGCGTCGCCGGCCATATCCTGCGTTGCGAGTCCGGTCTCCGGCTCGGGCGTCGCGGAGGCCGGCGCAAGGGCGATGGCCGTGGGCGCCGTGTCCGAGGCAGCGAGATCGGGCAGGGCACCGGTCTCGGGGGAAACCAGTTGCGGCGCCGAGGGGGCCTCGGTGATCAGTTCCGCGGGCGCGTCGGTGGCGGTGATGTCCTCGCCACCACTGCCCAGAAAGGCCCAAAGCCCGATCAGGCCCACGACGACGGCACCACCCGCCGCGGCGATCAATGCCAACCGGCTGGGGGATTGCTGGGGTTGCTGCGATTTGCGCGCGCCAAAGACCGTCAGGGCCTCGGCCTCGTTCAGTGGCGGCGGCGCGGGGGGCACCCGGAAACCGCCTGTCTCGACAGCAGATTTGGCCGCGGCAGCACTGCTATCGCGCGCCACCTTGTCCGCGCGCAGTCCCGGCTTGAAGCTATTCGGAGCGGCAGACGCGGCTGCGGGTTTCGGCGCGGCTTTCAGGACCGGTTCTGCCCGCTTGCGTGCCGTTTTTTCCGCAGCTGACGCAGCCGGGGCAGGTTTGGCGGACCTGGCGTGTTGTTTGGGCTTCGTTCCTGTGTTTTTCGATTTCCCAACGACAGCCGCCGTAACCGGCGGTTCCACGCGGCTGCGGATCGAACTGAAAGTCGCGGGCGGTGCCGGTTCCGGTGCCTCCTCGGCGCCCACGTCCACACGCGGTTCGGGCTGCTCCGGATCGGACACCGGTTCGGTGACCGGCGGCAAGGGGCGTGGCGGTGTTTCGGTCGCTTTTGCCTCGGGAGTGTCCGGAGAAGCTCGCAGGCTGACAAAGTCGATTACGGGAAGCTCCGCGACCGCCGGTTCGGACGCGGGCTCGGAGGTCTCGCTTTCGACTAGTAATGACGTCGCCGATTTCGCCGCGGGCTCTGGTTTTTCAGCTATGTCCGTCGCCTCTGGTTCGGGCTCCGGCACGACCTCGGCTTCTGTCACGGGCTCTGGACTGGTCGCCGAATCTTCCGGGACTTCGACCGGCGTGGATTCGGGCTCAGGCTCCGGCAAGGGCTCCGGTGTCGCCCGTGGCTCCTCGTAAGGGCCCGAGGACAGGATTGGCCGGGCGATGCGCTCCAGCACCTCGCCCGGCGCCAGCAGGCGCGGCGCCGCATCGCTCGGCCCGAAGAAGGGCGCGCCGGGAAAGCTTCCATCCTCTGGCGCAGCGGTAAAGCTCAGGGGGGCGAAGCCGTGAAGTTGGGCAAACCCCTCGGCCTCTTCCAGCGTCTCGCGCGCCACGGCGGCGATCAGAATCTCGTTCCCTTGCACCTTCCAGTCATAGACGAGATCGCCCAGCGCATAGGGCGTGGCCCCGTCCAGCCGCCGCCCGGCCAGCCGGGCATTCTCCCGCGCGTCCTTGCCTGCCTCGGTGCTGGCATAGAGGATTTGCGAATTGGGCAGGACCAGCGTGCTGCGCAGCGCAATCCCGTCGGAGAGCGCCTCCGCCCGTTGCCGCAGTGCTTCCAACTGCGCGTCGAAATCCGGCGCGTCCAGCGAAACGGAGCCGAGGCTGCGCCAGTCGGAATCCTGCCGATACAGCAGCGAAATGCCGTCGTGGTCCAGTATGAGGGAAAAATTCGGAGTCATCGCGCCTGTAATTGGAATCTGTAGGGACGCCGACGCAAGCCGTCGTTCTGTCTGGTCCGTTCTTATAGCAGGAAATCGCTCAAATAAACAGATTTGGGCCAAGGATTGCTTTGCGGGCTGCGTCCCAGAGGGGATGATGAAATCAAAAAGCGGAGAACTGTTTCGATGAGAATGTTCAAGGTCCTGTGCGTCGCCGCGGCGACGATTCTGCCCCTTTCGCCGCTGATGGCCGAGACGGGCGCGCCTGGTAAACTGGTCGTGACCGGCGAGGGAAGCGTCGCGGCGGTGCCGGACATGGCGCTGATCACGCTGGGCGCTGTCGCCGAAGACGCCGAGGCCGCCGTCGCGCTGCGCGAGATGAGCGAGCGGATCGCGGCCATCCACCAGCGGCTTGAGGAGGCCGGCATTGCGCCGCGTGATATCCAGACAGGCCAGCTCTCGCTTGTGCCGCGCCGGGCGCAGGCGAAGGAGAATGGCGGGCAGGGAGAGATCGAGGCCTTTATTGCCGCGAGCGATGTCACGATCCGGCTGCGCGATCTCGATACGCTCGGCCAGTTGCTGGACATGGCGGTGAGCGATGGCGCCAACACCCTGCGTGGGCTGAACTTCGATCTGAAGGAACCTCAGCCGGTCGAGGACGAGGCGCGCCGCGCCGCCGTGGCCGATGCGCGGCGCAAGGCGGAACTTCTGGCCGAGGCGGCTGGGATCGGGCTCGGCCCGATCCTGTCGATCGAGGAAAACGGCATGGGTGGCGTCCGTCCAATGCGCGCCACGATGGCCAGCGCGATGCGCGAGGTGATGCCGGTCGCGGCAGGAGAGATGGATGTCCAAGCGACGGTGACAATCACCTGGGCGCTGGAGCAATAACGGAACGAAAAGCGCCGGACCGTTGGAACGGTCCGGCGCGTGTCATTTCAGCGTGAGGCGCCTGGGATCAGGCCGTGGCCTTGGTCAGCGCCTGGTCGAGGTCGGCAATCAGGTCATCGGCATCCTCGATCCCGATAGAGACCCGCACCATGTTCGGCGCGGCACCGGCCGCTTCCTGCTGCTCGGGCGTGAGCTGGCGGTGCGTGGTCGAAGCGGAGTGGATGATCAGCGAACGGGTATCGCCCAGGTTGGCGACATGGCTGAACAGCTCCAGCGAATCCACCAGCTTGATGCAGGACTCGTAGCCGCCCTTGACCGCGAAGGTGAAAAGCGCGCCCGCGCCCTTCGGGCAGATCGTGGCGACACGCCCGTGATAAGGCGAGGAGGGCAGGCCGGCATAGGTGACCTTTTCGATTCGGTCGTCTTGCTCCAGCCACTCGGCGATCTTCTTGGCGTTCGCCACGTGACGCTCCATGCGCAGGCTCAGCGTCTCGATTCCCATCAGCGTGTAATGCGCCGCCTGCGGGTTCATCGTCATGCCGAGGTCCCTCAGTCCCACGGCGATTCCGTGGAAGGTATAGGCCATCGCCCCGAGCGCGGCATGGAAGGTCAGACCGTGATAGGCGGGCTCCGGCTGGCTGAGCGAGGGGAACTTGTCGGAGGCCGACCAGTCGAACTTGCCCGAATCCACCACGCAGCCGCCGGTCACCGTGCCGTTACCAGTCAGGTACTTGGTGGTCGAATGCACCACCAGGGTCGCGCCGAGCGCGATCGGGTTGCACAGGTAAGGCGTGGCGGACGTGTTGTCGACGATGAGCGGCACGCCCGCCGCGTCGGCGACTGCCGCCATGGCCGGGATATCGGTGATATAGCCGCCCGGATTGGCAATGCTCTCGCAGAAGACCGCACGGGTATTCTCGTCGATGGCCGCTTTCACCGCCTCGACGTCATCCATGTCGACGAATTTCGCCGACCAACCGAAACGCTTGATGGTCTGGCTGAACTGGGTGATCGTGCCGCCGTAAAGACGCGTGGAGACCACGACATTGCAGCCCGGTCCCATCAGCGGGAAAAGCGCCATGATCTGAGCTGCATGGCCCGAGGAGCAGCAGAACCCGCCCACACCGCCTTCCAACGTGACGATCCGCTCGGCCAGCACTGAAACCGTCGGGTTGGTCAGCCGCGAATAGATGTATCCCACCTCTTCGAGGTTGAAGAGCCGCGCCGCGTGATCGGCGTCTTTGAACACATAGGCGGTCGTCTGGTAGATCGGCGTCTGGCGGGCACCGGTGGCCGGGTCCGGGCTGGCGCCGGCGTGAATCTGCAACGTGTCGAATCCGAGTTTGCGGGCTTCGCTCATGGGGGTCCTCCCTTTGGGGTCGCGCGTTCTGTTCGGCGCGGAGCGTAGGCGAAGGGCAGATCGGGCACAATGGTTTCGCGCGAGCCCGCCGGACGAGCATTTTGATGCATGATATTGAATGTTTTGTGCTTTTAACCTGCCGCCGATTTGGCGAACCCACTTCAGCCGTTCGGGGGCGCGCGCTTCGCGCGCGTGAACGATCCTTCGGATCACGCCTCCGGCGGAGGTATTTTGGGAAAGATGAATGAAAGGTTGGTCTCGTCTTCCCTCAAATATCCTGGGGGGAGCGCTCCACAGAGCGCGGGGGGCAACGCCCCCCACTCGGCAGCTTTGGTCTCCTTGGAAGTGGCAGGCTGAGGGAGCGACGCCTAGCGCGTCAACACCATCTTTCCATTGCCGAAACTGACCTCTGAAAAGCGATTGAGATAGGACATGCCTAGAAGCGAGCCATTCATCTCGCCGCCATTGACCAGCGCCGGTACGCGCTGGTCGACGATCCCGTTCAGGTCCACTTCGTCCAGCCGCACCCGCGCCGTCGGCACGGTTCCATTGGCCGTGTTGGCGGTGCCCAGAAAGGGCAGCCCGTCGAGCTCAATCCCGGCGCGCTGCGCGTCTGCCTGTGTCAACACGATGTCGGAGGCGCCGGTATCGACCACGAACTGCACCGGCACGCCATTGATGTCGAGCACCATGTGGTAGTGGCCGTCGCGCGCGAGCGGCACCTCGATCTGACCCTGCTCACTCAGCACCGATTGGCGCGGTATGACGGTGCTGCGAACATCCTCCCACAGTCCGTATCCCACGATCACGCCGAGGAAGATCAGCCCCCAGAGCGCGCCATGGCGCAGGCTGCGGCCGAGATTGCGGCGGCTGGCCACGAGCGCATAGCTGCCCACCAACATGCCCAGGAGCAGAAGGTAGATCAGCGAGGCGGTCTGGTCAGATGTCATGCGCGGGTCCTGTTCGGGCGCCCGCAATGCGGGCCTGTTCCTGCATGTAGGGATTCGGCGCCGTTTTCGCTAGCCTGCCGCCGTTCCGGCAATCATTCCCGCGCCCCGCAATCCGTCGAGCACGAACTGCACCGAGAGCGCGGCCAGCAACATGCCCAGGAGCCGCGTGGCGACCACAGTCCCGGTCCGTCCGAGCGCGCGTTCGAGCAAGCTGGCGCTGCGGAACATCACCGCCACGACGGACAGAACCAAAGCCATGACCAAGAAAACCCCGGCTGCCTCGACCGGGCTCCCGGCCTGTCCGACGAGCAGGATCATTGTCGTGATCGCGCCGGGACCCGCCAGCAGCGGGATGGCGAGCGGAAAGACCGACGGGTCCGGGCGTTCCTCTTCCTCTGCCGTATGGTCTCGGCGTTTCGTGCGCCGCTCGAAAAGCATGTCGAGTGCCGTCAGGAACAGCAGGATCCCGCCCGCGATGCGGAAAGCGGAAATGGAGATGCCGATGAAGCCCAGCACCGCGTCGCCCAGCAATCCGAACAGCGTCAGCAGGAAGAAGGCCAGCAGGATCGCCCGCCGCCCGATGGCACGGCGCTCCGCCTTCTTGGCTCCATGCGTCATCGCCAGGAAGAGCGGCGCGAGACCGATCGGGTCGATGATGACGAAAAGCGCCACGAAGGCGCTGATGTAGAAGGTCAGGTCCATATCTGCCAATCGTTCCGCAAACACATGCCCCTGTCATTACCGCGCCCCGTCGGGGATCGCCACAAGGCTCGGCCTGACGTGCCGAAAAAATCGCGCAACGGCGTCGCTTGGTCATCTATTCAAGCCATCCGACTCGCCCGACACTGCCTTTACCCCGCGCCATAACCGGGGTGGGGCGTTTTCAGAAAACCAATACCGGGCCGGACGTTTTTAGGCCATCCGGCGGTATGTTTTTCGGAGTGGCTAGGGAATGGCTCAGCAGGTAATTGAATGGGTCCTCGTCAAGGACTCCCCCACCACCGCATTCGGCGCCGTCGGGTTTCTCAACAACAAGGTCGTGGCCGTCGTCGCCTTTTACGAGGATCGGGACGGCAACATGGACGGCAAGGTCAGCTGGGGCGAAGCGATCGCCTGTTTCATTTCGCCGGTCTCGGTCAAGGGCACGGCGGTCAATTCGGTAGCCCAGACGGCAAAATACAGCTCGGAGATCCTGACACGCGATCCCGGCTTCAAACAACTCGCCGACCAGATGTTCGTCAATTTCATGTCAGGGCTGGTGCTAGACGGGATTTATGCCGTTTATTTCGCGCCCGGCATCTCGATGGCGGGCGGCGGACTTGCCAAGATCGTGACCAGCGGCATGATCAAGCAATTGGTGATCCGCAAGGGCTTCGAGGCGACAGTGAAGAAGATCTTCATGGAAACGGCGGGCCGCTGAACAGAATGGGCGGTTGGGACTGCGCCGGCCTCAGCCTGCCGCTTCCAGCCGCTCCACGGCGTCCATCCAAAGGGTTTCCGCGCGCTCCAGGGCATCCTCGACTTCGGCGAATTTCGCCTGCCAGAGATCCAGCTTGTCCTTGTTTGCCGCCTCGTAGACCGCCGGGTCAGCGAGGCGCTCAGAGAGCGTTGAACGCATTTCTTCAAGTTTTTCCATGCGTTGCTCGCATTTCCTGACGTCGGATCTCAGCTCCTGAATGACCGACTGGCTAACGCGCTCGGGCTTGGCCGGCGTTTTGCTCCGCTCCGGCTTGTCCTTTTCCAGCAGCATCTTGCGATAGGCGTCGAGATCCTCGTCATAGGGCAGCACGCGCCCCTCCGAGACCAGCCAGAGCCGGTCGGCCACGTGGGTGAGCAGGTGCAGGTCGTGGCTGACAAGGATCACCGCGCCGGTATAGGCGGTCAGTGCCTCCACCAGCGCCTCGCGACTCTCGATATCGAGGTGGTTGGTCGGCTCGTCGAGGATGAGCAGGTGCGGCGCATCGAGCGTGGCCAGCATCAGCGACAGCCGCGCCTTCTGTCCGCCCGAAAGCTTCTCGACCACCGTGTCGGCCTGTTCGGCGCCGATACCGAAGCCGCCAAGCCGGGAACGCAACTTGGCGGGCGTCTCCTGGGGGCGCAGCCGCTTCAGATGCTCAAGCGGGGTCTCGTCGAGGTAAAGCTCGTCCACCTGGTGCTGGGCGAAATACCCCACCCGCAGCTTGCCCGAGCGGTTGATCCGCCCTTTCTGAGCCTCCAGACGACCGGCGAGGAATTTGGACAGCGTCGACTTGCCCTCGCCATTCTTTCCCAGAAGCGCGATGCGGTCGTCCTGATCGACGCGCAGGCTGAGCCGGCTCAGGATCGTCGTCTCGCCGTAACCGATGGCAGCGCCCTCGGTGGCAATGATTGGTGGGCTGAGTTCCTCCGGCTCGGGGAAGGTGAAGCGGCGCAGGGCAGCTTCCTGCGGCGTGGCTATGGGCTTCAACCGGGCAATCGCCTTCAGCCGCGACTGCGCCTGCCGGGCCTTGTCCGCCTTGTAGCGGAACCGGTCGACATAGGACTGCAGATGCGCGCGCCGCGCCTCCTGCCGCTTGCGCTCGCTCTCGGCGGCGGCGATCCGCGCCGCGCGTGTCTCGGCGAAGGTGTCGTATGGCCCCTGGTAGAGAGTCAGCTTGCGGTCTTCGAGATGCAGGATCGCTCCGACGGAGCGGTTCAACAGCGCCCGGTCGTGGCTGACAATGATCACGGTATGCGGATAGCGGGTGAGGTAGTTTTCCAGCCAGAGCGCGCCTTCGAGGTCGAGATAGTTGGTCGGCTCGTCCAGCAGCAGCAGGTCCGGCTGGGCAAAGAGCACTGCGGCCAGCGCCACGCGCATCCGCCATCCGCCCGAAAAGGCCGAGCAGGGCATGACATGCTTTTCGGTTTCGAAGCCGAGCCCGCGCAGGATCGCCGAGGCCCGCGCCTCCGCCGACCATGCGTCGATATCGGAAAGCCGGGTCTGCACCTCGGCTATGCGGGCCGGATCGGTCGCAACTTCCGCTTCCGCCAGAAGCGCCGCGCGCTCCGTGTCCGCGGCCAGCACCGTGTCGAGCAGCGAGACCTCGTTTCCCGGCGCCTCTTGCGCCACGCCGCCAATCCGCGCCCCGCGCGGCAGCTCGATAGAGCCGGTTTCAAGCGTCAGCTCGCCCCGGATGAGACGGAACAGCGTGGTCTTGCCCGTGCCGTTTCGCCCCACGAGGCCAACCTTGTGACCGGTCGGGATGACGGCAGAGGCGTGCTCGATCAGCGGACGCCCTTCGACGGAATAGGAAATATCGGAAAGCCTGAGCATGGCGGCGCTGTGCACCAGCCTTCAGGCGGTGTCAACAAGCCGTGCTGCGACCGGGAGCTGCCCGCCGTGGCCCGCCCCTCTGGCTTGGTGATTCGGCAAAACGCACGCTCTCCCGTGGAGCGGTAATGATGACCCAACGTCACTTTCTTGCTCTCAGGCGGGTACAATTTCGTCCGATGGGCCTGATTGGCTCCGGTCTGTCCACAACCGCCCAAAATGCTCAGACATAACTTTGGGTTGTGTCAGGCTTTGAGGAATCAACCATTTGGCGGGCAGGGGGCGGCCTGTCCTTGAGAGAAAGGATCGACCATGCCTAAACCAAGCGGAAAGGGTGGAAACGGGGGCTCCACCGTGTCGCCGCCCGACGGCGCCATTGTCGGCACCGAGGTTAACGATTTCATCGACCTGAACTCGACCCCCGTCTTCTCTACGGAGCTGGACGACATCATCTGGGGCCTCGGCGGAAATGACGAGATCCATGGTGGCGGCGGCAGTGACACGATCGAGGGCGGCGCCGGCGACGACACGCTCTGGGGCGATGACGGCGACGACATCGTCAATGGCGGCGACGGATCGGACACCATCTATGGCGGCGCCGGATCGGACGTCATCGATGGCGGCGACGATGGTGGCATTGACGTCGTCATTTATGAAGGTCTTGAGGGGGAGGATTACGACGTCGTGATCCTGACCGAGACCATCGGCAACGGAAAGAAGCAGCAGACCGTCGTGACCGGGTTCGAGGTCTACGCGCTCGATGGCAGCGGGGATGTGGACCACCTCACAAATGTCGAGCAGGTCCTCTTCGTGCAATATACAGAGCCGGGCACGATCATCACCGGCAGCGACTACGCCGCGGTTCAATATGACCAGACAGTGCAGCTCAACGTGCTGGCCAATGATTACCTGGAAGGGGGCGATCTCGGCGACGGCCTGTCGGTCTCGGCGATCCTCGACGCGCAGATCAATATCGACAATGACGGTGTCAACGATCTTGACCTTGTCCCGGACGGGGTCGACCTCGACTATTTCCTCAATGGCGGGCTTCTGAATGACGGCTCGATCCTGACGTTGACGGCCGATGGCACGCTGATCTGGGACCCGAATGGCCAGTACGACACCGAGCCGGGCTCCGGCGAAGACGCGCCGTCGGTCTATTTCTGGTACGAAGCCACGGATGGGTCCGGGACCACGCAGTATGGCGATGTCGGCCTGCAGGTCAGCTATCCCACGCCGGCCGGCGACATCCAGTTCGAGGACATGATCGGCGTCTACGACCCGTTCACCTCCGACCTGCTCGGGATCTATATCTACCAGGATGGCCCGGGCGGGGATTTCTGGATCAGTCAGCTCACCTCCGCCACCAACTATTTCGAGGAGCGGGATTCCTCGGTCGCCGATTACGATTATGACGGAGACGGCGATGCGGAGTTCCGCGTCTGGACGGATGCGGATGGCACGACCCACGAGATGAATGTTACCCATGGCGGGGACGAGCAGTCCGATCTCGATGGTATGTACATCATCGATCTCGACCTGGGCGAGACCGCGACGATCCTCTTCGCCGACGCCTCGGGCAACGTGATTGGCCGGGCGGTAATCACCGAAGACGATCTCGACACCGATGGCTGGGTCGCGTTCGACAATGCCACTGGCATCGACCAGTTCTCGGTCGAAGCGGGCATTGGCGACGAGTTCTATATCGACGATATCGCCTTGGCCTGACCTGTCGCGGTCATAGGCACCGCTGAAACCGGCGCGGGATGGCCAGCGACGGGGTCCGGTGGCAACCCAGCCATCGCTGAAGGGCTTTTCAACCCGGCGCGCCCATGCTACGGCCCGCGCAAGTTTCATCACGCCCTGGGGAGTTACCAATGGCCATCGAACGCACCCTTTCCATCATCAAGCCCGACGCCACGAAACGGAACCTGACCGGCAAGATCAACGCCAAGTTCGAGGAAGCGGGCCTGCGCATCATTGCGCAAAAGCGCATCCAGATGACCAAGGCTCAAGCCAGCGTCTTTTACGGCGTGCACAAGGAACGCCCCTTCTTTGACGAACTGACCACCTTCATGATCTCCGAGCCGGTCGTCGTGCAGGTGCTCGAAGGCGAAGACGCCATTTCGAAGAACCGCGAAGTCATGGGCGCCACTAACCCCTCCGATGCCGCCGAAGGCACCATCCGCCGCGAGTTTGCGCTCTCGCTCGGCGAAAACTCCGTGCACGGCTCCGACGCCCCGGAGACCGCCGCCTTCGAGATCGGCTACTTTTTCTCCGGCCTCGAACTGGTCGGCTGACGCTACCTGACGTTTTCGAAACTCAAGGCCGCGCCGATCCTTCGGCGCGGCCATTCTTTTTGCGGAAACGCCTGCCGGAGAACGAAAGAAACCGGCTTGCCATCATCTTTCCTCAAATATCCTGGGGGGAGCGCTCGATAGAGCGCGGGGGGCAACGCCCCCCTCCACCCGCGATCTCAGCGCAAACCCACCATCTCGCGAATATCCGCCGGACTTGCGCCGTCCGCCCGGTATTTCCCGATCGCCCGCGCATCGTCACGCTTGGCCAGCCGCTTTCCGGCATCGTCCCGGATCAGCCGGTGGTGGTGGTAGATCGGCCGCGGCAGCCCCAGAATCCGTTGCAGAAGCACATGAATGGCCGTGGCCGCGAACAGGTCCTGTCCGCGAATGACATGGCTTATCCCTTGCGCGGCATCGTCGACCACCACGGAGAGGTGGTAGGACGTTCCCATGTCGCGGCGCGCAAGGACGATATCGCCAATGGAACCGATGAGGGTTTCGGGCGCGATGTCAATCGTTCCACGCTCCCCATTTGGTCCGGATCCATCTTCTTGAAACAGAATATTATCAATGCCGTCGAGTGCTTTTCTCATGTTCAGCCTCAAGGCCTCCGCAGGCATTTCGGCGGGCAGGGGCCTGTCGCGGCAGGTGCCGGGATAGACGATTCCGTCCGGCCCCATGACCGGCGCGCCGCCCTCCTGCGGAGCGCTGGCGGCCTCCAGGATGTCGCGGCGGCGGCAGGAACAGGGATAGAGCAATCCGCGGCTCCACAGCTCCTGCAGCGCGGCACGGTACACCGGCAGGCGCTCGGATTGCCGCATCACCGGCTCCGGCCAGTCGAGTCCAAGCCAGTGCAGATCGTCGAAGATCTGCGCCTCCCACTCAGGGCGGGCGCGGCTCTGGTCGATATCCTCGATCCGCAGCAGGAACGTCTCGCTCGCCGCTCGCGCCATGTCCGAGGCCAGAAGCGCCGAATAAGCGTGGCCCAGATGCAGCGGGCCGGTCGGCGATGGGGCGAAACGGGTGATCATCGGCCTAGCGGTCGCGAGTTACCACGCCCTGGTGGATCAGGAACCAGGCCAGCAGGATGAACATCGGATGCGTCAACCCGCCAGAAAAGATGAGCGCCGGTACCCAGATGATGAACACCAGTATCCCGAGGATGGGCCGTCCGGCGAGCATGATCGATAGCGGCGGCAGGATCAGGGCAAGTAGATAGTTCACGGGGCTACTCCTGTGGGGCGGCGGGCGCAGGAGCCGGGATGCCGAGCCACTCCGCCCAGGCCGCCTTGGCGCGGTCGGTATAGAGCTTGTAGCGGATCTTGCGACCCTTGCGCCCCCCCTTGGCGTCGACGGGTCGGAACAGGCCGAAATTGACGTTCATCGGCTGGAAGGTCTTTGCCTCGGCACCGCCGGTGATGTGAGTGAGCAGCGCACCCATGGCGGTGTCCTGCGGCACGGGCGGCAACTCCCGGCCCAGCATTTCGGCGGCGGCCATTCGGCCCGCCAACAGACCCATCGCGGCGCTCTCCACATAGCCCTCGACGCCGGTGATCTGGCCGGCGAAACGAATATGCGGCTTGCTCTTCAGGCGCATCTGTCCGTCCAGAAGGGTGGGCGAGTTGATGAAGGTGTTGCGATGAATGCCGCCGAGCCGGGCGAATCGAGCATTCTCCAGCGCCGGGATCATCCGGAACACTTCCGTCTGGGCACCATATTTCATCTTGGTCTGGAAGCCGACGATATTGAACAGCGTGCCGAGCGCGTTGTCGCGGCGCAGCTGTACGACGGCATAGGCCTTTTCCTCCGGCTTGTGCCGGTTGGTGAGGCCGACGGGTTTCATGGGCCCATGGCGCAGCGTTTCGCGGCCACGCTCGGCCATGACCTCGATGGGCAGGCAGCCGTCGAAATATTTCGCCGTCTCGCCGTCCTTGAACTCCCTCTTCTCGGCGGCGAGCAGCGCGTCGATGAAGGCCTCGTACTGGGCCTTGTTCATCGGGCAATTGAGATAGGCGGTGCGCTCCTCCTCGGTCTCGCCCTTGTCGTAGCGGGACTGCATCCAGGCCACGTCCATGTCGACGGAATCGGCATAGACGATTGGGGCGATGGCGTCGAAGAAGGCGAGGCTGTCCTGACCGGCCTCGGCGGCAATAGCATCGGCCAAAGCGCCGCCGGTGAGCGGTCCGGTGGCGATGATGACGGGGCCGTCCTCGGGGCCGGGCAGGGCAGTGATCTCCTGCTCCACCACGGTCACCAGCGGATGGGAGCGCAGCTTGCGCGTCACGGCTTCGGAAAAGGGATCACGGTCCACCGCGAGCGCTCCACCTGCGGGGATGGAATAGGCATCGGCCGTGGTCATGATCAACCCGTCGGCCACGCGCATTTCCCAATGCAACAGGCCCACGGCGTTGTTCTCGTCATCATCCGAACGGAAGGAATTGGAACAGACCATCTCGGCCAGGTTGCCGGTACGGTGCGCGAAGGTTTCAACCTTGGGCCGCATTTCATGCAAAACGACAGGCACACCCATTTGGGTGGCCTGCCAGGCGGCTTCGGAGCCGGCCATGCCGCCTCCGATGATGTGGATAGCTTTTGTCATGAGCGCCATCTAGGCGATCGGACGCCCTTTGGGAAGGTGGGCCGGGCTAGCTCGAACGGGCGATCTCGAAATCTTCCTGGAAAATCCGTTCCAGCTCTTCGATCGAAACCTTGTCGTGGCCATAGGGCGGCTCATAGGGCTCGTAGCTGTTCTGGTAGTCCCGGCGGTGCGCTTGTTTTTGCGGCTTGGACTTCGCCGCCGGCTCGATCACGGCGTTCTCGACACGGCGCGGCGTGATGCGGCGCGGCTGTACTACCCGGCGACGGTTCCAGCGGACGATCCCGCGGTTGCGCGCGGCGGTCCGGTCGGGTTCTGCATAAGTGAGCATGAGCGAGGCGATCAGCGCGAGATCACGCCAGAAGATGCCGAGTTCGCTTTGCAGCCCGAGATCCATCATGCGCAGGTAGCTGGCCCAGAAGGTGAGTATGCCAAGCGTCAAAGCCGCACCGCGCAGCCAGACTCCGATCATTACCAGGTAGGCGAGCGAGAACACCAGGGCGGATCCGAAAGGTGACGAGATATGCGCGGGCATGAACCTGTCCGTCAGCGCCGTCAGGTCCGTGCCGGGTATCAGCCCCACCGCTCCGGCGAGGAAGTAGGAGGCGATTAGAATTCTCAACAGGTTCTGGGCGGTTGGTCCCAGGACAAGGCGGTCTCCAGAGGTGCTATACATTCTATTGTCCCTACTGTCTCTACTGCCTGTCGCCTCACCTGTACCTGTACCGCTCGAACTCTTTGGCTGTGACGACAATTCTTGACTGGTCCCACAATGACGTCTGAAAGGGGCAGGTGAAGGGAAGGTTTGTGGAATTTCCGGACGAAGAAAGTGGTGGAAACAGGGGCCGCCCAATTAACCGTTTCCCAATTAAGGCTCGGAAACGGTACGTTTTCTTGGAGAAAATCGCGAAAAAAAGGCAATTCTATGCCCCGCTTTCGCCTTAATTTGGCCTCGGTCCTTAACGGCCAGCCTTTAACGAATTCGTTTCTCGAGTCTTCGTCTCATATGAAGAAAACAAAAAACAAACAACGAGCTAGGAAGAGACAAAAAGTGCTGCGATTCGCGCCGGTCGACGGGCGGCCAGACGCGAGGGGGCGTACAGCGAAAAGGGGGCGTATGGCGCCCCCTTGCATATCATTCGCTATCGGGATCCGAACCGGTTTCGTTGGCCGCATCCTCCGTCTCTTCCACCTCGTCCGGCTCCGCCTGTTCGGCGATCCGGGCAACGGAGACGACTTCCTCCCCCGCACCAGTGTCGAAGACGCGCACGCCGCCCGCGCCGCGTGAGCGGAAAGAGATTCCTTCCACCGGGCAACGAATCGACTGACCGGTCGAGGTGGCCAGCATGATCTGGTCATCCCCCTCGACGGGGAAGCAGGCCACGAGCGGGCCGCCGCGCATGGCGCGATCCATTGCCGCCACGCCCTGGCCGCCGCGTCCGCGCACGGGGTAGTCGTGGCTCGACGAGGTCTTGCCGGCGCCGCCGGCGGTGATCGTCAGGATCAGGTCTTCGGCGGCGGACATCTCGGCATAGCGTTCTTGCGTCAGCTGGCCACCCTCGACGAGGGTCTCGTCATCGTCGGCTTCGGCATCGTCTGGCGCACCGGCCACAGCGCGGCGCTGCTTGAGATAAGCGGCGCGTTCGGCGGGATCGGCTTCGAAATGGCGGATGACGGACATGGAGACGACCTCGTCGCCTGTCGCAAGTCGGATGCCACGTACACCGAGCGAGGCGCGCGAGTTGAAGACCCGAACGTCGGTGCTGCGGAAACGGATGGCGCGGCCGAGCTTGGTGACCAGCATTACGTCGTCGTTCTCGGAGCAGATCCGGGCATTGATCAGCCGCACCTCGGCATCCTCATCCTCGAATTTCATCGCGATCTTGCCGTTGCGTTTCACATTGGTGAAATCGCTGAGCGCATTGCGACGCACCGTTCCGGCCGAGGTGGCAAAAACGATCTGAAGTTCGCCCCAATCCTCTTCGTCGCGGTCCACCGGCATGATGGCAGCAATGGAGACGCCCGTGGGGATCGGCAGGATGTTGACGATCGCCTTGCCCTTGGCCGTGCGCCCGCCGAGCGGGAGCCGCCAGGTCTTGATCTTGTAGGCCATTCCGTCGGTGGTGAAGAAGAGAAGTTGGGTATGGGTATTGGCGACGAAGAGCGTGGTGACCACGTCGTCATCCTTGGTGGCCATGCCCGAGAGCCCCTTGCCGCCGCGCCGCTGGGCGCGGAAATCTGCGAGCGGGGTGCGCTTGATATAGCCGGACTGGGTGATGGTGACGACCATATCCTCACGCTCGATGAGGTCCTCGTCTTCCATGTCGCCGGACCAGTCGACGATCTCGGTGCGCCGTGGCACAGCGAATTGATCACGTACCTCGGTCAGCTCGATGGCGATGATCTGCATGATCCGCTCGCGCGAGCGCAGGATGTCGAGATAGTCGATGATCTTCCTTGCCAGCTCTTCGAGTTCGTCGGTGACTTCCTTGACACCCATCGCGGTGAGCCGCTGCAGGCGCAGCTCGAGAATGGCGCGGGCCTGGGTCTCGGAGAGGTTGTAGGTCCCGTCCTCGTTCATCTTGTGGGTCGGGTCGTCGATCAGGCGGATGTAATCGGCGATGTCCTTGGCCGGCCAGCGGCGGGTCATCAGTTTCTCGCGCGCCTCTGCGGGGTCGGCGGAGGCGCGGATCGTGGCCACGACCTCGTCCACGTTGGAGACGGCGACGGCGAGGCCGCAGAGGATGTGGGAGCGTTCCCGCGCCTTGCGCAGCTCGAAGGCGGTACGGCGGGCGACGACTTCCTCGCGGAAATCGACGAAGGCGGTGAGGAACTGGCGCAGGGTGAGCTGTTCCGGGCGGCCACCATTGAGCGCCAGCATGTTGCAGCCGAAGGAGGTCTGCATCGGCGTGAAACGCCAGAGCTGGTTCAGGACCACGTCCGGGGTCGCATCGCGCTTGAGTTCGATCACCACGCGGACGCCGACGCGGTCGGATTCGTCCTGCACGTGGGCCACGCCCTCGATCTTCTTGTCGCGGACCATCTCGGCGATCTTCTCGATCATCGAGGCCTTGTTGACCTGGTAGGGGATCTCGTCGAGCACGATGGCGTAACGGTCCTTGCGGATCTCCTCGATGCGGGTCTTCGCCCGCAGGATCACCGAGCCGCGTCCCTCAAGATAGGCCTTGCGGGCGCCGGAACGGCCCAGCATCACACCGCCGGTGGGGAAGTCCGGGCCGGGAATGTATTCGATGAGGTCTTCGGAGGTGAGGTCGGGGTTCTCGATCAGGGCCAGCGTGGCGTCGACCACTTCGCCGAGGTTGTGCGGCGGGATATTGGTCGCCATGCCGACGGCGATACCACCGGCACCATTGACCAGCATGTTGGGGAAGCGTGCCGGCAGGACGGTCGGCTCGCGGTCCTTGCCGTCGTAATTGTCCTGGAAATTGACCGTGTCCTTGTCGATATCGGCCAGCAGGAAGGCGGCGGGCTTGTCCATGCGCACTTCGGTGTAACGCATGGCGGCGGCGTTATCGCCATCCATGGAGCCGAAATTGCCCTGGCCATCCAGAAGCGGCAACGACATCGAGAAGGGCTGCGCCATCCGGACGAGCGCGTCATAGATCGCGCTGTCGCCATGCGGGTGGTACTTACCCATCGTGTCGCCGACCGGGCGGGCCGACTTGCGATAGGGTTTCTCATGCGAGTTGCCCGTTTCGTGCATCGCGTAAAGGATGCGGCGGTGCACGGGCTTGAGCCCGTCACGCAGATCGGGGATCGCGCGGGAGACGATCACGCTCATCGCGTAATCGAGGTAGGAGGCCTTCATCTCGTCCGAGATGTCGATGGTCGGACCGTCGTAACCGGAACGGTCGGGACGATCTTCTTCCGGGCTCTCGGGGGGCTGAGGGGTGTCGGTCATGTTTGCCTGCGTTCTCTGTTGCGCACCGCTATATCTGGATAAGCCTTCTTAGCAGGCCCACGAGATGGGGTGCAATGGTAGCGCGCGAAATGAGCCGGCCGGGGCGGCTGAAACGGGGAAAAAACGGGGGCGCTGCCCCCACACGCTCTGGTGAGCGTGTTCCCCCGGGATATTTTCCGAAAGATGATGGGATTGGGCGGGCGCTCAGGCCTGGCTGGTTGCCAGGCTTTTGGCGTAGGTCTTGTCGGTTGCGCCGTGCAGGAAAGATGCGAGGGCGGCGGCGCTGATCGCTTCGCAGGAGGGCCTGTCGAAAAGGAGCGGCCAGATCGGCGACGGGCTTGCTGTCACGGCGGACCGTGAGCATTCGGGAGAAATCGCCGTGCACGCGGGCGGCAAAGATCGAGCCGAGGACGACCCGTAGCAGGGCCTGGGCGCCGCGACGCTGCGTGAAATTGGCCTGTCAGTTTTACCTTAGCGGGCATCCGGCCTTGTTGCGTGCGCTTCCGAGCACGTGTATCAGGCCCCAAAGGAAAATCGGACCGAGGTGAAAGATATGCGTCGAGTGGTTGTTACCGGTTTGGGTATGGTCACGCCGCTGGCGAGCGGCGTCGAGGAGACATGGTCGCGTCTGCTGGATGGCCAATCGGGTGCGGGTGAGATCACGCGTTTCGACAATTCGCGGGTGACGACGAAATATGCCTGCGAGATCCCCTTTGGCGACGGCAGTGACGGGACCTTCAACCCGGACGCGCACATGGAGCCGAAGGAGCGCCGGAAGGTCGATGATTTCATCCTTTACGGGATGGCAGCGGCCGATATGGCGGTCAAGGATGCCGGCTGGACGCCCGAGGACGAGGAGAGCCGGCTGCGCACGGGCGTGATGATCGGTGCCGGTATCGGCGGGCTGTCGGCGATTGCCGACACGGCGGTGATGATGGCCGAGAAGGGGCCGCGGCGGGTATCGCCGTTCTTCATTCCCTCGGCGCTGATCAACCTGGCCAGTGGGCAGGTCGGCATTCGCTATGGTTTCAAGGGACCTAACCACGCGGTGGTGACGGCGTGTTCGACCGGGGCGCATGCCATTGGCGACGCGGCACGGCTGATCCAGTGGGGCGATGCCGACGTGATGATCGCCGGTGGCGCAGAGAACCCGATCAGCGAGATCGGCATTGCCGGTTTCAATGCCTGCAAGGCGCTGTCGACCAAGCGGGCGGATGACCCGAAAGCGGCCAGCCGGCCTTATGACGCCGAACGCGACGGTTTCGTGATGGGCGAGGGCGCCGGCGTTGTCGTTCTGGAAGAATACGAGCACGCCAAGGCGCGCGGCGCGAAGATCTATGCCGAGATTCTTGGCTACGGCCTGTCGGGCGACGCCTATCATATCACCGCGCCGTCCGAGGATGGCGATGGCGGATACCGCTCGATGCAGGCCGCGCTGAAGCGGGCCGGGCTGGAGCCGGGGCAGATCGATTATATCAACGCCCATGGCACCTCGACCATGGCGGACACGATCGAGCTGGCCGCGGTGGAGCGGATGCTGGGTGACGCGGCCAGCAAGGCAACGATGTCTTCGACCAAATCCTCGATTGGCCACCTTCTGGGTGCGGCCGGTGCGGTGGAGGCGATCTTCTGCATCCTCGCTATTCGTGACCAGGTGGCGCCGCCGACGCTCAATCTCGACAACCCGCCCGAGGGGGTGAAGCTGGATCTTGCTCCCAAGGTGAAGCGCGAGCGCGAGATCAAGTACGTCCTGTCGAACTCCTTTGGCTTCGGCGGCACCAATGCCAGCCTGATCATGGGGAAGGTTGAGGACTGATGGCGCGGGCGATTGCCTCTAATGCGCTGACCATAGGTATTGTGATCCTGCTGGCCGTGGCCGGCATCCTTGCCTGGGGGCGCAGCGAATTTGCGGGCCAGGGCCCGCTTGAGGAGGCAATCTGCCTTCTGGTGCCGTCGGGTGCCTCGATGACCTCTGTTTCGAAGGATCTGGAGGCACGAGGAGCGATCAGCAACTCGGCGGTCTTCCGGATCGGCGCGGATTACGAGGACAAGTCCGCACAGCTCAAGGCGGGGAGCTTCGTGGTGCCGGCGGGGGCCTCGATGCAAGATATCATAGCGGTGGTTACCGCCAGCGGGCGCAGCACCTGCGGTACGGATATCAATCTCCAGATCGGTGTGAATGTTGCCCGCGTGCTTGTGCGTGAGCTGGATCCTGCGACGCAGGAGCAGCAGGAACTGGCGCGGATCGATCTCGGTGCAGAGCTGCCGCCGCTGGACATGAACTTGGCGGTCGAGAGCACAATTGCCGGGGGAACGGTTTCGCTGGGGACGCTGATGGAACGGCCGAGCACCAGCTACCGGGTGACGCTGGCAGAAGGCGTGACGAGCTGGCAGGTGGTCGAGTCGCTGAAGGCGGCGGCGTTCCTGAGCGGCGAGATTTCGGAGATTCCGGCCGAGGGTCACTTGGCGCCGGACAGTTACGAGACGACTCGCGGTGGGAATCGCGCGGCGATTCTGGAGCGGATGGAAGCGAAGCAGGAGACGATTGTTGCCGAGCTCTGGCAGACGCGTCAGGCCGGGCTGCCGCTGGAGAGCCCGGAAGAGGCGCTGACTCTCGCCTCCATCGTGGAGAAGGAAACCGGCGTTCCTGAGGAACGGCCGCTGGTGGCGAGCGTCTTTGTAAACCGCCTGAACCAGGGGATGCGCCTGCAGACGGACCCGACGGTAATCTATGGCATCACCGAGGGAAAGGGCGTGTTGGGCCGCGGGTTGCGGCAGAGCGAGTTGCGTGATGCGACACCTTATAACACCTATGTTATTCAAGGGCTTCCACCGACTCCCATTGCCAACCCGGGCCGTCAGGCGATTTCGGCAACGCTCAATCCGGACGCCAGCGACTACCTGTTCTTTGTGGCAGACGGCACCGGCGGCCATGCATTCGCGTCTACTCTGCGGGAGCATAATGTGAACGTCGCACGCTGGCGCGAGATCGAGGCGAAGCAGGCCAACCAGTGAGAAATGGTTAACAAACAGTAACTTGACGTGCGCTGCTCCGTTGCGAGGGAGCACGCCGAGCTTGACTCTGCGAACGGTCCAAAGTAGAAACAAGTCACGCTGGAAGAAATGGGCAAGCACCGGAGCCGAGAGGTTCACGGTGCTTTTTCGTTTCGCTTGTTCGGAGGGAATGAGCATGAGCAGGTTCAGAAAATGCATAAATCTACGACCCCCGAAACCTCGGGTGAAAACGTCGGTCAGTATTTTGATCAGGCCGCAGAAATCTATCGCAGCTCCAGCAAGGAGATGACCGACATCGTTCGGGAAATCGGCGACGGCAAGACCGATCGCGCAAAGAAGCTGGGGCCGATTCTGACCGAGATCCGCAAGGCTTCCATGGCCATGATGGAGGAAGCTCGCAATGTCGAAGACCTTCGCAGAAAGCTCGTCGGGGATGTTCATGAGCAGAGCCTCGACCTTGCCGGGGCCCGCAATGAAATTGGGCGCCGAATGGCTCGCATCCGCGCCGCAAGCGGAGCAGGAAGCGTTTCTTGAGGGGCTGAGTGAGCACGCGCTTTGTGCGCTGCCGTGGCTTTTCGAGTTCTGGGCGCTACCGCACCAGCTCCCACCCGGGGGAGATTGGAAGACCTGGGTGATCTTGGGCGGAAGGGGCGCGGGCAAGACCCGCGCCGGCTCGGAATGGGTTCGGACCCAGGTAGAAGGGGGGCGGCTGGAGGAACCCGGCCGGTCCCGCCGCGTGGCGCTGGTCGGCGAGACGTTCGATCAGGTCCGCGACGTGATGGTGTTTGGCGATAGCGGGATTGTCGCCTGTTCGCCGCCCGATCGGGTGCCAGGCTGGCATTCGGGCAGGCGGCAGCTGGAATGGTCGAACGGGGCGATTGCCCAGGCCTTTTCGGCACATGAGCCGGAGGCGCTCCGGGGCCCGCAGTTCGATGCGGCTTGGGTGGATGAGCTGGCCAAGTGGAAAAAGGCCGAGGAGACATGGTCGATGCTGCAATTCGGTTTGCGGCTGGGCGACAACCCTCGGCAAGACGTCCGAGAAGAAACCACAGTGCCGCGTTCAAGGCGAAGGTCGCATTGGCGGCGCTGAAGGGCGACAAGACGATGAGCGAACTGGCCACCCAGTTCGACCTGCATCCGAACCAGATCAAGCAGTGGAAAGACCAGTTGCTCGATGGCGTGTCTGATGTGTTCGAGGACAAGCCGAAGAGCAAGGAACCGGAAATCGACATCACCTCCCTACACGCGAAGATCGGTCAACTCACCTTGGAGAAAGATTTTTTAGAGGGAGCGCTCGCCAAGGCCGGTCTGTTGCCGAGCGCAAAGAAATGACGGATCGAGACCACAAGCTGAGCCTCAC
>NZ_FNEK01000041.1 GCF_900099935.1 Aliiruegeria lutimaris | reverse complement strand
AGCCCCGACCTCAACCCCATCGAAATGGCGTTCTCGAAGCTCAAGGCTCACCTCCGCAGGATCGGCGCTCGCACCTTCACCGAATTGTTCGGCGCCATCGCCCAGGTCTGCGATCTCTATTCTCCGCAAGAATGCTGGAGCTACTTCAAGGCTGCCGGATATGTCTCAGGTTAATGGCGGGGTGCTTTAAATTGGTCGAATTCGTCTCCCGTGTTATGGTTACGACGTGAACCTGGGAGGGAGTCTGATATGCGTTGCTTGTTCGTCACGACATCGGTGCTGTGTCTATTGGCAGGGGGGGCGATGGCTTTCGAGCCGTCGCCGGATGCTTCGAGCCTCAACAAGGCCTTTCCGGGAAAATCCTATTCGCCCTATGCCGACAGAGGGTTTCCCAGCATGCCGCTCTGGGGAGACACCCATCTGCATACCTCGACCTCCTTCGATGCCGGGGCTTTCGGCAACCGGCTTGACGCCCACGCGGCCTATCGGTTCGCCAAGGGCGAGCAGGTAACGGCCACGACGGGCATGAATGTGCGGCTGTCGCGGCCGCTCGACTGGCTGGTGGTGGCAGATCATTCCGACAATATGGGCCTGTTCGACCTGATCTATGCCCAGGACGGTTCGATCATGTCCGACAGCGAAGGTCGCCGGATCGCAACGATGGTTGCCAATGGCGGCGAAGAGGGTGTCGCCGCGGCGCTCGAGTTGATCGACGCCTATTCGCGTGGCGAGAAGATCTCGCCGGCCCTGGCGGTCGAGGCCGGCAGCAAGACCTTCCGCTCGGTTTGGCAACGCCAGATCGCGGCGGCCGAGGCTGCCAATGACCCGGGGCGGTTCACGGCCTTCATCGGCTATGAATGGACCTCCCTGATCCAAGGCGGAAACATGCACCGCGTGGTGATGTACCGCGATGGAGGCGAGAAGGCTGCCATGGTTGACCCCTTCACCACCGAAGCACCGATAGGTTCGATCAATCCACGCGACTTGTGGAAGTGGATGGCCAATTACGAGGATCTGACCCGCGGCGACGTGCTGGCGCTGGCCCATAACGGCAATCTCTCGAATGGCATCATGTTCCCTATCGACGCGCAGTTCGACGGGGCCGAGCTTGATGCCGAATATGTCGAGACCCGCGCCAAATGGGAGCCGGCCTACGAGGCGACCCAGATCAAGGGCGATGGCGAGGCCCATCCCTTCCTTTCGCCGAACGACGAGTTCGCCGATTACGAGACTTGAGACAAGGGGAACCTGAACCTCTCCGAGCTTAAGGAAGACAGCATGCTCGCCGGTGAGTATGCCCGCGAGGCGCTCAAGCGTGGCCTTCAACTGGAGGCGCGCCTCGGCACCAACCCCTATAAGTTCGGCATGATCGGCTCGACGGACAGCCACACCAGCCTGGCCACTGCGCAAGAGGACAATTTCTTCGGTAAGCATTCGGGCACCGAGCCCGGCCCGGAGCGTCCGGGCCATATCGTCGGCCAGTTCGGCGACGTGGCGATCCTTGGGTGGGAACAGGCGGCATCGGGGCTGGCGGCCGTCTGGGCGGCGGAGAACACGCGCGAGGCGATCTTCGACGCGTTCGAGCGCAAGGAGGTTTATGCCACGACCGGCTCGCGCATCGGCGTGCGCTTCTTCGGCGGCTGGGACTACACGGTCGAGGACCTGACCTCCCGCATGCCTGCCTTTGCAGGCTACGAAAGGGGGGTGCCGATGGGGGGCAACCTGCCCACCGCGCCCGAAGGAGCAAATGCGCCAACCTTCATGGTCTTTGCGCTCAAGGATCCGATCGGAGGGAATTTCGACCGCATCCAGATCGTCAAGGGCTGGATGAACGCCGATGGCGAGACCGAGGAAAAGGTGTTCGACGTGGTCTGGGCAGGCGACCGGGCCCCGGATGCGGAGGGCAAGCTGCCGCCCATCGGCTCGACCGTCGAAGTGGAGCGGGCCACCTGGACCAACACGATCGGCGCGGCGGAACTGGGTACGGTCTGGACCGATCCGGAATTTGATCCGACGCAACCGTCCTTCTACTACGCGCGGGTGATCGAGATCCCGACGCCGCGCTGGACCGCCTATGACGCCTTCCGCTTTGGCGCAGAGGTGCCCGATGAGAGCCCAATGACCACCCAGGAGCGGGCCTACACTTCGCCGATCTGGTACACGCCGCAAATGTAACGCGGCCTGGTGCTGCGCCGATTGCAGCTCCGCAAAAGGATATGGCCGTCGGCGTGCCGGCGGCCATTTGCGTTTTGCTCGGGGGGCGGCAAGGGCTGGGCGCTCTAGCGGATGACGATTTCGTCGACGCGGATCAGGCCCAGCACGTTGCGCGCACGCTCATCGAGAAGGTCCAGGTCGAGGTAATCTTCCGAGAGACGATGGGTCTTGTTCTGCATTTCGGCCACAACCATTTCGAGCTGGGCCTTTTCGGCCTCCAGCGCCCGCGTTTCCGCCTCGATTTCGATGCGGCGAAACAGGCCGAAATCCCCCTGGACGGCGGCGAAGGTGAAATACATCGCCAGCGACAGGCTGATCGTCAGGAATAGCGCAGATTTCACCGCGGGGCGCGATGTGGTGTTGCTCATAGGCCTGCCTCTTGGTCGCCTCTTGGCGGGCGACGTCGAGGCTGATTCTGTCACAGGCCAATGGATTTGTGAATCCACGAAATGCGCTCCGGGGGGCTCGGCGAATCGGAAGTGAGTCGCCTCGGCAACACCCTGCTCATGAGGCGGGCCGCCTGCCAAGGTGATCGGACCGTTGCCGATTTCAGGTGCGCACATCCGGCCCGTCGCGCCCCGTGCGCTCGGCAATCCCGGCAATTGCGTCCGCCGCGGCGATGATCTCGGCCAGCGCTTCCTGCGGATCCCGGTGCATCGCCGCCAGGTCCTCGCAGACATCCTCGAGATAGACCCTCAGCGTCGCACCCACGGTGCCGGTGCCGGAGAGGCGGAAGACCGCGCGCCCGCCGCCCTCGAAGCCGATGCGGATACCCTGATTTGCCGAATGCGAGCCATCGACCGGGTCGTCATAGGCGAACTCGTCGGCACTCGCGACCACCTTGCCGGCGAATTCCTTGCCCGGAAGTGTGTCGAACTGTGCCCGCATCGCGTCCATAAGCCCCTCTGCGGCGGCCACGTCCACGCCCTCGTAGTCGTGGCGAGAATAGTAGTTGCGGCCGAACTCGGCCCAGTGATCGTCCAGCATCTGCTGTACCGACTTGCCGTTGACGGCGAGGATGTTGAGCCAGAGCAGCACCGCCCAGAGCCCGTCCTTCTCGCGCACGTGGTCCGACCCGGTACCGGCGCTCTCTTCACCACAGAGCGTGGCGCGGCCCGCGTCCAGCAAGTTGCCGAAGAACTTCCAGCCCGTCGGCGTCTCGTAGCAATCCAGGCCCCGCTTCGCGGCAACCCGGTCCACCGCGCCAGAGGTCGGCATCGAACGTGCAACGCCCGCCAGCCCATTGGAATAGCCCGGCGCCAGATGGGCATTCGCGGCGAGAACCGCGAGCGAGTCCGAGGGTGTCACGTAAGCGCCGCGCCCGACAATCATGTTGCGGTCGCCGTCGCCGTCGGAAGCGGCGCCGAAATCGGGTGCGTCCTCGGCGAACATCGCGTCCATCAGCTCCTTGGCCCAGATCGGGTTCGGATCGGGGTGCCCGCCGCCGAAATCGGGGGAAGGGGTGCCGTTTACCACCGTGCCGCGCGGCGCGCCGAGACGGCCTTCGAGGATCTCGGTCGCATAGGGCCCGGTCACGGCATGCATCGCGTCGAAGCGGATGCGGAAGCCGTTATCTATGAGCCGCGCAATCGCATCGAAATCGAACAGCTCTTCCATCAGTTCGGCGTAATCGGCCACCGGGTCCACCACCTCGATCGCCATGTCCCCGAGCGCGGTTTCGCCAATAGTCGCGAGGTCCACGTCCCCAGCCACCATGATGTCATAGGAGGTGATCTCCTTCGTGGCGGCATAGATCCTGTCCGTCACTTCCTCCGGGGCGGGGCCGCCATTGGGAGTGTTGAACTTGACGCCGAAATCCTCCTTCGGCCCGCCCGGGTTATGAGAGGCCGACATGATGATGCCGCCATCGGTCTCGCGAATACGGATCATGTGGGAGGCCGCCGGCGTCGACAGGATGGCATCCTGCCCGACGATCACCTTGGCGCACCCTTGCGCAGCCGCCATGCGCAGGATCACCTGCGCGGCGCGGTCGTTGAAATAGCGGCCATCCCCGCCCAGAACCAGCGTCTTGCCCTCGACCCCGCCGATCCCGTTGAAGATCGACTGGATGAAGTTCTCGAGGAAATGCGGCTCCATGTAGACATTGGTTTTCTTGCGCAGGCCCGAAGTTCCGGGCTTTTGTCCCTCGATCGGCTGTGTCTGAACGGTAATGCGTTCCATGGCTCACTCCTGTCGGCCGGACTCTTTCATGATCTTCGCGGCGGCCAGAACGGCGGGGTGGCCGTCCAGCGCCTTCACGCCAACCGGCAGCCGGCGCCGCCAATTGGGATGCGTATCGACGGTACCGGGCAGGTTGGCCTGCTCCAGCACCCCCAGAATATCTTCGAGCTGAAGCGCCACCAACCGACTCTTCACCGAGCCAAGGAACCGGTGCAACGCATCCGGCCCGTCGCCATTGGTGCCGGCAAGCTTGTCGAATCCCGCGACCTCGCTGCGGCGCCATTCCAGCCCGTTCGAATACCCTTCTTCGTCAAGATAGCCGAGATCGTGGCGCACTTCGATATCCAACCCCGCGCGCCAGCCCGCCCAGGTCGGCACGTCGTGGCTGCCGAAACTGGCCAGCGCGGCCTCGGTATAATCCTCGGGCTTGCGGAACTCGGCATGCTCGGGCTGCTCGAACATGCACAGCCGGCAGCCGAGCAGGCCGGAGCGGCTCATCGCCTCCTGCAACCCGTCGGGCACATTGCCGAGATCCTCGCCGATCACCGTGGCGCCCGCGCGCGCGGCCTCGATGCGGACCACGGCCAGCATCGCCTCGCGCGGCATCACGACGTAGGTGCCCGGCGCGTCCGCGTCCGTCGGCACCCAATAGGCGCGCTCGAAGCCCAGAACATGGTCGATCCGCAAGAGCTTGGCAAAGCGCATCTGCCGGCGCAGCGTCTCGGCCAGCGGACGGAAATGCATTGCGGCCAGCGCATGCGGATTGAAGGGTGCCAGCGCCCAGCACTGCCCGTCGGGCGAGAACGCATCGGGCGGTGCCCCGAGCGAGACACCGGGCGCAAAGAGCGACCCGTCGGACCACGTCTCGGCCCCGTGCGGGTGGGTGCCGACGGCCAGGTCCAGATAGAGGCCGAAATGCATTCCCTCTGCGTCTGCCGCGTCTGAAACGGCCTGCAATTGCTGCTCCGCCGTCCATTGCAGCCAGCAGTGGAACCGGATCTCGCGCGGATGGGCCTCGCGAAAGGCGCGTGCGGCAGGCGAATGGGCGTCCTGCAGGGGCTCGTCCCAATGGCACCAATAGGGGCCGTGCAGGTCCGAGAGCGCCTGGTGGGTGGCGAAACGTTCCAGCGAGCCGCCTTCCGCCGCGATCCAGCGATCGAAACGGGCATCGCCGCCAGCCGTCTCGAACCGCGCGAAAGCGGCCTCCAGCGCCGCGCGATGCGCCGGCAGGATCTTCGCGTAGTCGATCAGCGTGCCACCTTGGGTCGGGCGGTCGTCGCCAAGCGCGATATGCATGGTCGAGAGCCGGCGCCGGTGGGCGGGCGAATAGGGGCTGAAGGCGTTCTCGTCACTGGGAAAACTCGCGTGAACCGGGTTCAGCCCGACGAAGCTTGCGCCGGCGCGGCCAAGTGCGGTGACAGCCTCGGCCAGATCCGAGTAATCGCCGAGCCCGCCCTCTTGCTCGCTGCGCAAGCCATAGAGCGGCAGGGTCACGCCCCAGTCGCGTTCCGGCAGCGGGATCGCGGCTGGGGCGACCAGCAGTGTCGTCTCCTCGCCATCCACAGAGAGCACATGGATGCCGACGGGAAGCGGCGGCACGACGATCTCGCTTCCTGCCGGCAGGACCGGGTCCGGCCCGGTGGGCAGGGCCTTCGCACTGCCATCCTCGTGCAGCAGGCGGATCGCCTCCGCCGGCTGCGCCAGCGTGTGGCGCGTCTCGCAATCGGGCTCGACGATCAGCCAGCGGGGCAGGGCGCGACGCGCGGCCTCTGCCTTCAGATCGGCCAGTGTCGCCTCGATGGCCTCGTCCGATGACACGTCGAACCCCATCGCCGAGAGCAGGGCAATATCCGTCGCGGCGCCTGTGGCGCGGCGATTGCCCTTCTGGTCCCAGTAGTCGTCATAGATCCCGGCCATATGCGCCAGTTCGCGCAGGGGTCCAATCATGCGACTTGTTCCAGTACGAAAATGGCGACGGATTGAGCTTTCACGGTGACCTCTGTCTTTCGAACCGTAATCTGGGCGCGGCCCGGCTCGGCGGTGTCAATGGACCATGCCCATCGCGACCCCTTGGGCGGATCGGGCAGGTGTACCTTGGCATCGCCGCCGGCATTGAAGACGGCAAAGATGGCATTTTCAGTGGCGGCGTAGATCGGCGTGCCGGAGGCCGTGCGCATCTCGACGCAGACCATCTTCAGCCCCGGATCGACCCAGTCAGGCGTCAGCATCGGCGTGCCATCGGCGCGCCACCAGAACAGGTCCTCGCGCCCGTCGATGCGGCGCTCGCGCGAGTGCAGGAACACCTTCTGCCGCAGGATCGGGTGCTCGCGGCGGAACCGGATCATCTCGGCCGTGAACGCCATCATGTCCATGTCGGCGTTTTCCCAGTCGATCCAGCTGGTCTCGTTATCCTGCGCATAGGCGTTGTTGTTGCCGTTCTGCGAGTTGCCCAACTCGTCGCCGGCCAGCAGCATCGGCGTACCTTGCGAGAGCATGAGGGTGGCAATCATCGCACGCTTGCGGCGGTTGCGGGCCTCGACGATCTTGGGGTCGTCCGTCGGGCCTTCCCAGCCGAAATTGTCGGAGTAATTCTCCGAATGGCCGTCGCGGTTGTCCTCGCCATTGGCAAGGTTGTGCTTGCCGTTATAGCTGACCACGTCCTGCAGCGTGAAGCCGTCATGCGCGGTAACCAGGTTCACGCTTGCCGTGGCGGGGCGGCCGGAATGGTCGAACTCGGCCGCCGAGCCGGTCAGGCGGCCGGCAATATCCGGGGCCCGGCCGGCATCGCCGCGCCAGAAGCGGCGCACGCCGTCCCGGAACCGGTCGTTCCACTCATGAAAGGGCGCGGGAAAGCCGCCGAGCCGGTAGCCGCCTGGACCGACATCCCAGGGCTCCGCGATGAGCTTGACCTGCGTCAGCACCGGGTCCTGCCGGATCGCATCGAAGAAGCTCGCGCCCGGATCGAAGCCGTAATCGGTGCGTCCCAGCGTCGAGCACAAATCGAACCGGAAGCCGTCCACATGCATCACCTGCACCCAGTAGCGCAAGCTGTCCATCACCATGCGCAGCACCATCGGGTGGTCGAGGTTCAGCGTGTTCCCGGTGCCGGTATCGTTGATGTAATAGCGCTTGTCCTGGATCAGGCGGTAATAGGAGCGGTTGTCTAGGCCGCGGAAGCTGAGCGTCGGCCCGAGCTCGTTGCCCTCGCAGGTGTGGTTGTAGACCACGTCGAGAATGACCTCGATCCCGGCATGGTGCAGCCGCGCAACCATCTGCTGAAACTCGGAAATCTTGCCTTCCGACAGGTAGCGCGGTTGGGGTGCGAAAAAGCCGAGCGTCTGGTAGCCCCAGTAATTCTCGAGGTTCTTTTCATGCAGGAACCGGTCGGTGAGGAAGGATTGCACCGGCAGAAGCTCGATCGCGGTGATGCCGAGCTTGTTGAAATAGTCCAGCATCGCATCGGTTGCCAGCCCGAGAAAACATCCCTCCGGCGCGACCTTGGGGTGCAACTGGGTGAGGCCCTTCACATGCGCCTCGTAGATGATCGTGTCCTGGATCGGTGTGCGCGGGTGGTTGTCATAGCCCCACGAAAAGGCCGTATCCTCGACCACGCAGCGCGGCATGTAGGAGGCGCTGTCGCGGGTATCGAAGCTGAGATCGCGCGCGTTGGAACCGACCTGGTAGCCCATCAGGGCGTCATGCCAGACCGGCTTGCCCGTCAGCCGCTTGGCGTAAGGGTCCAGCAGCAGCTTGTTGGGGTTGAAACGGTGGCCTTCGTCGGGACGGTAGGGGCCATGCGCGCGCAGCCCGTAATACTGACCCGGGCGCAGGCCCGAGACATAGCCGTACCAAACGTCGCCATCGCGTTCGAGCAGCCGGAGGCGTTGGGTCTCCGTCTTGCCATCCGCGGAGAAGAGGCAGACCTCCATCGCGGTCGCATGTTGAGAGAAGACGGCGAAATTCACGCCGTCACCATCGAAGGTCGCGCCGAGCGGTGCCGGGCGGCCGGCCGAAATCACGAATTCCGGGTGTCTCACGGGTTCCTCGACGCTTCCTTGAACAGCGCCGCATATTCGGCTGCCGATACATCCCAGCCGACCGGGTGCTTCATCCCGTTACGCTGAATTTGCTGGAACAGCTTTGGCTGCGCCCACAGATCGCAAAGCTCGTCGAGAGCCGCGGCCAGCGCATCGGCATTGCCCGGGGCGTGCTGAAGGCCCGTAGCGACCTTGG
The DNA here is from genome assembly GCF_900099935.1 of Aliiruegeria lutimaris. Lineage (GTDB taxonomy): Bacteria > Pseudomonadota > Alphaproteobacteria > Rhodobacterales > Rhodobacteraceae > Tropicimonas > Tropicimonas lutimaris. The sequence continues at coordinate 33,408 of NZ_FNEK01000041.1, read as the reverse complement.
CCATGCGCGTCGCCACGGTCAGGGGAATGACCGTATCGGCCAGCCCGCCCGTCTGGGCGACAACGGGAACCGTGCCATAACGCAGCCCGTAGAGCTGGGTCAGTCCGCAGGGCTCGAACCGCGAGGGCACAAGGATCGCGTCGCCACCGGCAATGATGCGGTGGCTGAGCGGTTCGTCATAGCCGATGCGCACCGCGACCTGGCCGGGATATGCCGCGGCGGCTTCAAGGAATTTCCCTTCGAACCACGGGTTTCCGGAGCCGAGCAGGCAGAGGTGTCCGCCGCGCTCGATCAGGCGGGGCAGGGCATGCAGCAGCACGTCCATCCCCTTCTGGTCGGTGAGCCGCGAGACCACGACGCAGATCGGGCCACCCTCGGGATTGAGCCCCATTTCCTCGCAGAGCACCGCGCGCGCCTTGGCCTTGCCGCGCAGCACCTTGTAGGTCTCGATATGCGGATCCGTCGCCGGGTCCCAGTAATCGGTGTCGATGCCGTTGAGAATGCCGGTGAAATCCGCGCCCTTGTATTTCAGGGTGCCGTCGAACCCCATGCCGAACTCGGGTGTCTTCAACTCCTCGGCATAGGTGGGCGAGACGGTGTTGACCTTGTCGGCATAGGCAATCCCGGCCTTCAGCGCAGAGATGCGACCGTAGAACTCGAAACCGCCGGCATTGTAGCCTTCCATCGGCAGGCGCAGGCTGTGGATCATGTCCGCACCGGCCGAGCCGGTGAAGGCGATATTGTGGATCGTCATGACCGAGCCGACGGCATGGGATGCGCCGGTCCGCTGCATGTAGACGGGCGTGAAGCCGCCTTGCCAGTCATGCGCATGCACGACATCGGGCTGCCAGCCATGCAGATGGCCTTCGCTGGCCAGCCTTGCCCCGATCCAGCACAGCGCCGCGAAACGCTCCGAATTGTCCCACCAGTCATAGCCGTCGGGCGCGGCATAGGGGCCGCCGCCGCGATAGAACAGATGGGCGGCATCGAGCACGTAAAGCTCCAGATCGCCCACCGTGCCGAAGAGAACCTGCGCGGGACCCCCGAAGAGGTTCCCATCCGTCATTACCTGCCGTCCCTCGCCAAGCGCCTCCAGGATCTTCGGGTAGCCCGGAACGAGCGTGCGCATGTCCACCCCTTCAGCCTTGATGGCCAGGGGCAGGGCGCCGGCCACGTCGGCCAGGCCTCCCGTCTTGATCAGGGGAGCGATTTCCGAGGTAACGGAGAGGACTTTCATGAGAGCGCGGCTTCCCTTCTGTCGAGCATGTCCTGCGTGATCAGCGTGACCCCCTTCTCGGAGACGCGGAACCACTTGGCGTCTTCCTCCGGATCCTCGCCGACGACGAGCCCTTCGGGAATGGTCACACCACGGTCGATCACTGTCTTGATCAAACGGGCGTGCCGATTCACGGTCACATATGGCAAGACAACGGAATGGTCGAGCACCGCAAATGAGTTCGTCTTCACCATCGTGCCCAGCAGCGAATTGCGGATCTCGGTACCCGAAATGATGCAGCCGCCGGAAACCATCGAGGAGATGGCCATACCGCGACGCTTTTCTTCGTCATGGATGAATTTCGCGGGCGGCACGGATTCCGAATAGGTCCAGATCGGCCAGTCATGGTCCCACAGGTCCAGCTCGGGGGTGAAATCCGTCAGGTCGATATTGGCCTTCCAGAAGGCGTCCACCGTCCCCACGTCGCGCCAGTAGGCCTGCGCGGAGGGATCGGACTTGACGCAGCTATCGGAGAACCGGTGGGCGACGGCCTTGCCGTTCTTCACGATATGCGGGATCAGGTCATTGCCGAAATCATGGCTGGAATCGACATTCGCAGCGTCTTCCAGCAGCAATTCGCGCAGGAATTTCCAGTTGAAGACATAGATCCCCATCGAGGCGAGCGCCATGTTCGGATCGTCCGGAGTGCCCGGCGGATTGGCGGGCTTTTCCATGAATTCGATGATCCGGGAAGAGGCGTCGACATCCATTACTCCAAAAGCGGAGGCTTCTTCGCGCGGCACGGTCAGGCAGCCGATGGTCACATCTGCGCCCGTATCGACATGCTGCTGGAGCATCATCTCGTAATCCATCTTGTAGATGTGATCACCCGCCAGAACGACAATATATTCAATGTTGTAGCTATCGACGATGTCGATGTTCTGATGCACGGCGTCGGCCGTGCCGACATACCAGTTCTCGCCGCCCATCCGTTGCGAGGCAGGCAGGACGTCGAGATATTCGTTCCGTTCGGCGCGGAAGAAGCCCCAGCCGCGCTGGCAGTGGCGAATGAGCGAATGCGCCTTGTACTGGGTGGCGATTGCCATCTTCCGGATACCGGAATTCAGCGCGTTGGACAGTGCGAAGTCGATGATCCTTACCTTGCCGCCGAAATAGACCGCCGGCTTGGCCCGGCTATCGGTCAATTCCTTCAGGCGGCTTCCTCGGCCGCCGGCAAGAACGAAGGCCATCGCCCTCGAAGACAGTCTTGTGTGAGAGTTCGGCATGGGGGTGGTCCTCCTCCTTCTTGGTCCTGTCGTCAGTCCAGTTCGCGCACAAGGATGACGGTAGAGAGTGGCGGCAGGGTTACGGGCGCGGAATGGTCCTGCCCGTGCCAGGGTGTGTCCTCCGCCGTGACGCCGTTCATGTCGCCACGACCCTCCCCGCCATATTCCTTGGCATCGGTGTTGAGTGCCATGCGCCACTTGCCCTTTGCCGGCAGGCCGATGCGGTAGCCCATCCGTTCGATGGGGGTGAAGTTGCAGGCAACGACAACCTCCGGATCGTCCGGCCCGCCGCGACGGATCCAGGCAAAGACGGAGGCGTCCATGTCATTGGCTTCCAGCCACTCGAACCCGCCGGGCTCGCAATCCTTGACGTAGAGCGAGGGCGTTTCGCGGTAGAGGAAGTTGAGATCGCGCACCAGCGTCTGCACGCCCGCATGAGTGTAATACTCGGTCGCGGCCCAATCGAGCTGGTCGTTGTTGTTCCACTCTGCCCATTGGGCGATCTCGTTGCCCATGAACAGCAGCTTCTTGCCGGGATGGCCCCACATGAAGCCGTAATAGGCGCGCAGGTTGGCGAATTTCTCGCCCTCCAGCCCCGGCATCTTGTTGATCATGCTGCCCTTGCCATGAACGACCTCGTCATGGCTGATCGGCAGGATGAAATTCTCGCTGAAGGCATAGTGGATGCCAAAGGTCATCTGGTGGTGATGGTGGCGGCGATGGATCGGGTCACGCGCGATGTAGTCGAGCGTGTCGTTCATCCAGCCCATGTTCCACTTGAAGCCGAAGCCAAGCCCGCCGGCATCGACCGGTTTGGATACGCCGGGGAAGGAGGTGCTCTCCTCCGCCGCCGTCATGATGCCCGGCACTTCTCCATAGCAGATGGAGTTGGTGCGTTGCAGCAGCGAGATCGCTTCTAGGTTCTCGCGCCCGCCATCCTTGTTCGGGATCCACTGGCCGTCTTCGCGGCTGTAGTCGCGATAGAGCATCGAGGCCACGGCATCCACGCGCAGCCCGTCGACATGGTATTCCTCCAGCCAGTAGAGCGCGTTGGAGATCAGGAAATTGGCGACCTCTATGCGGCCGTAATTGTAGATCAGCGTGTTCCAGTCCTGGTGGAAGCCTTCCTTCGGATCGGCATGCTCATAGAGCGCCGTGCCGTCGAACTGGCCGAGGCCATGGACATCGGTCGGGAAGTGCCCCGGCACCCAGTCGAGCAGAATGCCAAGCCCCGCCTGGTGGGCGGCGTCGATCAGGTCGCGGAACTCATGCGGCGGCCCGAAGCGGACGGTCGGCGCGAACAGCCCGATCGGCTGGTAGCCCCAGGAGCCGTCAAAGGGGAACTCGCTCAAGGGCAGGAATTCGAGATGGGTGAAGCCCATCTCCTTGGCATAATCGACCAGTTCCACCGCCGCTTCCTTGTAGGAGAGCGGGCGGTTGCCCTCATCGGCCTTGCGCTTCCAGCTGCCCAGGTGCACCTCGTAGATCGAGATCGGCGCGTTATGCGCGTTCTTCTCGCTCCGGTGATGCATCCAGCCATCGTCGTCCCAGCCATAGCCGGTGATGTCGCGCACCACGCTCGCCGTTGCCGGCGGGTGCTCGGAGCCGAAACCGACCGGGTCCGCCTTGGCCGCCATCAACTGGCCCTGGGCGCCGATGATCTCGTATTTGTAGGGCGTGCCTTCACCGATCCCCGGCAGGAAGATCTCCCAGACACCGGTTGCCCCGCGCAACCGCATCGGGTTGCGTCGCCCGTCCCAGGAGTTGAAATCGCAGATTACCGACACGCGCTGTGCATTGGGTGCCCAGACCGCGAAATGCGTGCCCTTCACACCCTCATGTTCCTTCACATGGGCGCCGAGCACTTCCCAGATCCGCTGATGCGTTCCCTCGCCAAGCAGGTACTCGTCCATCTCGCCGATGACGGGGCCGAAGCGATAGGGATCCTCGTTCTCCCACATGTCGCCATCCGCGTTGGTCCCGCGCAGCCGGTAGGGCGCACGCGCGGGTACCATGCCGCAGAAGACGCCGGGAACCCCGTCGAAATGCCCAAGCGGGAATTCCTTGCCTTCCATCAGGACGGTCATGGAGACCGCCCCTGGGTCGAAGACCGCGACCCAGTGGGTCTCGTCCTCGGCTTCATGCAGGCCGAGGACGCCAAACGGGTCTCGGAGCGTGCCGGCTGCGATCTGCTGGGCCGTTTCCGGCGACAGCGGCATTTGCGGGTATTTGGCAGGGGTGTCGGTCATAATTGCAAGCTACTCCTATTCCCCTGTTCCGCAAGCGTGGACACTCACTCTGCGGCGAGATCGACCAGCGGCGCCGCTTCCACGTCCCAGACATCTCTCATGTAACCGCGAATGGTCCGGTCCGAGCTGAACCAGCCGGTGCGCGCGGTGTTGAGCGCGGCGACGCGAGCCCATTCCGCCTTGTCGGCGAAAGCGGCGTCCACGTCGCGTTGGGCGCGCCAGTAATCAGTGAAATCCGAGCAGACCATGAAATAGTCGTGATGCGTCAGGTTGTCGGTGATCATGTGGTAGCGGCCCGGCTCCTCGGGGCTGAAGCCACCGGAGCGGATCGTTTCGAGCGCGCGGGCGAGGCGCGGATCCGCGGCGATCGCCCTGGCGGCATGGCCGGCCTCGGCGCGGTGCGTCATCACTTCCTCGGCGGTCATGCCGAAGAGGAAGAAATTCTCGGCCCCGACCAGTTCGCGGATCTCCACGTTGGCGCCGTCCAGCGTGCCGATGGTCAGCGCGCCGTTGAGCGAGAACTTCATGTTGCCGGTGCCGGAGGCTTCCTTGCCGGCCGTCGAGATCTGCTCGGAAAGGTCCGCCGCCGGGATCAGCCGCTCGGCGAGGCTGACATTGTAGTTCGGCGGGAACACCACCTTCAGGAAGCGGCTGGTCAGCGGGTCGCTGTTCATCACCTTGGCCATGTCATTGGCAAGGTGAACCATCTCCTTGGCATAGATGTAGTTCGGGAAGGCCTTGCCGCCGAAGATCTTCACCCGCGGCGTCCAGCCCGCGTTCGGATTGTCGCGGATTTCCAGCCAGTAGGCGATGGTCTCCAGCAGGTTCATGTGCTGGCGCTTGTATTCGTGGATCCGCTTGACCTGGATGTCGAAGATCGAGTCCGGATCGACGCTGATTTCGAGCGTCTCGGCGATCCAGTTGGACAGGTCCACCTTGTTGGCGTGCTTGGCGGCGGTGAATTTCTCGATCCAGCCGGCATCCTCGGTGAAGGGCTCCAGCTTCTTGAGATCCTCGGCATGATCGACCCAGTTGTCACCGATGGAGTCGGTGATCAGCGAGGACAGGCGCGGGTTGCACGACAGCAACCAGCGGCGCGGCGTTACGCCATTGGTCTCGTTGACGATCTTCTCGGGGTGCAGCTCGTGCAGATCCTTGAAGACGGTGCTCTTCATCAGCTCGGTATGCAGCGCCGCCACGCCGTTGACCTTGTGCGCCATGATGAAACCGAGCGTGCCCATGTGAACCTTGCCATCGTGGTGGGCATTGAGGTCATGGGTGCCGGTCTCGCGACGGTGCAGGTCGTCGATGCGGTCGATCAGCTGCATGTGGCGCGGCAGCAGCCGGCCCATGCGCGCCTCGCCCCAGGTCTCCAGCGCCTCGGGCAGAAGCGTGTGGTTGGTATAGGAGATCGTGTTGCGGGCAATGCCCACGGCTTCCTCGAAGTCGATGCCACGCTCGTCGTGCAGGATGCGCACGAGCTCGGGGCCGGCAATGGCCGGGTGCGTATCGTTGATCTGGATCGCGGCTTTCTTGGGCAGCAGCCTCAGATCGTCATATTCGCTCTCGAAACGGCGCAAGATGTCGCGGATCGAGGCGGCTGTGTGGAAGAATTCCTGCTTGAGGCGCAGTTCCTTGCCCTGCTCGGTGTGGTCATCGGGATAGAGCACGCGGGAAAGCGTGCGCGCCATCGCCTCCGGCTCGGCCGCGGCAGTGTGATCGCCCCGGTTGAAGCGGGCGAGGTCGAAGCCGTGCATCGGGCGGGCTTCCCACAGACGCAGCGTGTTGCCCCAGCGGCCCTTCCAGCCGATGACCGGCGTGTCATGCGCCCTGGCGATGAGCACTTCGGAGGGGTACCAGTTGGCCCGGCTGCCGATTTCCTGCACATGGCCGCCAAAGCCGATATCGATGGAAACCTCGGGGCGGGCGAATTCCCAGGCATGCGCCTGGTTGAGCCAGTCCTCCGGCTCCTCGACCTGGCGGCCATCCTCGAAGCGCTGCCGGAAGAGGCCGTTCTCATAGCGGATGCCATAGCCCATCGCCGGCAGGCCCAGCGTCGCCTGGCTCTCCATGAAACAGGCGGCCAGACGGCCAAGGCCACCATTGCCGAGCGCCGCATCGGGCTCGTCCTCGATGATCTCTTCCCATTCGATGCCCAGATCCTTCAGCGCGTCGAGCACCGACTCCTCCAGGCGCATGTTGATGATCGCGTCCTTGAGCAGTCGACCGATGAGGAATTCCAGCGACAGGTAATAGACCCGCTTGCGCTTCTCGGCATAGGCCCGGCGGGTGGCTTCGAACCAGCGGTCCACGATCTTGTCCCGCACCGCATAGGACAGAGCCATGCGCCAATCATAGGTCTTGGCGGTCACGGCGTCCTTGCCCTGAGTGTAAACTAGGTGGTGAAGGATCGCTGCCTTCATTTCTGCGGAAGTCATTGTGGCTTACCTCGTCTCATCGCCGCGGGGAGGAGCGGCACCGAATTCGTTAAAAGAGGTTATTGACGCTCCGCAGCACTCACGCAAGCCCTGTCCGCGCATTCCATATTGCGACTGCATAGTTTTTGTGGCGGTCGCAAAAGCCATGAAAAAAAGGTCCTTCCCATCCAACATGCACCGCAGATCAACGGATTGGGATGCTGCATTGCAGAAATAGAATGGATTTAATTCTTGTTTCCGCAGGGAAGGCGGCTCAGTTGCCGGGCTCGTACCTGTCCAAGAAGGCTTCCGCCGGCATTTTCCGGAAATCCTGCAGGGCGGCCCGCAGGCGCGCGTGCTCCCAGTCCCACCAGCCAAGCGCGACCAGGCGTTCGGCAAAACCCTCGGGCTGGCGGCGCCGGATGGGGGCAGCGGGGATCCCGCCCACGATCGTGTAGGGCGCCACGTCCTTGGCGACCACCGCGCCCGAGGCTACGACGGCACCATGGCCGACAGTAATCTCCGGCTTGATCTGGGCATTATGTCCGATCCAGGTGTCATGCCCGATCGTCGCCCTGCGGGCGCGTCGCCTCTCGAACCATTCCGCGTCGGGTGGCGTGTCGTCCCAGTAATCGGCCGAGCGGTACAGAAAATGATGCAGGCTCGCCGTGCCCAACGGGTGATCCGTCGCGCCGATGCGCACGAAACTGGCGATATTGGCGAATTTGCCGACCGACGCGTTGGCGACATCGCAATAGCGGTCGCAATAGGAGTAATCCCCGATCCGGGCATGGACGAGCCGGCTGCCCCGGCCGATCTCGACGAAGAGACCGAATCCAGCATCCACGATCTCGCAATCGGGATGGATGAATGGCGCTTTTTTTGTCCAGTCGCGGCATCCGGTGCTCTCACCTTCCTCTTTCCACAAATATCCCCGCCGGAGGCATCTGCCGGCGTGCCGGCAGATTACAGCACCGGGTCTTCGCCACCCTTGATCACACGGGCACGGATCCAGCCCGAGAGCGTATCCATCGCGATCACCATCAGCAAAATCAGCACGATATACCAGGTGACCTGCTCCCAGTCCTGCTGGGTGTTGATCGCTTGGGTCAGAATCAAGCCGATACCGCCGCCAGTGATGGCGCCGATCACCGTGGCCGAGCGTGCGTTGGATTCAAAGAAATAGAGGACCTGGCTCAGCAGGACGGGCGCAACCTGCGGGATCACCCCGAAACGGTAGCGTTGCAGCGGCCGTGCGCCGGTGGAATGAATGCCCTCGATCTGTTTCTCGTCCACGTTTTCCAGCGTCTCGGAGAAGATCTTGCCGAAGCTGCCGCTATCGGTAACGAGAATGGCGAGCGCGCCGGTCATCGGACCGAGTCCGAAGGCGCGGGCGAGCACGATTGCCCATATCAGCGCATCGACGCCGCGCACGAAATCGAAGATCTGACGGAAGAAGAAGCGCAGGCTCATCAACGGGGTGAAGTTGCGCGCGGCAAGGAAGGCCACCGGCAGGGCCACCATTGCGGCGCCGAACGTGCCGAAGAAAGCCATGAGAATGGTCTCGAACATAGCCCAGGCCACGTCCTTGTGCCGCCAGAGCGTGTTGTTCCAGAAATCCTGCGCCGCGCCGGCAATATTGCCGCGGGTATCGTCGTTCTGCGGGCCAAAAAAGATCTCGAAGGCCGAGCGGCTGTAATAGGGGCTGTCCAGCGTGAAGAAGAACAACTCCCAGTCCTTGGCATAGCCGAACGTCTCGGCCTTATTGCGGGTTACGGCGAGGCGGCCAGCAGCGGTTGTGATGGAAACGCGGTTGCGGGAGGCATTCACCACATCCTCGGGGAGACCATCTGGTAACTCGGCCACGAAGGCGCCATCGACGCGGTTCACCCGGATCTCGCCATGGGCGGGGTGATCATAGATCACGACATCGGGCAGATAGGTCACGCTGTGGCCGTGGGGTAGGTCGATCTCGGTACGTTCGGGGCCAAGCGTCACCCAGTCCGGCATCGTCTCCGGTCCGTGGACATGGTTGCGCTTGCCTTCGATCGAGACAGCGATGTCGCCATTGCGATTGTCCCGGGTGACATGCGTCTTGTAGCGATAGGCATCGGAGACGAGCACGCGCGCGTTCTCAATGCTCGCCCGCTGCACGAGGCCCGGAACGTCGAAGGCATGGAAAACATAACCGAAGTGAGGCCCTCCACGGGCTTCAGGTCGGCATTCTCGTTGATCTCCGAGTAGAGCTTTCCGATGGCGCCGGCAGTGTGGATGGCGATGGCGATCATCGCGGGCACGGGGCCGAAGCCGAGGGTAAAGATGAGCACCAGCGCGACGACGATCTGGGGAAAGGCTCGCATCAGATCCATCAACCGGCGGAAGACGGGGATAAGACGTGGAAACCGTGCCAGGCCACGGGTGGAAAGCAGGGACAGGACGGTGCCGACGATCACGCCGAGAATGGTGGCGACGGCGGCGATGTTGAGGGTTTCCAGAAGCGCCGGGAAATAGGTCACCAGGTGGCCGGGAAGGTTGACGGATTTCTCGACTGCCTCGGCCACGACTTCGGAAGGAAAGTCGAAAATATCGCCGATGCCGTTCATGAAACCGCTGGCGTTGCGGTCTTCCGCGATCTTGAAGCCGGAAACGAAAAGCACAGCGAAGAGCGCCAGAATAAGCCCGGAATAGAGCCGCTTGCGGCGGGCCAACGCCATGTAGGCGCTGTGGATCTGGGCGATACGGTCCGGCGTGTTTGTGGCGGCGTCGGCCATGAATGCTGCTTTCGTTCAGTTCGTGCCGGGGAGGGGGCTCTGCCCCCGCGCTCTGCCGAGCGCTCCCCCGGAGTATTTTGACCAGGAAGAAATCCTGGGTGGCACAGGCTTTTCTTCCTGGTCGAAATACTCCCGCCCGAGGCACGATCGTCCCTTGGAAGATCGTTCTGCTAGGTGGGTGATGTCGAGCCCCGCGACATGCGGGGCCCGCGGTACCTGTTCGTCTCAGTTGGACTTCTGCTGACGGGTCGCGATGATCGAGAGATGGGCGCCATGGGTGATCGGTGCGAAGCCGGCGGTCTCGCCCGAGGCGATGTCGTAGGCACAGTCCTTGTCGGTCTCGATCATGTTCTGATAGATCGCGGTGACCTTTTCCTTCACGTCGGCAGGCAGGGCCTTGCGCAGCACAACCGGGCCTTCCGGGATCGGCTTGGAACGCCAGATCTCGACCAGGTCGTTCATGTCGACGAGGCCGGCATCCACCGCCTTGCGCAGCGCGCCGGAATTGTAGCCGTCTTCCCAGTCGCCCAGACCGTCGGCCCAGGTCACGCCGCCGTCGATGTCGCCGCTGGCAACCGCAACGATGGTCTGCTCGTGGCCGCCGGTGAACTTGACCTCGCCGAAATAGTCGCCCGATTCCATGGAGGCGCCGGTGAGTGCGGGGATCTCGACCGAGGGGATCAGGTAGCCCGAGGTGGAGTTGGGGTCGCCAAAGCCGAAGACCTTGCCCTTCATGTCATCGAGCGAGGTAATGGTGCCGTCCGCGCGGGCAAACCCGATCGAAAAATAGGAGAAGGAGCCGTCCATGTTGGTCTTGACCAACACGGGCTCGACGGCCTCGGGATCGGTCAAGTAGGTCTTGGCATAGCCGGAGGCGCCCAGCCAGGAGACGTCGATGGTGCCGCCGAGCAGACCCTGGATGGCGCCGTCATAGTCGGCGGGGGTGAAAGTCTTGGTCGGCACGCCAAGGGCATCCTCGATATAGGCGCGCAGGCACTCGTTATTGGCAACGCGGTCCTGGGCGTTCTCGCCGCCGAGGATGGCGATGCGGAATTCGTCGATCGTATCCGCGGCCAGGGCCGGGGCGGCCATGGCGGTGGTGGCCACGAGGGCAGCAGCCAGTTTTTTTCATCTTTGTTTCTCCCGTTGAGTGGACCCGTTCCCGATCACCGGCAACGGGCAGATGAAAGCTTTGGGTGGATCAGCCTGCCTCCGCTTCCGCTTCGCGGATGAGCTGTTCGGCGGCCTTGTAACGCGCGATGGCGCCGATCTCGGTCGAGGTGGCTTCCTCGGAGAAATCGGCCTTCGCGCCGTAGATGTCGCGGGCGACGCCCGTCGTGAGCTGCTCGGGCGTGCCGTCAAAGACGATGCGCCCGTCGCGCATACCGATCACCCGGTCGCAATAGCGGCGCGCGGTGTCGAGCGTATGCAGGTTGGCGATGACCATGCGCCCGTCCTTCTCGTGGATGCGGCGCGGCGCATCCATCACGATCTGGGCGTTCATAGGGTCCAGCGAGGCGATGGGCTCGTCGGCGAGGATGATCTCGGCGTCCTGCATCAGTGCCCGCGCGATGGCCACGCGCTGCTGCTGGCCGCCCGAGAGCGCCTCGGTGCGCTTGGCAGCCTGGTCGGCAATGCCGAGCCGGTCGAGAATGTCGACGGCGCGGTGAATGTCCTCGGTGGGATAGGTGTTGAACAGCGTCGAGAGCGTGGAGCGCTTGTTTAGCAACCCGTGCAGCACGTTGGAGCAGACATCCATGCGCGGCACCAGGTTGAATTGCTGGAAGATCATCGTGCAATCGGATTGCCAGGCGCGCCTGGCGCTGCCGTCGAGTTGCAGGATATCGCGTCCCTTGAACAGGATGCGGCCGGAACTGGCGTCTGTCAGCCGGTTCATCATCCGCAGGAAGGTCGACTTTCCCGCGCCGGAGCGGCCGATGATCCCGATCATCGCCGGTTTGGCGACCGTAAAGCTTGCGTTGTCGACTGCTGCTTTCCGGCCGAATTTCTTTGTTACCTGCCCGACGACGAGTGCCACGTATACCCCAAAGGTGTTCGTGTCCTCGCCTTGGGCAGCCTGAGCGATATATGCGTTAAGGATTTGCGAAGCTTGTGCGTCGCGGGTGAAACCGATTTGTGACGTGTGGCGTTTTGGTGGTGGAATTTTCAATTATGTTTAATTGGTTGCCTTCGCTTAAGGGGGCTCGTCCACAACTATTGGTGTCGCGCCTTCCCTTCCGGAATGCGGATGTGGAGCGTAGGGGGCAATGCCTCCATGCCGGGTCAAGCCGGTTGTGATCGGGGCCGGGCAAGGGTATCGGGCTATCAGTTGTGTGAAAGGACGTCTGATGGAACGGGTGGAACTCAGTGTCGGGCTGGAACTCAGCCGGATCGTCTATGGCCTGTGGCGGCTGGGAGATGACGAGGACACCTCGCCCGCCCGTGTTCAGAAAAAGATCGAGGCCTGTCTGGAGCAGGGGATCACCAGTTTCGACATCGCCGACATCTATGGCGGCTATACGACAGAAGCGATCCTAGGCAAGGCGCTGAAGGATGCGCCGGAGCTGCGGGCGCGGATGGAGATCGTGACCAAATGCGATATCATCGCGCCGATCGGCAAGTATTCCGGCCGCGCGGTGAAATATTACGACACCTCGCCGGCGCATATCTCCGCCTCGCTGGAGCGCTCGCTGCGCAAGTTGAAGACGGATCGGATCGACCTGTTCCTGCTGCACCGGCCAGATCCGCTGATGGACCCGGTCGAGACCGGGCGGGCGCTGGACGAGGCCGTGGCCTCGGGCAAGGTACGCGCGGTGGGTGTGTCCAATTTCAAGCCGCATGACTGGGAATTGCTGCAATCGGCGATGGAGAACCGGCTGGTCACCAACCAGATCGAGATCTCGCTGCTCACCCACCAGCCGATGACCAATGGCGAACTGGCCTTTCTGCAGCGCGAAGGCGTTGCGCCCATGGCATGGTCGCCGCTGGGCGGCGGCGCGTTGCTCTCCTCCGGGCATAACCGCATGAACGAGGCGCTGAAGCATTTTGCCGAACGCGACGGGGTGGAGGCCGGCGTGATCGCGGTGGCGTGGCTGCTGGCGCATCCGGCCTGTATCCTGCCGGTGATCGGCACCAACAAGCTGGAGCGCATCCGCGCGTTCGCGGACGCTTTCAAGGTCAACATGGACCGTGAGACATGGTACGCCCTCTACACGGCGGCGCTCGGACACGAGGTGCCCTGATGGAGAGCGCGCCGGAGAGGAAGAGAATGGAAAGCGAAAGCTTCACGCCCGGCCCGGGCCGCGAAAGGGCGCTGCGTACGGCGCTCGGCGCCTATGCCACCGGGGTGACGGTGGTAACTTGCGGTTCGGAGGAGGGGCCGCTGGGCTTTACCGTCAACAGCTTCACCTCCGTCTCGCTCGACCCGCCGCTGGTGCTGTGGTGCCCGGCGCTGCTCTCGCCGCGCCACGACGCCTTCGTGGCCGCGCGTGACTTCTCCATCCATGTGCTGGAGGCCGGCCAGCTCGAGATTTCCCAGCGTTTCGCCGATCGGGCCGATGATTTCTCCGGGATCGACTGGGCCGAGAGCGAGGCCGGCGTGCCGCATCTGGCCGGCTGCCTGACCCGGCTCGACTGCCGCCATTTCGCCTCTCACGGGGCAGGGGACCACACGATCGTTATCGGCCAGGTGGAGCGTGTCACACACAGGCCCGGAACGCCGCTGCTCTTTGCGCTGGGCGCCTACGGGCGGCTGGCGGGGACACGCTGAGACACCGCCGGGGCGAAACCGGGGAAACGGGCTGAGCGTGACCGGGGGCGACTATCAGGGTAGCGAGCCGTCCAGAACATATCGAAGAATTTGAACCACTTGCTCCGGTTCCTCGGCCACGGCCAGCGCCGCTGCGTCGACTTCCTTCAATGCGTGTTGATGGCTTTTCCCGTGAAGTATGATCAGAGACTTTCCCAGTGCCGCGGCATACCCCGCATCGAAGGCGGCGTTCCACTGTTTGTACTGGTCTCCGAAGCGCACCACGACGATATCCGCGTCCTCGATGCCCTTGCGGGTGCGAATGGCGTTCAGCTTCGCGCCCTTGTGGTCGTGCCAGAACTTGTCCGGCTCGGCGCCAAGTATCGCAACGCCGCAGTCATCGCTTGCCGCGTGATCGGTAACCGGGCTGTTGAACGCGACATCCAGCCCTTTCGAACCGTCGACAATTCGTTCTCTCCAGTCAGTATGAATCTCGCCTGACAGGTAAACCTTCAGCATCACGTCATTTCCCTTTGTTCGTTGCCTTCAGCGTCCCGAAAGACGTTACCAATGTCCAGCGATCATCGCAGAACAGGATTTTTCGCGGTGCCATTTGGCAATTTCCCGGCATGGTCTCATGTGCCGCCATGGTTTGAGCGCTCTCCGACAGGTTGCGGAACTCAAGACGAGCGCCCGTGAAAATGGAATGTCGTGAGCCGGCGCGGCGGATTTTCCAAGTGCACGCATCTTTTCGCTGTGCTTGACTGCGCGGCGGAAACGGCTGGCCCCAAGGCCGAAGATGAGGTGCAGGTATGAACGGCGCAGAATCCCTTGTGAAAACCTTTCTCGCGGGCGGGCTGGACGTCTGTTTTGCCAATCCCGGCACGTCCGAGATGCATTTCGTCGCCGCGCTCGATTCGCATCCCGAAATGCGCTGCATTCTCAGCCTGTTCGAGGGCGGAGTGACAGGCGCGGCCGATGGCTATTTCCGCATGAGCGGCAAGCCGGCGGCGACGCTGCTGCATCTCGCGCCCGGTTTCGGCAATGGCTATGCCAATGTGCACAACGCCCGAAAGGGGCATTCGGCCATGATCAATGTCGTGGGCGAACATGCAGATTACCACCTGAAATTCGACGCGCCGCTCAAGGGTGATATCGAGGGCGTTACCCGCTCCGTTTCCGACTGGGTCAAGCTGTCGATGGATGCGCTGGCCGTGGCGCAGGACGGGGCGGAGGCGATCCGCGCCGCGACTGCGCGCAACGGCCAGATCGCCACGCTGGTGCTGCCCGCGAATACCGCCTGGAGCGAGGCCGAGGGGCCGGTGGACCCGCTGCCGCCCGTCGCACTGCACCGTCCGCGCCCCGACCAGATCGCCGCCGCCGCCGCCGCGCTGACCGAGCCTGGGGCTGCGTTGTTTATCGGTGGCGCAGCGGCGTTCGGCCCGCTGGCAAGGCTGGCTGGCAAGATCGCCCGCAAGACCGGTTGCCGCCTGATGGCGGATTATTTCCTGCCGCGGATCGAGCGCGGCGAGGGCGCGGTCGATATCGAGTGCCTGCACTACCCGGTGCTGGAAAATGTCGAGATCCTGAAGGACGTCAAGCACCTGGTGCTGCTGGGCGCGGGCCAGCCAGTGGCCTTTTTTGCCTATCCCGACCGGCCCTCGACGCCGGAGCCCGCCGATTGCCGGATGGTCGACCTTTGCGGGCCGACGATGGACATTGCCTGGACGCTGCAGACATTGATCGTGGCAACAGGCGCGGAGCAGGCGGAACCCGCCTTGCTGTCGCTGGACGTGCCGGAGCTTCCCACGGGAGAGCTAACGTTGGCGAAGGTCGGGCAGGCGCTTGCTGCGTTGCTGCCCGAGGGGGCAATCATCGCCAACGAGGCGGTAACGGCGGGCGCCGATGTCATCCCGCCCACGCGCACTGCTCGCAACCACGACCTGCTCTACAATCCTGGCGGCGCGATCGGGGCGGCCCTGCCGCTGGCGGTCGGCGCGGCGGTGGCCTGTCCGGACCGCAAGGTCATCGCGCCCACGGGCGACGGCTCGGCGATGTACACGCTGCAGTCGCTCTGGACGATGGCACGCGAACAACTCGACATGACGGTGCTGATCTTCGCCAATCGCGGCTACCAGATCCTGCGCGCGGAGTTGGCCAATGTTGGCGTAAGCCATGTCGGGCGCAATGCCGAGCGCATGTTCAATGTCGAAGGGCCCGAGTTGGACTGGGTGGCGCTGTCGCAGGGGCATGGCGTGCCAGCGCGCCGGGTGCAGGACATGGAGAGCTTTGCCGACGCCTTCCGCGCGGCCATGGAGACGCCCGGTCCGAAGCTGATCGAGATCGTCTGCTGAGGACAGCGCCGCGACCGTTGCAAAAGTTAACCTCAATTTAATGAATTAGCCGGCAAGCTGTGTCCATTCTTGTCAGATCAATCGAGGTCGATATGACCGCGTTGCAGCTCCAGCCCGCGCCGGTTGTCCGGCAAAAGGCCTTTTCAATCGACGAGCTCGGTTTATGCAACCCCGACGAGCAGGGGGCGCTGAAATATATCACCCGGGTCGTGCGGCGTATCTTTTCGGCGAAAATGGCGCTGATCGGCGTGTTCGAACAGCAGGTGGAACGGCAGATCCTGGTCAGCGGGCTGGGCATGCCGACAGAGTGGGAACAGGCGGGTTGGATCCCGCTCACGAAATCCTTCAGCCAGTTTGTCCACCGCGATGCGGTCCCGCTTGCCGTCAATGACAAGGACACCCATCCCTTGGGGGGCGAGCTGGCCGAGCTGGATCAACTTCCCTTTCGTTCCTATCTCGGGGCGCCGATTTTCGGGCCGACTGGGGCTGCTCTCGGGGCGCTTTGCGTGGTTGATCCCAAGGTGCGCCACTGGAGCGAGGAAGACATCGCGGTCATGCAGGATCTTGCCCATTGCGCGACGGATGCGATCCTGCTGCGGGCGGCCCTGATCACCAGCCGGCAGCTTCAGAACGATCTGGAACGCGCGTTGAACCGTTCCCGGCGCAACGCCGCCATCCGAGACACCATCATTGCCGCCTTCACCGAACCGGACAAGAGCGCCGAGCAACGGTTGCAGGCAATGTTGGCGGCAGGGTGCCGGGCGCTGAAAATGCGCGCGGCCGGGGTGACGCGGGTGGACGGGTCGCGCACGCTGGTGATCGCGCGATTTTGCAGCACCGACCAGGACATGCCGCCGGGCAACCCGGACAATTCCGCCAGCCTGACCGCGCATTTGATGTCTGGACAGGAAATCGTCTGGTTCGCAAATCCGCAAACGGCCGGGTTGGCGGGAAAATGCGCCTTCGACGGGTCCACGCCACGCAAATTCGTCGGCACACCGCTGATCCTTGACGGAATCGCCTACGGGACGCTGGAATTCGTCGGTGACGGGCCGAATTGCATCGACGATATGGAGAGCGACACACTGCTTGTCAGCGTTATCGCCATGTTCACGATCACGCAGCTCGAGATCTTTTCCCAGATCGACCGGTTGAAGCGCTCCGAAGCAGCGCTGCTGCAATATATTCTCGACCTGCGCGCGGCCCAGTGATCCGCGATACAGCACGCCGGGTTTCGTTCCCCGGCGGGAATTTCACCGAGTACCTGGCGCCACCAGGCATCCGTTTCACAGTGCCCTTGTCCTGATGTTGCCAAATGCAGTGGCGCAATCTCCGGAGGCTCACCGATTGTGGAAGTCAAAGCGCGCATTTCTCCCGGAACCTGTGCACTTTCAACGGTGGCCCGTTCCTTCCTCTTTCCGGAAATATCCCGGGGGTCTGGGGGCAGCGCCCCCGGATGGCCGTCTTCTCGGCACGCGTGATCCTTGAGGCGCTCGCCGGCGGATGCTGTCGAAACCGCCCGAGATCCCGGGCCCAAAGTGCCTCTCCTGGCGGTGGCGCGGCTGCAGGAAAAAGCGCTTCATTTTCCGCCCGACGCGCCGATCCCTTTCGCGACACGAACTCAGTAGTAGCTGATGGTCCAGCCCCACCCCCAGTATCCGCCGTAATCCCATCCATAGCCCCACGACCATCCATAGCCCCAGTGCCAGCCATACTGCCATACGTCGCCGTAGCCCCAACCCCAGCCGAGATGCCAGCCGTAATCCCAGCTATAGCCGTGGAGCCATCCATAACCGGTGTACCAACCATAGTTCCAACCGGGGGACCAACCATAGCCGGCATACCAGCCCTGATGCCAGCCATGGATCCAGCTGTGGCCTACATACCAGCCATAGTTCCAGCCATGCGACCACCAGTAGCCAAGGTTCCAGCCGAAATGCCAGCCATGGTTGACGTACCAGCCGTAATCCCAGCCGACATACCATCCATATCCGCTATGCCATCCGACATTCCAGCTGCCCGACGACCAGCCATAATTCCAGAACCAGCCATAGCCATAGGTCCAGCCATAGTGCCAGCCGTTGTTCCAGCCCCAGCCATAGCTCCAGCCCAGGTACCAGCTATAATGCCAGCCATGGGATTGGACCCACCCATAATTCCAGCCATAGAACCAGCTGTCGCCCAGAAACCATCCGTAATAGCCGCCATATTGCCAGCCATACCCATAGGCCCAGCCGTAATTCCAGCCATAGAGCCAGCCGAAGTCATGGATCCAGCCGTAGCTGTAATGCCACCCGAATTGCCAGCTATAGGCGTAGACCCAGCCCGGATCGTAATGCCAGCCATATTGCCAGTCGTAAGTGTACTCGTAACGCAGCTCGGCCATTTTGCTGCCCTTCAGCCAAGTAGACAGGAAACCTCGCGGTCACGCTAGCGAGAAGCGCAAGTGCCATCCAGCTGGATGAATTTTCGATTTGGATCAAATGCCTGTCTAATTGCGGGTTGCCTTGGAAGCGGCCCGGCCGATGCCGGGTGGCCGTCAGCGTTTTTCCAGATTTGCCAATGGGCTGCAATTTCGGGCTGAAAAAAACTCTGCCGAGATCCTGAGGATGAAGCGCTCGGGCTCGCTAAAATGTGTCGTACTTTGTGATGGGCTCCGTAGGAGGATGCACAGAAATCCGCGCATGACCCAGCCACGGGGGCTCGCGGAGGACCCCTGTTTCCTTGCCCTTTGAAATGAAAGACGCCACCCGAAGGTGGCGCCTTTGTTGTCTGCGTCCATGGGGCGGGATATTCCGCCGCCTGTCGAGGGATCAATACCAGCCGTAATCCCAGCCCCAGCCAAGATACCAGCCGTAATCCCAGCCATAGCTCCAGGTCCAGCCATAGGTCCAACCCCAGCCGGCATACCAGCCATAGAGCCAGCCATACCCGTAGGTCCAGCCGTAGTCATAGTAGTATCCGTAGAGCCAGCCATAGTCGTAGAGCCAACCATAATCGTAGGTCCAGCCATAGAGCCAACCGTAGTCATAAACCCAGCCATAGGCCCAACCTGGTTCATAATGTCAGCCATATTGCCAATCGTATTCGTAGTGCCACCCGTCTGCTACGTCTCACTCCTCCCGCAGGTTTCGCGCGCCCATGCCTTGTTATTATACCAGATGCGAAGATTTTTAGCTATCTTCCGCATGGTTGCGTGGCGGCAAACCTGGAATGGATTAGGGCTGCAAAAGGTCGCAATCGCGTTGCCGCGCGGGGCCGCAAGGGCGGCGGGAGACCTTTGGGGCGTTGGCGAGCAAAGAAAGGGGTTTCGGGAAAGCGCGAAGAACGACTCACCGAAGGCGCTTGCGGACCTATTCTGCGGCCATGTCGAGATGCTGCGGACCGGCGGCAACGCGACGTGCAGCGCCGTGGCTGAGATGGGTCAGGACGCCCCCCGAAATCGTCATCTCGATGGCCCGTGTCTGCTCGTTTACGGCGACAAGATCGGCGCGCCGGCCAAAGTCCAGGCTGCCCCGGTCAAACAGGCGCAGGATCTCGGCGGGCCGGGAGGAAATCATCGCCCAGGCGCCGGGCAGATCGCAGATGCCCCGATCGACCAGGGTCCAGGCCGCCCCGGCGAGGGCCGGGTAGTAATAGTCCGAGACCAGCGCGTCGCAGAGCTTCTGCGAGATCAGGTCCGTCGCGCGCACATTGCCGGACTGGCTGCCGCCGCGCAGGACATTGGGCGCGCCCATGATCACCGGGTCGTTCATCGCCTTGGCGGCGGCGGCGGCGCGGCGCGTGGTGGGGAACTCGGCGATGGAAGCGCCGATCATCGAATAGGTCTCGCGGGTTTCCCCATCGGGGTCGTCATGGCTTCCATAGCGCACGCCAAGTACGTCGAAGGCTTCGGCCAGCCGGCACAGGTGGCGCGGCACCTCCTTGCTGCTTGACAGCATCTCCCGAACCAGCGCCATGTGCTGCTCCAGCGTGCGTCCCTCTCGGCTGGCCCAGTGGGCGACCTCCTCCGGCTTGCTCCGGGCAAGCTCCAACGCCTCGTGCAGGTGGTTGTTGAACACCACGTAATCCACGCCATGGCGCCGGATTGCGGCGAGCATTCGGTCCGCGCTGTCGATCATGTGGGTTTCGCAGCGCAATTGCACATGCAGGTCCGTGCCCATATGCGGGCGATAGGCGGTCAGCGCATCCTGGATGCGCTCGGCGGAATCCGGCCCGCGGAAGCCTCCCTCCCAGGACCAGGATACGGCCAGCCAGGCGGTGGTCACCCCGTTGACGGCGGCGTCGCGATCGACCGAGCAAAGGCCGATGGACGGATCGAAGGGCGCGTTCGGCCGAGGGACGATATGGCGCTCGAAGGCATCGCCATGCAGGTCGATGATCCCCGGCAGCAGCAGGTAGCCGCGCATGTCCACCTCGGGCAGGGGACCCTTGGTGATCCGGCCGTTGGCAACGGCCAGTGAGCGGCGCTGAAGTTCGCCGTCGCGTAGGATTTGCGCGCCCGTGAAGCGCACAGGGGGGAGAGCGGCTTGCATGGATGTACTCAGAATATCTGCCGTTATCTGTCCGGTCGGGATACAAACTCACTGTATCGCGTGTGTGACATCCTGAGCGTTTTTTGCCGGTCTATTCTCGATTGATGGAAATTTCTGCCGCCCCTGCCGCGCAGATCACGCGTCGTCCCCGTGCAGCGTCAACGTCAGGCGGTCGCCGGCAAACCAGGCATGGCCATATTCGACCGGGGTTCCGTCCGGCGCGACATTGATCGCGATGGAGCGCAGGATCGGGTCGCCCTCGCGGATGGCCAGCAGCAGCGCCTGCGTGGCCGTGGCGAGCTTGGCGGTGATCCGGGTGGAGGCGCGGGTGTAGTCGCTCACCCCTTCGCCCGCGAGCGCATGGGTAATCGAGGGCTGTTCGGCCAGCCGGTCCAGCAGGCCGGGCAGGCGCCCGGCGGGAAAGACCGAGCGGCTGATGGCGGTGGGGACATCGTCAATGAACGAGAGCGCCTCATAGATGTGGACCGGCGCGCCGGTCGGGATCTGTAGCGCCTCCGCCTCGCGCGCATCCGCCGCGCGGCTTTCCAGCGATAGAACCCGGCGCGATGGCGCGCGCCCGGCATCGGTGATGGAGCGATGAAAGCGGGGACGGCGGCTCAGCGGGTAATCGGTCGAGCGGGCGGTGACGAATGCGCCGGAGCCGCGGCGGGTATGCACCATGCCTCGCTCGACCAGATCGGCCAGCGCCCGGCGCACCGTGTGGCGATTGACGTCAAACCGCGCGGAGAGCGCTGCCTCGGTGGGCAGGCGGTCGCCGGGCCGATAATGGCCGGCGGCAATCTCGGCGTCGAGCGCGCTGGCGATGGTCTTCCAGACGGGAGTGCGGGCCATGCTGTCACCAAAGCTTCATGCTTGCCGGTCTTGTGCGACTCGGGACGGATGTCTATTGATTTGTCTAGTTGTATAGTTATCTCGACAAATCGGCAAGTTGTCCATGAATGACGCGACAGAAGACAGAAAGATCTGGATGGGCCTGCTTGCCAGGGCGTCGGCGGCGGATCTGGCAGATCGGCTGGGTGCGCTGGACCGACTTCCTCAGGCGCATGATCTGCGCGCGCCGGAGATCGGCGGCGTGATGGTGCGCGGGCGGATTGGCGGCACCGGCCAGCCTTTCAACCTTGGCGAAATGACGGTGACGCGCTGCTCGCTGCGGCTGGAGAGCGGTGAGGTCGGACATGGCTACGTGCAGGGCCGCGACAAGACCAAGGCGCGCAACGCCGCGCTGGTGGACGCGATGATGCAGACGGTCCGCGCCGGGGAGATCCGGGCCTCGGTTCTGGCGCCGCTCGCGGAAGCACAGGCCGCGCGCGACACTGCCCGCGCGGCCAAGGCGGCGGCGACGAAGGCGGAGTTCTTCACCATGGTGCGGGGAGAGGATCAATGAGACCCGAAGCTCTCGAAGGCGACTTTACCGATGCGCCCGTTCAGGCCGCGCGCGCGTTTCGCGCCGCGCTGGAGGCGATGGCCCGGCCCGGCACGCTGCATCAGGTCACGGGCGCGCGTCCGCCTGCGCCGCTCTCACCCGCTGCCGGCGCGTTGCTGCTGACGCTGTGCGATGGCGAAACGCCGCTGCACCTTGCGGGCGCGACCGATTGCGACGCGGTGCGGGACTGGGTGACCTTTCATGCCGGTGCGCCGCTGGTGCCAGCCGAGGAGGCGCGTTTCGCGCTTGGCCGCTGGGAAGCGCTGCAACCGCTGGCGCGTTTCGCGCTTGGCGAGCCCTCCTATCCGGATCGGTCTGCCACGCTGATCGTCGAGATGGACGTATTGTCGGCCAGCGGCGCGCGGCTCACCGGTCCGGGCATTCGCAGCGAAGCCTTCCTGCCGCTGCCCGAGCGGGAAGCTTTCAAGCGCAATTCCCGGCTCTTCCCGCTGGGCCTGGACTTCTTCTTCTGTGCGGGATCGACCCTTGCCGCGCTCCCGCGCAGTACGAAAATCGGGGAGGTTGCCTGATGTATGTTGCCGTCAAGGGAGGCGAGCGCGCCATCGAGAACGCCCATGCCTGGCTTGCCGAAGAGCGGCGGGGCGACAAGGGGGTGGCTGAGCTTTCCGTCGCGCAGATCCGCGAGCAGCTCAGCCTTGCCGTGAACCGGGTGATGGCCGAGGGCTCGCTCTATGATCCCGACCTTGCCGCGCTGGCGATCAAGCAGGCGCGCGGCGACCTGATCGAGGCAATCTTCCTGGTCCGCGCCTATCGCACCACGCTGCCGCGCCTCGGGGCGAGCAAGCCGGTGGAAACAGGCGAGATGGCCTGTGACCGACGGATTTCCGCGACTTTCAAGGATGTGCCGGGCGGGCAGCTCCTCGGGCCGACCTTCGACTATACTCACCGCCTGCTCGATTTCGCGCTGGATGCCGAAGGAGAAATCCCGGAAGCGCAGAGCGGGGAACCGCAGGCGGCCCCCGTGCCGCATATCACCGGGTTCCTGAACCGCGACGGCATGATCGAGCAGGAGCCGCAGGGCGACGCGACGCCGCCGGACCTGACCCGCGAGCCGATGGAGTTCCCGGCCAACCGCGCGCTGCGCCTGCAGAACCTGACGCGGGGCGACGAGGGGTTCGTGCTGGGCCTCGCCTATTCCACCCAGCGGGGCTACGCGCGCAACCACGCCTTCGTGGGCGAGCTGCGCGTCGGCACGGTGCCGGTGGAAATGGAGATCCCCGAGCTGGGCTTTGCCATCGAGATCGGCGAGCTGCGGCTGACCGAATGCGAGACGGTGAACCAGTTCAAGGGGTCGAAAACCGAACCTCCGCAATTCACCCGTGGCTATGGGCTGACCTTCGGCATGACCGAGCGCAAGGCGATCTCGATGGCGCTGGTGGACCGGGCGCTGCGCTGGCGCGAGCTGGGCGAGGACGATCTCGGGGCGGCGGCGCAGGACGAGGAATTCGTGCTGGCGCATTCGGACAATATCCAGGCGACGGGGTTTCTGGAACATATCAAGCTGCCCCATTACGTCGATTTCCAATCCGAGCTGGAACTGGTGCGGCGGCTGCGCCGGGAGGCACAGGCTACCCGGCAGGACCAACAGGAGGCGGCGGAATGACGCCTTCGTCTACAGGTGCCTGGAAAGAGGTTTGCGGTTCAGTCGCGCGTGTCGATCAGCCAGCCGCCGGGGCCGGCAATCTCGTCTGGCAGAACGATCACGAGGGCTTCGTGGATCAGACAGCAGGTGAGAAAGGACAGGATCACCTCGCCGACCGTGATCTGGGAAAACCATTCCATTGGAACCTCCTTGACCGCTTACGCCCGCAAAATTCGCATCGAATTGGGGCAGACTCATGACGAGTGAACGTCAAAAAGATTACAATTATGCGTATCTGGACGAGCAGACGAAGCGGATGATCCGCAGGGCTTTGCTCAAGGGGCTGGCCATTCCCGGCTACCAGGTGCCCTTTGCCAGCCGCGAAATGCCCATGCCCTATGGCTGGGGCACGGGCGCGTGCAGGTCTCCGCCGCGGTGCTCGTTCCGGAGGATCGCTTCAAGGTGATCGATCAGGGCGCGGATGATACGACCAACGCCGTGTCGATCCGCAAGTTCTTCGAAAAGACGGCCACGGTGAAGACGACGGAGCGCGCTTCGGAGGCGACGGTGATCCAGACCCGCCACCGCATTCCCGAGACCGAGCTGGGCGAGGGGCAGATCCTCGTCTACCAGGTGCCTATTCCGGAGCCGCTGCGCTTCCTGGAGCCGCGCGAGACGGAGACGCGCAAGATGCATGAGCTGGAGGAATACGGGCTGATGCATGTGAAGCTCTACGAGGATATCGCGCGCCATGGCGAGATCGCGACCTCCTATGCCTATCCGGTGAAAGTGGAGGGCCGCTACGTTATGGACCCGTCGCCGATCCCGAAATTCGACAACCCGAAAATGGAGATGGGCGCGATCCAGCTTTTCGGCGCCGGGCGGGAGCAGCGCATCTATGCCGTTCCGCCGTACACGAAGGTGGTCAGCCTCGATTTCGAGGACCATCCCTTTGTGCCGTCGAAAGCGGACCATGACTGCGCTCTGTGCGGGGCAGGAAATTCCTATCTCGACGAGGTGATCGTCGATGACGAGGGCGGACGGATGTTCGTCTGCTCGGACACCGATTTCTGCCGGTCGCGCCGCGAGGAGGGCCATTCTGGCGCGCTGGCAGCACCATTCGAGGAGGAAACCGCATAACGCCGCTCCTGTCTGTTCGAAACATCCAGAAACGCTATGGCGCGCGGATCGGCTGCACGGATGTGAGTTTCGATCTCTATCCCGGCGAGGTGATGGGAATCGTGGGCGAAAGCGGTTCTGGAAAGTCGAAGCTTCTCAAACTCTTGGCGGGCCATCTTGAACCGGATCTCGGCGAGGTTCTGTTCGACACCCGCGCCGAGGGGCTGCGCGACACGGTGACCATGTCGGAGCCGGAGCGGCGGATGCTGGCGCGGACCGATTGGGCCTTCGTGCATCAGAACCCGCGCGACGGGCTGCGGATGTCGGTGACGGCGGGCGGCAATGTCGGCGAGCGGCTGATGGCCGTGGGCGCGCGGCATTACGGCCGCATACGCGAGGAGGCAGTGGACTGGCTCGGCCGGGTGGAAATCGACGAAAGCCGTATCGACGACCGGCCGAGCGCCTTTTCCGGCGGCATGCAGCAGCGGCTACAGATCGCGCGCAACCTCGTGACGGCGCCGCGGCTGGTCTTCATGGACGAGCCGACGGGCGGGCTCGATGTGTCGGTGCAGGCTCGGCTTCTCGACCTTTTGCGCGGGCTGGTGCGCGACATGGGGCTGAGCGCGATCGTGGTGACGCATGACCTCGCGGTGGTCCGACTTCTGGCACATCGGCTGATGGTCATGAAGGATGGGCGCGTCGTTGAGGCCGGTTTGACCGATCAAGTGCTTGACGACCCGCAGCATGGCTATACGCAGCTATTGGTATCTTCCGTTCTACAGGTCTGACTCATGCTGCGCGCCTTCCGCCTCACCCGAAACGACATCGTTGCCCTGGACTCTCCGTCGGAGGGGCTCGACGAAGCCATCTGGATCGATCTCTTCGTTCCGACGCCGGAACAGGCGGCGAGCGTGGAAGCGTTGGGCATTTCGGTGCCGGCTCAGGAGGACATGGAGGAGTTGCAGCTCTCCAGCCGGCTCTACCGGATCGACGCAACCAAATACATGACCGTGGTCCTGCCCGGATTGACGACCGACGGGCGGCGCCTGTCGCGGCCGCTTTGCCTCGTGCTGGCGCCGAAACGGCTGGTCACGGTGCGCTACCATGAACCGGAGGCGCTGTCGGTTTTCCCGGAGCGTGCCGCGCGCAGCGGGGCCGGCTGCGCCTCGCCGCTGCGGCTCTGCCTGGGGCTGATCGAGGAGATGGTTGACGAGTTGTCCGACACGATGGAGGAGATCGGCCGCTCGCTCGATAGCGTCTCGGGGGAGGTTTTCGATGGCGGGCGGCAAAACCGCAGCGCGACATTGCAGCGCGCGCTGGAAGTTGCCGGCCGTTTCGGAGTGCGCATCGCCGCGGTGCGCCAGTCGCTCCTGACCCTCGCCCGGGCGCTGAACTATCTCGAACAATTCCCCGTCGAGTCTGAGAATGCCAAGGAAATCAGCCGGCTGATGGCCGGCCACGTACGCGATGTCGCCGCGCTAGAGGAACACGCCGATTACCTTTCGGCGCGGGCCTCGGTGGTGACAGACGCAACCTTGGGAATGATCGACCTGGAGCAGAACAAGTCGGTCTCCATGCTCTCGGCGCTGGTCGCTCTGTTTGCGCCGGCGATGCTGATTGCCTCGATATACGGGATGAATTTCGAATGGATGCCGGAACTCGACAGCAAATGGGGCTTCGCCGTCGCGCTTGGGAGCATGGTGGTCTCGGGCCTCGCGACATATCTCTTTTTCAGGAAACGCGGCTGGATGTGAGGCCGGGCGCGGGGAGCCGGGAATGATCGAACTGAAGGACGTGGCCAAGAGCTTCACGCTTCACAACCAGGGCGCGGCAGTGATCCCGGTGATGCAAAACGCGACCCTGAGCGTGCAGCCGGGGGAATGCGTGGCGCTGGTCGGCGCATCGGGGGCCGGCAAGTCGACGCTGATGCGGATGATCTATGGCAATTACCTCGCGCAGGCTGGGTGTATTGTCGTGGATGGCGTGGACGTAGCACGCGCCGAACCTCGGGAAATACTTGAGCTTCGCCGGGTAACGATTGGATATGTAAGCCAGTTCTTACGGGTCGTGCCGCGGGTTCCGACGCTGGACGTGGTGGCGGAACCGTTGTTGGCGGTCGGGGTCGAACTGGAGGCCGCCCGGGCGCGGGCGGCGGCGCTGCTGGAGCGGCTGAACATTCCGCGCACGCTCTGGGGCCTGTCTCCGACGACCTTTTCCGGCGGCGAGCAGCAGCGGGTGAATGTCGCGCGCGGCTTTGCGCATGGCTATCCGGCGCTGCTTCTGGACGAGCCGACGGCGAGCCTCGACGCGGTCAATCGCGCCACGGTGCTGGCCCTGATCGAGGAGGCCAAGGCGCGCGGGGCGGCGATCGTCGGGATCTTCCACGATGCCGCCGCGCGGGAGCAGGTTTGCGACCGCGAGATCGACGTGACGGGGTTCACCCCTCAAAGGGCAGCCTGAGATGGGGGGGCGGCTCTTCGCGGTGGTCGGGCCATCGGGAGCGGGTAAGGATACGCTGATGGCCGAGGTCAAGCGGCACCGGCCCGATCTGCACCTTGTGCGGCGCGTGATCACCCGGCCGGAGACGGCCGGCGGCGAGCCGTTCGAGGGGGTGAGCGAGGCCGAGTTTGCGCGCCGCAAGGTGGCGGGAGATTTCGTGCTGGACTGGCAGGCGCATGGGCTCTGCTATGGCATTCCCCGCAGTGTCGACCGGGCGATCTCCGAGGGGCGCAACGTGCTTTTCAATGGTTCGCGCGGCATCCTGGGCCGGGCATGGGAGGTGTTTCCCGGCCTGACGGTGATCCTCGTGACGGCCTCTGTGCCCGTGCTGGCCGAGCGGCTGGCGGCGCGGGGGCGGGAGAGCAAGCAGGAGATCGCCCGGCGGCTGGCGCGGGCGGACTACCAGATCCCTTATGGCCCCCCGATCCGGGTGGTGGAGAATGACGGCAGCCTCGACCACGCGGTACGGGACTTTCTCGGCGTGCTTCAGCCGGAGAGCGTGTAGCGATGCAGGTGGTGGAAACGCCCGTCCTGCCCCTCGCCGAAGAGGCAGATTTCGCGGATCCTGAAGGGACGCGGCAGCAGCGGCTCGACCACGGGATGCAGGCGCGCAGCCACGGCGTCGGCCACGGCGTCGGGCAGATTTCCGGAGAGCGTCAGGTGAAAGCGGAACTCTTCCATGACGTAGGGGTAGCCCCATTGCTGCAGCAGCACCTCCTGCCGTGCCGACAGGCCGGGTTTACGGCGCCGCGCAAGTTCGTCTTCCTCGGGAGCGGCGCGGAAGCCGTCCAGAGCCTCGACCACGCGGGCGGCGAGGAGCGCGAGTTGCGTCGTGTCGCCTTTGGGCACGAGGGCAAGGAAGCTGCCGATGCGGGAGAGTTTAAGCCCGTCGAGCAGAACCGGCGGCAGCATCGCGGCGAGCGCCTCGGCGGCGTTGTGCAGCTCGGCCACGTCGAATCCGGGCTTGAGCTGGAAGGGCGGCTTGAGCGTGCCGTGGAAGCCGTATTTGCGCGGCGTTTCGGTGATCTCGGCAACCGGCAGCGGCAGGCCGGGCAGGGCGGGATGCGCCACGCGTTTCCCGTTGCGCGGATCCCATCCCAGCCAGGCGGCGCCGAAATCGGCCAGCGGCCCGGCCGGCGGTGCGTAAAAGAGCGCGTAACGCGTGAATCCATCCATGACATGCCTCCTCATGCGCGCCTAGCACAGAGCGGCCCGCACGGCGAGAGCAGACAGCCCGGAGACGGTAGATGAACGAGATAATCCTGGCCAATGCACAGCTGGTTCTACCCGAGGAGGTGGTGACCGGCAGCCTGCGCATCGCTGGCGGGCGGATTGCCGGGATCGGGCAGGGCGCGGCGGTACCGGCCGGTGCGCTGGATTGCGAGGGCGACATGGTGATGCCCGGCCTGATCGAGCTGCACACCGACAACCTGGAGCGCCACATCCAGCCGCGGCCCAAGGTCGACTGGCCGCATGCGGCGGCCATGATCGCGCATGATGGCGAGTTGGCCAGCGTCGGTGTTACCACCGTTTTCGACGCGATGCGGGTGGGGTCGGTGCAGAGCGCGCGGACGAATTACCGGGCCTATGCGCGCCAGTTGGCGACCGAGATGTTGCATCTGCGCGCTTCGGGGGCGCTCAGGATCAGCCATTTCCTGCATCTGCGCGCCGAGGTCTGTTCACAGACGCTGGTGCAGGAGATGGCGGAGTTCGGCCCGGAAGACCGGGTCGGGATCGTCAGCCTGATGGACCACACCCCGGGCCAGCGGCAGTTCCGGGACATCTCCAAACTGAAGGCCTACGTACAGGGCAAGCACGCGCTGTCGGACGACGGGTTCGAGGAGCATGTCGCGCATATGAAGGAACTGCGCGCGCGCTACGGTGAGCTACACGAACGCGCCGCGGTCGCGGAGGCGCGCCGCTACGGCGCGGTTCTGGCCAGCCATGACGACACGCTGGCGGACCATGTCGGAACCTCGGCCGCCCATGGCGTGCGGCTGGCGGAATTCCCCACCACTCACGAAGCGGCGGCCGCCTGCCACGAGCGGGGAATCGCGGTGATGATGGGAGCCCCGAACCTCATCAGGGGCGGCAGCCATTCCGGCAACGTGGCCGCGCAGGACCTGGCGGAAGCCGACCTGCTGGATATCCTGAGTTCCGATTACGTACCCTCGGCGCTGCTGACAGCGGCGCTGATGCTGGGGGACCTGTGGGGCGATGTCGCACGCGGGGTGCGCACCGTGACCCGCGCGCCGGCGGACGTGGTCGACCTGCACGATCGTGGGCGGATCGAGATCGGCGCGCGGGCCGATATCATCCGGGTGCACCGGGTGGCCGGAGCCGGCGCCGTGCGTGGCAACTGGGTCGCGGGCCGCCGGGTCGGATGATCCGGGCGGCCCGGGGCTGGATCACAGGCCGAACTGAACCTCGGTCCGGCTGCTCGGTGAAAGCGCCTGTATGCAGTCCGGGGCGTCGCCCTGGGCGGCGGAGCATTCGGCGATATCATTGATCAGCAGGCGGGAAATCTCGCCGCAGTCCTGTCCAGCGAGGTCGAATTGCACAACCTTCGTCTTGCCGTCGCGCAGCGCGCCGAATTCGAGGATCAGCAGGCGGCTGACCGAGCCAGCGCCATCGAACACGGCAACTTCGAACGAGGCCGCCTCAAGGTCTGTACCGGTCGCGTTCCGGGCCACATAGGTCAGCCTGCAGCCGGTCTCGACCGGTTTCAGGCTGTTGAGTTCGAGCTCGAACTGCGCTTGCTGGGCGCCGGCCGGCGTCGCGCCAATTCCCGTGGCCATCGCAAGCCCAAGCGCAATTGCAGATATCGATTTCATCGGACACGCCCCTTCCTTCAGCAAGTCGTTATGATAAATGGCTAACATGCGCATCGCCGGTCGCATAGCCTCCCTTTTGGAAGCCCGACGGGACGCCGCGGTGCGGCATTTCCGCCCGAGTGGGTAAAGCTCCCCGCTATCGCCATTGTCGTTGCGTCGCGCAGGCTTTCTTTCAATGGCTCGACATGCAAAATCCATAGCGGGGAGAAATGTCGTACGGGCGGTCAACCGGATGCCGCCCTCTCACTGTTTCGGCACCCGCGATCCGGTAGGGATGGGATGATGACCACACTGAGCAATACGCCGTGGGACAAGTTGGAAATCGGCATGGAGGCCGAGGTTCGACGGGTCTGTCGGGCCGACGATTTCTTCGTCTTTGCCAATATCACCGGCAATATGAACCCCAAGCACTTTCCCCGCATGAAGGATTTCGAGGGAACCGACGCGCTGCACGAGCCGGTGGCGCCGGCAATGTGGGTTTCGACGCTGATTTCCTCGGCGCTCGGCAACAAGTTGCCCGGCCCGGGGACACTCTACAAATCGCACAAGGTCGAGTTCTTCGAGCGCGCCCATGACGGGGACGAGTTGGTCGTAAAGGTGGTGCTGACCGAGAAGCTCGACAACAATGTCGCGAAATTTGCCTGCCGGGTGGACACGACAAGCGGCAAGAAGCTGCTCGAGGGGTTCGTCGAGGTCTTCGCGCCGCTTGAGCAGATGGACTACAATGTCGATGACATTCCCGGCATGATCGTCCAGCGCCATGTGCATTTCGACAAGCTGCTCAAGGAAGCCGAGCCGCTGCCGCCGATGAAGACGTCGGTGATCGCGCCGGAATCGGAGGACGCCCTGCTTGGTGCACTTCTGGGGGCCGATCACACGATCATCGACCCGATCCTGATCGGGGACGAGGTCAAGATCCGGGCCGCCGCCAAGGCCATTGGCCGCGATATTTCCGGCTTCGAGCTGATCCACGAGCCCAACCACAAGCTGGCCGCCGCGATCGGCGTACGTCTTGTTCACGAGGGCAGGGCCCAGGCGGTGATGAAGGGGCAGCTGCATACAGACGAACTGCTCGGCCAGGTGGTCAAGCGCGATGGTGGGCTGCGGACGGGGCGCCGGCTCTCCCATGTCTTCGTGATGGACGTGCCGGGGCTGACCCATCTGCTGCTGATCTCGGATGCGGCGATCAATATCGCGCCGGACCTGGAGACCAAGGTCGACATCACGCAGAACGCGATCGACCTGGCGCATACGCTGGGGATTGAAGTGCCCAAGGTGGGAATCCTGTCGGCGGTGGAGACGGTGACCCCCAAGATCCCCTCGACGCTCGATGCCGCCGCCATTTCCAAGATGGCCGAGCGCGGCCAGATCCGCGGCGCGCTGGTCGATGGTCCGCTGGCCATGGACAACGCCATCGATATCGAGGCGGCCCGCACCAAGGGGATCCAGTCCATGGTGGCCGGCCAGGCCGAGATCCTGATCGCGCCGAACCTGGAAAGCGCCAATATGCTGGCCAAGGAGCTGACCTTCATCGCCCATGCCGAGGCCGGCGGGGTCGTGATCGGCGCGAAATGCCCGATCATCCTGACCAGCCGGGCCGATGACGAGAAGGCGCGCCTTGTCTCCTGCGCCTGTGCCGCGCTCTATGCCTACAAGAAGCCTCCGGCCTAGGGCCGAAACGCCGATGGACAGATGGAAAGGAAGGGGCGCTTTGCGGGCGCCTCTTTCTTTTCCGGCATCCCGATTGCCGGGAGCCCTCCCGCCCGTCGTTGCCCCATCCAGGGGTGGGGCCCCTCCGGTTGGGCCGGGCCGCGCGCCTGAGACGCGCGGATGGGCCGATTGACCTCCGGGGTGCGCAGGCAGATAAAGCCCGCGAATTCCGGTTGCCGCCATCGCGGGCAACCTCATTGGAAAGGATATCCCATGAAGACGAGAATGCTCGGATCAAATGGTTTCGAGGTGAGCGAGATCGGACTTGGCTGCTGGCAGATCGGGGCCGATTGGGGACAGGGCGTGAACCGCGAGATCGCGCTGGAGATCCTGACCAAGGCTGCCGTACAAGGCGTGCGTTTCTTCGATACCGCCGAT
The DNA here is from genome assembly GCF_900099935.1 of Aliiruegeria lutimaris. Lineage (GTDB taxonomy): Bacteria > Pseudomonadota > Alphaproteobacteria > Rhodobacterales > Rhodobacteraceae > Tropicimonas > Tropicimonas lutimaris. The sequence continues at coordinate 1,245 of NZ_FNEK01000041.1, read as the reverse complement.
GTCTATGGATCGGGCCGCAGCGAGGACCTGATCGGGCAGTTCCTCAAGCATTACGATGGCCCCGAGATCCGGGTCGCAACCAAGTTCGGACGGGGTGCGGGTGTCTACCCCGACGGCTACAGCGAGGACGCGCTGCGCCGGGGCGTCGACGCCTCGCGCGAGCGGCTCGGGGTCGAGGCGCTGGACCTGGTCCAGCTGCACTGTATCCCGACGGAAGTGATGCGGCAGGGCGAGATCTTCGATTGGCTGCGCAAGTTGCAGCAGGAGGGGGCGATTCGTCATTTCGGCGCGTCTGTCGAGACGGTCGAGGAGGGGCTTCTTTGCCTGGAGCAGGAGGGATTGCTGTCGTTGCAGGTCATCTTCAACCTCTTCCGGCAGAAACTGGTTACCGAACTCTTGCCGCAAGCGGAGGCCAAGGGGGTCGGCATCATCGTGCGCCTGCCGCTGGCGAGCGGTCTGCTGAGCGGGCGCTACACGCTGGAGACGCAATTCGCCGAGGGCGATCACCGCAACTTCAACCGCGACGGCGCCGCCTTCAACGTGGGCGAGACCTTTGCCGGGCTGCCCTATGAAAAGGGGGTCGAGCTGGCCGACCGGCTCAAGGAAATGCTTCCCGAGGGCATGACGCTGGCCAAGATGGCGCAGCGCTGGATCCTCGATCACCCGGCCGTCTCCACGATCATCCCGGGTGCAAGTGCTCCGGATCAGATCCTGCGCAACGCGGGCGCGTCCGACGTGGCACCCCTGCCGAAAGCGCTGCATGACGAGCTGACGGCTTTCTACGAGGCGGAGGTTAAAGCGCACATTCGGGGAGCTTATTGAGGGGCGGCGGCCGCTTTTCTCGCTCAACCATATGGTTTCGACCGGTTGATCGGACCCACGGTTCTACCATGAGCCGTTACTGGATCTCGGTGGGGGCTTTGCCCCCCGCGCTCTGGCGAGCGCTCCCCCCCAGGATATTTCAGGTCAGAAGATGACTGCTCGGCAGTAACGACTTCTCCTGGTGGAAATACTCATGCCGAAGGCACGATCCGGAGGATCGTTTTCGCGCGTGAAGCGCGCGCCACCGAATGGCTGTATTGCCCGAGGTTGGAAAGCAGTCCTGATCGAGATGATCGCGTTCTTTTGCAACCAGCACGGGACCAGGTTTGAGACTAGAGCGTGTCGCGGCCTATCTGATTCAGGCTTCCCAGATTGGTTGTGATGTGATTCCCTTCTGTTGAGGCAGATATAGGGGTCTCAGAT